>NZ_CEEDEB010000005.1:0-364516 GCF_979253795.1 Roseateles sp. AC306
GGTTCAAGCTCTGACTTCGCACCCCTTTGTTTGAACGCAGCGTAGCGAAGTGAGTTGGGTGCGGCCCCGGGCTTCGATGCAGTGAGGCAGGACCGAGCACAGCACCTGCGTGCTGTGCGACGCCTGACGAACGCCATGCCGCATGCAAGCGGCATGGCACGCAGGGAACCCCGACAGGGGCGGTTTCGCAGGGTAGAGCTTTTTGCTTACTTTTTGGCGGCGCAAAAAGTGAGTCGGCCGCCGGGACGAAATCCCGGCTGGGCCTGGCCAGCAAACCGACGCTCGAACAGCCTGCCATCACCGATTCGCCCGATGCACCACCAACGCCTGCGCGTCGGCAAGCGCCTGCGGAATCGCCTTGCCGTACTCCAACACGTTGTCCAGCTCGGCGTTGATGACCTCGTCGGCGAACTTGTGCTGCTTGTGCATCTTGACGACAGGAATGCGCCGCGCCGCATCACGCCACAGCTGCCTGGCGTGCTGGCCGCCGAGGAAGGGCACGGGCTGGTCGAAGAAGGCGTCTTCCTGCGAGGCCAGCAGGGCCGGGAAGGCGTCCTGCGACCGGAAGGCGTCGAGCTGGCGCTGGCGGTCCATCGTCAGTTCCTGGATGAGCTGCCAGGCCAGTTGCTTGCGCTCGGGCGCCGAGCGGCGCGGGATGGCGTAATAGGTGCCGCCGTAGGAGCAATAAGCGTTCTCGGGCAGCTGCGCCACGCGCCACTTGCCCGCCGTGCCGGGCGCCACCCAGTTGGCCATCTGGCCGGCCATCCAGCAACCGGACATCTCGGTGGCAAGGCGGCCACGCTTGAGCATCTCGGCCCAGTCGTTCTGCCAGACCTCGACACGGGCATCCAGGCCTTGCTGGCGCACCTTCTTCGCCAGCTCGAAGGCCCGCACGAAGCGCGCCGAGGTGATCTGTGCCCGACCCTGGTTGTCGACGAACTGGCCCTCGCCCGGCGGCGTGCCGGCACGCACGATGATGTCCTTGAGCAGGCGCACATCGCCAATCAGGTAGGCGCCGGTCCTGGCCTTCAGCTGGGCGCCGGCCTCGACATAGCTCTCCCAGGAGCGCGTCAGGTCCGCCTCCTTCAGGCCGGCCTGGGCCAGCAGGTCCACGCGGTAGAACAGCGCACCCGGGCCGATGTCGCTGGGCATGGCGACGAGGGCGCCCTGCCGGTTGCGCGCCGTCTCGATGGCGAAGGGCACGAACCTGTCCTTGAAGCGCTCGGCACCGAAAGCTGGCGCGGACAAGTCCTCCAGCCCCGAGCCCAGCGAGAAGCGGCCCAGGTAGCTCGTCTCCAGCGCAATGACGTCGGGCAGGTGGCCCGAGGTTGATAGCGCTGTCGTCATGGCCGTGTGATGGTCGTCGTATTGCCGGCTGATGACCTGGGCACGCACGTCGGGATGTCGCTGGCTCCAGCCCTTGAGCAGGTCCTTGGCGATCACGTCGACCAGCGGGAAGGCGGCCACCGTGAGCGTGCTTTCCGGCCCCCTTGCAGCGGCCACTGCAGGCCCGATGGCAGATACCAGTGCGCCGGCGAGCGAATCCGTCAGCAGCCGGCGGCGTGTGGGGAGAGGAGTAGAAAGGCCGGGCATGGTGTCTGAAAGCGCTTTCAAGATTGTGCATCGTGCCTTCTTTTGGCCGAACCGCATAAACCCTAGGCCATACGCCGACGAAGTGCTTTTCCCATGAGAAGCGGCACCGGCCAGCTTTTTCGCAACGTTTGCTCACCAGAGACAAGGGTTTTCACTCGTGACGGTCGTCGGGGTGGTTCGCAAAGTGGTATTCAAGAGGTTGTAGCTGTCGCAAGCTGGTTCAATACCAGTTGAACAATCTCAACGCCTGGGGGCCGGCTGAGGCCCGGGGAGTTCGGCCAGGTGAAGTGCGGGAATGCGGTACAGCCCATTCCCGCGATTGAAGCCATTGAACAGGACACGTTTCATGAACCCGCTTTCGACCGATATCCCCGCTCACCAGCTGCAGCGCCTTGCAGCCATCACGGCGGCCGCGTTTGCCACGCTGGCAGTGCCCACGGCCGCCGAAGCAGCCGCCTGCGCGACGGCGTGGGCGAGCTCCGCCGTCTACACCGGCGGCGCCATCGCCAGCAAGGGCGGCACCAACTACAAGGCGAACTGGTGGACCCAGGGCAACGACCCCGCGACCAGCAGCGGCCCCGCCGGCAGCGGCCAGCCGTGGACGTCGCAAGGCGCCTGCACGGCGGGGCCAGCCCCAGCCCCGGGTCCCGCGCCAGGCCCTGCCCCCGCACCCGGCCCGGCCCCTGGCCCGGCGCCCGGCCCCGCACCGGCCCCAGGGCTGAGTGACCCGGCTGCCAAGTCGGCCACGCAGTCTGCCCGCGCGTACACCGTCTACTACCCGACCTGGAGCGACAACTGGTTCGATGCCACCGGCAAGACGATGAACCAGGTCTTCCAGGCCAGCAACTTCGCGCGCATCCCCGCCAACTACACGCATGTGGTGGCCGCGTTCGCCCAGCCCAACTTCAGCTGGGGTGGCATGGCGGCCAACAACTGGTCCGGCACCGGCATCAACTTCAACGGCCGGCCGTCGGACATCAAGGCCGCCATCGACGTGCTGCACGCCCGCAACATCAAGGTGATCCTGGCCGTGGGCGGCGCGACCTACAACAGCTGGGGCACGCTCTCCGCCGAAGGCCATGCCGGCAGCGGGTCGACGATCACGGCGCTGGCCAACATCATGAAGGACGTGGGCTTCGACGGCCTGGATGTGGACTTCGAGATCGAAGGTCTCGATGCCTATGCCGGCGCCGTGAAAGCGATGCGCAAGGCGGTCGACCTGGCCGGCGGCGGGCGCATCCTGAGCGTGGCGGGCTGGTCCACCGGCGCTGACTGCACGGGCGCGACGCAGAACGACCCGCAATGCGCGGGCGTGGGTGTCAGCTACTGGGGTGGCAAGGCCGGGCTGGAGCGCCAGCTCGTCAACAGCTATCCGGCGCTGAAGACGGCGTTCAACCTCGTCAACATCATGACCTACGACGCGCGCTACGAGCACTTCGACGGCGTGACATCCTGGAAGCAGTACCGCCAGCTGTTCCCGGCCAGCACCATCGTGTCCATCGGCTTCGAGACGGCGCCCGAGGGCTGGTCCGGCGCACAGCTGGTGGTCAACAACGCCGATGCGCAATGCACCGGTTCGGTCATCCTGCAGAACAGCTACGGCGTCAACATCAACCAGGCCTACTCGGTGGAGCGCTACCTGAACGCGGTGACCAGCAGCACGCTGGCCAACAGGAACCCGCGTGACGGCGCCATGCTGTGGCAGGCCCTGAAGACGGCCACCGGCAGCTGCGGCAGCGCGCCGCTCGCGTCGCCCGGATCCATCGGTGTGAAGGCCGCCAACAGCCTCGGGCTGGTGAACGACCCGGCGCTGCAGAACGCACCCTGGAAGTGAGCCCCTCGGCAGGCCGCCGACCGGGCTCTTCCGGCTGGCGGCCTGACATGAACACGCCGACGGCGGGCCCCGGCCCCCTAGCTTCGCGCCTCTCAGGGTGTTGCCTAGGTTGCGCGGGGCTTCTTTTGGCCATCATCTGAAAGCGCTTTCAGTTTGGACAAAAACTACCGGAGACATCCATGAGATTTCCGCTTTCCCTCATCCGGCGCCTGTTTGCCGCGCTGCTTCTGGCGGCCACCGGCCTGGCTCACGCGCAGTGGCAACTCGTCTGGAGCGACGAGTTCAACGGCAGCATCGGCCCGAGCTGGGTCTTCGAGACCGGCGCGGGCGGCTGGGGCAACAACGAGCTCCAGTACTACCGCCGCGAGAACGCCACCATCGAAAACAACGCGCTGGTCATCACCGCCAGGCGCGAGAACTTCGGCGGCATGGCCTACACCTCGGCACGCATGAAGACGCAGGGGCTCAAGTCCTTCAAGTTCGGTCGCATCGAGGCGCGCATGAAGCTGCCTTCATTCCTCGGCGCTTGGCCGGCGTTCTGGATGCTGGGCGCCAACCTGCCGCAGGTCGGCTGGCCCGCCTCCGGTGAGATCGACGTGATGGAGAAGATCAACGACGAGCAGAAGGTCTACGGCACCATCCATTGGCAGGACCACACCGGCCAGTACGCCCAGTACGGCGGCAACGTGGCCACCACCGTGACCGACTGGCATGTCTATGCCGTGGAATGGGACGCCAACGTCATCCGCTGGTATGTGGACGGCACCAAGTATCACGAGGCCAGCATCGCGGGCGGCGTCAACGGCACCAGCGAATTCCAGAACGATTTCTTCCTGCTGCTGAACTTCGCCATCGGCGGCAACTGGCCGGGCTTCAACGTCAACACCGCCGCCCTGCCCGCCAAGATGCATGTGGACTATGTGCGCGTGTACGCACCCGCAGCCGGCGGCGTGGCGACGGTCTACCAGGACTGCAACTACGCCGGCTATGCGGCGGCCCTGCCCGAAGGCAGCTACACACTGGCCCAGCTGCAGGCCCGCGGCGTGCGGGACAACGACATGTCGTCGCTGCGCGTGAACGCGGGCTACCAGGTTCAGCTGTTCGACGGTGACAACTTCACCGGTGCCAGCGTGGTCAGGGTCGGTGACAGCGGCTGCCTCGTGGACCAGGCCTTCAACGATCGGGCCACCTCCGTCATCGTCGCCAAGGTCACCACGCCGGCCTGGTCGCGCCAGATCGAGGCCGAGGCGTTCAGCGCCCAGGCGGGCGTGCAGCTCGAGGCCTGCTCCGAGGGCGGTCAGAACGTCGGCTGGATCGATACCAGCGACTGGATGGCCTACAACAGCATCAGCTTCCCCACCAGCGGCAGCTACCGCGTCGAGTACCGCGTCGCGAGCGCTGCCGGCGGCACGTTGTCGCTGGATCTCAATGCCGGCAGCGTCCCGCTTGGCCAGGTGAGCGTGCCCGCCACCGGCGGTTGGCAGAACTGGACCACCATCTCGCAGACGGTAAACATCAATGCCGGCACCTACAACGTCGGCGTGTTCGCGGCCCAGGGCGGCTGGAACCTGAACTGGATCAGGTTCGTCAAACTGTGAGCACATCTCGAGGCGGGTCGGCTCAAGAGCGGCCCGGCGCGCGGCCTGAAAGCGCGGCAAACGCCCGGCCTACACTCGGTCACCTATTCGACCACCGATGAACGACAAGCAACCTCCCGCCAAGAAAGCGCCTTCAAGCCGCCCGGACGGCGTGGTCACGTTGGACCAGGTGGCGGAGCTGGCCGGTGTGTCGCCCAGCACGGTGTCGCGCATCCTGAACGGCACCGCCGCCGTCAGCCAGGCCAAGAAGGACGCGGTGGACGCCGCCATCCAGGAGCTGGGCTTTCGCCCGAACCCGGTGGCGCGCGGCCTGGCCGGTGGGCGCACGCTGTCGGTCGGCGTCGTCACGCAGATCATCTCCAGCCCCTTCTACGGCGAGGCGCTGCTCGGCATAGAGCGCGAGCTGGAGCAGGCCGGCTATGTGCCGCTCTTCGTCTCCGGCAACTGGCACGAGGACGACGAGCGCAAGGCCATCGAGACCCTGCTGTCGCGTCGCGTGGACGGCGTCATCGTGCTGGCCGGCCGCATCGCCGACGCCGAGCTGACGCGGGTGTCCGACAGCCTGCCCGTCATCGTCGTCGGCCGCCAGCTGAGCGGGCCGCAACTGTTCAGCTTCAGCTTCGACAACCGTGAGGGCGCCCGGCTGGCCACGCAGCATCTGCTCGAGCAAGGCCACCGCCGCATCGCCTTCATCGCCGGCGACCTGATGCACGACGACGCCGTCGAGCGCCAGAACGGCTACTTCGACGCGCTGGCAGCCGCCGGCATCGCGCAAGATCCCAACCTCATCGTGCAGAGCGACTACACCGAGGCCGGTGGCATGCTGTCGGTCAGCCGGCTGCTGGAGCGCGACGTGCGCTTCACGGCGCTGTTCGCCTCCAACGACCAGATGGCCATCGGCGCCTGCCTGGGCCTGCACCGGCGCAACCTGCGCGTGCCCGACGATGTCTCCCTCGTCGGCTTCGACGACCTCATCATGGCGCGCTATTCCATGCCGCCGCTGACGACGGTGCGCCAGTCCGTCTACGAGATCGGCATCGAGGCCGCCAAGGCCATGCTCGCCATGCTGCGTGGCGTCAAGCCCAAGGCGACGCTGCCCGGGCCGGAGCTGGTCGTGCGTGAGAGCACGCGGCGAGTGGGACGTTGACCCCTCGCCCAGCCTTGCCGCGCTGAACGGGGGCAAGCCTGGTCGGTCCCCCGGGGGGACGGCGATGCTCGCGGGGGTGCCCCGCTCGCACATCGCCAGGCGGGCCGGCTTGGGAGCGGCCCGGCGCACGGCTGGAAGCTGTTGACCCCTCGCCCAGCCTTGCCGCGCTGAACGCGGCCAAGCCTGGTCGGTCCCCCGGGGGGACGGCGATGCTCGCGGGGGCGGCCCCGCTCGCACATCGCCAGGCGGGCCGGCTTGGGAGCGGCCCGGCGCTCGGCCCGAAGACCAGTTCCAGGTTGCTTGCGTCGACTGTTGTTCCGCCCGGGAAAACCATGTGGCTGATCCCCATGCGCTGTCGCATGATTGCATGAAAGCGCTTTCAGTCGTTTCAGCAGGCTGCCGCTTTTCAACCCGGAACTACCCGTAGCCGCCGCGCCGAACGCCGCCAATCCCAATGGGGGTGGGGCTTTCACGACGGTGAGGCACCGGAACAACACTCCCTTGGTCCTTCTGGCCCGGCGTTGCCGCCAAGCCGCAGACCGAGGGTGTTGCCTAGGTTGAAAGCGCTGCCATTGACGTACGCTTGAAAGCGCTTTCAGTTTGTCATCGAGCCCACTCGACAAGACCACAACTCTGGAGACAAGTATGAGAACACCCCGCCCCGCCCCTCGCCACACCGCCCCTCGCCTCACCGCCCTGGCCGCCGCCAGCGGCCTGCTGTTCGCCGGTACCGCCGCGCTGGCGCAAGGCGGCAACCCCAACGCCGGCCCCACGCCGTCCAGTTCGGTGCCACAGGCGCTGGCCAGCACCACGCAACTGGAGACGGTCGTCGTGACCGGCATCCGCAAGTCGCTGGAGACCTCGGTCAATCTGAAGCGTTCGTCGTCGGGCCTCGTCGACGGCATCGTTGCGGAAGACATCGGCAAGTTCCCCGACACCAATCTCGCTGAGTCGCTGAGCCGCATCAGCGGCGTGTCCATCGACCGCGCCAACGGTGAAGGCACACGCATCACCGTGCGCGGCATGGGCCCCGACTTCAACCTGGTGCTGCTCAACGGCCGCCAGATGCCCGGCGCCAGCGTTGACGGCAGCGCGCCGGCCTCGCGCTCCTTCGACTTCTCCAACCTAGCCTCCGACGGTGTGTCGGCGCTGGAGGTCTACAAGACCAGCCGCGCCAGCAGCCCGACGGGCGGCATGGGCGCGACGATCAACGTCCGCACGCCCCGCCCCTTCGATACCAAGGAAACCATCGCCCAGGTCGGCGTGAAGCTGGTGGCCGACCAGTCCGCTCGCCGCCTGCCTGGCGAAGAGCAGGGCAAGAAGGCCACGCCTGAACTGAGCGGCATCTACAGCACGCAGTCCAACGACGGCATGTTCGGCATCACGCTGATCGGCAGCTACCAGGTGCGTGATTCCGGCTATTCGCAGGCCAACGTCAGCAGCGGCTGGAAGACCTTCAACGGCATTCAGGACAACGCCGACTGGGGCGGGGGTAACGCCGTCTGGGGCGGCTTGCCGCCCGCCAGCGCAGCGACCGAGATCAAGAACCGTCCGGCCGTGAACTCCATCTACAGCGTGCCGCAGAACCTGAACTACTCGTTCACCGGCGTGCACCGCGAGCGCCTGAATGGCCAACTGGTCCTGCAGTTCAAGCCGATGAAGGACCTGGTCGGCACGCTGGACTTCGTCATGTCGGAGCAGAAGTTCCGCCAGCGCCGCAACGACATTTCCGCCTGGTTCAACTACGGCGGCCATTTCGGTGAATACCAGACCGGCTCGCCCTCCTCGCCCATCATCTACGGCGAGCACATGACCAACTCCGACTTGGCCATGGGTGCCTCGCGCATCAACACCAAGAACAAGAATCAGCAACTCGGCCTGAACCTGAAGTGGAAGGCCACCGACGCCCTGAGCTTTGAGCTCGACGCCCACCGCTCCACCGCCACCTCGGGTGCCAACGATCCGCTCGGCACCTCCGTGACGCTGGGCACTGCGTCGCTGGTCCGCGGCGACACCTTCGTCGACTTCAGCAAAAAGTTCCCGGTGTTGTCGATGTTGGGCGGGCTCGACCCGACCAAGCAGGAACTGCAGGGCTCGGTGTTCGGCAACAGCTACCAGAGGAACCAGGTCAGCCAGGTGCAGACCAAGGGCAATTGGAAGATCAACGAAGACAGCAGCCTGGACTTCGGTCTGACCCTGACCGAGGTGAAGAACCGCTCGGCCTTTGCAAACGTCCAGCGCGACACCTGGGGCGGAGGTGCCGCGGGCGGCCCCGCCGCGATGCCGGACGACATCTGGAAGACCGACTCGATCAGCAAGTACTTCACCCGCATCCCGGGCTCGAACGACCCGCGCCTGTTCGACAAATTCTTCTATTTCAACTTCGAAGACCTGCGCGCCTCGGCCATCAAGGCCCTGGGTTCCGACACGCTGCTGAAGGCCTCGTTCGACTGGAACGACGATTTCCGCACCACGGAAAAGTCGCAAGCCGCCTTCGGCCAGTACAACCTGGCCTGGGAGTGGGGCGTGCCCATGGAAGCGGCCATTGGCGCCCGCTACGAGCGCACGAAGGTCGGCTCGCCGTCCACGGAGAAGATCCCGGTATCCGTGGCCTGGGTTGCCAACAACGAAATCCCCATCTCCTTCAGTGGCACGCGCTCGGCGTCGCGACAGGGCAAGTACGACTACTTCCTGCCGTCCATCGACTTGAGCGCGGATGTGACCAATGACACCAAGCTGCGCGTCAGCTACGGCCAGACCATTGGCCGCCCAGGCTGGAATGCCATCCAGGGCGGACAGCGGATCGACCCCCTGGCCCGCGTCGACGGTGGCGGGGCCTCGGTGGGCAACCCGGACCTGAAACCGCTGAAGTCGAGCAACATCGACTTCTCCGCCGAGCACTACTACGCCAAGAGCAGCTACGTCGCGGCGAGCTACTTCCGCAAGTCCCTCAAGGACTACAACCAGGCCGTCGTCGAGCGCAAGAACCTGTTCGACCTGCACACGCCAGTGGGCAGCGCGATGTACAACCAGGCTCAGACGACCGGGGCATGCGGCTCCGATTCCGAGTGCATCCGCAAGTACATCTTCGCGAACTTCCCGACCGCCCCCGGCGTCAGCCCGGGCGCGCCCGGCACGTCGCTGGGCACCATCACGGCCCAGCCGACAGACCCGCTGCTCATGTTCAATGTGGGTTCATTCGTCAACAACACCCGCACCAGCAAGATCAACGGCATCGAGCTGAACGCCCAGCACATCTTCGGCAACAGCGGCTTCGGCGTGTCGGCCAACTTCACGAAGGTGAAGTCCAACCTGGCCTACGACAACAACAAGCGTGGTGGGCAGACCGACGTGCTGGTCGGCATGGGCGACTCGGGCAACCTGGTGGGCTTCTTCGAGAACGAGGACTGGACGACCCGCCTGGCCTACAACTGGCGCGGCAAGTTCCTGGCGGCCAACTTCGATGGCGTGGAAGGCGCCCAGCCGCTGTACGTTGAACCCTTCGGCCAACTGGACTGGAGCGTGGGCTACAACGTCAACCAGCATCTGCGCCTGCAGTTCGAGGCCATCAACCTGACGGATGCGTACACCCGCACGCACATGCGCAACGAGAACCAGGTGGGTGCCGTCACCCAGCTGGGCCGTCGCGTGATGATCGGCGCACGCTACAAGTTCTAAGCTCTCGTCTGGTTCGGCGGCGCTCCGTTCAGGGGTGCCGCCCTTGTTCGCCGATGGGCGAGGCCGCGCGAGCGGCCCTTTTTGTTTGTGGGAGCCAGTGCGTGAACGACAGACTGCGTGAGGTGGTGGTGCTGGGCGGCGGCTCGGCGGGCTGGCTGGTGGCCGGGCTGCTGGCTGCCGAGCATGGTGAGCTGAAGATCACGCTGATCGAATCCAGCGACGTGCCGACCATCGGCGTCGGCGAGGGCACCTGGCCCTCCATGCGCGACACGCTGCGCCGCATCGGCCTGTCGGAGGCCGAGTTCATCCGCCGCTGCCAGGTCTCGTTCAAGCAGGGCTCGCGCTTCGACGGCTGGGCGCGAGGCAAGCCGGGCGCGCAAGGCGACCGCTACTACCACCCCTTCATGCTGCCCGTCGGCTATGGCGACGTGGACCTGGTCCAGCCCTGGCTGGCCACCCAGGGCGCCAGACCGTTTGCCGACGTCGTCAGCCCCTCGGTGCAGGTCTGCGAAGCCGGCCGCGCGCCCAAGCAGGTGCAGACGCCCGAGTTCGGCGCCGTCGCCAACTACGCCTATCACTTCGACGCCGGCCTGTTCGGCCAGATGCTGCGCGAGCATGCCGTTGCCACGCTCGGCGTGCGCCATGTCATAGACCACGTCGACGCCGTACTCAGCCATGAGAACGGCGACATCGCCGCCTTGCAGACCCGCGAGCATGGTGAGCTCAAGGCCGACCTCTTCATCGACTGCTCCGGCCTCACCTCACGCCTCATCGGCCAGCACTTCGGCGTGCCGCTGAAGAGCGAGCGCGACGTGCTCTTCAACGATGCGGCCCTGCCGCTGCAGGTGCCCTATGCACAGGCCGACGCGCCACTGGCCTCGGTCACCGTCGCCACCGCCTGGGCCAAGGGCTGGATCTGGGACATCGCCCTGCCCTCGCGGCGCGGCGTCGGCTGCGTCTACTCGCGCGCCCACGCCAGCGAGGACGAGGCCCACGCTGCCCTGCAGGCCTATCTCGACGCCACCGGCGCGCCAGCCGAGCGGCCCACGCCGCGCTCCATCCGCTTCGACCCCGGCTACCGCCAGCAGTTCTGGGTGCGCAACTGCGTCGCCATCGGCCTGTCCTCCGGCTTCATCGAGCCGCTGGAGGCCTCGGCGCTGGCCCTGGTCGAACTCTCGGCCCAGCGCCTGTGCGACGAACTGCCGATGACGCGCGCCTCCATGGACGCCGTCGCCCGCCGCTTCAACGACGACTTCAGCTACCGCTGGGCGCGCGTCATCGACTTCCTGAAGCTGCACTACGCGCTCAGCAGCCGCGACGACAGCGACTATTGGCGCGCGCACCGCGACCCCGCCACCTGGCCCGAGCGCCTGCGCGAGCTGCTGCCCATGTGGAAGCTGCGCCCGCCGGCCCGCCATGACTTCGGCCGCATCGACGAGGTCTTCCCTTCGGCCAGCTACCAGTACGTGCTCTACGGCATGGGTTTCCGCCCTGACACCCAGCCCCTGTCCACCACCAAACTGCAGGCAGCCCAGGCCGCCTTCGACGAGGCCGCCCGCCAGGCCCGCCGCTTCGTACCCGCGTTGCCCGGACACCGAAGCCTGATCAATCACATCCACAGCCAAGCGTCATGACCCGCCCCGTCCTGCTCGACAACGTCACCCACCGCCATCTGCGCGTCCGCACCGAGCGCTCCGCCGCGCTGGGCGACGCCCGCCAGTCGGCCCTGGCCCTGCCGGCCGAGTTCCGCCAGCTGCAGGCCCATTTCCCCATCGTCTTCCAGCTGGTCGAAGGCGACGCGGGTTTCCAGCCCGTCGCCTTGTTCGGCCTGGAAGAAGGCCAGAACCTCTTCATGACCCACAAGGGCTGGGATGCGCCCGTCGTGCCGATGGCGCTGCAGCGCGATCCCTTCATGATCGGCCGCGCCCCCGACGACACGCTGCAGCTGCACATCGACATGGACAGCCCGCGCATCGTGCGGCCCGAGGAGGGCGAGGTCGGCACCGCCATCTTCATGCCGCATGGCGGCTTCAGCGACCACCTCGACCATGTCGTGCAGCTGATGGAGCATCTCCACGCCCAGGCCCAACATCTGCCGTTCTTCATCGAGGCGCTGACCCGCCACCAGTTGCTGGAGCCCTTCGTCATCGACATCGAGACGCCGGGCGGCGAGCAGGGCCGGCTGTCGGGCCTGTTCACCATCCACGAAGAGCGCCTGGCCGCCCTGCCCGGCGCCGCGCTGGAGGCCCTGGCACGCGAAGGCCATCTGCTGCCCATCTACATGCAGATCGCCTCACTGCAGCAGCTGCAAAGCCTCGTCGAGCGACAAAGCCGCCTCTGATCATGAGAGAAGTACCGGCCTGGACCGGGGCATTCGACCCCGACAACCTGCCCGCCGAACTCCTGACCGGCGACCGGCCCTACGTCGTGCGCGGCGGCTTCGCGCACTGGCCGGTGGTGCAGGCGGCCCGGCGGTCCGACGAGGCGCTGGCCCGCTATCTGATGGGCTTCTACAACGGCGTGCGCATCGGCCTCTTCCAGCTGGCGCCCGAGGCGCGCGGCCGTGTCTTTTACGCTGACGAAACGCTGAGCGGCTTCAACTTCAGCCGCCATGCCGCCACGCTGGATCAGGTGCTGACCGGGCTGCTCGGCCTCAGCGCAACGCCCGAGCCGCCGGCCCTGTACGTCGGCTCGACAACGGTGGAGGCCGTGCTGCCGGGCTTTCTCGACGTCAATGCCCTGGGCCTGGGCGCACGCGACGCCCTCGTCAGCCTGTGGCTGGGCAACCGCACGCGCATCGCCGCCCACTACGACCTGCCCGACAACCTCGCCATCGTCGCCGCCGGCCGGCGCCGCTTCACGGTCTTCCCGCCCGAGCAGATCGGCAACCTCTACATGGGCCCGCTGGACCCGACCCCGGCCGGCCAGCCCGTCAGCCTGGTCGACTTCGAGAAGCCCGACTTCGAGCGCTTCCCGCGCTTCGCTCGTGCGCTGGACGCTGGCGAGGTGGCCGAGCTGGAGCCCGGCGACGCCATCTTCATCCCCAGCATGTGGTTCCACCACATCGAGGGGCTGGCACCGGTCAACCTGCTCATCAACGCCTGGTGGCGCCAGACGCCCGACTACGTCGACTCGCCACTGAGCACGCTGCACCTGGCCCTGATGACGCTGCGCGACCTGCCCGAGAAGGAACGGCGCGTCTGGCAGCACCACTTCCAGCATTTCGTCTTCGGCGCCGATGACAGCACCTGGGCCCACATTCCGGAGGCCGCCCGCGGCCTGCTCGGCCCCATCGACGACACCCTTTCGCGCCAGGCCCGCGCGCAACTCCTGACGAATCTAAAAAGATGAACACGCCCAACTCTTTGTTCCGCCGCGTCGTCATCGCCGGCGGCGGCACCGCCGGCTGGATGATGGCCGCGCTCATGAGCAAGCTGCTCGGCAAGCAGCTGGACATCAAGCTGGTCGAGTCCGAGGAGATCGGCACCGTCGGCGTCGGCGAAGCCACCATCCCGGCGCTGCACACGTATCACAACCTGCTCGGCATCAACGAGGCCGAGTTCATGGCGGCCACCAACGCCACCTTCAAGCTCGGCATCAATTTCGAGGGTTGGAAGAACATCGGCGAAGACTACTTCCACTCCTTCGGCTCGACGGGCAACGACCACTGGAGCGCCGGCTTCCAGCACTTCTGGCTCAAGGGCCGCGCCGAAGGCCTCGCCAAGACCTACACCGACTACAACCCGGAGACGGTCGCCGCCTTCGCCAACCGCTTTGCCCACCTGCCACGCAGCGGCCTGAACTACGCGTATCACATGGACGCCGGCCGCTATGCCAAATACCTGCGCGCGATGAGCGAAGGCTACGGTGTGCAGCGCATCGAGGGCAAGATTGCCGCGGTGCTGATGGACGGCCCGCACGGCCGCAACGGCGACATCACCGCGCTGCAGATGCAGGACGGCAGCCGCATCGACGGCGACCTCTTCATCGACTGCACCGGCTTTCGCTCCATGCTGATCGGCGAGGCCCTGGGCGTGGGCTACGAGGACTGGTCCTACTGGCTGCCCTGCGACCGCGCCGTGGCCGTGCAGACCGCCTCCGTGCGCGAAGCCTGGCCCTACACCCGCTCCATCTGCCACCCCTTCGGCTGGCAATGGCGCATTCCGCTGCAGAACCGCGTCGGCAACGGCCTGGTCTACAGCAGCAAGGAGCTGAGCGACGCCGACGCGCCCGAGGTGATCAAGAAGAACGTCGAGGGCGAGCTGCTGATCCAGCCGCGCGTCATCAAGTTCCTGCCCGGACAGCGCGACAAGGTCTGGCACCGCAACTGCATCGCCGTGGGCCTGGCCAGCGGCTTCGTCGAGCCGCTGGAGTCCACCAGCATCCACCTCATCCAGCGCGCCGCCATCCGCCTGATGCAGATGTTTCCGCAAGGCGGCATCCAGCAGGCCGACGTGGATGAGTTCAACCTGCAGTCCAAGCGCGAGCTGGAGCACATCCGCGACTTCATCGTCCTGCACTACACCGTCAACGAGCGCACCGACTCCAAGCTCTGGAAGCATGTGCGCGAGATGGACCTGCCCGCCACGCTGCGCCACCGCATAGCCCTCTTCCGCGAGACGGGCCGCGTCTTCCGCACCAGCGACGAGCTGTTTGCCGAGAACTCCTGGGTCCAGGTCATGCTGGGTCAGGGCATCACGCCCGAGCGCCATCACCCGGTGGCCGACCTGATGGGCCGGCAGGAGCTGAGCACCTTCCTCGGCGACATCCACCTCAAGGTCGCGCGCACGGTGGCCGGGCTGCCGCAGCACCAGGCCTATGTGGAGCAGCTCTGCGCGCCCTACCGCAACGCGACGCTGGCGCAGCTGGCGGCGGTGCCGGCCAAGGCCTAGGGCAGCCCTCTGAGGGGCCGCTGCCTGGAGGCGGCGGCTGCGGTGTCGGGCGGTCGCGCTACAGAGCAGCAACATGCCGCGGGTCTAATCAGCCAACGGCACGACGGCGGGCGAGATGCTTGCCCCGCGGACGCGCCGTGCGCGAATCCGAAAAACAGCCGCCCTGGACAGCCCGATGCCCCCACTCGACCCCCTGCCCGACACACCGACGCCTGCCGGCCCCACCGCGTCACCGGTACGCAAACCGCGTTCGCGCACCTGGGCCACCGTGCTGTCCGTGCTGTTGCTGGCGGGTCTTGTCGCACTGGCCTGGTGGCTGACCCACCGCGCACCTGCGGATCCCGCACCAGGCGCCCGGCCCGGTGGGCGCGGTGGGCAGGCCACCACGGTCGGCGTGGCCACGGCGCGCAAGGCCGACGTGCCCATCACGGTGGAAGCGCTGGGCACCGTCACGCCGGCGGCCACGGTCACGGTGCGGCCGCAGGTGTCGGGCGTGCTGCAGCAAGTGCTGTTCAAGGAAGGGCAGCTGGTGCGCAAGGGCCAGCTGCTGGCCACCATCGACCCGCGCCAGTTCGAGATGGCGCTGATGCAGGCCACCGGCCAGCGCCAGCGCGACGAAGCGCAACTGGAGAACGCGCGCCTGACGCTGCAGCGCTACCAGACGCTGTTGCAGCAGGATTCCATCGCGCGCCAGGACGTCGACACCCAGGCGGCACTGGTGCGCCAGCTGGAAGGCACGGCCACTACCAACCGCGCCAATGAAGGCACGGCGCGGCTGAACCTGGGCTACAGCCGCATCGTGGCGCCGATCGCCGGGCGGGTCGGCCTGCGCGTGGTGGACATCGGCAACGTCGTCAGCGCAGGCGACGCCAACGGCATCGCGGTCATCACGCAGACCGCCCCCATCGATGTCGAGTTCTCGCTGCCGCAGGACCGCGTGCCCGAGCTGCAGGCGCGCGTGGGCAGCGGTGCCGTGCTGCCGGTGACGGCGCTGGACCGCACCCGCAGCACCGTGGTCGGCGAAGGCCGCTTCGCCACGCTGGACAACCAGGTCGACACCCAGACCGGCACTGTGCGTGCCAAGGCCCGCTTTGCCAATGCCAAGGAAGCGCTGTTCCCCAACCAGTTCGTCAATGTGCGCCTGCTGCTGCAGACGCTCGAAGGCGCCGTTGTCGTGCCGGTCGCCGCGCTGCGCAATAGCAGCAAGGGCGAGTTCGTCTATGTGCTCGACGAGGCGGCGCGCACGGTGGCCACGAGGCCCGTGAAGCGTGGCCCGGCCACCGACGAGATGGTGGTCATCGCCAGCGGGCTGCAGGCGGGCGAGAAGGTCATCACCGAAGGCGCGGACCGGCTGAAGGACGGCGGCCGCGTGACGCTGCCGGGCGATGCGCCGGCGTCGGGCGCAGGCGGTGGGCGGCGCGGCCCTTCGTCTGGCGCGTCGGGCGCTTCCGGTGCCAGGACAGGCGGCGACGCTGCCTCGGGCCCGCGCCGACGCGCTTCTGACGCGGTCGCGCCATGAGCGCAGTGCCGCCGGACGTGGCGGACGTGACGGCCGAAGCGGACGACGCCATCAGCGGGCCGTCGCGGCCCTTCATCGAGCGGCCGGTCGCCACGTCGCTGCTGATGCTGGCCATCGTGCTGGCCGGCTTCCTGGGTTTTCGCTTCCTGCCGCTGTCAGCGCTGCCGCAGGTCGACTACCCGACGATTCAGGTGCAGACGCTCTACCCCGGCGCCAGCCCCGAGGTGATGAGCCAGACGGTCACCGCGCCGCTGGAGCGCAACTTCGGCCAGATGTCCGGCCTGCAGCGCATGAGCTCGACCAGCGCCGCCGGCGTGTCCATCGTCACGCTGCAGTTCGGCCTGGGCCAGACGCTGGACGTGGCCGAGCAGGAGGTGCAGGCCGCCATCAACGCCGGCGGCTCGCTGCTGCCGGCCGACCTGCCGGCGCCGCCCGTCTACGCCAAGGTGAACCCGGCCGACGCGCCGGTGCTCACGCTCGCCATCACGTCCGACAGCCTGCCGCTGACCGAGGTGCAGAACCTCGTCAACACGCGGCTGGCGCAGAAGATCAGCCAGGTGGCCGGCGTCGGCCTCGTCTCGCTCAGCGGCGGGCAGCGCCCGGCCGTGCGCATCCAGGCCGACACGCAGGCGCTGGCCTCCTACGGCCTGGGGCTGGACACCGTGCGCAGCGCCATCAGCGCGGCCAATGCCAACAGCGCCAAGGGCAGCTTCGACGGGCCGACCCGCGCCTACACGATCAACGCGAATGACCAATTGCTGACGGCCAAGGAATACGCCCAGCTGATCGTCGCCTTCCGCAACGGCGCGCCAGTGCGGCTGACCGATGTGGCGCGAATCGTCGACAGCGCCGAGAACGTCAAGCTGGGCGCCTGGGCCGGCACGAACGCCGAAGGAGGCCAACTCAAACCGGCCATCGTGCTGAACGTGCAGCGCCAGCCGGGCGCGAACGTCATCGCCACGGTCGACGCCATCAAGGCGCGGCTGCCTGAGCTGCAGGCCGGCCTGCCCGCCAACGTCAACGTGCAGGTGCTGAGCGATCGCACTACGGGCATACGTGCCTCGGTGCTGCATGTCGAGATCGAGCTGCTGCTGGCCGTGGCGCTGGTGGTGCTTGTCATCTTTGCCTTCCTGCACGACCTGCGCGCCACCGTCATCGCCAGCCTGGCGGTGCCGATCTCGCTGATCGGCACCTGCGGCGCGATGTACCTGCTGGGCTACAGCCTGAACAACCTGAGCCTGATGGCGCTGACCATCGCCACCGGCTTTGTCGTCGACGACGCTATCGTCATGATCGAGAACATCGCGCGCTACATCGAGGAGGGCGAAAAGCCGATGGCCGCCGCGCTCAAGGGCGCGTCGCAGATCGGCTTCACCATCATCTCGCTGACCGTGTCGCTGATTGCGGTGCTGATCCCGCTGCTGTTCATGGGCGACGTCGTCGGCCGGCTGTTCCGGGAGTTCGCGGTGACGCTGTCGATCACCATCCTGATCTCGGCCGTCGTGTCCTTGACGCTGGTGCCGATGATGTCCGCGCGCTGGCTGAAGCAAAGCAGCGACGCCGAGCACCCGCACTCACTCAGCGCCCGCTTCCAGCGCGTGTTCGACCGCGTCGTGCACCGCTATGACGGCGCGCTGCAGGTCGTGCTGCGGCACGAGACGCTGACGCTACTGGTGGCGCTGGCCACGCTGGCGTTGACCGTGGCGCTCTACCTGTGGATTCCGAAAGGCCTCTTCCCGACCCAGGACACCGGCCAGCTGCAGGTCCGCATAGAGACGGCGCAGTCGGTCTCCTACGCCCGCATGTCCGAGCTGCAGCAGGCGGCGGCCCGGGCCATGCTGGCCGACCCCGATGTCGAGAGCCTCAGCTCGCTGACCGGCGTCGACGCGGCCAACAACACCATGCTGCACACCGGCCGGCTGCTCGTGAACCTCAAACGCGAGCGCAGCGGCAGCCAGCAGGAGACCATCGCCCGCCTTCGCGATCGCGCCCAGCAGGTGGCCGGCGTGGCCGTCTACCTGCAGCCGACGCAGGACCTGACCATCGACGCCGAGAGCGGGCCGACGCAGTACCGCGTGTCGATGGAAGGTGCCGACAACGCCACCGTCACGCGGTGGGCAGGCACCCTCGCGCAACAGCTGCAAGGCGTGCCGCAGGTGCGCAATGTCGTGTCCGACGCCGGCGCCACGGGCCTGGCCGCCTTCATCGACATCGACCGCGACACCGCATCGCGCCTGGGCATCAGCGCGGCCTCGGTGGACGACGCGCTCTACAGCGCCTTCGGCCAGCGCATCGTCTCGACCATCTTCACCGAGACCAACCAGTACCGCGTCATCCTGGAGGCCCGGCCCGACCTGCTGACGACGCCGGAGTCGCTGGGCCTGCTGCACCTGAAGACCAGCTCGGGCACGACGACGCCGCTGTCGGCCATCGCCAAGATCACCGAGCGCCATGCGCCGCTTCAGGTCACGCATGTGGCGCAGTACCCGGCCACCACGCTGGGCTTCGACACCGCCCCCGGCGTGTCGCTGGGCCAGGCGGTCGATGCCATCAAGCAGGCCGCCGTGGACGCCAAGCTGCCGGCCAGCGTGACGCTCACCTTCCTCGGCGCGGCCGGCGCCTACCAGCAGTCGCTGAGCAGCCAGCTGTGGCTGATCCTGGCGGCGGTGGTGTGCGTCTACATCGTGCTGGGCGTGCTGTACGAGAGCTACATCCACCCGCTGACGATCCTGTCGACGCTTCCCTCGGCGGGCGTGGGCGCGCTGCTGGCGCTGATGATGGCGGGCCAGGACCTGGGCGTCATCGGCATCATCGGCATCATCCTGTTGATCGGCATCGTCAAGAAGAACGCGATCATGATGATCGACTTCGCCATCGAAGCGGAGCGCCAGGAAGGCAAGTCGCCCCGCGAGGCCATCCACCAGGCCGCGCTGCTGCGGCTGCGGCCCATCCTGATGACGACGCTGGCGGCGCTGTTCGCCGCCGTGCCGCTGATGCTGGGCTTCGGTGAAGGCGCCGAGCTGCGCCGGCCGCTGGGCATCAGCATCTTCGGCGGGCTGATCGTCAGCCAGCTGCTGACGCTGTTCACGACGCCGGTGATCTATCTGGGCTTCGACAGGCTGGGCCGACGGTGGGGGCGGCGCAAGCAAGCGGCGCGGGAGGCGTCGGCGTGATTTTTTCGGAGTTCTTCGTCCGCCGGCCGATTGCCACCGTCCTGCTGACGGCCGGCGTGGCGATGGCCGGCATCGGCGCCTTCTTTGCGCTGCCGGTGGCACCGCTGCCGCAGGTCGACTACCCGACCATCTCGGTCAGTGCGCGGCTGCCGGGCGCCAGCCCCGAGACCATGGCCACCAGCGTCGCCACGCCGCTTGAGCGGCGCCTGGGCGCGATTGCCGGCGTCACGGAGATGACGTCCAACAGCGGCAACGGCTCGGCGCGCGTCAGCCTGCAGTTCGAGCTGAACCGCAAGATCGACTCGGCGGCGCGCGAGGTGCAGGCGGCCATCAACGCGTCTCGCGCCGACCTGCCAGCCACACTGCGCAGCAACCCGACCTACCGCAAGGCCAACCCGTCCGACGCGCCGGTGATGATCCTGGCGCTGACTTCGGACACGCGCAGCGCGGGGCAGATCTACGACGCGGTGTCCAACGTCGTGCAGCAGAAGCTGGCCCAGGCCGACGGCGTGGGCGATGTGGAACTCGGCGGCGGCTCGCTGCCCGCCGTGCGCGTGGAGCTGCTCCCCTACGTACTGAACCGTTATGGCCTGAGCGCCGAGGACGTGCGCGCGGCGCTGCAGTCCAGCGCCGCCAACCGGCCGAAGGGCGCCATCGAAGGCGACGGCCGGCGGCTGCAGATCTACAGCACCAACGCCGCTGGCACCGGCCGCAAGGCGGCCGACTACCGCGACCTGGTGGTGGCCTGGCGCGACGGCGCCGCCATCCGCCTGACCGACGTGGCCGACGTCATCGACAGCGTCGAGGACACGCGCACGCTGGGCCTGTTCAACGGCCAGCCGGCCGTGGTCGTGCTGATCACGCGCCAGCCTGGCGCCAACGTCATCGAGACAGTCGACGGCATCCGCGCCCTGCTGCCCGAACTGCAGGCACAGCTGCCGCCCGACGTGAAGCTGCAGGTGGCGTCCGACAGCACCAACTCCATCCGCTCGTCGCTGCACGAGGTGGAGGTGACGCTGATCATCGCCATCGTCCTCGTTGTGCTGGTGGTGAGCGCCTTCCTGCGGAGCGCGCGCGCCACCGTCATCCCGGCGGTGGCCACGGTGGTGTCGCTGCTGGGCACCTTCGGCGTCATGCTGGGCCTGGGCTTCAGCCTGAACAACCTGAGCCTGATGGCGCTGACCGTGGCCACCGGCTTCGTCGTCGATGACGCCATCGTCGTGCTGGAGAACACGGCGCGCCATGTCGAGGCCGGCATGGGCCGCATGCAGGCCGCGCTGCTCGGTGCGCGCGAGGTCAGCTTCACGGTGCTGTCCATCAGCCTGAGCCTGATCGCGGTGTTCATCCCGCTGCTGTTCATGGGCGGGCAGGTGGGCCGGCTGTTCCGCGAGTTCGCGGTCACGCTGTCGGCGGCGGTGATGATCTCGCTGATCATCTCGCTGACGACGACGCCGATGATGTGCGCCTGGCTGCTGAAGCCGGTCGACCCACTGAAGAAGCCGGGCCGCATCGCCCGCTTCTTCGAAAGCGGCTTCGACCACCTGCACCGTACGTACGCGTCCAGCCTGGACTGGGCGCTGGCGAGCCGGGCGCTGGTCATGCTGATCCTGGTGACGGTCATCGGCCTCAACGCCTACCTGTTCAGCGTCGTGCCCAAGGGCTTCTTCCCGCAGCAGGACACCGGCCAGATCAACGGCGGCATGCGCGCCGACCAGAGCATTTCCTTCCAGGCCATGCAGGGCAAGCTCAAGCAGCTGGTGGACATCATCCGGCGCGACCCGGCGGTGGACACGGTCGTGGGCTTCACCGGCGGCGGGCGGGCGGGCGGCGGCTTCATGTTCGTCAACCTGAAGCCGGTGGCGGAGCGCGGCGAGGGCAACAACGGTGGCCAGGCGGTCATCGCGCGGCTGCGGCCCAAGCTGGCGGCCGTCACCGGCGTGGCGCTGTTCCTGAACCCGGTGCAGGATCTGCGCATGGGCGGCCGACAGAGCAATTCGACCTACCAGTACACGCTGAAGAGCGACAACGCCGCCGACCTGAAGCGGTGGGCCACGCGGCTGGCCGAGGCCATGAAGCAGCAACCGGAGCTGACCGACGTCGACACCGACCAGCAGGAGAACGGTGTCGAGACCTATGTGACTGTCGACCGCGACAGCGCCGCCAAGCTGGGCCTGACGGCACGCGACATCGACAACGCGCTCTACAACGGCTTTGGCCAGCGCCAGGTGGCCACCGTCTACGACGAGCTGAACCAGTACCGCGTCATCATGGAGGTGGCGCCGCGCTATGCCCGCAGCCCCTTGGCGCTGAACGATGTGCAGGTGCCCGCGCGCGGGCCGGCCGGCACGGCGGCGGCGACCACCACGGCAGCCACGGCGACCGCCATCAACCCCGCGCTGCGCGACTCGTCCACCGGTCAGGCGGTGAGCAATTCGATGACGCGCATGGTGCCCCTGACGGCCCTTGCCAGCGTTGCCGAGAGCGCCACGCCGACCTCCGTCAACCACCAGGACGGCGAACTCGCGACCACCGTGTCCTTCAACCTGCCGGAGGGCGTGATCCTGGCCGACGCGCAGGCTGCGGTGAAACGCGCGGAGGCCGGCATCCGCATGCCCACCAATGTGCGCGGCAGCTTCCAGGGCAGCGCCCGCAGCGCGCAGCAGTCGCAGCAGGAACAGCCGCTGCTGATCCTGGCCGCCATCGTCGTCATCTACATCGTGCTGGGCGTGCTGTACGAAAGCCTGGTGCACCCGATCACGGTGCTGTCGACGCTGCCGTCGGCCGGCATCGGCGCGGTCCTTGCGCTGATGCTGTTCCGCATGGACTTCTCGGTCATTGCTTTGATCGGCGTCTTCCTGCTGCTGGGCATCGTCAAGAAGAACGCCATCCTCATCATCGACTTCGCGCTGGAGGCCGAGCGCTCGCGGGGGCTGTCCGCCGTCGACGCGGTTCGCGAGGCCTGCCTGCTGCGCTTTCGGCCCATCCTGATGACGACATTGGCCGCTGCCTTGGGCGCGCTGCCGCTGGCGATTGGCTTCGGGGAAGGCGCCGAGCTGCGCCGGCCGCTGGGCATCACCATCATCGGCGGGCTCATCGCCAGCCAGTTGTTGACGCTCATCACGACGCCCGTGGTCTACGTGCTGCTGGACAAGCTGCGCCGCAAAGGCCCGGGCGATGCAAGCCTGGCCCGTGTGGCGTCGTCCGAGCCTCCTGCCTCCCCTGCCCCGCTGTGACCGGAAAGCCCATGCACGCCATCCCCCGCCGCGCCTCCTTGCTGCTGCTGTTGGCCCTCACCGCCTGCGCCGTCGGCCCCAGCTATCAGCGCCCCGCCTTCACCGCCCCGCTGGCCTACAAGGAGGCCGAAGGCTGGGTCGTCGCGACCCCGGCCGACGCGCTGGACCGCGGGGCGTGGTGGACCTTGTTCGGCGACGCTGAACTGGATGCGCTGGCGGCCCAGGTCGAGGTGTCGAATCAGAACGTCGCCGCCGCTGCTGCGGCCTACGCGCAGGCCCGTGCGCTGCTCGCGGTGCAACGCGCCTCGCTGTTCCCCGTCGTGTCGCTGAGCGGCGGCGCCAGTCGCTCGGGCAATGGCGGCAACGAGGGAAACAGCGGCGCGCGCAACAACTTCCAGGCCTCCATCGGCGCAAGCTGGGAGCCCGATGTCTGGGGCCGGCTGCGCACCGCCAGCGAAGGCGCGGCGGCCAGCGCACAGGCCAGCGCGGCCGACCTGGCGTCGGCGCGGCTGTCGGCCCAGGGCGAACTGGCCATCGCCTATTTCGGCCTGCGCCAGACCGACGCCCAGCGCGCTTTGCTGGCCGAGACGCTGGCCGGCTACGAGCGCTCGCTGCAGATCGCGCGCAACCGCTACAACGCCGGCGTCGTCGGCCGCACGGACGTGCTGCAGGCCGAGACGCAGCTGGCCAACGCGCAGGCCGATGCGCTGGGCCTGGGGCGCTCACGCGCACAGTTCGAACACGCCATCGCCGTGCTGGTGGGCAAGACGCCGGCGGAGTTCCAGATCGTTGCGCGCGACGGGCTGCCCGGCCGCAGTCCGCAGGTCCCCAACGTGCCACTGGCCCTGCCGTCAACCCTGCTGCAGCGCCGCCCCGATATCGCCGCCGCCGAGCGCCGCGTTGCGGCTGCCAACGCCCAGGTCGGCATTGCGCAGTCGGCCTACTACCCGAGCCTGGGGCTCAACGGCTCGGTGGGCGTGGGCGCCAGCGCGGTCAGCGCGCTGTCCAACGCATCCAGCCTGCTGTGGTCGCTGGGCGTGTCGGCCGCGCAGACCCTGTTCGACGCGGGCGCCACGCGCGAGCGTGTCAATGCGGCCAGCGCGGCCAATGATGCGGCCGTGGCGCGCTACCGCCAGACCGTGCTGTCGGCCTTCCAGGACGTCGAAGACCAGCTCGCCGCCACCCGTGTGCTGAAGGCGCAGGAGGCCCTGCGCCGCCAGGCCGCCGAGTCCGCCGAGCAGGTGCAGGCCCAGGTGCAGCGACGCTACGAGGCGGGCCAGGTGTCGTACAGCGAGGTGGTGGCCGCGCAGGCCACCGCGCTCAGCGCCCGACGCGCTCTGGTGCAGTTGGTGGCCGACCGGCAGACCACTGCGGTGGCGCTGATCCAGTCACTGGGCGGCGGCTGGCGCGCGCCCGAGTGAGTCGTCAGTACATGTCCACGCAGTCCACCGCGAACCCCGCGCTCAGGAAGGCGGCACTGCCGCTGCCCGAGGCCGCGTTGATCGTCAGCGTGTTCGTGCCCGCCACGAAGGCGCTGGCCGGCACGCTGTAAGTGAACGTCGTGTTGTTGCCGCGGTAGGTGCCGATGGTCAGCGAGCGCGAGTCGGGCTGGGTCGACGGGCTGGGCACGGCGGATGTCCAGCCGTTCACCGTGATCTGTGGCCGGGCGTTGGCATAGGCCGCCGAGATGCCGATGCGCACCGTGCGCGCCGCGAGTTGGGCGCTGGTCAGGTTGAAGGTGATCTTGCTGCCGCTGTTCTTGTCCTTCCAGATCGCAGCGGGGAACTTGTTCGTCGCGCTGCCCACGGCGTAGGTGACCGGGCCCCACGACGGGTTGCGCGAGTCCGACGGATGGCGCACGGTGAAGGTCTGGCCGTTCAGGAACTCCAGCGGCGTGCCGTCCCAGTTGCCCACGCGCCAGAGCACCGCCTTCTGCGACGGGTCGGCCGTGATGGCGCGCGTGTTCAGCGTCGTCGTGCCGCCGCTGGCCACCGACACCTGCTCGGTGAACACGCCCAGCTCGCCCTTGTAGACCGTCATCGTGTAGGTGCCCGGCTTCATGTTGGCCACCGTGACGGCGCCGCTGCTGGACGCCGTGCCCCAGTGCTGCGCCGTGCCGTTGGCAAAGCCCACCGTGTAGGTGTAGGCCGTGTCCATGCCCGACAGGCCGTTCAGCACCACCTTGCCGCGACCGCTGACCCAGCCCTGCAGTCCCAGGCTGGACATCCAGCTCATGTCCGGCGCGGCCGGCGTCGATCCCGTCGTGAAGACCAGCGCATACGGGCCGTGCAGGCCCATGCGGTGGGCCTCGGTCTGGTTGTGCCCCGAGTTCATGTAGTTGTAGACCTCGGTGTCGCCGCCGCTCTGGTTCTGGATGTCGCGGAAGAAGGGCCCGCCCGAGGCCGACTCCCGGTTGCCGTAGGCCATGAACACGCCCACGCCGCTGCCGGTCACGCCGCGCACGCCGAGATCCTTGGCGCGCTGGTTGCCGTAGTACTTGGAGCGCGAGGTGCCGTCGCTCATGCCGAACACGTCGCTGCTCTCGATGGCGCCGGTGTTGTTCCGCAGGTTGGACTCGGCCGGCACGCCGGTGAACACGCTGCCGTTGAGTCGCGTGATCCAGCGCAGCTCGCCCACCGCCGGCTCGGCCGTGACATGGGTGGCCATGTAGATGACGTTCTCGTTGCGGCGCACGACGAGGTAGTGCTTCAGCGTGGACGCCGTGATGGTGATGACGGCCGTCGTCCCCGAGGGCGAGAGCGCGTAGGTGGCCGGCGCGCCCAGGCCGGAGCTGATGTGGGAGAACTTGGTCTGGCCCTGCAGCTCGGCGCCGGCATTGAGCTTGATGGACGTGATGTCGCCACTGCTCTTGTTGACCTTGAACACCAGGCCGGCACCGCTGTCGACGGTCAGCACGCCACTGGCGTCGGTGACGCCGAAAGCGGCCAGCGCCGACGTCGAGGTGAAGAAAGTACAGGCGGCCGCAGCCAGGCCGAGCGCCGTCAGGCGCCCGCGCAGGGGGAAGTTCATCGGTAGTCTCCAGTCGTTGTGGTCCGCAGGCTGGCGCCAACGCCGCCGCGGTGCCGCGCCCTGTACTGCCGGTGCGGTCAGGGCCAGTCTAGGAAGCGATGCAAGCCCTCTGCCTCAGGCGCGCTACCGAGAAACGCCATTCGCTCAGCCGATTGATTGCTCAGCGACAGCCGGTAACTGCTGGCTGCACGGGCGGCGGCGGTATGTCGCTGCGGCCCAGTTGCTGGGCCAGATCGGCGCCCTGCTGCCAGGCAGCGGGTGAGTCGCTGCGCGTGAGGAGCAGCGTCGCCGCATGCGTGCAGGCCGCGCCGATGGGGTGGGTCGGGCCATAGTGTCCGCAGGCGTTGGCCAGGGTGATGGACGGCGCAGGCGGCGCGGCCCAGGGCTGGTCGCGCAGCGGCTGCAACAGCGCCTCGCGCTGGGCCGGCAGCAGCTCCGGCGGCAAGGCACGGCCAATGCGCTCGCCGAGAGTCATTGGCTGCTCGCGCCAGTAGCGCGCGGCGGCAAGGCCCTGCCAGGCGTCGTCGGTAGCGGCGGGGTTCTCGTCCAGCCAGGCCAGCCAGTGCACTGCGTTGTCGGGCTCCAGGCGCAGGCGCTCCTGCAGCAGCTCACGGCGGCAGGCTGATGTGGCACAGGCTTCCGCAGCCCAGCGCAGCGCCTGCGCGTCCTGCGAACGCAAGGCGGCCTGGCGCACCTGCTCGGCCCAGGCCGCGTCCTCGCCGGCGGGCTTTTGCATCAGCAGGGCCAGCACCGCATCGCCACCCGCGCCGCTGGCCAGCGTGGCGACCGCGCGCTGCAACGCCATGGCCTGGTCGTGCGGGCGAAGCGGCGGCGTGGGCGCGCAGTCCAGCGCGGGCTGCACGACCGCCGTCACCGGCTTGGGCTGGTGAACGGCCGCTTGCTCGACCGGCCGCGCCACGTCGACGGTCGCCACCACCGGCTTGTCTTCAGGCCACGCCCCCCAGACCGCAGCAACGCCCGCAACGGCAAGCAGAGCGAGCAGGCGGCGGGTCGACATGGGGCGCTATTGAAACCGATGCGCGCGCGGGCTGGCCAAGTCGGCCTGGCAGGCGCCAGATCGGACGAAGACCTGAAAGCGCCGGCGGCGCACGGCGAACTGAAGCCGGCCACCCTCTTGAAACGCCATCTTGCGTCCCTATAATGCGAGTCTGCTAGCACTCTCAACGCTCGAGTGCTAACGAAATCGGGCCGAGCTTTCGGCCCCGTTTTTTGGCGGTCGCCGCGTCAAGGCGCGGCGACCGCTTCAGTTCCACCTCTGAAGGAGACCCCATGAAGCTGCGCCCCCTGCACGATCGCGTGATCGTTCGCCGCCTGGAACAGGAAACCAAGACTGCCTCCGGCATCTTCATTCCCGACAACGCCGCCGAGAAGCCCGACCAGGGCGAAGTCCTGGCCGTCGGCCCGGGCAAGCGCAATGACAAGGGCGATTTCATCACCTTGAACGTCGCCGTCGGCGACCGCGTCCTGTTCGGCAAGTATTCCGGCCAGACCGTCAAGGTTGACGGCGACGAGCTGCTGGTCATGCGCGAAGAAGACCTCTTCGCCATCGTTCAAAAGTAATGTCTTGCGGGACAGACCGAAGCGCGCAGCGCGAGCTCTGTCCCCAACTGACTCAGAGAAATTGTCTCTGACCCAATTTAAGACTCCGGAGAATTCCAAATGGCAGCAAAAGACGTGATCTTTGGCGGCGAAGCCCGCGCTCGCATGGTTGAAGGCGTGAACATCCTGGCCAATGCGGTCAAGGTGACGCTCGGCCCCAAGGGCCGCAACGTGGTGCTCGAGCGCTCCTTCGGCGCCCCCACCGTGACCAAGGACGGTGTGTCCGTGGCCAAGGAAATCGAGCTGAAGGACAAGCTTCAGAACATGGGCGCGCAGATGGTCAAGGAAGTTGCTTCCAAGACGTCTGACAACGCCGGTGACGGCACGACCACCGCCACGGTGCTGGCCCAAGCCATCGTCCGCGAAGGCATGAAGTACGTGGCCGCCGGCATGAACCCGATGGACCTGAAGCGCGGCATCGACAAGGCGGTCACCGCCCTGGTCGCCGAGCTGAAGAAGGCCTCCAAGGCCACCACCACCTCCAAGGAAATCGCTCAAGTCGGCACTATCTCGGCCAACAGCGACGTGGAAGTGGGCCGCATCATTGCCGAGGCGATGGACAAGGTTGGCAAGGAAGGCGTCATCACCGTCGAAGACGGCAAGAGCCTGGACAGCGAACTCGATGTCGTCGAGGGCATGCAGTTCGACCGCGGCTACCTGTCGCCCTACTTCATCAACAACCCCGAGAAGCAAGCCGCGCTGCTGGACAACCCGTTTGTCCTGCTGTTCGACAAGAAGATCTCGAACATCCGCGACCTGCTGCCGACGCTGGAGCAAGTGGCCAAGGCCGGCCGCCCGCTGCTGATTGTTGCTGAAGAAGTCGACGGCGAAGCGCTGGCGACGCTGGTGGTCAACACCATCCGCGGCATCCTGAAGGTTGTCGCCGTCAAGGCGCCTGGCTTCGGTGACCGCCGCAAGGCCATGCTGGAAGACATCGCCATCCTGACGGGCGGCAAGGTCATCGCCGAAGAAGTCGGCCTGACGCTCGAGAAGGTCACGCTGGCCGACCTGGGCCAGGCCAAGCGCGTCGAAGTGGGCAAGGAAAACACCACCATCATCGACGGCGCCGGCGCTGCCGCTGACATCGAAGCCCGCGTCAAGCAAGTGCGCATCCAGATCGAGGAAGCCACCAGCGACTACGACCGCGAGAAGCTGCAAGAACGCGTGGCCAAGCTGGCCGGCGGTGTTGCCGTCATCAAGGTCGGTGCGGCTACCGAAGTCGAGATGAAGGAAAAGAAGGCCCGCGTCGAAGACGCGCTGCACGCCACGCGCGCAGCCGTTGAAGAAGGCATCGTGGCTGGTGGCGGCGTTGCGCTGCTGCGCGCCAAGCAAGCTGCTGGCGCCATCAAGGGCGACAACGCCGACCAGGACGCCGGCATCAAGCTGGTGCTCAAGGCCATCGAAGCGCCGCTGCGCGAGATCGTCTACAACGCCGGTGGCGAAGCCTCCGTCGTCGTGGCCGCCGTGCTGGCCGGTTCGGGCAACTACGGCTTCAACGCCGCCAACGACACCTATGGCGACATGATCGAAATGGGCATCCTGGACCCGACCAAGGTCACGCGCACTGCCCTGCAGAACGCCGCTTCGGTCTCGTCGCTGATGCTGACGACCGAGTGCATGGTCGCCGAGTCGCCGAAGGAAGAAGCTGCCGGCGGCGGCATGCCTGGTGGCATGGGCGGCATGGGTGGCATGGGCGGCATGGACATGTAAGTCCACGGCCGGCGACACACCCGTCGCTGACAAACGAAGGGGCTGCGCGAGCAGCCCCTTTTTCATTGGCCGGTCGGCGACATCAGTCGTTCGCGCGCGCCGCTGAACGGGTCAGCGTGTAGGTCAGCCCGATGCCGACGCTGCCGCCCGTCATCTGGCGTACCAGCGGGCTTGCGCGGTTGGCGGCGCCCGCCAGGCTGTCGAGCCGACCGAAGGCGAAAAAGCGCAGATCAGGAGTCAGCTGGGTGGCGACGCTGCCGCCCAGTCGCCACGCGATCAGGCCCGCGCGCGCCTCGAAGGCGGGCCGGTCCGCCGTGACCTCGCCGGGTGCGACGCCGTAGAACGTCGACCCCAGCCGGCGGTCGCCGATCAACGCGGCCACGCTGAGCCCGTAGCCCCAGCCCTCAGCGCCGGGGCGGCGCTGCCAGCTCACCTTGGGCTCCAGGCTCATGCCGCGATGCCGGCTCGGGTTGCGCGCCTCGAAGACACCGCGCAGCGGCAATTCCGCCGTGATGCGGTCCCGCGCGCCGCGTCCATTGACGAACCAGCGCGCCACCGGCCCCGCCTCCACCAGGGTGCCCAAGCGCGCCATGCCCTCACGCGCCCGCAGCGACTCGGAGCCCGAGCTCAGCGAGCCCGCGAACGACACGTCCAGCTCGAAGCTGTCAGTGCGCACCGCGCGCAGGCCAGCGCCGTCGCCGTCCGCACGCAGCACCTTGCCGCGGTAGATCAGATAAGGCAGGGCCAACGCTCGACGAGCCTGCTGGTCCGATCCCGGATACGCCTGCTGCGAGACACCGGCCGCCGCGATGCCGAGCTCCCACAGCGGCAGATCCACACGTCGGGGCGCGGGCTCATCGGCCTGAGCAGCGGCGCCGACTAGACTGAAGAGAAGAAGGAAGCGCTTCATGGACGATGCGGGAGTTGGGACGCCGCGCATCATGCCGTCAGTTGGGCCAGCAGGTCGTCGGCGAAGCGCGCGGCGTCGCACAAGGGGCTGGAGGCCATGCGTCCGCGCAGCCCGGCACGCAACGCCGCCAGGCCCGCGCGGTCCTGCATCTGTAGCTGCCCCCGGCGCACGAAGTCGTCCTCGTCCGCCGCCACCCAGTCCTGCGCCAACCGCAGCGTCTGCAGAAAGCTCAAGCCCTGGCGCGAGATCGGCGCCGGGCCCGGCAGCGTCAGCACCGGCACGCCCATCCACAGCCCGTCCAGCGTCGTCATGCCGCCGCCGTGCGGGAAGGGGTCCAGCGCGATGTCGACACGGCCGAAGGCGGCGAGGTAGTCGGCCAGCGACCCCGGCCCTTCCAGGTCCAGCCGCGCCGAGTCGCCCGGCCAGCGCGCCCGCAGCGCCGCACGCTCGGCCTCATGCTGCAGGCCTGGCGCCTTGATGAGCAGGCGGCTGCCGGGCGTTGCCGCGAGCACACGCGCCCACAGCGCCAGCACGTCGTCGCCCAGCTTGTGCAGCGCATTGAAGCTGCCAAAGCGCGGCGCCTCGCCCAACGATGTGACGGCCGGCGCGTCGGCAGGCGGCGAATAGACGGTGAAGCTGTGCGGCAGGCGCCGCAGCGGCTCGACAAAGCCGTCTTCCGCGCCCACAGGCAGCAGCCAGCGGTCGCCGATGAAGCCGTCGATCTCGGCCAGGCCGGTGCTGCCGGCATAACCCAGCCAGCTGAACTGCCGCGGCGCGGGCCGGCGAGCGAACACGCCCAGGCGGTGGCCGCCGGTGTGGCCGTTGAGGTCGACAAGGACGTCGACACCGTCGGCGGCAATGCGCTCGGCCAGCGCGGCATCGCTCAGCCCTGCGACATCCAGCCAGCGCGGCGCGACGGCACGCAGTTGCTGCGTCAGCGCGTCCTCGCCACGCGCAACGGCGTAGACGAACAGCTCGCAACGATCGGCAAGCGCGGGCAGCCAGGCCTGGGCCAGGCGCCCGACGGGATGGCCGCGCAGGTCCGCCGACACCAGGCCGACGCGCAACGGCGCCACCGCCCGATCCGGCCGCGCCATCGCCGGTGCACGCACCGCGCGGCTAAAGTCGGCCGCCTCGGCGGCGCAGTCCAGGCCCCGATAGGCACGCAGCAGCAGCCGGTCGCTGCGTGCGGTCAGCAGCGCGGGGTCCAGATCGATCAGCCGGCTCAGCACGGCGTCCGCTTCGTCCAGCGCACCCTGGCGCTTCAGCGCCTGGGCCAGATTGCTCAGGACCTGAGGCGATGACGGTGCCAGGGCCAAGGCCTCGCGGTAGGCCGACACCGCCTCCGCATGCCGCCCATCGGCCAACTTCAACCCGCCGAGATTGCCCAGCACGGCCGCGCGCCGCTCACCCGCCACGCCGGCAGCCAACGCCGCAACCAGCACCGCTTCGCCGCGCTCCTGCCGCAGCAGCGCGAGGTTGCAGGCCGCCTCCGCATGGCCGGGGTCCAGCGCCAGCACATGCTCCCAGGCGTCGGCGGCGTCATTGCCGTTGGCCTGCAGGTGCTGGCCCAGCGTGAACCAGGCATCGACACGCTGCGGCGCCAGGCTCACGGCCTCACGCAGGCTGGCGATGGCATCGGCCGCGCGACCCGCAGCCGCCAGCGCCGTCGCGGCGTGCAGACGCAGGCCGACATCGCGCGGCTGCGCCGCCACCGCCCGCAGCAAGGCCTCGGCCGCGTCGTCGTGGCGCGCCAGCGCCAGCAGCGCCAGACCGCGGTTGCCCAAAGCGGCGACCAGGCCCGGCAGCAGGTTCAGGGCGCGCTCAAAGGCCGTCAGCGCCTCTGCCGGTCGGCCCAGCGCCAGCAGCGCATTGCCCAGGTTGTTGTGCGCCCCCGCCAGCCTCGGCTGCAGGCGCAACGCCTGCTCATAGGCCGCAAGTGCCTCCGGCCAGCGGCCCCGCGCGGCCAGCAGGGCACCCAGGTTGGCGGGCAGCTCGGCATCGCCCGGCAGCAGCTGCATCGCGCGCTCAAGCGCCGGCAGCGCGTCCTCACCCAACAGCTGCTGAGCCACTGACAACGCTTTCCACAAATCACCCTCGTTCGGCGTCTCCGTCAAGAGCTCGCGGGCCTGCGCCGCCATCTCGACATGACGACCCTGCTGGAAAAGCGTGAATAGGTAATGAAGTGCGGCGTTTGCCATGTGATTCAGGGGGAGGTAAATGGCGGCAACAGCGCAAGACGCACCAATCAGGCGCCAGATAATCTCATTCCGCCGCAACTCCGCCTCCATGTCCGCCAGCCTGCATCCCCACCACCTGCTCGACCATGCGTTGACCGAAGCCGGTCCGCTGGCCCGGGAGCTGTTGAACGTCGTGCAGGACGAACTCGACGCCAAGCCCCAGCACTTCCCGCTGCGGGATGGCTGGCGCAAGGTGCGGGCGCACTTTGCGGCCGACTTCGAGGGCAAGCTCATCGAACTGCTGCAGGCCGGCCGCCGTGGCGAGGACCCTCTGCACCGCTCCGTGCAAGCCGGCGGCATCGAAGGCCTCAGCCTTGTCGACGAGAACCAGGCCCTGCAGGACGTGGCCATTGCCCACGTCGCTCACACGGCCGAAGAACTCAGCCGCGCCGAGCTGCACCAGATCGGCAACTTCTATGCCGCGCTGCGCGGCACCGCCCGGGCGCGCGAGCGCGACAACCCGCTGCGCCCTGCCCTCTACGCCCATGCACTGCACCACGCGCTGGCCGCCAGCCCGGTCGGTGCCGAGGCCCGGTACGAGCTGATGCGCGTGGCGGCCATGCCGCTGGCCAAGGCCTTGCACCGCCAGTACGTCGAGGCCAGCGCCGCGCTGAAAGCCGCAGACATCGGCGACATGGTGGCCTCCCACGGCCATGCCCAGACCGACCCGCTGGCCCACCAGCGCCTGGCCGCCGCACGCGGCATCGGTGCACGGCCGCCCGCAGGCGGCACGCTGGACGGCCTGTCGCGCCGTGTCGACGCGGTCAACTCACGGCCGCAGGGGCTGAGCGCCTTTGGTGGCGCCACGCAACGCGACCCGCTCGCCCCCGCGCCCTTTGTGCGCACGACCGGGCCGGACATGCTGAGCCGGCTCTACGACCAGATCCTGGCCGACCCGCGCCTGCTGCCGCCACTGAAGGCCTTGCTGGCGCGGCTTCAGATCGCCGTCGTGCGGCTGGCGCGCAGCGACGCCATGCTGCTGCGCCGCCAGGACCACCCCACCTGGGCGCTGCTGAACCGCGTCGCCGCCCACGGCATGGGCTTCGAGCGCGTGGACGATCGGCGCTTCGTCGACTTCCTGCGCTTCATGGAGGGCGAGGCGCAGTTGCTGGTGGACGCGCCGACGCCCACTGCCACCCTCTTCCAGCAGGTGCTGGCCCGTGTGGACGCGCAGATCGACCAGCAGGCCCGCCAGAGCAGCGAACTCAATGCCGTGGCGCTGGCCGCGCTGGAGCGCGAGCAGCAGCGCAGCGAGTGGCGCGAGCTGATCCGCGAGCAGATCGACCACCAGGTGGCCGGCGCACCGCTGGGCCCGCGCATGCATCGCTTCCTGCAGACCGCCTGGGTGGAGGTCATCGTCACGGCCATGGTGCGCCACGGTCGCGACTCGCAGGAGGCGCTGGCGGCGATGGAACTCGTCGATGCCGTCATCGACAGCCTCACGACGCCGCGCGACACGGCCGACCGCGACGCTTTGCGCATGCGCCTGCCGGTGCTCATCGAACGTCTCGTCGCCGGCTGCGACAGCACCCAGTTGCCCGAAGACAAGCGCGAGCCGCCGCTGAACGAGCTGATGGCCCAGCATGCCCGCCTGCTGCGCGGCCTGCCCGCCCAGGACCCAGGCGAACGCCGGCCTCAGGCCCCGCGCCCGGCAACGCCCAGCACCGCCGCGCCGGCCTCGGCCGACGAGATCGTCAAGCGGCTGATGGACGAGCGCGATTCGCAGGTGCCGTCGCACTGGCTCAGCGCCGACGTCGACCGCGGCGAGCTGCCGACGGTGCCCGTGCAGCTCTACAACGAGCACGACTCGCCCGACGCCCGCGCGGCACTGCAGCGCTGGATCGACGGCCTGCAGATCGGCCGCTGGTTCCACCTGTTCATCCAGGGCGACTGGCACACCAGCCAGATCGCCTGGATCAGCGAGGGCCGCCAGTTCATGCTGTTCGTTGGCCGCGAGTCCGACGAGCGCCTGCCGCTGACGCGCCGCGCGCTGGAAGCGCTGCTGGCGAATGGCCTGATCACGGCGCTCGAGGACGACAGCGTCGTCCAGCGCGCCGTCGACACGCTGATGAGCGACCTCGACGGCCGCTGAGCGTCAGTCTTCGGGCTGGACGGCCGGCTCCGCAGCCAGGACCGAGTCCGGCACCGGGTCGGCCGCCCGATGCGCCAGCACCCATTCACGCAGCGCCATCGCGACGTCACCGACGCCGCTCTTCTTCAGCGCCGAGAACAGCGTCACGGCCACGTCGGAGTTCTCGGTCGACAGGCCACCGAGGTATTCGGTCGTCGCGCGCAGGATGGCGTCGGCCTCCTTGCGGTTGAGCTTGTCCGACTTGGTCAGCAGCACCAGCAGCTTGATCTCGCCGGTGGCGACTCGGGCGGCGACGAAGTCCAGCAACTGCTTGTCCAGGTCGGTCAGGCCGAGGCGCGAATCGACCATCAGCACGACGCCGGACAGGCTGCGGCGCACCTCCAGGTAGTCGGCCATCACCTTCTGCCAGCGCACCTTGGCGGCCTTCGCGACGGCGGCATAGCCGTAACCGGGCAGGTCGGCGAACAGCGCGTCGGCGGCGTCCTTCGGGCCCAGCTCGAACAGGTTGATGTGCTGAGTGCGGCCCGGCGTCTTGGACGCGAAGGCCAGGCGCTTCTGCTGGGCCAGCGTGTTGATGGCCGTCGACTTGCCGGCGTTCGAGCGGCCGACGAAGGCGATCTCCGGCAGCTCGGTGGCGGGCAGGTGGATGAGCTGGCTGGCGGTGGTCAGGAAGCGCGTGGTGTGCGTCCAGGCCAAGGCGATCTTCTCGGTGATCGGCTCGGCAGTCGCTGCCTCAGGGATTTCGTTGGTCATGGCAGGTTGGGACGCTTGGATTGGGCATTGTAAAATTCGAAAGTTGCGCCCAACGAAACCATATAAATCCATGAAGACTGTCGCCACCCTCCTGTCGAGTCTGCTGCTGGCCACGCTGGCCCAGGCGAACGAGCCCGCCGCGGCGCCGGCAAAGCCTGACCTCGCCAAGGGTGGCGCGCTCTCGACCCAGGTCTGCGCCGCCTGCCACACCGCCGACGGTTCGCGTGGTGCCCCGGCCAATCCCATCATTGCCGGCCAGCATCCCGAATACCTGGCCAAGCAGCTGATCGAATTCAAGACCAACAAGCGCAAGAGCGCCGTCATGAACGCCATGGCCGCGCCGCTGTCGGAAGAAGACATCCGCAACGTGTCGGCCTTCTACGCGTCCAAGACCGCCAAGCCGGGCTTCGCGAAGAACAAGGACACCGTCGCCCTGGGCGAGAAGATCTGGCGCGGCGGCATTGCCGAGCGTAGCGTGCCGGCCTGCGCGGCCTGCCACGGCCCGACCGGCTCGGGCCTGCCGGCCCAGTACCCGCGCATCGGCGGCCAGCATGGCGACTACGTCGAGGCGCAGATGGTGGCCTTCCGCAGCGGTGCCCGCGTCAACTCTGCGCAGATGACCGCCGTGGCCGCGAAGATGAACGACAAGGAAATCAAGGCCGTGTCCGACTACGTCGCCGGCCTGCGCTGACCTGTCGCGCACGCCTCGCGAACGAAGGCCGGTGATCTCCACCGGCCTTTTTCATTTCCAAATTCCCTGATGTCCGCCGTCCCCGCCCCCCGCCAATCCGCCGCCCGCGAGCTGCTGGACCTGCTCGCGTCCATGCGCTTCGCCATCACGCTGCTCAGCGTGATCTGCATCTCGTCGGTCATCGGCACGGTGCTGCGCCAGAGCGAGCCCCTGGGCAACTACATCAACCAGTTCGGCCCGTTCTGGGCGGAGGTGTTCGGCAAGCTGGGCCTCTACACGGTCTACAGCGCGCCGTGGTTCCTCGTCATCCTGGCCTTTCTCGTGCTGTCGACCAGCCTGTGCATCGCCCGCAACGCGCCCAAGATCCTGGTCGACCTGCGCAGCTACAAGGAAGGCGTGCGCGAGCAGTCGCTGGCCGCCCACCACCACAAGGCCATCGGCGAGCTGCCCAGCAACCCGTCGATGGCGCTGGCGGAGATCGGCAACACGCTGGCGGCGCTCGGCTGGAAAGCCCGCGTGCAGCGGCGCGACAACGGCATCATGATTGCGGCGCGCCGCGGCGCGGCCAACAAGATCGGCTATCTGTCCGCCCACTCCGCCATCGTGCTCGTCCTGATCGGCGGCGTGCTGGACGGCAACGCGATGGTCAAGCTGGCGATGTGGGCTCAGGGCAAGCAGCTCTACACCGGCTCCGGCTTCATTGCCGACATCCGCCCCGAGCACCGCCTCAGCACCGGCAACCCGAGCTTTCGCGGCAATGTCTCGGTGACCGAGAAACAGCGCCAGGGCATTGCCGTGCTCAGCCTGCCCAGCGGCGTCGTGCTGCAGGACCTGCCCTTCGACATCGAGCTGAAGAAGTTCAACGTCGAGTACTACCCGACCGGCATGCCGAAGAGTTTCGCCAGCGACATCGTCATCCACGACGGCGGCACGCGGCGCGAGGCGACGGTCAAGGTCAACGAGCCCGTCATCCACAAGGGCCTGGCCATCTACCAGAGCAGCTTTGAGGACGGCGGCAGCAAGCTGCAGCTCAAGGCCCTGCCGCTGGCGGGAGGAACGGCGTTGACGATGGAGGGCCGCGTCGGCACCAAGATGCCCCTGGGCGGGCAGACGCTGGAGCTGGACGGCTTGCGCGTCATCAACGTCGAGAACATGGCCAATGACGGCGCTGGAGCCAACGCCAGCGGCGCCGACGTGCGCAAGGTCGACCTCGGCGAACGCCTGAGCAAGCACCTCGGCAGCGGCGCCAAGGGCGACAAGGACAAAACGTTGCACAACGTCGGCCCGAGCTTCAGCTACAAGCTGCGCGACGCGGCCGGCCAGGCGCGCGAGTTCAACAACTACATGGTGCCGGTGGCGCTGGACGGCCAGCGCCTCTTCCTGGCCGGCATGCGCGAGACGGCGGCCGAGAACTTCCGCTACCTGCGCATGCCCGCCGACGAAAACGACTCGCTGGACGGCTGGCTGCGCCTGCGCCAGGCCCTGGCCGACCCGCAGCTGCGCGACGCGGCGGCGCGCGCCTATGCCGTGTCGGCCACGCCGACCGCGCAGCCGCAGATGCGCTCCCAGCTCGAACTCACCGCCCAGCGCGCGCTGACGCTGTTCTCCGGTGCCGCCGCCAAGCCCGGCGACGAGGTCAAGGGTGGCCTGCCGGCACTGTCGCAGTTCATCGAGCGCGACGTGCCCGAAAGCGAGCGCCCGCGCGTCTCCGAGGTGCTGCTGCGCATCCTCAACGGCAGCCTGTTCGAGCTGCACCAGCTCGCCCGCGCTCGAGACCGGCTGAAGCCTGCCGTGGTCGACGCGGCCACGCAGGCCTTCATGACCCAGGCCGTGCTGTCGCTGTCCGACAGCCTTTACTACCCCGCGCCCGCCTTGTTGCAGCTGGACGGCTTCGAGCAGGTGCAGGCCAGCGTCTTCCAGGTCGCACGCGCGCCGGGCCAGAAGCTGGTCTACCTCGGCGCCATCCTGCTCATCGTCGGTGTATTCGCCATGCTCTACATCAAGGAGCGTAGGCTCTGGATCTGGATCGCGCCGAGCGCAGACCCCGCCAGCTCCCAGGTGCGCATGGCCATGTCCAGCACCCGCGAGTCACCCGACAACGCCACGCTGTTCGCGCAGCTCAAGGCCGCCGTACTGAAGGATCACTCATGAACACCACCACCTTCGATCTGCCGCGACGCCACGCGCTGCAGCGACGCGATGCGCTGGACTGGGTCTTCGCCGCCCTGGTGCTGCTGGGCGGCGCCTATGCCTTCAGCCGCTATCACGCCAGCATGGACGGCTACGAGAAGGGCATCCTGGCCTTTGCGATGCCGGCGCTGATCGCGCTGGGCTGGTTCTGGAAGCCGCTGCGCTTATTGAGCGTCGCCGTGGGCGCCGCCACGCTGCTGGCCATCGCGCTGTATGCGCGGCAGACCGACGGCTTCGGCGCCGACCTGGCCGCAGGCGAGAGCACCTTCTTCCTGAAGTACATGCTGTCCAGCCAGAGCGCCATCCTTTGGATGAGCCTGCTGTTCACGATGAGCACGCTCTTCTACTGGGGCGGCTTCTTCACCGGCGCCGGGCGCAACAGCGTGGCCGAGACCGTCGGCTCCAAGCTGGCCTGGGGCGGCGTCTTCATGGCCCTCGTCGGCACATTGGTGCGCTGGTACGAGAGCCACCAGATCGGCGCCGACATCGGCCACATCCCTGTCAGCAACCTCTACGAAGTCTTCGTGCTGTTCTGCTGGATGACGACGCTTTTCCACCTCTACTACGAGCAGCGCTTCGCCACGCGCTCGCTGGGCGCCTACGTGATGCTGGTGGTCAGCGCGGCGGTCGCCTTCCTGCTCTGGTACACGGTCGAGCGTGGCGCGCAGGAGATCCAGCCGCTGGTGCCGGCCCTGCAGAGCTGGTGGATGAAGATCCACGTGCCGGCCAACTTCGTCGGCTACGGCGCTTTCGCTTTGGCCGCCATGGTGGCCCTCGCCTACCTGCTGAAGACAGCCACGACGCGCTCGCTGTGGATCGGTCTCGTCGCCATGCCGGTTGGCATCATCCTGCTCATCCTCGCCGTGCGCTTGGGCGCCGACGTGAGCGCCGCCACCCTCACCGGCCTGGACGGCTGGGCGCGCAAGATTGCCGGTGTGGCCGTGTTCCTGGCCATTGCCGTGGCGCTACGGCCGCGCCTGACGGCCCGCCTGCCCGACCTGCCGCAGCTCGACGACCTGATGTACAAGGCCATCGCGCTGGGCTTTGCCTTCTTCACCATCGCCACCATCCTGGGCGCCTTCTGGGCCGCCGAGGCCTGGGGCGGCTACTGGAGCTGGGACCCCAAGGAAACCTGGGCGCTGATCGTCTGGCTCAACTACGCGGCCTGGCTGCACATGCGGCTGATGAAGGGCCTGCGCGGCACCGTCTCGGCCTGGTGGGCGCTGGTGGGCCTGCTGGTCACGACCTTCGCCTTCCTCGGCGTCAACATGTTCCTCAGCGGGCTACACAGCTACGGGGAGCTTTAACCCGGTTCAGTGCTGCGCCGCCTTCCGGCGCTCCAGCTTGACGCGATACATCGCCGCGTCTGACTGGCGCAGCACCTCCTCGAGGCTGGCGCACTGCGGGTCCAGGCAGGCCACGCCGACGCTGGCGCCTTCATAGTCCACCGTCGCCGAACCGGCCGCATAACTGCCGACGGTGGCGGCCGCCAGCCGCTGGCGCATCAGCCGAGCGGCGCTGGCGCCATCGTCCCCGAGCCTGGGGCCGAGGCCGACGACGACGAACTCGTCGCCACCCATGCGGGCCAGCACGTCACCCGTGCGCAGGCCAGCCTGCAGCCGGTGGGCGATGGTGCGCAGGAACTCGTCGCCGGCATCGTGGCCATGGCTGTCATTGACCTGCTTGAAGCCATCCAGGTCGATGGCGCCGGCCAGCAGCCAGCTGCCGGTCCGGTGGGCGAGCGAGTTCAGGCGGGCCAACTCCTCCATCAGCGCGCGGCGGTTCATGAGGCCCGTCAGCGGGTCGGTCATGGCCTGCGTCTTGAGTTCGGCATTGGCCTGCTGCAACTGTTCGACCAGGCGTTCACGCGCGACGTGCTGCTCGATGAGGCGGGCGAACAGGCGCAGCACATGCCCGGCCTCGGGCGTCATGGGCCGGCGCTGCGAACTGGCTGCGCACAGCGTGCCGTAGAGAGCGCCATCGTCGGTACGCACCGGCGTGCTGACATAGGTCTGGATGCCCAGGTCGCGCGCCGCACCGGAGTCGCCCCAGATGGCGCCGACGTCGTCGGTGAAAGGCCGGTTCTCGTCCAGCGCGCGCTTGCACAGCGTGTCGCCCCAGGGAACTGACAAGCCCTCGGGGATCTGCAGGTCGCGCGAGTTGCGGGCATACATGACGCGCTGCAGGCCCTCGGCCAGGTCGACAGTGGTCAGGTAGGTCGACTCCAGACCGGTCACGGCCTCCAGCATCTCCAGCAGCGGCCGGGCCAGGTCCTCCAACGTGCGGGCGTGATTGACGGAATCCGAGAGCTGGGCGAAGAAGGAGTCCATGGGCAGCGGGCGGCAATGCGACCGCGCGAGGTTAGCCCACCGGCAGCGCGGTTTCGTACTTGACCTCGCGCAACACCACGTTGCTGCGCACGCTGCTGACGCCGGGCAGCTTGAAGATGTGCTGCTGCAGGAAAAGGTCGTAAGCCTTCATGTCGGCCGCCACGACTTTGATGACGTAGTCGGCCTCGCCGGTGATGGCATGGCATTCGATGATCTCGCGCCGCGTGCTCACCAAGCGCTCGAACTGTTCAACCGCGCCTTCGGTGTGCCGCAACAGGCTGACGTTGGCCAGCACGAGGATGGACAAGCCGACCTTTTCGCGGTCCACCAGCACGACCTGACCCCGGATGACGCCGCGGTCCTCCAGCTCCTTCACACGCCGCCACACCGGCGTGGCCGACAGGCCCACCTTCTCGGCCAGGGCCTGGGTGGACAGGCGGGCGTCGGCCTGCAGAGCTTCGAGGATCTGCAGGCTGACGCGGTCGAAGTCGTTTATTTCCATATGCAGTACCTTTGGAGAAGAATCATCTCATTCGCCCGGCCACAAACCGGCATTGAGGCAAGTTCTTCCGGCCATGCGGAGAAAGAATTTCCGCCCCAGGAGGCTCCGATGTCAGACACCCCAACGCTTCGTTCCTACCAGCTCAGCGACAACCTCGCGGCGGACAGCGGCGCGGTCTTCCTGACCGGCACGCAGGCCCTGGTGCGGCTGCTGCTCGCACAGAAGAAGCAGGACGAACGCGCCGGCCTGAAGACGGCCGGCTTCGTCTCGGGCTACCGCGGCTCGCCGCTGGGCATGGTGGACCAGCAGCTGTGGAAGGCCAAGAAGTTCCTGGCCGCCGCCCACGTCGAGTTCCTGCCGGCGATCAACGAAGACCTGGCCGCCACGGCCTGCCTGGGCGTGCAGCGCGTGGCGCTGGACCCGCAGCGCACCGTCGATGGCGTGTTCGCGATGTGGTACGGCAAGGGGCCAGGTGTTGACCGCTCGGGCGACGCGCTCAAGCACGGCAATGTCTACGGCACCAGCAAGCAAGGTGGCGTGCTGGTCGTCTGCGGGGACGACCACGGCTGCGTGTCCAGCAGCACGCCGCACCAGAGCGACCAGGCCCTGCAGGCCTGGAGCATTCCGCTGGTGCACCCGGCGAATGTGGCGGAGTACCTGGAGTTCGGCCTCTACGGCTGGGCGCTGTCCCGCTTCTCGGGCGCATGGGTCGGCTTCAAGGCTATTTCGGAGGTTGTCGAGAGCGGCATGACGGTGGACCTGGACGCCGTGGCGCTGGACTTCGAGCACGCCGTCGATTTCGAGGCACCGACCGACCTGCACATCCGCTCAGTTGACCTGCCGTCGCTGGAGCTGGAGTCGCGTTTGGCGCACAAGCTCGACGCGGTGAAGGCCTTCGCCAAGGTCAATAGCATCGACAAGCACATCGTCACCAGCCCGGCCGCCACGCTGGGCATCGTCACCGTGGGCAAGGCGCACTACGACTTCATGGAAGTGTTGCGCCGGCTCGACCTGGACCCCAACGCGCTGGCTGCGGCCGGCGTGCGCGTCTACAAGGTGGGCCTGGTCTTCCCGCTGGAGCCGACGCGCATCGTCGAGTTCTGCAGCAACCTCACCGACGTGCTGGTCATCGAGGAGAAGGGCCCGGTCGTCGAGCGACAGATCAAGGAGCTGCTCTACCACCTGCCCGACTTCCAGCGCCCGCGCGTCGTCGGCAAGACGGATGAAAACGGCGCGGCCGTGCTGAGCGCCCTGGGCGAGCTGCGCCCCAGCCGCATCATGGGCACGGTGGCCGACTGGCTGGCGCGGCTCAATCCCGCGCTGGACCGGCGCCATCTCGTTGTCGACTTCCTCACACCCTGCCTGCTCAGCAACGCGGCCGATGGCGTGCGCCGCCAGCCCTACTTCTGCTCGGGCTGCCCGCACAACACGTCGACGAAACTGCCCGAAGGCTCGCGAGCGCTGGCCGGCATCGGCTGCCACTTCATGGCGAGCTGGATGGAGCGCGGCACGTCCGGCCTCATCCAGATGGGCGCCGAAGGCGTGGACTGGGCGGCGCACTCGCGCTTCACGACCGAGAAGCATGTCTTCCAGAACCTGGGCGACGGCACCTACTACCACTCGGGCTATCTGGCCATCCGTCAGGCCATCGCGGCCAAGACCAATATCACCTACAAGATTTTGTATAACGACGCGGTTGCGATGACCGGTGGCCAGCCGGTGGACGGCCAGACCAGCGTGCCGCAGATCGCCCGACAGGTCGAAGCCGAAGGCGTCAAGCGCCTCGTCGTGGTGTCCGACGAGATCGGCAAATACGACGGCCATCACGGCCTCTTCCCCACCGGCACGACCTTCCACGACCGCAGCGCGATGGACGCGGTGCAGCGCGAGCTGCGCGAGATCGAAGGCGTGACGGTGCTGATCTACGACCAGACCTGCGCCGCCGAGAAGCGCCGCCGCCGCAAGAAGAAGGAATTCGCTGACCCTCCCAAGCGCATCTTCATCAACGAGGCCGTCTGCGAAGGCTGCGGCGACTGCGGTGTGGCCAGCAACTGCCTGAGCGTCGTGCCGGTCGAGACCGACTGGGGCCGCAAGCGCGCCATCGAGCAATCCAGCTGCAACAAGGACTTCAGCTGCGTGAACGGCTTCTGCCCGAGCTTCGTGTCCGTGCACGAGCCGGTGTTGAGGAAGAAGGCCGGTGCCAGCTACACGGCGCAGGACCTGGCGCGCGAGATGGCCGCCATCCAGCCACCTGCGAGCTGGCAGTGGACCGGGCCATTCGACATGCTCGTCACCGGCGTCGGTGGCACCGGCGTCGTCACGGTCGGTGCGCTGGTGACCATGGCCGCCCACCTCGAAGGCAAGCAGGCCTCGGTGCTGGATTTCATGGGCTTTGCGCAGAAGGGCGGCGCGGTGCTGAGCTTCGTGCGCGTGGCGCCCACGCTGGACCTGCTCAACCAGGTGCGCATCGACACCCAGCAGGCCGACGTGCTGCTGGCCTGCGACATGGTCGTCGGCGCCTCGCCCGATGCGCTGGGCACAGTGAAGGCGGGCCGCACCGTCATCCTCGCCAACACGCATGAGCTGCCGACCGCCAGCTTCGTGCGCAACCCCGATGCATCGCTGCAAGGCGGCTCGCTGCTGGCCAAGATGAAGTTCGCCGTCGGCGAGCAGGGCGAGCTGGCCACCATCGACGCGCAGGACATCTCGCAGCGCCTGATGGGCGACACGCTGCCCAGCAACATCATCATGCTCGGCGCCTGCTGGCAGCGCGGCCTCATCCCCGTCACCGAAGCGGCGCTGATGCGTGCCATCGAGCTGAACGGCGTGGCCGTCGAAGCCAACAAGACCGCCTTCGCGCTGGGGCGCCTGGCCATCGCTGCGCCCGACGCCATTGCGAGACTGGCCGGCGACGTCAACGTCGTCAGGCTCTTGAATTTCGACCAGCTCGACGGCCCTGAAGGGCTGATCGAGCGGCGCGCAAGCTTCCTGACCGACTACCAGGATGCGGCCTACGCGGCTCGCTACCGCGCGCTGGTCGACCGTGTGCGAGCGGCGGAGTCCGGGCTCGGCAAAGGCCAGCGCCTGACGCAGGCCGTGGCCCGCTACTACGCCAAGCTGCTGGCCATCAAGGACGAATACGAGGTTGCCCGGCTCTACACCGATGGCCGCTTCGAGGCGGCCATGAAGGATCAGTTCGAGAACTGGGAGCGCCTGTCCTTCCACCTCGCCCCGCCGCTGATCTCGCGCCCGGGCGCCGATGGTCGTGCGAAGAAGATCGAACTGGGCAGCTGGACCTTCACCGCGTTCAAGTGGCTGGCCAGGTTCAAGGGCCTTCGCGGCACGGCGTTGGACATCTTCGGCAAGACCGAGGAACGTCGCATGGAGCGGCAGTTGATTGCCGACTACGAGGCATTGATAAGCGACATCCTCGCTTCACTGACGGCCGACAACCTGAACACCGCCGTCGAGCTGGCCCGCCTGCCCGAGAAAATCCGCGGCTACGGGCATGTGAAGCACGCCAATGTCGTGGCCGTGAAGAAGCAATGGCACACGCTGCTTGACCAGTTCCATGGCCGCGCGGCGGCGGTGACGGCGCGACCTGTGGCGATGCCGGTGCGCGTCAAGGGTGTGGCGGAGCTATGAAAAGGGCGGGGCCAATGCCCGCGCCCACCGCATTACTCAACGCCGACGTCGACGCGCGGCTGCCGCAATCAGTGGAAGGCTGCCAATCAACAGCATGCCAGTTGGCAGTTCGGGGACCGGTGCAGCAACCGCGCGGAATGCAAACGCCTCGTTGTAGCTCTGAGGTGCGTGAGCGCCAAACATCGCATCACGCGTGAAGTTCACGAATGCATAGTCAGTGATGTTGTTTTCCTTGCGCATCTGGAAGACGGATCGTCCATCAAACGATTTCAGGATCAGCGCGACGCCGCTGAACTCGTCGGGTGTGAACAGCCCTAGCTTCAACCTACCGCTATCCGCATCGAACACGGCGGAAGCCCCCGTTCCGGTCAGGTTCAATGACCAACTTGCATTGCTGCTGTCCAGTGTGACGAGCACGCCGCTAGCGTTGGTCAACACGGCGCTGAAGCTTGTGCCATTCAGGAACTGCGCAATGGCCGTCGGCGTCGTGAACGTGCCAGTGACAGACGTAGAGATCGCGACCGAGGCCCCCGTGACGCCCATGTAGGAAAACGGGTAAAACGAAACGTCATAGGTGGTCGCGCCCGCGAAACATGCGGTGCAGGCAAGACTGGCACCTGCGACCCACGATCGAACGAAATTAGCTTGCATAGATACCTCCCTGTTTTGTTGTCCATTCCGGTTCCTACTGCAACCGGCGCACGATTGTCCGCACGAATTTGCGAGCCGTTGCGCACTTTTCGATTGACGCCGCCCCCTCGTTTACGGGGAGCGCCTGTGCTAAGCCCGCTCGTACAAGGAGGACCTGGAGCTGAGTCCTGCGTGCCGGCGGCGCCTGGGCTGACACGCGCTGCGCCGCCCGCCCCATATCTTGGCCACTCCCCCGACCAGGAGCCCGCCATGAACCCCATCCTGAACACCCCTGCTCAAGACCTCACCCCCACCCACCCCGATGCCCACAACGCCGACACCCGCCACGATCTGGCCGGCGGCGATGCGGTCGAGAAGATCCGCGATGTCGTCGACAAGGCTGAAACCTGCTTCCTCGTGACCCACGGCGGCGTGCGGCCCATGGGCGTGCGCCAGTGCGACGAGGACGGCGTGCTCTGGTTCCTCAGCGACAAGCACAGCCACAAGAACGCGCAGATCGAAGCCGATGGCGAAGTCGAGCTCTACTTCCAGGCCTCCGAGCATTCGGGCTTCCTGCACCTCACGGGCCACGCCATCGTGCTGCATGACAAGGCCCTCATCGAGAAGCTCTGGACGCCGCTGGCCCGCGTGTGGTTCCATGAGGGCAAGGACGATCCCTGCATCAGCGTCATCCGCGTGCGGCCCACGCAGGGCCAGTACTGGGACAACAAGCACGGCGACGCCGTGGCCGGCGTGAAGATGCTGATCGGCGCCGCCCTGGGCAAGCAGTTCGACGACGGCGAGATCGGCAACCTGCGCCCCTGACGGAGGACGTCAGCGGGTCAAGGCGCCTCTGCCAAACACCCCGTTCGCCGAAGGGGTTAGCGCCTCGCCGCGATCAGCGGCCGCCAGATGCCGTTCTATCTCTGCCACCCAGGCATCGTCCGGCAGCGCGAGACCGAACTCGATCAGCACATCGGACAACAACCGTTCGGTCTCGGGCGGTGGCGCTTGCGAGCTCAGGCGGGCCATGCAATGCGAGAGCGCGAGCTCCCATTCGCCTTGGGCGCTGAGTGCCTGGACGGCAGTGGCTGTCGCAGCCGGGAGCAGGGGCGCCACCAGGGCGAAGACAGCGTCGAATCGCTGCTGCGGCGCGTAGTTCGGTCCTTCAGCAAAACGCGCGACAACACCGAGCGACGCCAGCTGAAGGATCAGCCGTCTGGCTGCGGGGGCGGAAGCGGCGCTGACAGTCGGGCGCTTGCGCGCCAGCAGCGCGTCCGTCTTCGCCTGGGCGGCCGCGAGGCCGAGCTCGCACGAGGCCTGCAATGCCCGTGTGCAACTGACTTTCTGCATGCCAGGCTTCCAGCTGACCAGTTCGACCTTCTGCATGATCAACGCCTCCTAACCCCTAAATTACACAGGCTCGTCCCATCCGAGCGCCAGCATGTCCCCGCCGCGATGCACCTTGTCTCCCAGCATGATGAAGTCATCCAGCTGCGGCGGCTTCACCGCGGTACCGGCCAGCATGGCGTGGGCCTGGCCGCGGTGGTGGGTCTGGTGCATGAAGAGGTGGGCCAGCACCCGCCACACGGGCTCGCGCGGGCCGGCCTCGATGCCGGCGCCGCGGTCAAAGGCGACGATGCGGTCCTCGTCACCCGGCTGCAGGGCCGAGCAGACGGCGATCAGCTGCTCATCGCTTTCGTCCTGCCTCATGGCCAGCTCGGCCGCCGTCCCGGCCGGCACATAACCCGCCCAGACGTGGCGCATGCGCTCGTCGCCCTGCAGGGCGGCGATGTAATAGTGGTCCACATTCAGCACATGGTTCAACGTCAACGCCAGGCTGGGAAAGAAGCTGGTGCGCGGCGCGTGGAATTCAACATCCGACAGCGTTGCCACCGCACCCAGCAGGCGGTGATTGGCGAGGCGGTTGGCCCGCGCCTGGGTCAGGAACATCTTCATGGCTGGAGATTGTGCGCGGCGGGGCACCGCGCGGGGCTGACGTGGCCGCGCGGACATGCTTCAATCAGCAAGCACCCAACGCCGAAGAAACGAGAGAACGCTTGCGTATCGGAGACGCCTATACCGGGCCCGAGATGGCCAGCCCCACCGCCTGGATCGCGGCGGCGGTGGTGCTGTCCATCGGCCTGGCGCTGACGGCAGCAGGGGTCATATGGAAGCAGCGCGCGGCCGGCACCGAGGCACATGCCCAGCAGGAACGTCAGGTGGAGCGCCTGCAGTCCGACCTCGTCAAGCGGCTGACCATGCCCGTCTATGGCCTCAAGGGCGCCCGCGGCACGCTGGCCGCGCTGGAGGGCAAGTTCAGCCGTCAGGCCTTTGACGCCTATGTCGAGTCGCGTGACCTGGCCAAAGAGTTCCCCGGCGTGCGCGGCTTCGGCTTCATCGAGCGGGTGGAGCGCCGCAACCTGGACCGCTTCGTCGCCGAGCGCCAGCGCGAAGGCGCGACCGAGTTCCGGGTGCATCACACGGGCCAGGACTCGACCCTCTACGTCGTCACGCAGGTCTCGCCGTTCTCGCGCAACTTTGCGGCCTGGGGCCAGGATTCGGGCGCCGACCCGATACGCCGCCAGGCCATCGAGCAGGCCGTCGACAGCGGCGAGCCGACGCTCTCCAGCATCGTGCGCCTGGTGCAGGACCCGCTGAAGGGCCCGGGCTTCGTGCTGCTGGTGCCGGTCTACCGGGAGGGGCATGACCCAGGCTCGCCGGACCAGCGCCGCGCATCCTTGCAAGGCCTGCTCTACGCACCGCTCGTGGTCAACGACCTGCTGCGCGACGTGGCCGAGCCGGTGTCGTCGCAACTCGACCTCAAGCTGTCGGTGCGCATGCCCGACGGCGCGTTCGGTCCCTTGCTGGTCACGCGCGACGGCAAGGCGTTGACGCCGGCCGATGCGGAGCAGGACACGCTGGCCGAGTCCGCCACCGCCGAATCCGTCCACTTCACGGTCGCCGGCCGGGAGTTCCGCCTCGATTCCGCATTGACGCAGGAGGCGAGCATGCGGCTGCTGGGCCTGTCCGGCATCGGCATGGAGCTGGGCGGCGCGCTGCTGAGCCTGCTGCTGGCCCTGACGGTCTATCTGCTGGCCGCGGGCCGCGCGCGCGCCGAGCAGATGGCACGCGGCATGACGGCCGACCTCACCCGGCTGGCTGCGGTGGCCAGCCACACCACCAACGCGGTCATGATCACCGACCCCGAGCGACGCATCACCTGGGTGAACGAGGGCTTCACGCGCACCAGCGGCTACACGCCGGCCGAAGCCATCGGCCGGCGGCCCCGCGAACTGCTGCACTCCGAGCTGACCGACGAGGGCACCGTGCAAGGCATGAGCGAGGCGATGAACGTCGGCCTGGGTTGTCAGGTGGAACTGGTGCAGCGCGCCAAGGACGGCCGCGACTACTGGGTCGACATCGAGGCCCAGCCCCTGCAAGGCGACAGCGGCGAGCTGAGCGGCTTCCTCTTCATCGCCTCCGACATCACCGCACGCAAGACCCTGCAGGCCCAGGCCGACGAGGCGCGCCAGAGCCTGCTGGACCTGTACGACAACGCCCCCTGCGCCTACTACGCGCTGGATGCCCAGGGCCGCTTCCTGCAGATCAACGCCCTGGGCCTGAAGTGGCTGGGCTGCACGGCCGACGAGCTGATCGGCAGCGCCAGCCCGCGTGACTTCTTCAGCCCCGAAAGCCAGGCGCTGTTCGATGACACCTTTCCCCGCTTCAAACGGGAGGGCCGCATCTCGGAGCTGGAGTTCGACATCAAGGGTCGCCATGGCGAGGCGCGGCGCGTCAGCCTGTCGGCGACAGCGGTCTACGCCGCCGATGGCAGCTATGTACGCAGCCGCTCGGTGATGTTCGACGTCAGCGAAACCCACCGCATCCGCCAGCAGTTGCACCAGCTCACGCTCGACCAGGAGGCCATGCTGGAGAGCGACCTCGTCGGCATCGCCAAGCTCAGGGACCGGCGCATTTCCTGGCGCAACCATGCGCTGGAGCGCATGTTCGGCTTCAGCGAGGGCGAACTGCTCGGCGTACCGGTGCGCGACCTTCACATCGACGCCGCCGGCTACGAGACGATGGGCGCTTTGGCCTACCCGCAGATGCGCTCAGGCGGGCGCTTCCGCACGCAGCTGCAGATGCGCCGCAAGGACGGCGCGCTGATCTGGGTGGACCTGGCCGGCGTGGAACTGCCGGGCAGCGGTGGCGAGTCCCTTTGGATGATGGTGGACATCACCCAGAGCAAGGCGCACGAGGCTCGCATGGAGCATGCCGCCCTGCACGACGCACTGACCGGCCTGCCCAACCGCCTGCTGCTGGCCGACCGCCTCAAGCAGGCCATCCACAGCGCCGAGCGCAGCGGCCATGTCTTTGCGCTGGCCTATCTGGACCTGAACGGCTTCAAGCAGGTCAACGACAACCACGGCCACGACGCCGGCGACGAGGTGCTCAAGGCCGTGGCCTTCCGCCTGCACGCCGGCCTGCGCGCCAGCGACACGGTGGCCCGGCTGGGCGGCGACGAGTTCGTCGTGCTGCTCTCCCCCGCCCAGGCGCCGGCCGAGGCCGAGCCGGTGCTGAACCGCCTGCTGGACGCGCTGGCCCAACCCATCACGCTGAGCGGCGGCGCTCAGGTGAGCGTGGGCAGCAGCCTGGGCCTGGCCCACTACCCCGGCGACGGCCGCACGCCCGATGAGCTGATGCGCCATGCCGACGAGGCCATGTTCGCCAACAAACGGGCCGGGCGCTCGCGGGTGCTGACGCGCTAGCCGGCAAGGCGACAGGCCAGCCTCGAAAGCGAGCCAGGCGCGGCATGCGCCGTTGCCGGCCAGCGGCCGGCTGTCAGCTTCCTTGCGACTGCGATTGCGACTGCGATTGCGCCGGCGAACTCTGTGCTGCCACCGGTTCCACGCTGACGCTGACCTTCAACGTCGCCACGCCCCCGCCCCGCAGCACGCCGCGCAGCGGCGCCACGTCGCCGTAGTCGCGGCCCCAGGCGAGCGTGACGTGGTCCAGGCCTGCGGGCACGTCGTTGGTCGGGTCCAGCGCCAGCCAGCCCTGCTCGGGGCACCAGATCTCGGCCCAGGCATGCGAAGCATCGGCGCCGACCAGCTTGGTCTGGCCCGGTGCCGGCCGCGTCAGCAGATAGCCCGACACGTAGCGCGCCGCCAGACCCAGCGCGCGGCAGGCGGCGATGAAGACGTGGGCGAAGTCCTGGCAGACGCCGCTGCGCTGCGCGAGTGCGTCGGCGGCGCGCGTGGCCACCGTCGTGCTGTGCGGCCGGTAGCGCAGGTCGGTGTGGATCTGATGCATCAGCGCCAGCCCGCCCGCAGCCAGCGTGCGGCCGGTGGAGAAGGCGCGGCGGCCGTAGGCAGCCAGCGTCTCGTCGGGCGCGGCGTAGGTGGAGGCAAGCGCGAACTCATCGGCCTCCTGCAGTGCCCGCCCGGCGCGGTAGCGCAGGCTGCGCGCCACGGCCTCCCAGGCGGGGCCACGCACGGGGTCGGGCGCGGCCCGCTCCTCGAGCTCGGCCACGAAGCGGCTGTCGACGACGAGCTTTTCATGCACACGTGCATGGCCGAAGCTCAGGTGGCGGTTGCCCCAGGGGTCGCGGCGCAGGTGGCGCGCCAGTTCGCCGGCGTCAAGCTCCAGGCCCTCCACGCCCCAGCCGTCCGGCAGCGGGTCGATGTTGAGCCGCCAGCCGTGAATGGCCTGCCAGGCAGTGTTCTGCGGCGCCAGGCAGGCGGCGTGGTGCGCCCATTCCACCGAATCGTCGTAGGTGTATTCGGTGATGTGATGGACCGCGAGCTGAACCGTCATTGCCAAACTCTCTGCTCGTCGCCGATGACATGGGCAAAGTAGCGCTGGCTGATGAGGCTGGACAGCTCGCCCGCCTGGTGCGCGGCGCGCTTGAGGTGCTCGACGAGGGCCGGCCCGGGCGCGGCAAGCTCGGCCAGCGGCCAGGCCTCGGGCACGGGCAGCTCGGCGGCGATGTCTGCGGCCCAGCCCGGGTCGTGGCGGGCCAGCTTGGCGAAGCGGTCGCGCAGCGTGCGCGCCACCCAGGCCAGCGAGCGCGGGTTGTCGGTGTTGTGCACGAGCAGATGCAGCAGCGGTGGTGCTTCACGGCGCGCCTGGAACTGGGCGCGGTAGGTGATGGTGGAGTCGAACACGCCGAGCAGCAGCGCGAAGCCGTCCTCGGTCAAGGCGAGGTTCTGCTTGAAGACCTCCGCCAACACCTCGGCATGGAAGGACAGGCGCTCGACCTGGCGGCCGATGGACAGCAGCCGCCAGCCGTCGTCGCGCGTCATGCGGTCGGTCTGGGCGCCGGTGATGGCGGCGAGGTGGGTGTCGGCGCGGGCCAGCACGTTGAGCACATCGGTCACCGGGGTGGCGGTGCCGGGGCGGTCGAGCACGGCGCGCAGATGCTGCTCGAACTGCGCCGCCGCCTCGTGGATGAGGCGCCAGGCCTCGGGCGACAGGCGTTCGCGCAGCGACTGGGCGCAGCCCAGCAGGGCACGCAGGTTCCAGCCGACGCTGTGGACGGGCGAGCTGGGCAGCAGCGCCGCCAGCAGTGCGCGCTCGAAGCCGCGCGGGTCGTCCTGGGCATGCGGCGCGCTGGCGCCAACGAGGCCGTGACGACGCGCGAGGACATCCAGCAGCGGCAGCATGGGCGGCGGCATGGCGCCGCGCTGCACCATGACGCTGGCCTCGATGACATGACGCGCGAGGCGGGCGCTGTTCTCGGCGCGCTCGGTGTAGCGGCCGAGCCAGAACAGGTTCTCGGCGGCGCGGCTGGTGACGGTCCAGTGCACGTCGCGCAGGTCGGTGGCGAGCAGGGGCTGGGACAGCAGCGAGGTGGAATCGACCTCGCCGTCGGTCATGACCCAGGTGTCGGCACTCAGGGAGCCGCGCTGGATGGACAGCCAGGCGTCGGCCAGCGGGTCGCGCCTGGGCGCCACGCGGGTGAGGCCGCCGGGCAGCACGGTCCAGCCGCCCTTGCCGTCGGTCATGGCGAAGACGCGCAGCACGGCGACGCGCGGCTCCAGGGCGCCGCGCACCCAGACCGGCTGCTTGGTGGGCTTGACGCGCGCCTGCAGCGTGTAGGCCGTGGGGTTGGCGTCGATGCGCGCGGCCAGGGCGCGCAGTTCGTCTTCACCGAGTTCAGCGGCGACGACGGGGGCAAAGTGCTGGGTCGTGCTGCTGGCCGAGAAGGTGGGCACGACGACGAACTCGGCCAGACGCGGCCGCAGCGCGCGCCAGGCGCTTTCCTCGCCGCACCACCAGCTCTGGATGGCCGGCAGCAGCAGCTCCTCGCCCAGCAGGCTCTCGGCCACGCCGGGCCAGAAGGCGGCGAGGCCGGGGCTTTCCAGCCAGCCGGCACCGGGTGAGTTGGCGATGACGACCTCGCCCGCGCGCGCGGACTGCAGCAGGCCGGGGACGCCGAGGATGGAGTCGGGGCGCAGTTCCAGCGGGTCCAGCCAAGTGTCGTCAACACGGCGCAGCAGCACATGCACGCGTTCCAGGCCGGCCAGCGTCTTCAGGTAGACCTTGTCGGCGCGCACCGTCAGGTCGGCGCCCTCCACCAGCGTGATGCCGAGATAACGCGCGAGGAAGGCCTGCTCGAAATAGGTCTCGTTGCGCGGCCCCGGCGTCAGCAGCGCCACGCGGCTGCGGTCGCCAGCAGGAGACAGCTTCATCAGCGTGCGGATGAAGTCGCGATAGCTCGCGGCCAGGCGCTGCACGGCCATCTGCCGGAAGGCCTCGGGGAACTGCTGAGCAATGATGAGGCGGTTCTCCAGCACATAGCCCAGGCCCGAGGCGGCCTGGGTACGCTGGCCGACCACCCACCACTTGCCATCGTTGGCGCGTGTCAGGTCGAAGGCCAGCACCTGCAGGTGCACGCCGCCGGCCGGCTTGGCGCCATGCATCACGCGCAGGTATTGCGGGTGGGCCAGCACGAGGGAGGCCGGCAGCAGGCCCTCGCGCAGCAGCTTGCGCTCACCGTAGGTGTCGGCCATGACGGCGTCCAGCAGCCGCGCGCGCTGGGCGATGCCGGCCTCGATGCTGCGCCACTCATCGGGTGAAATGAGCATCGGCAGCAGTTCCAGCGGCCAGTGGCGGGCGAGCGGCGCGCTCTGCTGGCCGTCCTCGCCGGGCAGGGGCGGGCCGTCGCTGTGGACGTTGTAGCTGGCGCCGTCTTCGAGCACGCGGCGCTGCACGCGCAGGGCCTTGGCCGACAACTCCTGCCAGCCGGCCGCACCGCCGGCCGCGAAGAAGCGCTGCCAGCGCTCGGCCAGCCCGGCCTGTGGCTCGCCGGCGCGATTGACCTGGCCGGTCAGTTCGTAGAAGTGGCCATCGCGGCTGCGCAGTGCGGCGGAGGCTGCCTGTACCAGGGGATCGGGCGCGGCGGGCTCGTCCGGCTCATCGGGGAGCAGGCTCCACTGGCTGGGCGTGAGCTCGGACATGGGGGGCGATTTGGGTTGGAACGGGATTGTCAAGCAATGTCCAGGCCCCTTTGGACAGGCAGGGCTGCCGGCCGCCCCTTTTTCTCGACGCGCTCTGGCTCACTGGCTGAGGAAGCGGCGCAGCACGCGCTCGGCGGCGGCCGGATCGTCGCGCCAGGCGCCATGGCCTGCGCGGGAGAAACGCTCGAACTGAACCCATGGCGCGGGCAGCGCGGCAACGATCTCTTCGGCGTCTTCCACCGGCGTGACCGGGTCGTCTTCGCCGGCCATGACGAGCACCGGGCACTGCACCTGCGCCAGGCCCGGCCGCAGGTCCATGCCGGGCAGTTCCATGCGCGTGTGCTCGAACAGGATCTCGGGCTTGAAGATCATCCAGCCACCGGCATCGGGCTTCTTGGGCTTGGTGTTGTAGAGATGGCGGCAGAGCCTCTCGTAAGCCGCCCAGGTGTCCGGCCCGGGCCGCTCCCAGAAGTCGCGCGTGGCCTGCGCCGCGTCGGACCCACCCAGGCGGCCGAAGCGCTCGATCTTGCGTGCCAGGCCGAAATGGTGGGACGTGCTCGACAGCACCACCTTGGCCGGATGCGCCGGGTGGCGGGCCAGGTAGCGCTGCGCGACGAAGCCGCCGAAGCTCTGGCCGAGCACGATGGGTTTGACGATGCCGAGCGCATCGCAGAGCCGCACGACGTCATCGGCAAACACGTCCAGCCGCCATTCCTCGGCGGGCCTGGTGTCGCTGCGGCCGTGGCCGCGCTGGTCGAAATAGACGATCTGGCAGAGATCGACAAAGCGGCTGAAGAAGGGCCGGAAGGCGGTGTGGTCGAAGCCCGGTCCGCCGTGGATAAGGACCAGCGTCGGCTTCTCGCGCAGGCTGCGGCCATCGGGCACATGACCCAGTCCTTCGATGTCGACGAAGAGGCGGACGCCGGGTTGGATTTCGATGTGCATGGACAGATCAGCCGCGCCTGGATGAGCGCAACTCTTCGCGAGCTTGCGCAAACAGGATCTCGCGCACGACCGGCCGTGCCACGGGCTGCCCCCCCACTTTGGCCGTCAATTCGGCGTCCCCGATGTTGTCCAGCTCACGGCGGTCCGACGGCTTGACGGCCTCGTCCATCACCCTATTTTGCGCATATCCAGCGTGAACGGGAACTCCAGGCTGCGCTGAGGTTCGCCCGCCTCGACCTTGCCCGGCGTGTGCCCCATGGCGGCAAAGCGCGCGAGGCGGCGGCTTTCAGCCTCGTAGGCGTTGATGGGCAGCGTCTCGTAGCTGCGGCCGCCCGGGTGGGTGACAAAGTAGCGGCAGCCGCCCAGGCTCTTGTTCTGCCAGGTGTCGACGAGGTCCACCGTCAGCGGCGCGTGGATGCCGATGGTCGGGTGCAGGGCCGAGGGCGGCAGCCAGGCGCGGTAGCGCACGCCGGCCACGAATTCGCCGACGCGGCCGGTGGGCTGCAGGGGCAGCGGCAGGCCGTTGACGGTCACGCGGTGGCGGGTGTCGACCAGGCCGGTCACCAGCACCTCCAGGCGTTCCAGCGACGAGTCCACATAACGCGCCGTGCCGCCGGACGAGCCCTCCTCGCCCATCACATGCCAGGGCTCCAGCGCGCTGCGCAGCGTCACATGCACGCCGCGCGCCGCGAACTCGCCGTACTTGGGGAAGCGGAACTCGAAGTGCGGCGCGAACCAGGCGGCGTCCATTGCGTAGCCGGCCTCCTTCATGTCCTCGATGACGTCGGCAAAGTCGTCCTGGACGAAGTGGGGCAGCAGCCAGCGGTCGTGCAGTTCGGTGCCCCAGCGCACCAGCGGCGCTCGGTAGGGCGCCTTCCAGAAGCGGGCGACAAGGGCGCGCAGCAGCAGTTGCTGCACGATGCTCATCCGCGCATGCGGCGGCATCTCGAAGGCGCGCAGCTCCAGCAGGCCCAGGCGCCCGGTGGCGGAGTCGGGCGAGTAAAGCTTGTCGATGCAGAACTCGCTGCGGTGGGTGTTGCCGGTCACGTCCACCAGCACGTTGCGCAGCGTGCGGTCGACGACCCAGGGTGGCATCACGTCGCCGTACTCGTCGCTGGCCTTGAAGATCTCGCCCAGTGCGATCTCCAGCTCGCGCAGCTGGTCGTTGCGCGCCTCGTCCACGCGCGGCGCCTGGCTGGTGGGGCCGATGAAGAGGCCGCTGAACAGGTAGCTGAGCGACGGGTGGTTGTGCCAGTAGGCCAGCAGCGAGGCCAGCACCGTGGGCCGGCGCAGGAAGGGTGAGTCGGCCGGTGTGGCGCCGCCCAGCACGAAGTGGTTGCCGCCGCCGGTGCCGCTGTGGCGGCCGTCCATCATGAACTTCTCGCTGGACAGCCGCGTCAGGCGCGCCGCCTCGTAGAGGAACTCGGTGTGCGCCACCAGCTCGCCCCAGTTGTGCGCGGGGTGGATGTTGACCTCGATGACGCCGGGGTCGGGCGTGACCTGCAGCAGCTTGAGGCGCGGGTCGCGCGGCGGCGGGTAGCCCTCCAGCACGATCTTGAGGCCGGTGTCCTCGCAGGCGGTCTCGAGGGCGGCCAGCAGTTCCAGGTAGTGCTCCAGCTTCTCGAGCGGCGGCATGAAGACGTAGAGCACGCTGCTCGCCTTGCCTTTGCGCTCGGCCTTGGGGCCGTTGGCGCGGCGCGGGTCGCGCGCCTCGACGCAGAGCGCCGTGCGCGTGAGGCCGCGAGCGCTTTCGAAACGGCCCGGCGCGCCGGCGGCCGCATCAGGACTGGCCGTTGAGCGACCCGTGCCCGCTGCCGTGCCAGCGGCAGACGCGCCGGCCACCCCCGCGGCCTGGCCGCCGCGCAGCAGCCCGGCCGTCGGCCCGGCGGCGGTGACGCCCATGGTCTGAGCACGCAGGGCTGCCGCCGCGGGCAGCATGCCGCGCGGCGCGAACGGGTCCTGTTCGATCAGGTGCGGGAAGTCGCTCTTGCTGACCCACGGCAGCGAATCCAGCGGCAGGCGCCAGCCCATCGGCGAGTCGCCGGGGAAGAGGTAGAGCCGCTCGCCACGGAAGTACCACGGCCCCGTCTGCCAGCGGTTACCGCCCAGCGGCGGTGCTTCCTCGCTGCGGCTCAGCGGCAGCGCGTAGCCGACGGCGTGATCCAGGCCCTGCTCGTAGATGCGGCGCAGTCGCGCGCGCTCCATCTCGTCGTCCAGTCGCGAGTCGAAGGGGTCGACGTTGACCGGCAGGCGGCGCTCGCGCCAGAGGTAGTAGAAGGTGTCCTCATAGCCCGGCTGCACATGGGCGTCCGTCACCCCGAGGCGCTTGGTGAGCGCGGCCATGAAGGTCCTTGCGTGCTCGCTGGTGTAGGCGTGGGTCTCGCGCTCGTCGGCGAACCAGTCGGGGTTGCGCCAGCAGGGCTGGCCGTCGGCGCGCCAGTAGATGGACAGGGCCCAGCGCGGCAGCTGCTCGCCGGGGTACCACTTGCCCTGGCCGAAATGCAGGAAGCCGCCCTGGCCATATTCGTCGCGCAGGCGGTGCGTGAGCTGCTGGGCGTAGAGGCGCTTCGTGGGGCCGAGCGCGTCGGTGTTCCATTCGGCGGCGTCGCGGTCCTCGACGGCGACGAAGGTCGGCTCGCCGCCCATCGTCAGCCGCACGTCGCCGGCGACGAGTTCGCGGTCGACCTGTTCGCCGAGCTTGAGCACCTCGGCCCACTGCTCCTCGGTGTAGGGCTTGGTGACACGCGGCGACTCGTAGATGCGCGTGACGCCCATCTCGTGCTCGAACTCCACCTCGCTCTCGTCCACCGCGCCGCTGATGGGCGCCGCGCTGCCGGGCGTGGGGGTGGCGGCCAGCGGGATGTGGCCTTCGCCAGCCAGCAGGCCCGAGGTCGGGTCCAGGCCGATCCAGCCGGCGCCGGGCAGGTAGACCTCGCACCAGGCGTGCAGGTCGGTGAAGTCGACCTCGGTGCCGCTGGGGCCGTCGAGCGCCTTCTCGTCGGGGCTGAGCTGGATCAGGTAGCCGGACACGAAGCGTGCCGCCAGGCCCAGATGACGCAGCAACTCGACCAGCAGCCAGCCGGAGTCGCGGCAGGAGCCGGAGGCCTTGGTCAGCGTCTCCTCGGGCGTCTGCACGCCGGGCTCCATGCGGATCAGGTAGGAGACGCCGTTCTGCACCTTGCGGTTGATCTCCACCAGGAAATCATTGGTTGCGCGGGGCGTGCGCGAGACCTCGGCCACGAAGGCGGCCAGCAGCGGGGTGGCGGGCTCGACCTGCAGATAGGGCGCGAGCTCGATCTTCTGGGCCTCGTCGTACTCGAACGGGAACTGCTGCGCGTGCTCTTCGAGGAAGAAGTCGAAGGGGTTGTAGACCGCCATCTCGGCCACCAGGTCCACGGTGACGGTGAACTCGGTCGTCTTCTCGGGGAAGACCAAGCGCGCCAGGTAGTTGGCGAACGGGTCCTGCTGCCAGTTCAGGAAGTGGCCCGCCGGCTCGATGCGTAGCGAGTAGCTGAGCACGGGGGTGCGGCAATGTGGCGCGGGGCGCAGGCGCACGACCTGCGGCGCCAGGTTGACCGGGCGGTCGTATTTGTAGCGGGTGACGTGTTTGAGGGCGACGTGGATGCTCATGTGGGTTTACTCCGCCGCGCGTGCGGGTTGCTCGTTCGTTGAATTTGGTTGTACGGCTAGGCCCATGCCGGGATTTCGCCCCGGCGGGCGAGTCACTTTCTGGGCCGCCAGAAAGTAACCAAAGAGCTCCCCCCGACCGCCCCGCCCCTGCGCTTCGCTTCGGGGTGCCCTGCGCTGCTCAGTCCTTGAAGCCCCGCGCAGAACTCCCTTCGCTACGCTGCGGTCAGACAACCGCGCGGAGTCAGTTCTTGAGGCGAGCTTCGCTCGCGGCTTCAAGGCCTTCCGCTGCTCGGCGGGGCTAAAGGGGGCATACAGAAATACGTCCACCACCCGGACTTCGGGTTTGGCTGTTGGCTGTTCGGCTGTTCCGGGGCCTCCCCTTCTAAACCGCCGAGAAGCGCAGAAGCCCAGGGCGCGTGCAAAGCACGCTTCGACAACTGACTTCGCGCGGTTGTTTGAACGGAGCGTAGCGAAGTGAGTTCTGCGCGAGCCCTGGGCTTCGAGCATCACAGGGAAGCCCGCAGGGCCGGTTTTGCAGGGGAGAGCTTTTTGCTTACTTTTTGGCGGCGCAAAAAGTGAGTCGGCCGCCGGGACGAAACCCCGGCTGGGCCTAGCCATAAACCAACCCTTCGACAAACAACGCGAAAGACTGGTCATCCCCACAACCCCTCAAGTCGAAGGCACCAGGAAGTCGCGGCTGATGCTGGCTCCCAGGTCTGCCACTTCCGCCAGGAAGCCGTCCAAAAACGGATGCAGCCCACCCGCCTGGATCTCGTCGATGCGCGCGAACGCCAGTTCGGCCTCCAGCCGCCCTACCCGCCGCAGCGTCTCGCCCGACTGCGGATTCGCCACCCGCTTCAGGTTGGCCAGCATGCGCGTGACGCAGTGCGACATCGACCGCGGCATGTCCGGGCGCAGGATCAGCAGCTCGGCCACCTTGTCCGGCTGGATGACGTTGCTGTAAACCTTGCGGTAGATCTCGAAGCCCGACACCGACCGCAGCACGGCCGACCAGTAGTAGAAATCGCGCGCCGCGTCGTGCTCGCCCTGGGACTGCTCCTGGCGATAGAACTTGACGTCCAGCAGACGCGCCGTGTTGTCGGCCCGCTCCAGGAAGGAGCCGATGCGGATGAAGTGGAAGGCCTCGTCCTGCAGCATGGTGCCCACCGTCACGCCGCGCGACAGATGGCTGCGGTACTTGACCCACTCGAACAGCGCCGACGGGTCACGCGCCAGCAGGCCGTCACGCAGCAGGCGGCGGAACTCCAGCCACGTCTGGTTCATCGTCTCCCAGACCTCGGTCGTCAAGGCGCCACGCACCGCCCGCGCGTTCTCCCGGGCGGCACGCAGACAGTTGAAGATGGACGACTGGTTGTTCTCGTCGGCCACCATGAAGTCCATGACGCTGCGGCTGTCGATGCGTGCGTGCTTGGTGTTGTAGAGGCTGTTCAGCTCGGAAATGGATACCAGGCTGCGCCAGGACTGCTCGGACTCCTCGCTCGACTGCGGCTGCAGCGAAGTCTGATAGACGATGTCCAGCATCCGCGCGGTGTTTTCGGCCCGCTCGATGTAGCGGCTGAGCCAGAACAGATGGTCAGCGGTCCTAGACAGCATGCTTCGACTCCCATTCGTTGGCCGAGAACACCGCCCGCGCTGACGCGCTCTGCCGTGTTCTGGCTCCGCCACAAGCGCTTTGCGCTTGACCGGCACGCTCGATGTCGCGGCTCAGCCAAAAGAGATGGTCAGCGGTTCTTGAAAGCATCTTGTTGTCTCCCTCAGTCTTCCAGCACCCAGGTGTCCTTGGTGCCGCCGCCCTGGCTGCTGTTCACCACCAGGGAGCCCTCCTTCAGCGCCACCCGCGTCAGCCCGCCGGGCACCATGCGCACGGATGCGCCGGACAGCACGAAGGGTCGCAGGTCGATGTGACGTGGCGCGATGCCGCTCTCGACAAAGGTCGGGCAGCTGGACAGGGACAGCGTCGGCTGGGCGATGTAGTTGCCCGGGTTGTCCAGCAACCGCGCGCGGAAGTTCTCGATCTCGTCCTTGGTGGCCGCCGGGCCGACCAGCATCCCGTAGCCGCCCGCGCCGTGCACCTCCTTGACGACCAGCTCGCTCAAGTGAGCCAGTGTGTAGGCCAGATCGTCCTTGTCGCGGCAGACATAGGTCGGCACGTTCTGCAGGATGGGTTTCTCGCCGAGGTAGAACTCGATCATCTTCGGCACATAGGGGTAGATGGACTTGTCGTCCGCGATGCCCGTGCCGATGGCGTTGGACAGGGTCACCTTGCCGGCCTTGTAGGCGTCCACCAGGCCGGCGCAGCCGAGCTGTGAGTCGGCGCGGAAGACCTTGGGGTCAAGGAAGTCGTCGTCCAGGCGGCGGTAGATGACGTCCACCCGCTTCGGGCCGCGCGTGGTGCGCATGTACACAAAACCGCCGTCGACGAACAAATCCTGACCCTCGACCAGCTCCACGCCCATCTGCTGGGCGAGAAAGGCGTGCTCGAAGTAGGCCGAGTTGTACATGCCCGGGGTCAGCACGACGACCGTCGGGTCCGACACGCCCTGGGGCGCGACGCTGCGCAGCGTGTCGAGCAGCAGGTCGGGGTAATGCGCCACCGGCGCGACGCGGTGCCCCGTGAACAGCTCGGGGAAGAGCCGCATCATCATCTTGCGGTTCTCGAGCATGTAGCTCACGCCACTGGGCACGCGCAGGTTGTCTTCCAGCACGTAGTACTGGCCGCTGCCGTCGCTGTGGCCGGCGCGCACGATGTCCACGCCGGCGATGTGGCTGTAGACGCCGCCCGGCACGTCCACGCCCATCATTTCGGGGCGGAACTGGGCGTTGTTGAGGATCTCGTCGGCAGGCACGATGCCGGCCTTGAGGATCTCCTGGCCGTGATAGACGTCGTGGATGAAGCGGTTCAACGCCGTTACCCGCTGGGCCAGGCCGGCCTGCATCGTCGTCCATTCGCTGGCCGGAATGACCCGCGGAATCAGGTCGAAGGGGATCAGCCGCTCGGTGCCCTCGCCGCTGTCCTTGTCACCGTAGACGGCAAACGTGATGCCCACGCGCCGGAAGATCAACTCCGCCTGCTCGCGCCGTTCGCGCATCAGGGACTCGGGCTGCTCGGCCAGCCAGCGGGCGTAGCTCTCGTAATGCGCGCGGGTCTTGCTGTCCGCGGCGTTCATTTCGTCAAAGGCGGTCTGCATCGTTGCTCCTCTCAAAGCCAACGACGCAAATTCCGCGCCACGCGAGGCTACGGTTTCTGGTGCGTGCGGGCACTGCGGCGGTGCAGTGCGCCCGCCGCAGAGGCGCCAAGGCACCAGGGTTATACAGTCAGAAGCGGAGTTGCAGCCCCGTGCTCGCCGAACGGCCCGCCTGCGGCGCCAAGTCGCGGATGGTCGGCACGGCCGTGGCGTTGTAGGCCAGCTTGTTGCCGAGGTTGTCCAGCTTCAGGTACCAGAGCGCGTCGGTCTGGCCCCAGCGGAGCTGGCGCGCGACGGACAGGCGCACCGTGCCGTAGCCCGGCGTCGGCGTGTCGAACTCGGCCACGCGGGTCTGCCGCGCAGCGCCGCGCCACTCGAGCTTGCCCGACCAGTCGCCGTGCCTGGCCTCCAGCCCCAACATGGCGCGCAACGGCGCCAGGCGGGGCAGCGGCTCGCCGGTCGCGCGGTTGTCGCCGCGCACGGCGTCGAGCTGAGCCAGCAGCGCCACAGCTGGATGGGCCTGCCAGCGCCCTTCCAGCTCCACACCGCGCAGGCGCGCAGGCACGGCCTGGAAGTTGTAGACCGGCACCGCCTCGCCGTCGTCGTCGGTCATCTCGCCCGTGGCCTGCAAGGCGATGTAGTTGGCAAAGCGCGTCTCGTAGACATTGACGTGGACGTGGCTTTGCTCACCCTCCCACTTCAGCCCGATGTCCGCGCCCTTGGAGCGCTCCAGGCCCAGCGTCGTGTCGCCCCGCTCGAAGGCGGCGCTCGCCACATGCAGGCCGTTGGCGAACAGCTCGTAGTAGGCCGGCGCGCGCTGGGTGCGGTTCAGGTTGGCGCTCAGGCTCCAGGCGCTGTTCAAGGGCAGCACGCCGCTCAGGGCCAGGCTCACCGGGCTGAAGCGCCGCGACTGCGCGGGGCCGAAGCGGTCGCCACCGTCGGAAGCTATCGTCACGCGCTCGGTGCGCGCGCCGGCCGACCAGTCCACGCCGGCCAGCCTGGCCTGCTCCAGCAGGAAAACACCGGTGCTGCGCGTGCGGGTGCTGGGCACAAAGGCTTCCTCGCCGAGTGCCGAAAAGTCCAGCGCTTCGGTCTGCATGCCGATGAGCCCTTTCACCGGTCCGATCGCTGCGTGCTCCACCTCCAGCCGGCCGTCCGTCCCGCGGCTCTTGAAGGTCGTGCCCACCTCGTCGCCCTCCATCTCGACGTGCTCGTAGCGGTTGCGGCTGAGCTGCCAGCTGATGCGGTGGATGGGGCCGTCGGCCGTCGCCCATTCGCCCGCCGTGGCAATGCGCTGGCGCTGCATGCGGATGGTCACGTCGGCCTCGGCCGTCGTGCAGTAGTCGGTGTGAAAGTCGTCCACCGACACGCCGGCAAAACCGCCCTGGAAAAACACAGAGCCACCCACCGCGCCGCCGTGGCTGCGGGCGGCGGAGTTGCGGACGCTGCTGCGGCTTTCGCCCCCTTCATCCGATGGGCTGTCGAAACGCGGCGCGCGCTGGTCGCCGGCGTCGCGGCCAGCCAGGTCGACATGCCAGCCATAGCCCGACTGCAGCGTGCCGCTGCCGCCGTCCAGCACGATGGCGCCGCTTTTGTCGTTGCTGGCACCGCCCAAACGAACTTCGGCTGCACCGCTCAGGCCCCGGATCAGCGTCCGCGGGATGCGGTTGTCGAGCGTGTTGACGACGCCGCCCACCGCGTTGCCGCCATATAGCAGCGCCGCCGCGCCGCGCAGCACCTCGACCTTGTCGATGACCAGCGGGTCGATGGCCACGCCGTGGTCGAAGCTGAGGTTGGACGCGTCCACGGACGCGCCCGAGTTGTTGAGGATGCGCACCCGGTCGCCGTCCAGCCCGCGGATGCTGGGCCGGCTGGCATTGGGGCCGAAGTTGGTGGCCGCCACGCCGGGCAGGCCTTGCAGCGTGTCACCCAGGGTCGCAGCACGGGTCAGCACGAGCTGGTCGCCGGAGAGGGAGTCGCTGGGCTGGGCCAGCACCTGGCTCTTCAGCGGGTTGCCGGTGACGACGACCTTGTCGAGGGATTCGGCCGGAGCGGCATGAGAAACGGAGACAACGAAAACCGACAGGCAGGCGGCCGCGACGGGCGCCAGAGCAAAGGAACGCATGAGGGGTACTTCCACGAGAAAACGCAAACACCCGCGCCCCCAGACAGTGGGGCACGGGAAGGCTTGAGGTTCAGGCGGAAGCGGGCGGCCCCCGGGCGGGCGGCAGGCCGTGGCTGACGGCGCGCGGCACAGCGGCAAGAGCCAGCTGCGGCGCGGCATGGGTGGCAAGGCCAGCCGGCAGCGCGGCCGGCGTTGCGGCAGGCGCGCCACCGGCCAGGTGCGCGGCGGTCAGGCAGAGATCGCAATCGACCAGGTGGACGATGCCCTCGTCCTGCCGGTCATCGAAGTGCGACAGCGCGTGCACCCCGGCCATCGCTTGCGCGATAGGCAGGAGCAATGCCAGCCAAAGTAGCCAGCCGCGGACGTTGCGACTCAGATTCACGGGCGCAATCCTAAACTCGGGCCCTTACAGAGCCTGAAGTCACCCTCATGAAGCTCATCGACACCATCCTGGCCGACGCGGCCGAGATCACGGCCATCCGCCGCGACCTGCACAAGCACCCCGAACTCTGCTTCCACGAGGAGCGCACCGCCGACGTCATCGCGCAGGCGTTGACCGGCTGGGGGATTCCCATCCACCGCGGCCTGGGCAAGACCGGCGTCGTCGGCATCGTCAAGAACGGCACGTCGGACCGCGCGGTCGGCCTGCGCGCCGACATCGACGCGCTGCCGATGACCGAGCGCAACGAGTTTCCGCACGCCAGCTCCATCCGCGGCCGCATGCATGCCTGCGGCCACGACGGCCACACGGCCATGCTGCTGGCCGCCGCAAAGCATCTGGCGACCAACCGCAACTTCGACGGCACCGTCTACCTGGTCTTCCAGCCGGCGGAAGAAGGCGGCGGCGGCGCGCGCGAGATGATCAAGGACGGCCTGTTCGAGAAGTTCCCGATGGAAGCCATGTTCGGCGCCCACAACTGGCCCGGCATGAAGGCCGGCCAGTTCGCGCTGAGGACCGGCCCGGTGTTCGCCAGCAGCAACGAGTTCAAGATCACGCTCAAGGGCAAGGGCTCGCACGCCGCCATGCCGCATCTGGGCGTCGACCCCGTGCCGGCGGCCTGCCAGCTCGTCACCGCCTTCCAGACCATCATCAGCCGCAACAAGCGGCCCATCGACCCCGGCGTCATCTCCGTGACCATGATCCATGCCGGCGAGGCCACCAACGTCGTGCCCGACACCGTCGTCATGGAGGGCACGGTGCGCACCTTCACGCTGGAGCTGCTCGACCTGCTGGAGCGCCGCATGAAGGACATGACGGAGCAACTGGCCGGCGCCTTCGAGCTGACGGCCGAGTTCGAGTTCCGTCGCAACTACCCGCCGACGATCAACCACCCGCAGGAGACCGCGTTCGTGCACGGCGTGCTGACCGACATGGTCGGCGCCGACAACGTGCAGGACTTCGAGCCGACGATGGGCGCGGAGGATTTCAGCTACTACCTGCTGGACAAGCCTGGCTGCTACTTCCTCATCGGCAACGGCGACGGCGAGCACCGCATCGGCGGCCACGGCATGGGGCCCTGCATGCTGCACAACCCCAGCTACGACTTCAACGACGAACTGATTCCGCTCGGCGGCTCGATGTGGGTGCGCCTCGCCGAACAGTGGCTGAACAACAAGCGATGAACCACGAACAGATCGTCAACGACACCCGCGACTGGGTCGTCAAGGCCGTCATCGGCCTCAACCTCTGCCCGTTCGCGAAGGCGGTGCACGTCAATGAACGGATCCGTTATGTCGTCAGCGACGCGACCGACCCCGAGGCGCTGCTGAAGGACCTGGCTCGCGAGCTGCTGGCGCTGAACCGGGCCGACCCGGAAGAGGTGGACACGACGCTGGTGATCCACCCGCAGGTGCTGACCGACTTCCTCGACTTCAACGACTTCCTCGACGCCGCCGACGCGCTGGTGGAAGAGCTCAAGCTCGACGGCATCCTGCAGATCGCCGACTTCCATCCCGACTACCAGTTCGGTGACAGCACGCCCGGCGACGTGGCCAACTACACCAACCGCTCGCCCTACCCCACGCTGCACATCCTGCGCGAGGAGAGCGTCGAGCGCGCTGTCGAGTCAATGCCGGACACCGCGTCCATCTACGAGAACAACCTCGACACGCTGACGCGGCTGGGCCATGAGGGCTGGGCCGCGCTGCGACTCAAGCGCTGAAGAGCCCCGTGGGGCATGGCGCGTTCGGGCCGAGCGCCGGGCCGCTCCCAAGCCGGCCCGCCTGGCGATGAGCTTGCGGCTCAATGCCGCAAGCATCGCCGTTCCCTTGGGGGACCGGTTGGGCTCGCCCGCGTTCAGCGTGGCGAGACCGGACGAGGGGCTCTGTTCATTCCTTGACCCAGGAGAAGCCGCCGACTTTCTTCGGCGCATTCGCCCGCGTACGCAGCACGGCATCAAAGCCGCTCTTGCCGCCGTTCCACAGCGCCGTCAGCAGGCCGACGACGTCCTCGCGCGTGTAGGGCTCCAGATCGGGGCGGAACTGCTTGATGGCCGCAGCCAGCATGTCGCGCGGCAGCTCCTGGTGCGTGGCCAGCACGGCGAACATCGCCGCGTGCAGGTCGGGCCAGGCGGCGCACAGTGCCTGGATGCGCGTCAGCGCCTCGGCCGGCGCGGGGCGGTGGCCGGGCAGCAGCCAGTCCAACCCGTCGGCGCGGTCGCCAGTGCCTTCGTCTTGCGCGGCATCGTCCATGGCTTGTCTCCTTCTTGTGCCCGAGATTTCTCACGACGGACGCCCGCTGTCAATCATTTATCGCCTATGACACTGCGCAAATCGGCACGCTACCGGCCGTTCAATGCGCCCTGACGCCTCAGTCATGCGGCAAACTCGCCCGCTGCTTCCGTGCCCCCGACGCCATGCAACCCAAGACCCTCGCCCTGATCGACGACGACGCCGAGTACTCGGAGTTCCTGACCCAGTTCCTGCTGGAGCAGGGCATTGCGGTCAGCCGCTACGACGACAGCAACGCCCTGCTGGCAGCGCCCGAGGCCTTCTCCTTCGAGTTCTATCTCGTCGACCTGATGCTGCCTGGCGTCAATGGCGTCGAGCTGATCAAGATCCTGCGCCGCCGCACCGATGCCGGCATCGTCGTCGTGTCGGGCCGCCTGGGGCCCGAGGTGTTCCGCGAGGTCATCACGGCCGGCGCCGACATGTACCTCGTCAAGCCGGTGCAGTTCGAACAGGTGGCGCTGGCCATCGCTGCCGTGCAGCGCCGCGTCGCCAAGCCCGCCGCAGCCGACGCTGCCTGGAAGCTGGACCGCACCAGTGGCGAACTCATCGTGCCGGACGGTACCCGCATCCAGCTCAGCGAAGCGGACCGCCAACTGCTCGAATGCTTCGCGGCGGCCGGCGGCGAGCCGGTCACGCGCGAGGCCCTGCTCAACAAGCTCGGCCGCGAGTTGCCCGAGGGCGAGACCGACGACGGCTTGTCCGCCACCATCTACCGCCTGCGCCGCCGCATCGAGCGCGCCACGCCGACGCTGGTGCCGCTGCAGAGCAAGTCGCGCGTCGGCTATGTGTTCCGCGCGCCGCTGCAGCTGATCTGATCCACGGTCAGGGCAGGTCGCGACCTGCCCTACGCCGGCGCGTCAGACGCCTTCAGCACCACGGCATTGCGGCCACCGCGCTTGGCCTCGTAGAGCGCAGCGTCGGTGCGTGCGATCAGCGGTCGCAGTTCCACGTCGTCCGGCGAGGCCAGGCTGACGCCGATGCTGACCGTCAACTTGCCCACGGCGGGGAAGACAGCCGCCTCGACCGCGGTACGGATCTTCTCGGCCGCCATGACGGCGTCGAGCGGCCCGGCCAGTTCGGGCAGGAGCACGGCGAACTCCTCGCCACCGAAGCGGGCCGCCACGTCGGTGACGCGCACCGACGCCTGCAGCAGTCGCGCGAGCTGGCGCAGCACCTCGTCTCCGGCCGGATGGCCGAATTCGTCGTTGACGCGCTTGAAATGGTCCACGTCGACCAGCAGCAGGCCGTGCACGCGGCCGTTCGCGCTGCCGTAGCGCCGGTCCAGCGCGTGGGCCTCGGCCAGGCGGGCGTCCAGGCTGCGGCGGTTGTGCAGGCCGGTCAGCGGGTCGCGCGTGGCCAGGTGCTCCAGCGCGGCGTTGGCGGCCTGCAGCTCGGACGTGCGCTGCTGCACCTGGGCTTCGAGCGTCACGTTGGCCTGCTGCAGCTCCTGCTCGGTGGCAAGCAGGGACCGAGCCATGGACTGCATGGCCTCGCTCAACTTCGCCAGCTCATGGGCGGCCGGCTGGTTGGGGAACTCGGGCATGCGGCGCTCGCTTTCGACTCGCACCGCAATGCTCGCCAGCTGCTCCACCGGCCGGCTGATGCGTCGGGCCAGAAGCCATGCGGCCAGCGCCAGCACGGCGGCCGCCGTCAGACCAAGCAGCACCAGTTCGCGGCGCAGGTCGCGCACCGGGCGCATGGCCAGCTCCATCGGCTGGCGGGCGACGATGCGCCAGCCCAGCTCGACGCTCGTGCGCGCCTGCAGCGGCGCTTCGCTGGTGAGATAGGCCTTGCCGTCGAACATCAGCTCGCCCTCGAACCTCCCATTGACCAGCTTGGGCAGCACCTCGGTTCCCTTGGCCTGCGCCACCTTCAAGGCCTCGGGGTAGAGCACGCGGCCCTGGCGGTCGATGATGAGGGCGTCGATGCCGCTGCCGGGGTTCTGGCGCCGCGTGACGCCTTCCACCACGCCCGTGACCCAGCGCCAGTGCGCATGGGCACCAACGACGCCACGCAGTTGGCCCTCGGCATCACGGATGGGAGCCGCGAAGTCGATGAAGCGCGTCGGCTCGCCATTGGGCTGGGCCGGCAGCATCGTGGCCAGCAGCTTGGCTTCGTGCACGTCACCCAGATAGAGGTGCTCCCGCGCGGCGATGAACCATTCGCGCTGTGCAACGGAGCGGCCGGCCAGCATGCCGCCGCTGGCCTGCAGCACAGTGCCGTCGGGCGCGGCCACGCCCAGCCAGGCGAACTCGTCGTGCAAGGCCTGGCGGCGCTCCAGCGCGTCGCGCACCCGAGGCGAGTCCAGCGGGCCATCCACGAGATGCGGTGCGACGCTGAGCAACTCGATCTCACGCTCGCGGTCACGCAGCTGCGTGGCCAGCAGCTCCGCGGCCGACTGGGCCGTGGCTCGCACGGCGGCCTGCTGGGCCAGGAAGATCTCGTCGGTCGCCACGCTGCCGAGGTAGCCGCCCACCAGGGTCAGGATGGCCAATGCAAGCCCCCCCAGCACCAGGGTGAGTTGGCCGCGCAGGCTGGGCAGGCGGCGAGTGGGCTTGGTCGGTTGGACCGGCGTGTCGGCTGGGGTGTCGGACATCTAAAAGGCTAGGCCAGGAGGCGGTCAGTCTAGGGCTTGAGGTAGTGTCAGCCGCATGACGGTACCCAGCGGCCCGGTGCGCCGCAGCTCGGCAGCGCCTCCATGCAAATCCATCACGCGGCGCACGATGTACAGCCCTAGGCCGTGGGCCGATTCCGCCCCGCCGCCGCGCGCGCCGCGCGTAAACAGGCGCGGCTGAAGCTCGCGCGGGATACCGGGGCCGGCGTCGGCCACCTCGAACTGAAGCACGGCCGGCTCGTCGAAGTCCATCACGTGCAGCGTGACCGGGCTGACGCCGGGCGCGTACTTGAGCGCGTTGGACATCAGGTTGCGCAGCGCCAGCCGCATCAGGCTCATGTCCATCATGGCCGTGCGCGTGGCCGTGTGGCGTTGCACGACGACGCGGTCACGCTGGTCGCGCGGCAGGTCGGCAATGGTCACGGCGATCAGCGTGTCGATGTCGGTGTCCAGCCGCGCGATGCGGCCGCCGCCGGCCAGCAGGGTGGCGGCGGCCAGCGTGTTGTCGACGCCGGCAAGCACCTGGCCGAGCACCGCCTGGGCACGCGTCAGCCGCTCCTGGGCCTGGCGCTCGCCGCGGCCGGCGAGGCTGGCGGTGGCGCTCTGCAGCGCGGCGCTGGCGTTGTTGAGCGGCTGGCGCACCTCGTGGGCGAGCACGTCCAGCATCTCGGAGCGCTCGCGCAGCAACTGGTCCAGCTCCTGCACATGACGTTCGGTCTGGCGGCGCATCTGCTGCTCCTGGGCCAGCTCGGCGCGGCGCTGCAGTTCCTCGGTGATGTCGTCCACCAGCGCCTGGGCGCGCAGCGGGCGGCCCAGCGCGTCGAACTCGGCCACGGCCGAGACAAGCACGTCGCGCAGCCGGCCGTCGGCGCAGATGAACTGCACCGGGCAAGCGTCGACATGGCCGTCGCGCCACATCGCCGGGCGGTAGACGTCGCGGACCTGGCGGCTGGCCTCGGGCGTCAGGAAGTCGTCCAGCATGCGGCCGATGACCTCCTCGCGCCGGTAGCCCAGCCGCTCCAGCCAGCGGTCCGACACGCTCAGCACCCGCCCGGCTGCGTCGACCGAGTGCATCAGCGCCGGGGTCGACTCATACAGCGCCCGCAGGCGCTGCCGGCTGTGCTCCAGCTCGACGGCGGCGCGGTGGTGCTCGGTGACGTCCTGCATGGCGCCCACCAGCCGCACCGGCGTGCCGTCCTGCCAGTCCACCTGGCCCTGGGCGAGCACCCAGACCTCGCGGCCGGCGGCCGTCACCAGCGGCAGCTCCAGGCTCCACGGCTCGCCCTGGCTGATGCCGCGGTGCACGGCCGCTTCGATGGCCGCGCGCGCCTCGGGCCGGTAGAAGGCGATGGCCTCCTCCAGCGTCGGCCGGTGGCCGGGCGGGAGGTCGTGGATGCGGCAGGTCTGGTCGCTCCAGATCAGCTCCTGGGTCTGCAGGTCCAGCGTCCAGCCGCCCACGCCGGCGACGCGGCCGGTGCGGTCCAGCAGGGCCTTGCTTTCACGCAGCTCGCGCTCGGCGCTGAGCCTGTCGGTCACGTCCTCGGCAATGCCGACATAGCCGGCCAGGCCGCCGCCAGGCGCCAGCAGCGGCTGCGCGCGCGCCCACACCTGCCGCGGCTCGCCGCCGGAGCGGTGCACGCGGTAACGCATTTCGAAGGGCTGGCGCCGTTCCACGCAGCGCTGCCAGTGGGCCAGCACGGAGGCAGCGTCCTCCGGCGCCAGCGCGGCGGACCAGCCTTCGCCGAGGGCGTCGCGCGCGCTGATGCCGAAGATGCGTTGCGAGACGGGATTGGTGTAGACCCAAAGGCCCGCCGCGTCGGCGCGAAAGATGCCCAGCGGCGCCGTCTCGGCCAGCAGCCGGAAGGGCTGCTCGCCCGCGCCTTCGTCGCCACGCCCCTGGGCCCGCTCGCGCATCATCAGCGCCTCTGCGGCCGCGCCGGCCAGACGCGTCAGCGCCTCTCTCTGGGCATCGTTGAGCTCGCGCGGGCGGAAATCCACCACGCACAGCGTGCCCGGGTGGCTGCCGTCGTCCAGGCGGATGGGCACGCCGGCATAGAAACGCAGCGGCGGGTCGGCCAGCACGTCGGGGTGATCGGCGAAGCGCTCGTCCAGGCGCGCATCGCACACCTCGAACATGCCGTCGGCCAGCAGCGTGTGCGCGCAGAAGGTCTGTCCCCGGGGCGTCTCGCTGCGGCCAAAGCCGATGGCTGCCTTGAACCACTGGCGCTCGTCGTCCAGCAGGCCCAGCAGGGCCACGGGCGTGCCGCAGATCTGCGCGGCCAGCGCGGTGAGGTGGTCGAACAGCGGCTCGGGCTCGCTGTCCATGACCGCCAGCGCGGCCAGTCGGGCCAGGCGGCGGTCTTCGTCGGGCGGCAAGGAGGCGGCGGTCCACATGGGCGCCAGCTTAGGGCCTGTTCATCGCCCGATTTGCGGCGTACGGTCATCGTCGTCATGACCTTGTCACGCCGCCGGCACAGCATCTGCGGCTTTACCAAACGGCCCCCCATGAAGCGCACTCGACTGATCCAGGCCCTTGCCGCCACCTTTGCCCTGAGCGTGGTGACCATGAGCGCAGCCCATGCCGCCAGCGTGCTGGACGGCGCCAGCCAGGTCTGGGCCAACGCCCATGCCGGCACTCCCAGCGGCTTCCTGTCCGAGATCGTCGCCTTCGACGCAGCCAGCAAGACGCTGTGGGTGGCCGGCGTCAAGGGCGTCGCCGTGCTGGACGCGAAGACCGGCGCCTCGCTGAGCTTCATCGACGTCAGCGCCTGGGGCGCCATCAACAGCGTGGCCATCCACAACGGCGTCGCCGCCTTCGCCATCGAGGCCAGCGACCGCAAGCTGCCCGGCGTCGTGCAGCTCTACGACACGACCAGCCGCTCGCTGCTGGCCGGCACCAACACCATCGCGGTGGGCTCGCTGCCCGACATGCTGACCTTCACGCCGGACGGCAGCCGCCTGCTCGTCGCCAACGAGGCCACGCCGAACGCGGGCGGCTACGGCGCCCGCATCGGCACGACCGTGCCGCGCAACTATGGTGTGGGCGCCGCCGATCCCGTCGGCAGCGTGAGCATCATCGACGTGGCCAGCCGCGCGGTCGTCTCGACAGCGACCCTGGCCGGCGTTGCGCAAAGCGGCAACAACATCCGCACCAACACCGGCATGGACTTCGAGCCGGAATACATCGCCGTCAACAAGGCCGGCACGCAGGCCTATGTGAGCCTGCAGGAAGCCAACGCCATGGGCGTGCTGGACCTGCAGAGCGGCCAGTTCACCAAGGTGGTCGGCCTGGGCGCGAAGGACTTCTCGCAGGCCGGCAACGCCATCGACGCCGTCTACAACGACGGCCAGGTGAGCTTCCAGGCCGTGGCGGCCAAGGGCCTGTACATGCCCGACGGCATGGCCAGCTTCAGCCACGGCAGCAAGACCTATGTGGTGATGGCCAACGAAGGCGACTACCGCGAGGACGACGCCGACCGCTCCGCCGCCACCAGCGTCGGCGCGACCGGCCCGACGAGCACGCTGCGCATCTCCAACACCGACTCGTCGGCCGGCAACCTGTTTGCCGCGGGTGCGCGCTCCTTCTCCATCCGCGACGCCGACGGCAACCTGGTCTATGACAGCGGCAACATCCTGGACGTGCAGGCCAACCTGGCCGGCATCTACAACGATGGCCGCAGCCGTGATAAGGGCGTTGAGCCCGAGGGCGTGGAGCTGATGGAGATCGGCGGCAAGACCTTCGCCTTCATCGGCCTGGAGCGCACGACGACCGGCGCGGTGGCGGTGTTCGAGATCGACGCCAACGACCCGAGCAAGACCAGCTTCGTGCGCATGCTGACGATGAACGGCCAGATCGCGCCCGAGGGCCTGAAGGGCTTTGCCATGGACGGCATGTACTACCTGGCCGTGTCGGCCGAAGGCGCCGATGGCGTGGGCGCCGGCACTGCGCTGTTCGCGCTGGCGCCCGTGCCGGAGCCGGGCACCTACGCGCTGATGCTGGCGGGGCTGGCCGGCGTCGGCCTGATGGCGCGGCGCCGCCGCAGCAGCTGAGCCGCGTCATTCCGGTTGGGGTTGCGGCCCCGCAGCGACATGGCTAGCGTCCCGGCTTCACTCCGGGGAGCCCCATGTCCAGAATCCTTCGCGCCACGGGCGCCCTGCTCCTGGCCCTGCTGGCGGCCATGCCGGCACGTGCCGACATCGTCAGCGACTGGGCCGAGGCCACGCCCAAGGTGCTGGCGAAGTCGCCGCGCTCGCAGCTGCTGCACACGACGCTGCTGACCGACCTGGCGATGTTCAATGCGCTGAACGCCATCACGCCGCGCTACCAGGCCTATGGCGTGGCGCCCGCACCGGTGCCCGACGCCTCGCCCGAAGCGGCCGTGGCCTCCGCCGCTCGCGTCGTGCTGGGCAGCGTGCCGGGCGCGGACCAGGCCTTTATCGAGAAGACCTACGAAGCCTCGCTGAAGGGCGTGACCGATGCCGCCGCGCGCAGCAAGGGCGTTGCACTGGGCCGGCGCGTGGCGCTGGCGCTGCTGAGTGCTCGCTCGGACGACAGCTTCAGCCGCGTCGATCCGCCCAAGATCGAGCCCGCGCCGGGCGTGCACGTGCTGACACCCGAGCACAAGCAGGAGTCCGGCGTCGGCTCGGCGCGCATGAAGCCCTTCGGCATCAAGGACACGGCCGCCTTCGACCCCGGCCCGCCGCCGGCCGTGGGCAGCGCCGTCGCCCAGCGCGACCTCGCCGAGGTCAAGGCTCTGGGCGGGCGCGTCAGCACCCAGCGCACGGGCGAGCAGTCGGTCATCGCGCTGTTCTGGAACTCCGGCGAGGGCGAGGACGCCGTGGCCATGCTCAAGAAGCTGGCCGAGCACAACAAGGCCACGCCGCTCGAGTTCGCCCGCATGCTGGCGCTGATGGACATGGCCGATCTGGACTCGCGCATCGTCTACACCGGTATCAAGACCAAGTACCGCCACTGGCGGCCCTACAACGCGCTGCGCGGCGCCTTTGCCGATGCCAAGCTGCGCGACGCGGCTTGGGAGCCATTGATCCACACGCCGCCCAACAGCGACTACCCGTCGGGCGGCGCTGTCGGCGGCGGCACGCTGGCGACGCTGATGACGGCCTTCCGTGGCGACAGCCAGGCGCCGCTGGTCTGGGTCAACAGCGCGCTGTCGATGACGCGCAGCTGGCCCACGCCCGAGGCCATGGGCCTGGAGCTGGCCAACTCACGCGTCTGGAGCGGCGTGCACTTCCGCAACTCCGTCGACGTGGGCTATCGCCTGGGCCAGAAGGTGGCCGAGGAAGTGCTGGCGACGCAGTTGCGGCCCCTGCCTTAAGGGTTCGCGCGGCCCAGGTTGCGCAGCCAGAAGGCCTCGTACTTGCGGTGCCAGCCAGCGGGCTTGACGACGCCGCCCATGGCATGCACGCCGTCCGGGTCGAGGAAGAGTTCGACCAGGGACTCCTTGCCCGAGTCCAGCAGTTCGCGGTAGACATTGACCGTGTCCTGGTAGAGCACGTTGGGGTCCTGCATGCCGTGCACCAGCATCAGCGGCTTGCGCAGGCCTCGGGCCAGCGGCAGCAGCGAATACTTGCGCAGCACGGGCTTGCTGCGGTCGGTGGCCTTGCCGATGGTGCGGCCGCTGTACCAGCTGTTGTAGTTCTCCCATTCGGTCGGGCCGGCACCGGCGATGCCGGCGGCGAACAGATCGGGCCGCGTGTACATCGTGTACTGGGTCTGAAAGCCGCCGAAGCTCCAGCCGTTCAGGCCGATGCGGGCCGGGTCCACGCCGTAGGCGGGCAGCAGCTTGACGAGGTCTTCCAGGTCCTCGGCCTGCGGCTCGCCAGGGCGCTCCCAGTTGGCGTCGGAGAACTTGCGGCCGTAGTTGCTGTGGCCGCGTGGGTCGACGGCGACGGTGACGTAGCCATGCTTCGCCGCCAAGTACTGGCCGAACAGGTAGGCCGTGTTCTGGAAGCTGTCGACCTCGACGATGTGGCGGTCGTTCAGCGGGCCGCCGTAGACGTAGACGATGCCCGGGCGCTTGTCCGTCGCCTGCCAGCCGGCCGGCTTGAAGACATAGGCCTCGATGCGGTCACCATGGCGGTTGGTGAAGGCGAAGCGCTCGGGGCGCAGCAGGTTCAGCGTGGCCCAGGCCGGGTCGCTGCTGTCGGTCAGCGTGCGCGGCGCGGTCTTGCCGTCAGTGGCCAGCAGCTTGAGTTCCGGTCGACGAGCCCAGTTGCCGGCATTGGCGCTGACCCAGCGGCCATCCTCCGACGCCGCCGCGCTGCGGTGGAAATCGCCGACGGAGCCCAGCGCCTGCATGGCGCCACTGGCCATGTCGACACGCATGAGGTTCATCGCCGCCGCGTCGCCCTGATTGGCCAACACGAACACCGCCTGGCTGTCGGCCGTGAAGCCGACGATCTGGTGGGCCTCGAACTCGCCCTTCACCAGCGGCCGTAGCGCCTTGCTGGCCACGTCGATGGCATAGGGCTGGCGCCAGCCGGCTTCGTCGAGCGCCAGCACCAGCGTCTTGCCGTCGGGTGTGAAGCGGGGCTTGATCACGTTGACGACTTCGTGGCCGACATCGCCTCGGCGCTCCAGCACCAGCTCGGGCTTGGCCTCTTCATTGGCCGAGCCGATGTAGACCCGCAGCAGCTCCTTGTCGCGCTCCCAGGTCGTGAACGCGTAGCGGCTGCCATCGCGCGCCCAGGCGACGTCGCTCATCTCGAACCACACATCACCGCCGGCCTGCGTGAACACCGGCGCGGGCTGCTTGCGCGGCGCCTCGTTGCCGGTGGGCAGTTGGCGGATGTAGAGGGCGAGAGGCTGCTGCGTGCGCTTGTCGTCGGACACCTCGCGGTTGACCTTCTTGGCCGTGGCCCAGCGCTCGCTGTAATTCATGATCTCGACCTGCTTGGGCGGCGGCGCCGGCTTGTCGTCAGCGCCCTTGAGCGGCGCCTTGGCCAGCAGCGACATCCACCGGCCGTCCTCGCTGATCGCGGTTTCTGCGATCTTGTATTTCTTCTGCTCGTCGTCCGGGTGGATCAGTTCGCGGTTGACCACCTGCACGCCCGGCTGCCTGAAGCTGGCGCGCAGCACGCGGGTGTCGTCGGAGAACAGCACGCCGCTGTCGTCGGCCGTGTAGCCCACGAGGCGCAGCTCGCGCTGCGTCGCGACGACCGCAGCAGGCGCCTTGTCGTCCGCCCTCCAGCGGTACAGGCCGCCCCGGTACTGGAACACCAGTTCGTCGGCCTTGCGTGCCCAGGCGAACTGCGATGGGCCGGGGTAGAGGTCCGCCGGCTTGAGCTTGTCGCGGGCAAGCTTCTTCTTCAGCTCGTCGCGCAGTTCCCACAGCTCCTTTTCCTTGTCGTCCTTCTTGTCGGCGGCGGACGCAGCAGATGCGGGCGCCGCGGCAGGCACGGGCTTGCCGGCGCGCCGGGCGGCGAGCGCGGCCATGGCCTGCTTTTCGGCGTCGGCTTCGGCCTTGTCGGCCGCCTTCTGCGCATCGTCCCTGGCCTTCTTCTCGGCCAGTTCCTTCTTCAGCACCGCCAGCTGGGCGGCTTCCCATTGCGACAGGTCGACCTTGTCGCCGCGCAGATAGGCCTGTTGTGCAAGTTCGCGGGCCTGGCGCTCGGCATATTCGTCGTTGCGCTGCCTGAGTTTTTTGTCGAAGCGCTCCAGGTCCTCCGGCGCCTCGAACGCGGCCATGACCTGGGGTGAAGTGACCCGCTGCGTCTTGCCGGTCCGGGTGTCGTGCACCCAGAGATCGCTGCCCGGCTCGCCGAAGGGGCTCCACAGGTAGGCGAGATAACGGCCGCTGCGGCTGAAGGCGGCCTCCTTGGCGTTCTCGCCGCGATAGGGTTCGGCGCGGAAGATCTGTTCGAGCGTGGGAACAGACGGGTTGACGGCGGTCTGCGCCTGCAAGGGGGCGGCGGCCGAAAAGGCCAAGGCAAGGGCCAGGCTGCCGGCGGCAGCGAGATTCACGGGCTTCAAGGGGTCTCCTGAACGCCCCCTAGGGTTAGGGGCAGCCGAATTCTAGGAAACCATCGCCCCGGGCCTGTTCGTCACGGTCGAGTCCCTGGACTTGCGGTACAGCGCCACGCCCACATGGAGGGCCACGCCGATGCCGAGCAGGCACAGCGCACCCACGCTCCACACCACCCAGGCCAAAACGGTGACGCCGCCCGACAGCCACGGCAGCGTGCCCGCGAGTGCCTGCAACTGAGGCGTCAGCGTCTCCAGCGTGCCCGCGAGCCACTCGGCCACCGGCACCGGCAGCCAGGCGGTCAACGCCTCGGGCAGATTCCAGTCGCCGGTACTCAACGTGCCGGCATGAGACAGCGCCGCCGCCAGCAACGCCTCGCCCGACCACACCAGCGCTGACCACACCGCCAGCAGCAGCAACACCAGCACCCATCCCGCAACGATCACCATGGCACGACCTCCGGTCTATCAAGCGCCGCAGTGTGTTCGGCATCGCCGCTGCGAGGAAGACGTCTGCGGCTCAGTGATGGTTCTGGAAAACCGCACTCCATATGTCCACCGACACAATCTGCCGATTCGCCCGATACATCGCAGCGATGCAATGCCTCCATCCGACATCCCGATGGAGACCCGATGCAGCACGACCACGACCTGGGCCTTGCCCATGACCTGACCCGCCTGCAGCAGCAGGCCCTGGAACGGCGCAGCGCTGCGCTGGCTGATGAGCGCGGGCGCCCTGTCGCTGGGTGGCGCCGGTGCCATGGCGCTGGCGGGCTGTGGTGGCGGCGGCAGCAGCGACGACGGCACCACCGGCTCATCGTCGTCCTCCGGCAGCAGCCGCTGTACATCCCCCAGCAACTGGTGCGGCGGCAGGGAGGCGGTGCTGGTCTTGAGCAACCGCGTGGCGGGTGGGTTGCGGGCGGAGGTGGTGTTCCAGGGCGGATGAACGCCACGGCGCATGATCGCCCCATGAGCAAAGCCCAGCACCTGCGCGGCAGCAGCCGCCTCGCGACGGACGCCGTCACGGGCGTGACCAACCTCGTCGAGGCCATGCACGCCGAGATCACGCGCCTGCCGCTGACCGCGCCGCGTGACCGTACCTCCGGCATCACCGGCCTCGTCTACCGCAGCGTGCGCGGCGTGACGAGGCTGGTCGGCGGCGGGCTGGATCTCGCCCTGGCTGCGCTGACCCCGCTGCTCGGCCAGGCGACACCCGCCCGCGCCAACGCCACACTGGCCGCGCTGAACGGCGTGCTCGGCGACTACCTCGAAGCCACCGCCAACCCGCTCGCCACGGCCATGAGCCTGCACCCGCTCGTGGACGGCGCGACCGGCCCGGCCATCGTGCTGCTGCACGGCCTGTGCATGAACGAGGCGCAGTGGCGGCGCGACGGTGCGGACTTCCCCGCTGCGCTGGCCGCCCTCGGCTACCAGCCTCTCGGCCTGCGCTACAACACCGGCCGCGCCATCTGGCGCAACGGCGCCGAGCTGGCCGAACTCCTGACCCGCGTGCCCGGCCCCATCACGCTGCTCGGCCACAGCATGGGCGGCCTCGTCGCCCGCAGCGCCATCGCGCAAGCACAACGCAAACGCTGGCCCAAGCGCCTGCAAAGCCTCATCACGCTGGGCAGCCCCCACCTCGGCGCACCGCTGGAGCGCGGCGGCCAGCAGGTGCAGCAGCTGCTCGGCGTCAGCGCCTATTCGCGTCCGCTGGCCGCTCTGGCCGCGCGGCGCAGCGCCGGCATCCGTGACCTGCGCCACGGCAGCCTGCTCGAAGTGGACGAGGGCGTTGCGAGCCGCATTCCGCTGCCCGCTGGGGTGGCCTGTTATGCCGTGGCCGCAACGACGGCCAAGAAGCCGAGCGGCCCGCCAGCCCGCTGGCTGGGCGACGGCCTGGTGCCCGTGTCCAGCGCGCTCGGCCAGCACCGCGAGGCCGCGCGCCGGCTGGCCTTCACTGACACCGCCGTCTTCACCGGCCTGGGCCACCTCGGCCTGCAGACCGATGCCGCCGTGCTCAAGCAGCTACAGGACTGGCTGGGCTCAGGCCACAGGTGACGTGAGATTCACCGCCGGCAGGGCCACGCAGAAGCCAGGACGCCACCGAACGCGCAAAGCTGCACGCATCCGTTCCGCCCTGCGCCGACGCACCCGAGTCCATCAGGTGGGCAAGCCATAGACTGGGACAGCCGCATTTACGAGCGTCGCCGTGCCGATGCCGGCATCCAGTGCACTCCATCGCCGCAGGTATGGCGCAGACAGAAAAAGGGCCGGACCGGCCCCTCACAGATCAAGGAACGCTAGCGCGGGCAGGCATGCGGCTGGTGTTGTGCGCGGCGCTCGGCATGCCATTCACGGTGTCAGCGCTGACGGCGCTGGCAGAGTCACCGTCCGCCGCAGCGAGCTCGTCCACCGGGCCTGGCACCCAGGCCCCGGCCGTGGACATCGCGGCTGTGAAGGCAGCGATCACGTCGGACGACCGCCGCCGGCCCGTCGCCTCGATCGCCCTGGCCCGCCAGGCGCTCTCGGCCACCGCTCTGAAACCCGAAGATCGGACCTGGCTGCGCACGCGCCTGGTACGGGACCTGATTCGCGTTCAGCGCACCGACGAGGCCATCGCCCATGCAGTCCTCGGCCAGCGGGAGGCGCCCGAAGAGCGCGAGCGCCTGCACTTTGAGCGGCTGCAGATGTCGGCATGGACGGAAGCCGGCAACCCGGCAGAGGTGCTCAAGGTCTACCAGCGCATCGAAAGCCGGGTGCCGGCGCTGGGCGGCGATAACGCCGATACCTCCGGCAGGCTGATTGCGGCGGACGCCTGGCGCCTTGCCGGCATGGCGATGACCCGGCTCGGCCGTCTGCCTGAGGCCGCCGAGCTGTTGACGCGAGCGCTGCGCATCCTCGATGAGAGGCCCGACGCTGTCTACGAGCTCGCGCATGCGCTGACCGCCATGGCTCTCGTGCATTCGCGGTCCGGCCGCGTCGACGAAGCCCTGCGCAGCGTGCAGAAGGCCATCGACGTCTCGGAAGCCGCAGGAGATCGCTCCAGCCTGTCCAACTACTTCCTGCGCAAGGCGCACTTCCTGGCCATGCTCGGTCGCGCCGACGAGCAGTACGAGGCGCTGCTGAAGGCCCGCGCCTCGGCGCAGGAGGAGCAGAACAACTACAACCTTGCGGTCGCGGCGACCAATCTGGCCGACGTCGCCCTGCAGAAGAAGGACTACCGCAGCGCCCTGAGCCACGCCGAGGAGGCCATCCCGCTGGTGGAGCGCACCGGCGACAAGGAGTCGCTGTGGGTCAGCTGGATCAACAAGGGCATTGCGCTGAACCGGCTCGGGCAGCCCGGCGGCATCGAATGGATACGCAGGGCCGTCACCGCCTTTGCCGCGACACCGGGCATGGCCACCAGCGCGGCCGAATTCCAGGGCGTGCTGGCGGAAGAGCTGGCCTTCAAGCATGACTACCCACAGGCTTACGCGGCTGCCATGGAGTTCAATCGCCTCACCGGCGAGGTGCGCAAGGCCGCAGACCAGAAGCGCATCGCCGAGGCCAACGCGGCCTATGAGGCCGACAGGCGCCAGCGCCAGATCGATGCGCTGGAGCAGGAGCACCGGCACCAGCAGCGCTTCCGCTGGATGCTGGCACTGGCAGCGGCGGCAGGGCTGATCGCGGCGGTGGTTGCGGCCGTCAGTCGACACCACGTCAAGCGCGCCTATCGCGCCATGCGCGACATGGCGTTCTCCGATCCGCTGACCGGCCTGCGCAACCGCCGCCACCTCGTCAGCACCATTCACGAAGACCTGGCGCTGGCCCGGCGTCGGCTTGAGACTGTCGGTGCCGGCCGCGCGAGCGCCAACGTGGACATCGTCTTCATGATGATCGACATCGACCACTTCAAGGCGGTCAACGACGTGCACGGCCATGCTGCCGGCGACGCGGTGCTGAAGCAGTGCGCCGACGTGCTGCAAAGGCAGCTTCGCGAGTCCGACACCCTCGTGCGCTGGGGTGGCGAGGAGTTTCTCGTCGTCGTCCGGCAGGCGAACGCGAAGGAGTGCCATCTGCTGGCCGAACGCCTGCGCGCCAGCATCGCCACGCACGGCTTCACGCTGGACGACGGCCAGGTGCTGCGCAAGACCTGCTCCATCGGCTACGCCTGCCATCCGCTTCGGCGGGATGCCGCAGCACAACCGCCGGCAGACTGGAACGCCACCGTGGACCTGGCCGACCAATGCCTGTACGTCGCCAAGGCCAGCGGCCGCGACCTCTGGGTCGGCGTCGTCGACCGCGATGCGAGCCGCGCCCGCGAGCACCCCGGCACCGACGAGCTGCGCGCCGGCGTCGACCGCGGCATCTGGACCTTGCGCTGGCGCGACGGCCGCGACCTCGCCTGGCCGCCGTCCGCGCCTCCCGGTTCGTCGCCTGCGCGACGGACCCCGCCCGGGGGTGACGACTAAGCTGCCTGGCTGCACAGGAACGCCAGGAGACCGCCATGCCCGACAGCCACTACCGCATCTGCCCGCTCTGCGAGGCCTGCTGCGGGCTGGAGGTGAAGACCGAAGGCGCCAAGGTCATCGCCATCCGCGGTGCCGAGAACGACGTCTTCAGCCACGGCTACCTCTGCCCCAAGGGCGTGAGCCTCAAGGACCTGCACGAGGACCCCGACCGCCTGCGCACGCCGCTGATCAAGCGCGATGGCGCCTTCGTTGCGGCGAGCTGGGACGAAGCCTTTGCCGAGATCGAAAAACGCCTGCTGCCCGTCTGGCGCGAGCAGGGGCCGGACTCGATAGCGCTGACCATCGGCAACCCGGCCGCGCACAAGGTGAGCCTGCTGGCCTACACGCCCCGTCTGGTTCGCGCGTTAGGCACACGCAACGTCTTCAGCGCCTCGACGCTGGACCAGATGCCCAAGCAGCTGAGCGCCGGCCTGATGTTTGGCCACTGGCTGTCCATCCCGCTGCCCGACATCGAGCGCTGCGACTACCTGCTCATCCTCGGCGGCAACCCGATGATCAGCAACGGCAGCCTGTGGACGGTGCCCGACTACCGCGGCAAGGCCAAGGCGATGCGGGCGCGCGGCGGGCGCATCGTCGTGGTGGACCCGCGCCGCAGCGAGACGGCTGCTGCCGCCGATGAGCACCTGCCCATCCGTCCCGGCGGCGATGCGCTGCTGCTGCTGGGCATTGCGCACACGCTGTTCGACGAAGGGCTGGTGCAGTTGGGCCGACTGGCAGAACACGTCAACGGCCTGGAAGAAGCTCGCGCCGCCGTGCTGCCCTTCCCGCCCGAGCTCACCGCCGCTGGCTGCGGCATCCCGGCCGAGACGCAGCGCCGCATTGCCCGCGAGCTGGCCGCTGCGCCGCGCGCCGCCGTCTACGGCCGCATCGGCACCTGCACGACGCGCTTCGGCACGGTGAACTCCTGGCTGGTCGACCTCATCAACGTGCTGACGGGCAACCTCGACCGCGAGGGCGGCGCGATGTTTGCCAAGGCGGCGGCATTTGCGTCCAACACGCAGGGCAAGCCGGGCAGCGGAAAAGGCATCACGACCGGCCGGCGCAAGAGCCGCGTGTCCGGCGCGCCGGAGGTCTTTGGCGAGCTGCCCATCACGGTGATGGCCGAGGAGATGCAAACGCCGGGTGAGGGCCAGATCAAGGCGCTGATCACCATCGCCAGCAACCCGGTGCTGTCGGCGCCGAACGGCCCGCGCATCGCCCAGGCGCTGGAAGGCCTGGACTTCATGCTCAGCCTGGACATCTACGTCAACGAGACCAGCCGCCATGCCGACGTCATCCTGCCCGGCCTGTCGCCGCTGGAAGACTTGCACTTCGACGTCGCCTTCCCGCAGCTCAGCCACCGCAACCATGCGCGCTTCTCCGGCCCGGTGTTGGCCGCGCCGGCCGGCACGCCGCAGGAGTGGCAGACCATCCTCAAGCTCTGCGCGCTGCTGGAAGGCCGCGGCCTGGGGGTGGACGTGGGCCAGCTGGACGACGAGGCCATCGAATCCGACGTGCGCCGCTTTGCCGGCGATAACACGCCCGCCATCCTCGCCGCGCTGGAGCCCTGGCGCGGCCCCGAGCGCCTCATCGACCTGCAGCTGCGCGTGGGGCCCTACGGTGACCAGTTCGGCCGCAAGTCCGGCGGTCTCAACCTCGCCAAGGTGAAGGCGGCCAGCACCGTCGAAGGCGGCGGCGTGGACCTGGGCGCGCTGACCGCCCGCATCCCCGAGGTGCTGCGCACGCCGAGCGGCAGGATCGAGCTGGCGCCGCCGTCCATCCTGGCCGACCTGGCCCAGGTGAAGGCCGAGCCCGCGCCCGAATTCAGCCTCATCGGCCGCCGCGACACGCGCTCGGGCAACAGCTGGATGCACAACCTGCCCGTGCTCGCCAAGGGGCCGGAGCGCTGCACGCTGCTGGTCAACCCGGCCGATGCGGATCGCCTGGGCCTGGCCGAGTTCGCCAAGGTCAAGAGCGCCGTGGGCGAACTGATCGCGCGCGTCGAACGCAGCGCCGACATGAGCCCAGGCGTGGTGAGCCTGCCGCATGGCTGGGGGCATGACCTGGACGGCGTGCTGCTGGGTGTGGCCCGCGAGCGGCCGGGCGTCAACATGAATGCGCTGCTGGACGACGCGGCCCGCGACCCGCTCAGCGGCAACGCGGTGCTGAGCGGCGTGGCGGTGGAGATCACTGCCCCTTGAACAGCCCCTGAAACGGCCGCGACACGGTCAGCGTGTCCGGCGAGCCGCGCAGGCGCAGCAGCATGCCGCCGTCGTCGTCGCGCAGCGCGCTGGCGATCTGCGCGCTGGCGACGACGGTGGAGCGGTGCACCTGCTGGAAGCGCGTCGGGTCGAGCTGGGCCAGCAGGTCCTTCAACGGCGTGCGCAGCAAGGCCTCGCACTGCCGGCCGGCCTCGGCGTAGACGACGCGGGTGTAGCGGCTGTCGGACTCGCAATAGATCACGTCCTCGACGCGGATCAGCCTCACCTCCTTGCCCACGCCGGCCTGCAGCGTGTCGGGCCAGGCGGGGCGGCGCTGCTGGGTGGCCAGTTGCGCCAGCAGCTGCTGCAAGGCCTCGGGTGACGCAGCGGGCCGCTGCAGGCCCTGCCGCAGCCGCGCCACCGTCTGCGCGAGGCGCGCCGGGTCCAGCGGCTTGACGAGGTAGTCCACCGCGCCGGCATCGAAGGCCTGCAGCGCATGGTCGCCATGCGCGGTGACAAAGACGACCGGGCAACGGCCCGCGATGCGCCGCGCCACGTCGATGCCCGACAGGCCGGGCATGCGGATGTCGAGGAAGCAGGCGTCGGGCTCGTGGGCCAGCCACTGGTCCCAGGCGTCGGCACCGTGCTCGGCGCTGGCGACGATGCGGGCCTCGGGCCAGGCCTGGGCCAGCGCGTCGGCCAGTTGCTCGCGTGGCGCCGTCTCGTCGTCGGCAATCAGCAGTCGGGTCATGGCGTCTCCTCAATGAGGATTTCGGCGCGGGTGCCGCCTTCGGTGCGTCGTTGCAGCGTGAAGCGGGCACGCTCGCCAAAATGGTGCTTCAACCTCAGGCGCAGGTTGGCCAGGCCCACGTCGTCCTCGGCGTCGTCCGCCAGGCCCAGGCCGTCGTCGTCCACGCGCAGCCACCAGCGGCCCTCGGCCTCGCGGCCCGCAGCCAGCGTCAGCCGGCCGCCGCCGATCTTGGGCTCCAGGCCGTGCTCGACGGCGTTCTCCACCAGCGTCAGCAGCAGGCCCGGCGGCAGCGGCTCGGCTTCAAGGCCCGGCGCGATGTGGACCTCGCCCTGCACGCGTCCGTCCAGTCGTGCGGTCAGGATGGCGAGGTAGTGGCGCACGGCTTGCGCCTCGTCGGCCAGCGGCACGACGCTGCGGCCCAGCAGTTCGGTGCTGCGGCGCAGGAAGCCGGTGAGCTCGCGCAGCAGCGGGCCGGCACGCTCGTCACGGCGGTCCACCCAGTGCTGCAGCGTGGCCAGCGTGTTGAAGACGAAGTGCGGGTGTATCTGTGCCTGCAGCAGGCGCAGGTCGGCCTCCGCGGCGGCGCGCGCGGCGGCGTCGCGCTCGGCGACCAGCTTCAAACGGGCGAGCTGGCGGTCGCGTGCAGACTGCCCGGCCCGCGCCACGCCCACCAGCAGCAGCGAAAAGCTCAGGCCCAGCGGCACCACCGTGTAGGCCGATGAATGCAGGGCCGTCAGCGCGCTGCCGATGTCCAGGCTCTTGCCACTGAGCCCGCGCCCGAAGCTCAGGCCCAGCAGCATGGCGCCCACGCCTATCACCATGCCGAACATGAAGCCGCCGACGACGCGACCGGGCTTTTGCTGCGGCTTCAGCCAGACGCCCAGCAACGCGATGCTCAGCCCGAGCATGATCAGCGTGGCCACGCCCAGGGCAGCGCCCAGGCCCATGCCCCGGCCGTGCAGCCAGGCAGCGCCGCCAACCAGGCACAGCAGCCAGCCGGCCCAGGCGCCCAGGCCCTGGCGGGAGTAGAGGTAGATGTCGGTGAGCTCGACGCGCTCGCGCAGCGACGGGTCGTCGCCGCCCATGCGCTCGTAGTACGGCAGCGCCCAGCGGTAGTAGCGGCGCTGGAAGCGGTTGCCGTGGGCGAGGGGGTTGGGTGTGTCCATGGGCCGCACTCTAGGTGCGGCTGTCGGGCGGGCCGGTTCCCGGGCGGCGACTCACGTCATGGCACGTATGAAACACCGCCAGGCCAGCATGAGGCGCCGGCCTGGCGCGGTGGCACTTCGCTTTTCAAGTAGGTGGCGGGCGCGGGTTTCGCGCCGCCAGGGTGAACGACCGATCGCGCCTGATCGAGCAGCGCGACTGGCCATGCGACCCGACTCAACGAACCCGGTCGGTCTCGAGCGCGATGCGGTCGACGCTGCCGTCCACGTTGCGATACAGGCGCACGCGGCGCAGGCCGTCGGGGCTGATGAGCAACTCGTTGTTCTCGGCCTTCCAGGCTTCCAGCGGGCTCTCATCAAGAGCGATGCCAAGCCGGCTGGCGCCGACGTGGACCTTCAGCGTGCGGCCGTCATCCAGCAGGTACTCGCCCTGGGCCAGGCGCAGCATGGACCGGGCCGACACGGCGGGCACGGTGGGTTCCTGGGCACTCGCGGGCGCGGTGAGCGTGAGGGTTGCGAGCAGAGCGGCCGAGAGGGTGAGCGGTCGCAGATTCGTCCAGGTCTTCATGGTGTGGGTACTCCTTGGGTTCTCCGAGGCCAGTCGCCTCGGCACAAACCCTAGTGCAAAGCCCATGCCAGCTTTTAAACCAGTGTTTACCCGCCCTCATCCTCAATTCTTGCCCCAGCGCTGGGTCGGGCTGCGCCGCCTTAGGGAGTCATGCCTCGCGATGGCGCCCGGCGGCGCAGCGACGCGCCGCCCGCGCCCAGCAGCGCGACCAGGGCCAGGCCCGCCGACTGCGGCTCGGGCAGGCGGTTGTTGAAGACGACGTTGTCCAGCGAGATGTAGCCGAAGCCACGGCCCCCAGAGATGCTGACGCTGAGCACATCCTGGCCAATCACCAGCGTGCTGTAGCTGCGGTCCAGCGTCGCATCCATGCTGCCGCTGCCCCCCATGGCTAGCAGATAGGACACGGTGATGACACCGCCGACATCGGCGTCCGGCACATACCAGCTCTGGCCCAGATCGAGCCGGTCCAGGTAGAAGGCAGCGCCACCGACGGCCGTGATGCGCAGCGGGTCCTCGCTGTACAGCAGCGAGGCCGTGCCGTTGTAGGCACCCGGCAGCGGGTTGCCGTTGATGTCCTCCGGCGGTCGGTCCTCGATGCCCATGCAGTTCTGGCACGCCACCGTGAAGCTCAAGCCATCGGTCTCGACGTTGGTCATTGAGTAGTCGTAGCGCGGCATGTAGTCATCGAAAGTGACGACGGCAGCGGTCGCAGGGCCGATGGCTGCGGCCAGCAGCAGGGAGGCGAGGATGCGCATGTGTGTCTCCGGCGGTTGTTCTATTTGGCGAGGCTGCCAATGCTGACAGCGCCTTGTGTCAGCGACCGGCGCTGCATCCCATGTTTGAGGGGCTGCGATTCGTGGGGGGGCGAGATTTCACCGTCCGGCGATCAGCGTCGCCACCTCGGCCGCCGAGCGCACGCCCAGTTTGGCGAAGACGCGCGCACGGTGGACCTCCACGGTGCGGATGGACACGTTCAGCTCGTCCGCAATGATCTTGTTGAGCTTGCCGGCCGCCACACGCGCCATGACCTCGCGTTCGCGCTCGGTCAGGCTGGCCAGGCGCGCGCTGCGCTCCGCCGCCTGGGCACCTTCGGCCTGCATGGCGGCGTCCACGGCCAGTGCCTGCTCGATGCGGTCGGCCAGCGCGTTGTCGCTGTAGGGCTTCTCGAGGAAGTCGAAGGCGCCCTTCTTCAGCGCCTCCACGACCATGGGAATGTCGCCATGGCCGGTCAGGAAGAGCACGGGGTTGCGCAGCCGGAGCGCCAGCAGTTCGTCGTGCAGGCGCGTGCCGCTCATGGGTTCCATGCGCACGTCCAGCAGGAAGACGCCTCTGGGCGGCCGCTGCTCAAGCGCCAGCGTATCCAGCAAGGCCGGGCCGCTGGCGAAGGTGCGCACGTCCAGGCCGCGCGAGCGCAGCAGGAAGGCCAGCGCGTCGCGCACGCCCGGGTCGTCGTCGACGAGGTGGACGGTGCCCATCTGCGGCTCATGCATGTGCGGGCTCCCGGCTGGATTCGCGGCTCAAAGGCAGGCTGAAGGAGAACAGAGCGCCGCCGCCGGCCGCCTCATCGGCGTCGAGCAAGCCCTGGTGGGCCTCGACGATGGAGCGGCAGATGGCCAGGCCCATGCCCATGCCTTCGGACTTGGTGGAATAGAAGGGCGCGCACAGCTGCTCGACGCGCCGGCCGGCCAGGCCCGGGCCGTTGTCGCGCACGTCGATGCGCACGAATTCGCCCGCCACATGGCTGCTGACGGCGATGCGCCGGCCGGCCTCACGTGCCTGCAGCGCGTCGGCGGCGTTGCGCACCAGGTTGATGACGACCTGCTCGATCAGCACGGCGTCGGCCAGCACCGGCGGCACGCTGGCGGCAAGGTGCAGGTCCAGCGTGACGCCGCGGCGCTGCAGGTCGCGCCGCAGCAGGTCCAGCGCCGCGCTGATGACGTCGTTGAGGTCGCAGCGCTCGTGGCGCGGCTCGCGCCGGGTCAGGAACTCGCGGATGCGGGCGACGATGCGGCCGGCGTGCTGGGCCTGCTGGCCCAGGCGCTGAAGGGCACCGAGCACCAGTTCGTCCTGCACGCCGAGCTTGGCCAGCGAGTTGGTGATGCCGGCGTTGTAGCTGGCGATGGCCGTCAGCGGCTGGTTGAGCTCGTGGGCCAGCGTGGACGCGACCTCCCCCAGCATGGTCAGCCGCGCGTTGTGGGCCAGCATCTCGACCTCGCGGCGCTCGCGCTCTTCCAGCCGCTTGCGCTCGGTGATGTCGACGATGCTGCCCATCCAGCCGATCTGTCGGCCGCTGGCGTCCACCAGCGGCGACTCGAACACCATCACGTCCACCGGACGGCCCGACACGTGCTGCCAGCGCGCCTCGAAACCCTCGCGCGGCGCCTGGCCGGCGAGGTTGCGGCGGTTGCGCTCGGTCAGCTCGTCCAGCGCATCGGGCGGCCAGTAGGGCATGGGCGGCAGCAGCCCCACCAGCGCCTCCGCAGGCTGGCCGACCATGTCGCAGAAGGTGCGGTTGACGTAGAGCAGCCGGCCGTCGAAATCGCGCGCACGCAGCGCCACCAGGGCCGAGTCCTCCATCGCGCGGCGCCAGGCGGCCTCCGTGCGACCGGCCACCTCGGCACGCTCGACCTGGCGCATCTGGCGACGCAGCAGCCAGCTGGCCACGGCGATCAGCGGCAGAAAGCCGGCCACCAGCACCAGGGCCAGCGGCCGTATGCCGTCCGGCATCGGCTCGCGCAGCGTCAGTTCCAGCGCAGCATCGGTCAGCGTCTCGTCGGCCAGCGGGCTGGCGCGCAGCGGGCCGGTCAGCGCGACGCGGTAGCTGGGCCGCGGCCCCTGGGCGGCGCGCAGCGGCGACTCGGTGCTGGAGGCGATGACCTGGTCGGCGCTGTCCACCAGCTGCAGGTCGTACTTGCGCGCCAGCCACCAGGGCACGCCGCGCTTGAGCAGCAGCGCCGGTGCGTAGCGCACCACCAGCACGCCGTCGGGTGCGACACGCGCGGTGAGGTGCAGGGACAGTCCGTCCTCGTAGCGGTTGGCGCCCGGCTCGGCCGGCACCTCGGCCAGCACGCGGTTTCGCGCGTCCAGCCAGGTGACCGACAACCACAACCGCCGCAGCCCGGCGTTGACCTCCGGATGGGCGGCCAGAACGGCCTCGCCCGGCGCCTGGCCGGCCAGGCCGGCGGCGAGCTGGCGCAGATGGGCCTGTTCGTCGTCGATGCGGGCGCGCAGCTGGGACTCGGTGCTGAGCGCATCGGAGATCAGCGTCTGGCGCTGCAGCTCCTGCTCCTCGATGCCGTTGGCCCGCACCCAGGCCAGCACGCCGCCCACGAAGATGAGGGACAGCACCAGCGGTGCCAGCCACAGGCTGCGGGACAGGAGCGTGCGCGGCTTCATCCGTGGAGTCTATGGACTGGTGGGGCGGCCTTCACTGTGGAATTCCACAACCCCGGGCTGAGCGCGATGTCAGCCCCGCAAGGGCACCGCCACGATGACCGGCGGGCGCGGCGGCGGGCGACCGGCGTCGATGCGCCCGCCAGGCAGCCAGAGCCGGACGTGCGAGTTCGCCAGCACATGCAGCGCGCCCGCGACGACGACGCCGGTGGTCGGCTCGTCGAAGTCGGGGTGGTGGTGGGACTGCAGCACCCGGGCCGAGGCGATGCGCGTGCCGCCTTCTGCCAGCTCGAAGCGCAGCACGCGGCCGGGGTTGACGGTGTTCTGGATGCCCACCAGCGCGCCGTCCGCCCAGTAGAGCCCGTCGAGGCCGCCGCTGACCACGTCATCCGGCTGCAGCAGGCGCGTGACGTCGCCGCCCGGCAGGCCGACGCGCAGGATGCCCGTGCTGCCCGTCACATAGGCAGCGCTGCCGTCAGGCGCGAGGGCCACGCCGTTGGCGCCGCGCAAGGCGCCGTCAGCACCGACGCGACGCAGGCCGCCGTCGCTGCCGATGCGCCACAGGCTGCCGGCCATCGAGTCGGTGACGAGCAGGCTGCCGTCGGGCGCGAAAGCCAGGTCGTTGAGTTGCTGCGACTCGGGCACAGCCACGCGCAGCACGCGGCGGCCGTTGGCCAGCGACCAGCACACGACGACATTGCGGCGCTGCTGCTTGGCACTGTCTTCAAAGCCGTTGGTGCTGACGGCGCAAAGCTGGTCGCGCGGGGCGTCGACGGCCAGCCCGAGCACGGCGTCGAGCGCGTCGGCCGGTGTCGACAGCGCCCGCATGCGGCCCTTCATGTCCACCGCCAGCACGCGCCGCTCGGCAATGCTGCCCAGGTAGTAACTACGGCGCCTGGCGTCGTAGGCGACGCCCTCGGGGATCAGCCGCGCCGCGTTCGCCGGCAGGCGCAGCACGACGGGCGCATTGGGCGTGCGCGGCGTCTCGGACAGCAGCCTGGCCTGCAATTCGCTGAAGCCCGGTTCATCGGCCAGCGTGTCGAAGCCCAGGTCCGCCAGCGGCAGCAGCCCCAGGCCGCGACCCTGCAGCCGCAGCAGCGTGGCAACGGCGCCGCTGCGGTCACCGGCCTGCGCCTGCGTCATCGCTTCGTAATGGACGAGCAGGCCGTCGCCAGGGCGCTGCTGCTGAAGCATGCGGATGCGGGCGAGCTGCGCCTCCACCGCGGCGGCAGCCTGGGCATGGACGGCGCCGGGCAACAAGCCGGTCAGCGCCACAAGCAGGGTGACGACGGTGCGGCTCGGCATCATGGGTTTCATGCGCAAAGTCTAGGTTGTGGAACTCCACATGCCGTGCGTCACGCGCGGGCGCGAAGATGCGGCCATGACCTCCGCCCGTCGCCTCCTGCTGGCCGCCGCGCTCGCCCTGCCCCTGGGCCCGGCGCTGGCCCAGACCCCCATCGTCATCAAGTTCAGCCACGTCGTGGCGCCCGACACCCCCAAGGGCAAGGCGGCGCAGCGCTTCAAGGAGCTGGCGGAGGCCAGGACCGGCGGGCGCGTCAGGATCGAGCTCTACCCCAACAGCCAGCTCTACAAGGACAAGGAAGAGATGGAGGCGCTGCAGCTGGGCAGCGTGCAGATGCTGGCGCCGTCACTGGCCAAGTTCGGGCCGCTCGGCGTCAAGGCGTTCGAGGTGTTCGACCTGCCCTATCTGTTCAGGGACACCGAGGCCTTCCGCGCCGTCACCGACGGCCCTTTGGGCGCCGAGCTGTTCCGGCAACTGGAGCCCAAGGGCATACGCGGCCTGGCCTACTGGGACAACGGCTTCCAGATCATGAGCGCCAACCGGCCGCTGCGCCAGGTGGCCGACTTCAAGGGTCTGAAGATGCGCATCCAGTCGAGCAAGGTGCTGGATGCACAGATGCGCGCCCTGGGCGCCGTGCCGCAGGTGATGGCCTTCAGCGAGCTCTACCAGGCGCTGCAGACCGGCCTGGTGGACGGCACCGAGAACGTGCCGAGCAACCTCTACACGCAGAAGATCTTCGAGGTGCAGAAGCACATGACGCTGTCCAACCACGGCCACCTGGCCTATGCGGTCATCGTCAACAAGAAGTTCTGGGACGGGCTGCCCACCGACGTGCGCGGCGCGCTGGAGGTGGCGGTCCGGGAGTCCGCCGTCTACGCCAATGCCATCGCCAGCACCGAGAACGCTGCGGCGCTGCAGGGCATCAAGGCCAGCGGGCGCACGCAGATCCACACGCCGACGCCGGCCGAGACCAATGCCTGGAAGAAGGCGCTGATGCCCGTCCACCAGGAAATGGCCTCGCGCGTGGGCCAGGCCACCATCGCGGCCGCCTACAAGGCGGCAAGCTTCGTCGCGCCGCGCTAGTGCACGCGCCGCGTGCCGGTGCCGTTATGGCGGCCAGCGGCACCGCCGTGGTGCCGCGACGGAAGCTGGCCCAGCGGGGCGCCATTGAGGCACGCAACTTGCACTGGCCCGGGGCATGGACACGCCCCCGTTCCCTTTGGCCGGCCTGCGCGTGCTGCTGGCGGACGCCGGCCAGCGCCGCAGCCCCGTCATCCGCCTTGAGCTGATCCGGCTGCGCTGCCAGCTCGTGGATGTGCTCGACCTCGTCGCCGAGCCCCATGCGCTGGGCAACGCCCTGCAACGCATGGCGCCCGAACTGCTGCTGATCGACTGTGAGCAGCCCGCGCCCGAGCTCCTCGCCCAGCTTGCCCTGGCCCAGCTGCAGCGCCCACGCCCGGTGCTGCTGGTGGCCGAGCAGATGGCGCCCGAGCAGATGCGCGCCGCGCTGCGCGCCGGTGCCAGCGCCCTGCAGCTTGCCGGCCTGCCGCCGCAGCGCCTGGGCGCGCTGATGCAGCTGGCCCTGGCACGCTTCGAGCACGACCAGGCCCTGCACCAGGACCTGCGCCAGACCCAGACCCAGCTCGCCGAGCGCAAGCTCGTCGAGCGTGCGCGCGGCATCCTGATGCGCGAGCAGGGCCTGGATGAAGAGGCTGCCTTCCAGCGCCTGCGCCAGCTCGCCATGACCGGCGGCCAGACCATGGCCAACGTGGCCACACGCCTCATCGACGCCGACCAGCTGCTGCGCGCACGCTGAGCTGGGGCTCAGCTCGCCGCCTTGGGGCGCGGCGCACCACAAGCACTTCCGCACCACGCACCGGCGCGACGCAAACGGCACGCCGCAGCGCCAGCCGTGCGCCGTGCGCGTGCAAATCCTCACGGTCGGCCAGCCGAAAAAGCTGGCACGCAACCTGCTGAAAGAGGCTTGAGACCTGCAATGGCGCAGGTCTCTCGGGCCGACCGGCTTTGAATCGGTTGGCACTTCGGGACAACGACGTCCGACCTCCCCTATTCGTCTTCGCGACCCGCTGCGTCGGCGAGAGCGTGGCCGCCGTTGCACCCTGCATGACCCAGGAGCCTGTGATGACCGCCTTCGATAACTCGACCACCACGCCCCACCCGCAACGCCGCAGCCTGCTCGCCGCTGCCGCCGCACTGCCCTTCGCCGGTTTGGCCGGTGGTGCCTGGGCCCAAGGATCGGACAAGCCCGAGAAGGAAGAAGTCCGCATCGGCTTCATCCCGCTGACCGACTGCGCCTCCGTCGTCATGGCCTCCGTGCTGGGCTTCGACAAGAAGTACGGCGTCAAGATCATCCCCACCAAGGAAGCCTCCTGGGCCGGCGTGCGTGACAAGCTCGTCAACGGTGAGCTGGACATGGCCCACGTGCTCTACGGCCTGGTCTACGGCGTGCACCTGGGCACGGCCGGCCCCAAGAAGGACATGGCGGTGCTGATGCACCTCAACAACAACGGCCAGGCCATCACGCTGTCCAAGGCCCTGGCCGACAAGGGCGCCATCGACGGCCCGTCGCTGGCCAAGGTGATGGCCGCCAACCCGCGTGAATACACGTTTGCCGGCACCTTCCCGACCGGCACCCACGCGATGTGGATGCACTACTGGCTGGCCGCTGCGGGCATCAACCCGCTGTCGGGCGCAAAGCTCATCACCGTGCCGCCGCCGCAGATGGTGGCCAATATGCGCGTGGGCAACATGGACGGCTTCTGCGTCGGCGAGCCCTGGAACCACCGCGCCATCATGGACGGCATCGGCATCACGGCCAACACGACGCAGGACATCTGGAAAGACCACCCCGAGAAGGTGCTGGGCACGACGGCCGAGTTCGCAACCAAGTACCCCAACACCACGCGCGCCGTCATGATGGCCGTGCTCGAGGCCAGCCGCTGGATCGACGCCAGCCTGTCCAACAAGCTGAAGATGGCCGAGACGGTGGCGCAGAAGGCCTACATCAACACCGGTGTCGACGCGATCAACCAGCGCATCCTGGGCCGCTACCAGAACGGCCTGGGCAAGACCTGGGACGACCCCAACCACATGAAGTTCTTCAACGACGGCGCGGTGAACTATCCGTACCTGTCCGACGGCATGTGGTTCCTGACCCAGCACAAGCGCTGGGGCCTGCTCAAGGCCCACCCCGACTACCTGGCCGTAGCCAAGCAGATCAACCAGACAGCGCTCTACAAGCAGGCGGCCGGTGCCCTGGGCATCAGCATCCCCAAGAGCGACTTCCGCACCAGCAAGCTGATTGACGGCGTTGTCTGGGATGGCAAGGACCCGGCGAAGTACGCCGACGGTTTCAAGATCAAGGCGTAAATCATGGTCTCCGCAGTCTTTCATTCCCCCGGCGACGCAGTCGCCCCGGTCAACCCCGTTGCCATCACCCGCCCGGCCGTGGCCACTGCGGCCGAGCCGCCCAAGGCGGCGCGCAAGCGCACGCCGTTCGACTGGCGCGCCCTGGCGCTGCGCGTGCTGCCACCGGTGCTCGGCATGGCCGTGCTCATCGGCCTGTGGGGCATCGCCACGATGAAGGGTGGCAGCTTTCCCACCCCGGCCGCCACCTTCGACGCCGCCGTGAAGCTGTTCTCCGATCCGTTCTACAGCAACGGCCCGAACGACCAGGGCATCGGCTGGAACATCCTGAACTCGCTGGGTCGCGTCGGCATGGGCTTCGGCCTGGCGGCGCTGGTGGGCATTCCGCTGGGCTTCATCATCGGCCGCTTCGAGTTCGCCAACCGCATGGTGTCGCCGCTGATCGCGCTGCTCAAGCCGGTCTCGCCGCTGGCCTGGCTGCCCATCGGCCTGCTGGTGTTCAAGAGCGCCAACCCGGCCGCGATCTGGACGATCTTCATCTGCTCGATCTGGCCCATGGTCGTCAACACGGCGGTCGGCGTGCAACGCGTGCCCGAGGACTACCTCAACGTTGCCCGCGTGCTCAAGCTCAGCGAGTGGAAGGTCATCACGCGCATCCTGCTGCCGGCGGTGCTGCCCTATGTGCTGACCGGCGTGCGCCTGTCGGTCGGCACGGCCTGGCTCGTCATCGTCGCGGCTGAAATGCTGACCGGCGGCGTCGGTATCGGCTTCTGGGTCTGGGACGAGTGGAACAACCTCAACGTCGCCCACATCATCATCGCCATCTTCGTGATCGGCACCGTCGGGCTGCTGCTCGAATGGGCGCTGATGACCCTTGCCAAGCACTTCACGTTCGAGGATTGATGCCATGACCAAGCCGTTCATCCAAGTGCAGGACGCCGAGATGGTGTTCACCACCCGCAAGGGCCGCTTTCATGCGTTGCAGCACGTCAACCTCGATGTGCAGCGCGGCGAGTTCATCACGCTGATCGGCCACTCCGGCTGCGGCAAGTCCACGCTGCTCAACCTGATCGCCGGCCTGCTGAAGGCCACCGACGGCGTGCTGCTCTGCGACGGCCGCGAGATCGCCGCGCCCGGGCCCGAGCGCGCCGTGGTCTTTCAGAACCATTCGCTGCTGCCGTGGCTGTCTTGTCTGGACAACGTGCTGCTGGCGGTCGAGTCCGTCTTCGGCGGCAAGGAAAGCGCCGCCCAGCTCAAGGTGCGCGCCCGCGCTGCGCTGGAGCTGGTGGGCATGAGCCACGCGCTGCACAAGCGTCCGCACGAGGTCTCGGGCGGCATGAAGCAGCGCGTCGGCATCGCCCGCGCGCTGGCCATGGAGCCCAAGGTGCTGCTGATGGACGAGCCCTTCGGTGCGCTGGACGCGTTGACACGCGCGAAGCTGCAGGACGAGCTGCTGAAGATCGTGGCGCGCACGCAGAGCACGGTGATCATGGTCACGCACGACGTGGACGAAGCCGTGCTGCTGTCGGACCGCATCGTCATGATGACCAACGGCCCGGCGGCGACCATCGGCGAGATCCTGGAGGTCGGCATTCCGCGCCCCCGCTTGCGCGTCGAACTGGCCGAGAACCCGCGCTACATCGCGGCGCGCAAGGAGGTCATCGACTTCCTGTACACGCGGCATGCGCATGTGGAGCAGGCGGCTTGATGGCCTGAGGCTGCCTCGCGAGGGGCGCGTCTGCAGCGGCAAAAAAAAAGCCCGGCAGTGCCGGGCTTTTCAAGCAGGGCGGAGGCTGTCTCAGCGACGACGACGCGCCAGGCCGAGGCCCAGCAGGCTCAGGCCGACCAGGGCCAGGCTGGCGGGCTCGGGCACGGTGTTGGCCGTGCCGCTGAGCTGAGCGCGGAATGCGCCCACGCTGCCCGTGTCCTGCACGACGAATTCCAGCGTGTTGATGCCGGCCACGAAGCCGCTGCTGATGCTGAAGGCATGCAGCGACGAGAAGTTGCTGATCGAGACGCCCGGCAGCGAAATGCCGGTGCTGCTGCCGTTCAGCAAGATGTTGATGCCGGTGTTGTCAGCGCCCCAGAGGCCGTTGATCAGCGCAGAGGTTTCGTCCAGACCTGTGAGGTCGAACGTGGTGCGGAAGGTCAGCGTCGTACTGGTCGGTAGGCCGTTGGCCTGCGCCCAGACCCACTGCGAGCTGGCATTGTTGGCGGCGTAGCTGCCGGGCAAGGCGGTGCGCACGATGACGGGGCCGCCGGTCGGCTGCAGGAAGTAGTGCGCATCGACGCCGGCGCCGGCCTGCGGGTTGCCGGCGGCATCCAGGCCCGTGCCGAACAGGCCGAGGATGGGCGCGGCGTGTGCGCTGGCCGCCACCACGACCGAAACCGCCAGGGCGGAGAAGCTGTTGCGAAGAAGGTGTGTGGCGAACATGGCGGCTCTCGGTTGAAGTTTCCGGTCCATGCGCAAGTTCCAGGCCCGGCGCCGATAAGCCATGCGAATCAACGGCTTGTCGGAATCCGGTTTTATTCGTAAGTGGATGTTGTAAAGCCGCTCGACATGCCGCTGATCGCTACATCTGCCGAAACAGATGCGCGCAGCTCTCCGCCACCAGCAGCATCTCGCTGCCGTGCTTGAGCTTGATCTGCATGCGGCCCCGGAAGTCGCGGCTCACGCTGCCGATCGCATTCACGTTCACCAGTGTTGAGCGATGGATCTGCCAGAACTGCTGCGGATCCAGCTCATCGATGAGCTCCTTCAGCGGCTTGCGGATCAAGGCCTCGCCGTCCTTCAGCGCCAGTCGCGTGTACTTGTTGTCGCTCTGGAAAAACATCACCTCGTCGACCGTGATGAGGCGCAGGGTCTGGCCCACAGATGCGTTGATCCAGCGCAGCGGCGCGCGTGACGCCGATGGCACCGGGCGGGCACTGAGCTGCTCCAGCACGCCGCCCAGCGGCGCCGGGGGCTGGCCCTGGCCCAGCCGCGCCTTCAGCCGCGTGATGGCCGTGAAAAGCCGCGCGCCGGCCAACGGCTTGAGCAGATAGTCGACCGCGCCCTGGTCGAAGGCGGCGACGGCGTATTGGTCATACGCGGTCACGAAGACGACGTGGCAGCGGCCGCCCACCTGGCGGGCCACGTCGATGCCGGTCGCGCCGGGCATCTCGATGTCGAGGAAGAGGATGTCGGGCTGATGCCGGTCCAGGAGCCGGAGCGCCTCCAGGCCGTCGGCCGCCTCGCCGACGATGCTGAGTTCAGGCCACAGCCGGTCGAGCTGCTCGACCAGTTCGCCGCGCAGCGCGGCTTCGTCTTCGGCGACCACGGCGGTGGGAGCGAACAAGCTCATGACGGCAACTCAAGTGTGAATTCTGTGCGGCCCTGGCCGCTGGTGCAGACGAGTTTCGCGCCCAGCACGGTCAGGCGCTCGCGCAGCGAAGCGAGGTCGGCATCGTCGCTGCACAGGCCTTCCTGGTCGAAGCCCAGCGTGATGTCCCGGCCGTCGCCCTTCAGCCAGCAGCGCTGCGGGTGCCCCAGGCGCAGCGCGCGCTGCACCAGCGGCAGCAGCAGCATGGGCGGCAGCGATGTGGCGCCGCGTGATCCCAGCTCACAGTCGAAGTCCGGCGGCTGGCCGTTCAGGTCGCGCAGCAAATCGAGATAGCTGGCGATCAGCTCGGCCTCGCCGCCGAGCGTGGCACCCGATTCGCGCAGCCGCGGCAGGGCCACGCGCAGGTGGCGGATGAGGCGTTCCAGCCTCGCGCTGGCGGTCGGGTCCTGACGCGCATAGGCCTGCTCGACCGAGACGAGGGCGTCGAAAAGCAGGGCCGGGTCCATCTGCGCCTGCAGGGCCGCCAGCCGGGCGCCCAGCGCGTGGCGGCGCAGCTGGCTGTGCTCGCGCAGCAGGTCCTGCGCGGCCTGGTCCTGACGGCGCCGCAACGTGCGGAACTCCAGCATGCCTACCAGCATCAGCGCCGGCATGAAGACCCACAGCGTGTCGCCGACAAGGGCCGAGATGCGGAAGAAGTTGCAGCTGGGCTTGCCATGCTTGGCGGCGTACAGGTCGCACATGGAGGGCCAGGGCAGCGTGGCGGCCAGCGGGTAGATGATGGCCATCGTCAGCGCCGAGCCCAGCAGCGTGGCGCCCACGAGGCGCGCACGCCGCGCCGGATGGATGGGGCTGCTGCGCGCCGCCGGCAGCCAGCACAGCAGCAGCACCGCACAGCTCACCACGGGCAGGCCCAGGTGGCGGCCGAGCAGCTGGGGCAGGCGGTCGCCCACGTCGACCTCGACCAACGAGGTCAGGTCGATGGCGCCGAACAACAGCGCTGCCGCCACAAAGGTCAGCGCCTCGTGGAAGCGCAGCGAGCGCCAGGAGCGCAGCACATGGCCGATCACTGGAAGGCCTCCGCTGGCAGCCGCACGCGGGCCACCACGCCGCGCGGCTGCGCGGCCTCCAGCTCCAGCGCGGCCGCGTCGCCAAAGCGGGCGGCCAGCCGCGCCCGCGTGTTGGCCAGGCCCACACCGGCACCGCCACTGGCTGCGCCGAAACCCTGGCCGTTGTCGGCCACCTCCACCGTCAGGCCGCCGCCGTCCGCAGGCGCCGCACGGATCTCGATGCGCCCGCCCTCGGGCAGCGGCGACAGGCCATGTTTGACCGCGTTCTCCACCAGCGTAGGCAGCACCAGCGTGGGCAGGTGGGCATGCAGCAGCTCGGGCGGCACGGCGATGTCGAAGGTCAGGCGCTCGCCCATGCGCATCTGCAGGATGGCCAGGTAGTGGCGCACCAGCTCCAGCTCGTCGGCCAGCGTGGACTCGTGCCGGCGCATGCCCGGCAACGCGGCTCGCAGGTAGGCGATGAGGGCCACCAGCATGTCGCGGCCGCGCTCGGGGCGGGTTTCGTACAGGCGCTTGACATTGGCCAGCGTGTTGAACAGGAAGTGCGGCTCGATCTGCGCGTTCAGCGCCGACAACTGGGCCTCGGTCTGCTGCGTCTTGAGCGCCTCGCGTTCGCGGAAGAGCTGGGCCAGTTGATCGCGCCCCTGTCGCTGTGCCCGGCTGACCAGCAACAGCGCATAGGCCATGCCGCCCAGCAGCGTCCAGACGGACATCGTCGAAACGGCCCAGCCCAGCTTGACCGGCATGGTTTCGTCGAAGGTTGACACCGCATAGCGCAGCCAGGTGCCCAAGGCAGCGCCGAGGCCCACGGCCAGGGCCTGCACGGCCAGCTTGACCGGCAGCGGCCAGCGCCGCCCGGCCAGCAGGGCTTCGGCCAGCGCGACCAGCAGCATCAGCGACAGCCCGGTCAGCAGGCATTGGCGGCTGAAGCGCACCAGGTCGAACAGCGCCCCGCTCAGATTCGCGGCGCCGTCGTCATCGAACCAGCTCAACGAACGGGAGATGGCGTACAGCAGGCAGAAGTAGTAGACCCCCGCCAGCATGCGCAGATTGCAGACGCGGCGAAAGGCTTGCAGCGGGGTCATGTCCTCCATGCCGGCGATTCTCGGCGGCTGCCGGGCGCCCGGGGAGGGATGCGACGGACTGGGCTTAGGCGGCGCCCGCTGCGGCAATCAGCGCCTTGAGTTCCCGCTCCGACGCGGCCGGGTCGGCGAGGTTCACCTCGATGAGGCGGCGCAGATGGGTGATGGATTCCAGGTCGATGCTGCGGCAGAGCACACCGGCGTGGTGGCCTTCCACGTGGGCCAGCTCGCCGGCCATGGCGATGACGATGTCCGCGCCGGTCTCGCCGGCATCAGCGCCCAGCGTCAGCTTGACGAGACAGGGCATGCCGGCCTGCGGTGCCTCGCCATCAGGCAGCTGCAGCAGCACGCCCTTGAGTGAGATGTCGACGACCTGGCAGTGCAGCAGCGCCTGCGTGGTGATCAGTTCGGCGCCGGCGGCAAAGGCGACGCGGGCAAATTGGCGGCGTTCGGTGCTGATGATGTTCTCCCGGTGGGCGACCGACGTCGGGTCTGCCGATGCTAGACAAATGGCTCCAGCGCGCCAGCCGCGCCAAAAACGGTGCTGTGCTCCACGGCCTGCTGCAGCCGGTCGGGCGCCAGCGAGGCCAGCCCCATGGCTTCGAGCATGAACCAGGCGGCACGCAGGTAGGCGACGATCTCCTCGCGGGTGGCGTCGGCCGGGGCGGGCTCCTCGTCCCAGTCGCGTGCCTGCGTCTGGCGCGGCGCGACGACGGCGGGCCGGTGCGCTCGCGCGATGCGTGCCAACAGCTCGCGCATGTCCACCGTCGCGCTCGGTGCGTCGATCAGCCGCACGAGGTCGCCCAGCTGCTGCTCGGCCGCAGCAGCCAGCAGGTGCGCCGCCTGGTCCGCCCCGCCGGCCAGATACAGGCCGGCAGCGAGGTCGACGTATTCAAGGGCGGCCGAGAGGCGCTGGAGGTCGGGGTTGGGTGACATGGGTGGGCCTAGAAACGGCAGTGGAGCGCGACCGCAGGGGCTGCTAAGGGGCGCGCTGGCAAGGCGTGACGGCGCTGCAGGCGCGTGCCCGCGAGAAGGAACAACGCAGCCAGCGTGCGCCAGCGCAGTCCAGGCGGGCGTGCAGCGTCGTCACCCGGATGGTGAACGCTGCCGTGGGGCCAATCGGGTGATGAGGCAAAAGCTTGCATGCGCTGGAGAGCGGTCCATTGCCGTTTCTAGGCCCAGTCTAGGCCGTGTCTATCGGAAACGCTCGGCCGGACTTCACGCTGCTTTGTTTATGCTGGCCCGCTCAAGGAATGCCCTAAGGAGCTCCCGAATGTTCGACCGCCGCCAGCACCTGCAACACCTCGCCGCCCTGGCCACCGCCTCGGCCCTGCCTGCGATGGCCGCCGACGACATGGACAGCACCTACGACGAGGACTCCATCGTCAAGGCTGCCACCGATTTCTTCGGCCAGACGACCGAGGGCCTGGCCAAGGTCATCGAGAAGGCCTTCAAGGAGCAGGGCCGCCCGAATGCCTATATCAAGGGCGAGGAGGCGGGCGCCGCCATCACCGTCGGCCTGCGCTATGGCAACGGCGAACTGATGATGAAGGGCGGCGGCGCCTCCAAGGTCTACTGGGCCGGCCCGTCCATCGGCTTCGACCTGGGCGCCAATGCATCCAAGGTCTTCACGCTGGTCTACAAGCTGCCCAAGGCCAGCGCCATCTACCAGCGCTTCCCCGGCGTGGACGGCAGCCTTTATTACATCGGCGGCGCCGGCATCAACTACCAGCGCCTGAACGGCATCACGCTGGCACCGATCCGCCTGGGCGTGGGCCTGCGCGCTGGCGCCAGCGTGGGCTATCTGCACTACCGGCGTGAGAAAAGCATCAATCCGTTCTGACCGCTGAGTCGCGCCACAGGCGGGCGTAGACTGTATTTCCATACAGCATTGCGAGGTGATTGTGAGTACCACCACCGACCTGCCCGTGCAGGACATTTCCAGCGAAGTTCTGATCGAAAAGTACGCCAAGGGCGGCGAGCAGACGCCCGACGAGCTGCGCGAGCGCGTCGCCCGTGCCCTGGCCCAGGCCGAGAAACCGGCCGACCGCGCCCGCTGGGCGGCCGCCTTCCTCGACGCACAGAAGCGCGGTTTCGTGCCGGCCGGCCGCATCATGTCGGCCGCAGGCACCGAGCTGTCGGCCACCCTCATCAACTGCTTCGTGCAGCCCGTGGGCGACTCCATCGCCACGACCGAGGACGGCGTGCCCGGCATCTACACCGCGCTGACCGAGGCGGCCGAGACGATGCGCCGTGGCGGCGGTGTCGGCTATGACTTCAGCCGCATCCGCCCGATGGGTGCGTGGGTCGGCTCCACGCGCAGCCATGCTTCCGGCCCGATCAGTTACATGCGGGTGTTCGACCGCAGCTGCGAAACGGTCGAAAGCGCCGGCAGCCGGCGTGGCGCGCAGATGGGCGTGCTGCGCTGCGACCACCCCGACATCGAAGCCTTCATCCACGCCAAGGACCAGGGCGACCTGCGCAACTTCAACATCTCCATCGGCGTGACCGATGCCTTCATGGAGGCGGTGCAGGCCGACGGCACCGTGGAGCTGGCGCACAAGGCCCAGCCCAGCGCCGGCCAGATCGAAGCCGGGGCCTACCAGCGCGGCGACGGCCAATGGGTCTACCGCAAAGTGCGCGCCCGGGACCTGTGGGACCAGGTCATGCGCTCCACCTACGACCACGCCGAGCCGGGCGTGCTGTTCCTGGACCGCATCAATGCCGACAACAACCTGCATTACTGCGAGACGATTGCGGCGACGAATCCGTGCGTGACCGCGGATACGTGGACGATGACCAGCGAAGGCCCGCGCCAGGTGAGCGCGCTGATCGGCAAGCCCTTTCATGCCATCGTCGACGGCAAGGCCTATGCGACGGAGTCGGCCGGCTTCTTCGCCACAGGCGTGAAGCCGGTGTTGAAACTGTGCACCCGCGAAGGCCAAGCGCTGCGCCTGACCGGCGACCACCCGGTACGCCGCGTCACGCGCAAGACGCGCTATCTCGTCGAAGCCGAATGGGTACCTGCTGCCGATGTGCGCTCCGGCGACGAGCTGATGCTGCACGACCACCGTGCGCTGCAAGGCTGGGACGGCCCGCGCAGCGAGGCCGAAGGCTATCTGCTGGGTCTGCTGATCGGCGACGGCACGCTGAAGGTCGACAAGGCCGTGTTGTCCGTATGGGCGCCTGAGCTGAAGGCCGTCGGCAGTGATGTGAGCCACCGGCCGGCCAGTGTCGACAGCGTCATGCGCGCCGCCGAGACGGCGATGCAGCTCGCTATCGTCAGTCGCGCTGATTTCAAAGGCTGGCAGCGACCGATAGCCGGCCGTGGCGAGTTCCGACTTGCCTCCACTGGCTTGCGTGATCTGGCGGAGGTGTTAGGCGCGACGCCTGGCAACAAGTGCATCACGCCGGCCATGGAAGCCACTTCGTCGGACTTCCATCGAGGCTTGCTGCGCGGTCTGTTCGATGCCGACGGTTCCGTGCAGGGCGCGCAGGACAAGGGTGTCAGCGTTCGCCTGACGCAGGCCAATTTCGCGCAGCTGCAAGCCGCTCAACGCATGCTGGCGCGGTTGGGCATTGCCTCTGCGATCTACCGCGACCGCCATCCTGCGGGCGTGCAGCGCATGCCCGACGGCCGTGGCGGCGTGGCCGATTACGAGCGCCGTGCCGTGCATGAGCTGGTCATCAGCGGCGACAACCTGCGGCGCTATGCCGAGCAAGTGGGTTTCGAAGACAGCGCCAAGCAGTCGCGCCTGGAGGAACTGCTCGGCGCCTATCGCCGCGAGCTGAACCGCGAGCGCTTCACGGCCACGGTCGATGCCGTCGAGCCCGATGGCATCGAGGCGGTCTACGACGTGACCGTCGAGCATGTCCATGCCTTCGATGCGAACGGCTTGTACGTACACAACTGTGCCGAGCAGCCACTACCGCCCTACGGCTGCTGCTGCCTCGGCTCCATCGACCTGACGCGCTTCGTGCGCGACCCGTTCAGTGCCAAGCCGGCCTTTGACGAGGTGGGTTTTGGCGAAGTCGTGGCCGTGGCCACGCGCATGCTGGACAACGTGCTCGACGTGACGCCCTGGCCGCTGCCCGCCCAGCGGCAGGAGGCCGCCAACAAGCGCCGCGTCGGCCTGGGCTTCACCGGCCTGGGCGACGCCCTCGTCATGCTGAACCTGCGCTACGACACACCCGCCGCGCGCGACATGGCCAGCCGCATCAGCGAGGTCATGCGCGACGCGGCCTACGCGGCCTCCAGCGACATCGCCGCCGAGCGCGGCAGCTTCCCGCTGTTCAATGCCGACCTGTACCTGTCAGGGGGCAGCTTTGCGTCTCGCCTGCCGCAGGGCCTGAAGGACAAGATCCGCGCCCAGGGCCTGCGCAACTCCCACCTGCTGTCCATCGCCCCCACCGGCACCATCAGCCTGGCTTTTGCGGACAACGCCAGCAACGGCATCGAGCCGGCGTTCTCATGGACCTACACGCGCAAGAAGCGTCTCGGCCAGGCCGAGGGCGGGGGCTTCAAGGAGTACGCGGTCGAGGACCATGCCTGGCGCCTGTACAGGCATCTCTTCGGTGCCGACGCGCCGTTGAGCGACGCCTTCGTCACGGCGCTGGAGCTGAGTGCGGCCGATCACGCGTCCATGGTTGCGGCCGTCGCGCCCTACATCGACACGTCGATCAGCAAGACGGTCAACGTGCCGGCGGACTATCCGTACGAAGACTTCCAGAACCTCTACATCCAGGCCTGGGAAGCCAAGCTCAAGGGCCTGGCCACCTACCGGCCCAACAGCGTGCTGGGGTCGGTGTTGAGCGTGACACCGGAGGTCAAACAGCCCGAGCCGCTGCGAGCGGACGTGGACGGCACCAACCAGCGCCTCAAGGTCGAGCGCCTGCCCACCGCCGTCGTCGCCTCGCTGCGCTGGCCCAGCCGCCCCGACATGCCCGGCGGCAACCCGGCCTGGAGCTATCTGATCCAGCATCCGCACGGCGACTTCGCCCTGTTCATCGGCGAGCTGCCGCTGGAAGGGCCGGACGGCGGCCTGTTCGGTCGCAACCTGCCCTTCGAAGTCTGGGTCAACGGTGCCGAGCAGCCGCGTGGCCTGTCGGCGCTGGCCAAGACGCTGTCGATGGACCTGCGCACCAACGACGCCGCCTGGCTGCGCCTCAAGCTCGATGCGCTGGCCACGGTGGCCGAGGAGCGCGCCTTCGAGATGCCCATGCCGCCCGGCGGCGAGAAGCGCCTCTTCCCCGGCGTCGTCGCCGCCACGGCCGCGGTCATCCGCTGGCGCTGCGAGCAGCTCGGCGCCTTGCAGGAGGGCGGCCCCACGCCCGTGGTCGACGCCATGTTCAGCCGCAACGAGCCGCGTACAGGCACCTCGGGCACGCTGGCGTGGGCGGTCGACGTGGACAACCCGGCCACCAACGAGCAATTCACGCTGACGCTGAAGGAGGTGGTGTTGCCCACCCCCGACGGCGGCTCGGTCACGCGCCCCTGCGCGATGGGCTTCTCGGGCAACTATCCCAAGGCGCTGGACGGCCTGGCGCGCCTGCTGTCGCTGGACATGCGTGTCATGGACCCCGGCTGGATCGCGATGAAGCTGCGCAAGCTGCTCAATGTCGGCGAGCCGCTGGGCCATTTCATGGCGCCGGTGCCGACGCTGAATGGGGAGCGCCGCCAGCAGGTCTGGCCGTCGACGGTGGCCTATGTGGCCCGCCTCGTCATCCACCGCTACGCCATGCTCGGCATCCTCGACGAAGCCGGCCAGCCGCTGACCGACATGGGCCTGTTGCAGACACCGGCTCCGAAGCTTGCCGCTGCCACCGGCGCATTGCAGGTGCAGGCCGGCAAGCCTTGCCCCGAGTGCGGCAACGCGACCATGATCCACAAGGACGGCTGCGATTTCTGCACGGCCTGTGGGTATGTGGGGCAGTGCGGCTGACGACGAAGCGGCCCGCCGCCTAGCCAGGCGGTGTGATCAGCTTCACGGGCAACGGCTGGCGCCCGTCGAGCACGTCGGTCGTCACCTCCCGCAGCACGGTGACCCGATGCTGCCTCTGCCAGGCCTCCCAGAGCTCGGCGACATGGGCGTCGACACCGGGCGGCCCGTCGAGGGCGTAGGTACGCCCGGTCTTGGTGGTCACTTCCTCGGTGTCTGGATGCACGAAAGCTACGGCCGACGACACCTTTGCACAGTGGTCGTTGGCCAGATAGCCCACCAGATGCCAGCTCGGTGCGTCGTAGTTGGGCACTTGGACCTCCCATGCCCGCCAGCGAACCAGGGTGAGCCTGGGCTCCTGGGAATACGGCGTGGAGATCCAGAAGCTCATTTCACTGTCGAGATGTGGCGCGTTGGGTCAGTCCACCAGCGATGGGGAAGGCGTTCGCGGCTCGCCGCACGCGCTGGGAGTGGCAGCGCCACAGTGGCCGGACAGCGGTGCGCGAGCAGGCCGGTGCCGGGCCAAGGCTGACGAACCAGTTGGGCACCGCAAGTCTGAAAGGGGTTCTCATGCTGAAACCTCGGTCCGCGCAACCTTTGCGCCTCTGAACGATGCCTCTGCGGCAGGCGCATGGCTGTAGGACGTTGTGCCGCTTACATGCCGGCGGCACGGAATCCGCTGAACCGGGCCGTCGGGGCAGGACCCCCGCGGCCCGGGTGCCAAGCCGTTTACGGCGCTCTCACGCCGCTGGCTGTGCCGCCAAACCACTGCTGACGGTATTCGGCGCGGTAGGGCAGAGCGTCGTCGATGTCCTGCTTGCCGAGCCGGCCCAGCAGCTCCGTGGTGACGGCAATCGGCCGTGCCACCCGGCCGCTGGGCGGCTGTCTCGCGAAGGCCCGCCTCAGCTCGTCAGCGAGTTGCCACCCCTGCAGCATGGTCGGCTCGGCGATGGTGGCGATCTGCTGGGAGCGGCCGGAGCGGATGCGGCTCAGCGCCGTGCGCGAGCCGTCGCCTGCGGCGATGCCGACGATGTCGCGCCGGCCCAGGTCGGACAGCGGAAAGTGCATGGAATCCAGGTAAACGTCGTTGATCGCCAGCACATGGGTCCAGCGGGTGCCGAAGCGACGCTGCAACTGCTCCAGCGCCCTCGGCATCTCCCTGGCGGCGTTGCCGATCGGCATGTCCTCGACGGCCAGCAGTTCGCAATGGGCGCAGCGCGACAGCGTCTTGCGCATGCGCAGGGTCTTGATGTTGGCGATGTCGAAGCGGCTGTCGTTGAAGATGACGACGCCGGCGCGCGAGCCGCCGGCGCCGGTCACCAGCGCGGCGGCCATGTCGGCCACCACCTCGGGGTCGGTGCTGACGTTGACGAACAGCCTGGAGGCACCACCGCTCATCGGTGAGGCATGCCAACCCACCAGCACCGGCGGCGCCGCGGCTGCCAACCGGTCGGCGATGTCGGCCTCGTCAAAGCCTCCCAGCACCACGCCGTGTGCGCCCGACGCCACGGCCTCGTCGAAGAGGCGGCGGATGGTCGCCCGGTCGCCCTTGCCGTTGACGACGCTCAAGGTCCAGCCCAGTTCGATGCAGGCCTGCTCGAAGCCGCGATAGACGGCGGTGATGCCGCCATTGCGGAAGTCCTGCGCCAGGAAGACGACACGCCGCGAGCCTCCGGGTGCCGGTTCGCCCTGGGCCGAGGCTGCGCTGGCCAGCAAGGCGGCGAGCAGGGCCAGGACCGGGAAACGAAGCCAACGCGACAGCCATGGCGGCGACGGGGCGGCGCGCGGGCTGATGCAGGTGGCAGTCATGCGCGCAGCCTACCCCGACAGAGCTTGCCGCGCATGTGCCGCAGGGCGGGCAAGGCTTGGCCCAACTGCGGCGTTCGCGCGGCTAGCATCGCCGCCATCTTCAGTCTCCTAGCCCCCGTGAGCCTTCCGCCACTCGACCTCGTGCGCGCCTACCTGGCCGCCTATGCCGCCCGCGACCTCGCGGCCATCGAAACCCTGTTTGCAGACGCCATCACGTTGCGCGACTGGAAGATCCGCGTCGTCGGCAAGGCGGCGGCGCTGGCCGAAACGCGCAAGAACTTCGAGTCCGTGCAGCAGCTGCAGATCGATGTACTGGCCACCTATGAACGCGGCGGCGGCGTGGCGGCGGAGCTGAAGATCGTCGTCGATGGGCGTGACACCCTCTACGTCGTCGACGTGTTCGATTTCGATGCGCAGGGCCGCATCGCCGCCATCCGCGCCTACATCGGCCGGGGCGACTAGGGCCGCACCGATCGGTAAGCCCCGCGCCGCTCCGGCCCGCTCAACACCAGCTGCCACAGCTGGCCCTGGCGCGAGCGGAAGAAGCCCGCGCAGCTGAGCAGGTAGTAGCGAAACATGCGCCGGAAACTCTCTTCATAGCGCGACGCCAGCCGCGGCCATGCCGCCTCGAAGCGCTCGGCCCAGCACATCAGCGTGCGGTCATAGTCCGGCCCGAAGTTGTGCCAGTCCTCCAGGACGAATCGGCCCTCCAGCGCCTCGGCCAGCTCGGCCGGCGAGGGCAGCTTGCCGTTGGGAAAGATGTAGCGCTCTATCCACGGGTCGGTGTGCGGCGCGCGGCGGTCCACGCCGATGGTGTGCAGCAGGAAGAGGCCGTCCGGCGCGAGCAGGCGGCGTGCGGCGTCGAAGTAGGTGGCGTAGTTCCTCAGCCCGACATGCTCGAACATGCCCACCGACACGATCTTGTCGAAGCGCCCCTGCACGGAGCGGTAATCCTGCAGCCGCAGCGTGACGGGCAGGCCCACGCTGCGCGCCTTGGCCACGGCGAGCTGCTCCCTGCTGATGGTGATGCCGGTCACCCGGGCGCCGAAGCGCTCGGCCGCAAAGCGCGCCAGCCCACCCCAACCGCAGCCGATGTCCAGCAGCGTGTCGCCGGGCCTGAGCTCCAGCTTGTGGCAGATCATGGCCAGCTTGTGTTCCTGCGCCTGCTCCAGGTCCGACGCATGGGCCCAGTAGCCGCAGGAATAGACCATGCGGGAGTCCAGCATGGCCTCGAAAACATCGTTGCCCGCGTCGTAGTGGCGCTCACCCACCTGGTGGGCGCGCTCTTCGGTCTGCAGGTTGAAGAGGCGCTGGCGCAGGCTCTCCAGCAGCAGCCTCAGTCGGGCGGGGCCGGGGGCGGTGCGGTCCAGGTCGGCGCGCAGCAGGCGCTCGAACATCATGTCCAGCCGCTCGCAGTCCCAGTCGCCATCCACATAGGCCTCGCCGGCGCCCAGGGACCATTGGGTCAGGATGCGGCGGTAGGCGCGCGCGTCATTCACGCGCATGTCCCAGGCTCGCGTGCCGTTGATCTGCACATCCGCGCGGGCCAGCAGCTCGCGCAGCGCTTCGGGCGGGTGCGCCGCCGGTCGGGGTCGGGGGCCTTGCGGCCGGGTCAGCGTGGCTTGCTCCACCTGCATGCTCGACAACTCCTTTGCAACGACGCCTGCCTCGTGGGTGGGCGTCGTGGCTCAAGTTTGCCGGTGCGGCCGCCATGCCGCATTCCCAAACTTCAATAGCCTAGACGGGCGCTATAGATCAGGGCAGGCCCCAGCCGAAAGGATCGGCCGGGTCGATGATCAGCGTCGCCTCGGCGGTGATGAAGGCCTGGCCACGGATGGTCGGCACAACGCTTGCGGGTGTCGAAGGGTCGGTCTCGTACCAGCCCTCGAACACGCTGCCGATGACGCTGGCCTGGCGCCACACCTCGCGCGGCTTCAACTTCGCCGTCGCGGCCAGGCAGGCCAGCTTGGCGCTGGTGCCGGTGCCGCAGGGCGAGCGGTCGTACTGGCGGCCGGGGCAGAGCACGAAGTTGCGGCTGTCGGCCAGCGCCGGGTCAACGTTGGCAAAGAGCTCGATGTGGTCGACGACCGCACCGCCGGCGCCGAAATGGCCTTGCGCCTGAAGCGCCTCGCCCAGCAGGGCGGCGTAGTCGGTCAGTGCGGCGACGCGCTCGGACGAAATGACCTGGCCATGATCGGCGCACAGGAAGAACCAGTTGCCGCCCCAGGCGATGTCGCCGGTGACCGTCTGGCCCTTGGGCAGGTGGACGGCCACGTCGCCCGCGAGCCGCCAGGCCGGCACATTGCGCACGCTGACCCGGCCGTCCCCGTGCAGCGTGGCGCGCACGTCGCCGACCGGCGTCTCGATGACATGCTCGCCCGGCGTGATGCGCCCCAGGTGGGCCAGCGTCGCGACCAGGCCTATCGTGCCGTGGCCGCACATGCCGAGATAACCCGCGTTGTTGAAGAAGATGACGCCGGCCGTGTGAGCCGGGTTCAGCGGCGCGCACAGCAGGGCGCCGACAAGCACGTCGCTGCCGCGCGGCTCCAGCAGCGTGGCGCGGCGGTAGCGGTCGTGCTCGCGACGCAGTCGCTCCAGGCGCTCGGCCATCGGGCCCGCGCCGAGGTCCGGAAAGCCGTCGATGACGACACGCGTCGGCTCCCCGCCGGTGTGCGAATCGATGACGTGGAGGAAGTTCATGGCTGCGATTGCCATTCGGTCGGCCGCGTCGCCAGCGCCGTGGCCACCAGCGCCTCGACGCGCTCGCGTTCCGCACCCACCAGCGGCAGCCGCGGCCGGCGCATGTGCTCGCTGCCCACGCCCACCAGCGCGTCGATGAGTTTCAGGTTCTGCACCAGCTTGGTCGACACGTCCAGGTGCAGCAGCGGCGTCATCCAACGGTAGATGTCGCGTGCCTCCTGCCAGCGGCCCTCCTGCATCAGATCAAACAGCGCCACCGTCTCGCGAGGAAAGGCGCAGCCCACGCCGGCCAGCAGGCCGTCGCAGCCCAGGGCCAGGCCCTCGAAGGCAAGGTCGTCCACGCCCATGAAGAGCTGATACCGGTCGCCGAGCAGGTTGCGCAGGTCGGTGATGCGCGTCACGTCGCCGCTGCTCTCCTTGATGGCGGCGATGTGCTCGCTGTGCGGGCCCTGGGCCATTTCGGCAAAGTGCTCGGGCCGCAAGTCCACGCGGTAGGCCACCGGGTTGTTGTAGACCATCAGCGGCCGCTGCGCCGCGTTGGCGTAGGCGCGCACATTGGCCATGGCCTCGCGAGCGTCGGCCACGTAGATGACCGAGGGCATGACCATGTAGCCGGCCACGCCCAGCGCGTTGGCGCCCTCGATGAAGCGCAGCGCCTCGCGCGTGCTGCTCTCCGACACGGTGGCCAGCACCGGCACGCGGCCGTTCGCTGCATCCAGCGCGCAGCGCGCCACCGCCAGTTTCTCGTCCAGCGCCAGCGTGCTGGCTTCGCCGAGCGAGCCGCAGCAGACGACGCCGTGAATGCCGTTGCGGATCTGGAAGTCGATGTGGCGCGCGGTGCCGGCGAAGTCCAGGCTCTCGTCGGCATGGAACTTCGTGGTGACGGCAGGGAAGACGCCGCGCCAGGGGGTGTGATGCATCGCTGGAGCTCCTGCGCTGAAGGAGCCCCATGTTCGCTCAACTAGAAGGACGCCCACTCCGCCTGGGCGCCAGAGGCGGCGGCGGCGGCCTTCGGTGCGACAGCGTGTGCGGGCACCGGTCGAGCCGGCGCAGCCTTGCGTGCGGCGGCGGCCTTCGGCTTGGCGACCTTCGGCCTGGCGGTCGGCGAGGCTGCGGCATCAAGCTTGAAGGCGGCCATCGTCTCGGCCAGCTGGCCGGCCTGGATGCGCAGGCTCTCGGCCGCCGCAGCGCTCTCCTCGACGAGGGCGGCATTCTGCTGCGTCACCTGGTCCAGCTGGTTGACGGCGTCGCCGATCTGGCCGATGCCCTTGCTCTGCTCGCTGCTGGCGGCGCTGATCTCGCTGATCAGGTCGGAGACGCGCCTGACCTGGCCCACCACCTCGTCCATCGTGCGGCCGGCCTCGCCCACCAGCGTGTTGCCGGCCTCCACGCGCTCGACGCTGGCGCCGATCAGCGCCTTGATCTCCCGTGCGGCCTGGGCGCTGCGCTGGGCCAATGCCCTCACCTCGCCGGCCACGACGGCAAAGCCGCGACCCTGTTCGCCGGCGCGCGCCGCCTCGACGGCCGCATTCAGCGCCAGGATGTTGGTCTGGAAGGCAATGCCGTCGATGACGCCGATGATGTCGCCGATCTTCTTCGAGCTGGTCGTGATCTCGTCCATCGTGTGGACCATCTGGCCCATGACCTGGCCACCGCTCTCGGCCACGCGGGCGGCACTGCCGGCCAGCTGAGCGGCCTGCCGGGCGGTGTCGGTGTTGTGTTTGACGGTCGCGCTCAACTCCTCCATGGACGCGGCGGTCTCTTGCAGGTTGCTGGCCTGCTGCTCGGTGCGCTGGCTCAGGTCGGCGTTGCCCTGGGCGATCTGCCCGCTGGCCGTGGCGACGCTGTCGGCATTGCCGCGCACCGCGCCCACGATGCCCACCAGGGAGTCGTTCATGCGCTGCAGCGCGTTGAGCAACTGGCCGGCCTCGTCCTTGCGGTCGGTCGCCAGTTGCAGACGCAGATCCCCCGCTGCCACCGTCTCCGCCGCTGTGACGGCCTGGCGGATCGGGCCGACCACGGAGCGCGTGATCAGCAACGCCATGGCCGCGCCGAGGGCCAGCGCGACAGCCGCCGCAACGACGACAGCAAGGGCCGCGAAATCGACTGTCCTGTCCGCGTCCTTGGCCGAGCTGTGCATCAACGCCGTCTGCGCGGTGACCAGCGCGTCCAGCTTCTCGAAATACCTGACCTGCATGTCATGGGTCTCGCTGAGCAACAGGTTGCGGGCCTTCTCTGTTTCGCCCTTCATGCCGAGGTCGATCACGTTGCGCACCGAAGCCACGAAGAGCCCGCGCGCCTGCACGACGCCGGCCAGCATCTCGCGTCCCGGTCCTGCGGCCATGCTGGCATCGAGCTTGCCGAACAGCTCGGCAGTGCGTTTGGCGGCGGCGTCGACACTGTCCAGCTGCTTGCGCTTGCTGTCGGCGTCGGCAAGCAGCAGCACGTTGCGCACGGCCAGGGCGTTGATGTTGACGTTGTCCTTGATCTGTTCGAGCTGTGCCACCTTGACCATGCGGTCATCCACCATCAGCTCAAGCTCCGTATTGATGCCGATGAGCGCCGTTCTGGCATAGGCGGCCAGCAGCACGGTGAAGGTGATGGAGATGGCGAATGCGAGGCCGAGGCGCCGGCCGATGGGCATGCTCGTAAGGACGTTCATGGTTGGTCTCCTGCTGGGGCGACACTCCCTGAGAGGCCCAGGCATCTGACGTGCCGGGGTACTCCTCTGCAAGTCTGTTCCATTGGGCTGATCCAACGCAAGGCGCGTTGTGCCTTAATGGTGCATTGAAAGGCCAAGGAATACCGACATGGCAAGCGATGCGGGTCTGGGTGACAAGGTTCTGGCGCTGGTGAGCCAGCCGCCGCAGGCGCGCTTCACGCCTGTGCCGCGGCCGGCCGAAGCGGCGGCCAAGGCCATCGAGAGCGCGGCGTCCAAGGCGGCGCTGGCCGCCGGCACGCTGGCCCTGCCGCTGGGGCCGCTGGGGTGGGCCACCATCGCGCCGGAGATGCTGGCCGTCTGGCACATCCAGCGCCAGCTCGTGGCCGACATCGCCGCCCTCTACGGCCGCAGCGCCCAGCTCGGCCCCACGCAGATGATGTGGTGCCTGTTCCGCCACACGGCGGCGCAGGCGCTGCGCGACCTGACCGTGCGCGTGGGCGAGCGCGTCATCGTGCGCCCGGCCGCCCAGGTCGTGCTCCAGCGGGTGGCCGGCGCGGTGGGCATGCAGTTGGGCCGCAAGGTGGCGACAAAGGCGCTGTCGCGCTGGGTGCCGCTGGTGGGCGCGGCCGGTGTCGGCGCCTATGCCTGGTGGGACACCCGCCAGGTCGGCCGCGCCGCGCTGCAGCTCTTCGAGGCCGAGCAGGTGATCGACAACCCTGTGTAGCTTGCGCGCCGGCTTTGACACACTCCGGCCGATGGACGCGTTGCCCACCATCCTCGACATCGAAGCCTCCGGCTTCGGGCGCGGCAGCTATCCCATCGAGATCGGCTTCAGCGATAGCCAGGGCGGGCTGTTCTGCGGCCTCATCCTGCCTGAGGCCGACTGGCTGCACTGGGACGCCAACGCCGAGGCCCTGCACGGCATCAGCCGCGACCTGCTGCACACCCACGGCCGCTCGGCGCGCTGGATGGCCGAGCAGCTCAACGCGCGGCTGCGCGGCCAGGTCGTCTACTGCGACGGCTGGGGCCACGACTACACCTGGCTGGCACGTCTTTACGACGCGGTCGAGCTGCGCATGAGTTTCAAGCTCGACGACCTGCGCAAGCTGCTCAACGAGGACGAGGCGCAGCGCTGGAAGGGCGTCACAGAGGCGGTGCGGGCGCGCCAGCAGTTGACCCGCCACCGTGCCAGCAGCGATGCACGCGTGCTGCAGCTGGCGCTGGGTGAAATCAAGAACGTGACCGCCTGACGCCGCTGCGCGACCTCGCGGCAGCCCAGGGGTTTCAGCCGGACGGCGTGAAGAGCGCCCCGTACTGCTCGCGCAGCAATTTCTTCTGGACCTTGCCCATCGCGTTACGCGGCAGCTCCGGCACGACGATGACACGCTTGGGCACCTTGAAGCCGGCGATGCGGCCCTTCAGTTCGCGGATCAGCGCCTCGGGGTCGGGCTGGCCCAGCGGCGTGATGACGGCGACGACGGCCTCGCCGAAGTCGGCGTGCGGCACGCCGATGACGGCCGACTCGCCCACGCCGGGCAGCTCGTTCAAAAAGCCCTCCACCTCGGCCGGGTAGACGTTGAAGCCGCCGCTGATGATGAGGTCCTTGCTGCGGCCGATCAGCGTCAGGTAGCCGCGGGCATCGACGCGACCGACGTCGCCGGTCCTGAACCAGCCGTCGGCCGTGAACTCTTCGGCCGTCTTCTCTGGCATCTGCCAGTAGCCGCTGAAGACGTTGGGACCACGCACCTGCACATGGCCGATCTCGTCCGCGGCGCACGGCTCGCCGTCGTCGCGCAGGATGCGCAGGCCGACGCCGGGCAGGGCCGGCCCGACCGTGCCGCCGATGCGCTCACCGTCTTCGGGGCGGCAGGGGTTGGACGTCAGCATCAGCGTCTCGCTCATGCCATAGCGCTCCAGGATCAGGTGGCCGGTGCGTGCCTGCCATTCGCGCCAGGTTTCGATGAGCAGCGGCGCGGACCCGCTGATGAAAAGGCGGATGTTTTTCGTGTCCAGCGTGCGTTCCTGCAGCAGGCGCACGTAAAGCGTGGGCACGCCCATGAAGACGGTGGCCTCGGACAGGCGGCGCGCCACGGCCGTGGCGTCGAACCTGTTGAACCACAGCATGCGGCTGCCGTTCAGCAGCGCGCCGTGCGAGGCGACGAACAGGCCGTGGACGTGGAAGATGGGCAAGGCGTGCAGCAGCACGTCGTCTCGTCTCCAATCCCAGAAGGACTTCAGCGTCTGCGCGTTGCTCAGCAGGTTGCCGTGGCTCAGCATCGCGCCCTTGCTGCGCCCGGTCGTGCCGCTGGTGTAGAGGATGGCGGCGAGGTCGTTGCTGCCGCGATTGGCCGGTTCGTGCGCCAGCGGCATCTGTGCCGCGCGGTCCAGCAGCGTGCCGGTGCGGTCGTCGTTCAGCGTGAACACCCAGCGCACGCCGCGTTGGAAGGCGAGCTTGCTGACCCAGCCGAAGTTGCGGCCCGCGCAGACGACCACGCCCGGCGCCGCGTCGGCGATGAAGTGCTCAAGCTCGCTGGCCTGATACGCCGGGTTGAGCGGCAGATAGACGAAACCCGCACGCAACACGGCGAGATAAAGCATCAAGCCTTCGACGCTCTTGTCCGCATGCACGGCGACGCGGCTGCCGGCCGGCAGGTCCAGCCTGCCCAGCCAGTTGGCCAGCATCGCGCTGCCGCAGTCGAGGTCACGCCAGGAATACAACGCGCCTTCGTGGTCGATCGCGGTCGAATCGACGTCAGCGGGGAAGCCGGCGCGCAGTGCCGAGTACAGGTTCATCGTTCGATCAGTCCATCTTTGCGCCAGAGGCCTTGACGACGGCGGCCCAGCGCTTGGTTTCAGCGCTGACGAACTGCCCGAAAGCGTCGCCATACAGATTGGGTGTCTCGGCGCCCAGGCCGTGCCAGATGTTGCGGATGTCGTCGCTGGCGAAGGCCTTGCGCAGCTCGGCCTGCATGGCCGCGATGGCTTCCTTGGGCGTGCCCTTGGGCGCCCACAGGCCGTACCAGGTCGACACCTCGTAGCCCGGCACGCCGGCTTCAGCCGCGGTGGGAATGTCCGGGAAGCCGACGGCGCGCTTGGTGCCGGCCACGGCCAGCGCCTTGATGCGCCCGCTCTTGATGTGCGTGGCAGACGAACCGAGGCCGTCGAACATCATGTCCACCTGGCCGGCGATCAGGTCCTGCAGGGCCGGGCCGGCGCCGCGGTAGGGGATGTGGGTGATGAAGGTCTTGGTCTGCAGCTTGAACAGCTCGCCGGCCAGATGGTGGGAGGTGCCGTTGCCGGCCGAGCCGTAGTTCAGCTTGCCTGGCTTGGCCCGTACGGTGGCCAGTAGCCCCTTGAGGTCGCTCACCGGCACCTGGCCGGGGTGGACGACGATGACCTGCGGCACGCTGGCCAGCAGGGCGACGGGGATGAAGTCGTCCTCGAGCTTGTAGTCCAGCCTCGGGTACATGGACGGCGCAATGGCGTGGTGCACCGCGCCCATGAAGAAGTTGTTGCCGTCCGGCGCCAGCTTGGCCGCAACCCCCGCGCCAACCGTGCCGCCCGCGCCGCCCTTGTTGTCGATGAGCACCTGACGGCCCAACTGACGGGTGAGCACGGCGGTCAGCGGCCGCGCGAAGGCGTCGGTGCCGCCGCCGGCGGGAAAGGGCACGATCCAGGTCTGGGGCTTGGGCGCCTGCGCCTCCACCAGCCAGGGGCTGAACATCACCGGCAGCAAAGTGCGGCGCTTCATCGGCTTGTCTCCTGATGCTTTTGTGGCGGCGATTATGGTCGCGCCAACCTCGCGTCACCGGCACGTCAGCCGCGCAGCAGGTCCGCCACGCGGGCCAGCAATTCGGCCTTTGCAAACGGCTTGTTCAAGCGGTCGCAGCGCGCCTCGTCCAGGAACTGCCGCGCCGTGGGCGACAGCGTGTCGCCGGTGACGAACAGCATGCGCCGTGCCAGTGCCGGCTGCGTGCGCTTCACCTCGCGCCACAGGCCGGCGCCGTCCAGCTCGGGCATGTGCAGGTCGCTGACGATGGCGTCGAAGCGCGCCTCGGCCAGCATGGCCAGCGCGACGGCGCCGGACTCGGCCGTCATGACCTCGTAGCCGGCGCCTGCCAGCATCTCGCCGATCAGCTCGGCGATCTCCGGCTCATCGTCGACGACGAGCAGGCGGGCGCTGATCTCGTCGGCCGCAGCGAGCGGCACGGGCTCGGTCTCGCTGGTCTCGGGCTCGCCGCTGACGGGCATCTGCAGGCAGAAGCAGGCACCGCCGCCAACGCCATCGTCGTCGTCCTGCACGGTCAGCTCGCCGCCATGGTCGCGCGCGATGGAGCGCGACACGGCCAGGCCCAGGCCGGTGCCCACGCCTTCGCTTTTGGTCGTGAAGAAGGGCTCGAAGACGCGCTCGCGCAGCTCCGGCGCTATGCCCGGCCCGTTGTCGCGCACGCGCATCCAGACGCGCGGCGTGCGGCGGCGGTCGCCGTCGGTCATGGGCGCCACGCCGGTCGAGACGGTCAGGCGCCGGCCGTGGTCGCGCGCGCCCAGCGCCTGCTGCGCGTTGACGATGAGGTTGAGCACGATCTGGCCGATCTGGTCGGCATCGGCCTTGACCGGCGGCAGCCCCGGCAGCAGGTCCAGCGTGACGGCGATGCCGTGGCTGCGCAGCACATAGCCCAGCATGTCGATGGCCGCGGTGGCCAGGTCGTTCAGCGCCACCTCGCTGCGGTTGGCCGGGCGGCTGCGCGCCATGTTCAGGAAGGTGCGCACGATGCGGCCGCAGCGCTCGGCGGCCTCGTGGATGCGCTGGGCGTCGGCGGCCAGCGGGTTGTCGCTCAGCTTCTCGGCCAGCAGCGAGGCGCGACCCATGACGATGGACAGCGGGTTGTTCAGCTCATGCGCCACGCCGGCCAGCAGGCTGCCCATGGCGGTGAGCTTTTCGCTCTGGCGCAGCGCCTCCCGCTGGCGTTCGATCTGGCTCTGCGCGGCCTCGCGTTCCGACAGGTCGAACAGCGACGCGGTGTAGAAGGTCTGGCTGCCCACCGCCGTGCGCCACAGCAGCATCTCGATGGGGAACTCGCTGCCGTCGGCGCGCAGGGCCGCCATCTCGATGCGCCGCCCCATCAGGCGCTGCTCACCGCCGGCCGTGACGCGGGACATGCCGGCGTTGTGTGCATCGCGCAGGCGCGGCGGGATCATCACGTCGGCCACCGAGCGACCCAGGGCCTGCTCTCGCGCAATGCCGAACATGGCCATTGCGGCCGGGTTGAACTCGACGATGTGGCCGGTCTCGTCCGTCGACACCAGCGCTGCCATGGCGTTGTCGAAGATGGAGGACTTGAGCGCCTCCGTGGTCTCCAGCTCGGCCACCTTGGCCGACAGCTCGGCGTCGCGACGCTTGAGCTCGGTCAGGTCCAGGCTCATGACGACGGTGGCCTGCGGCACGCCGTCGCGCAGGTCGACCGGCACCAGGTGTTCGCGCATATAGCGCCTGCCCATGCCGGCCAGCTCGGTCCAGCCCTCCCAGGCGACGGTCTGGCCGCTGGCCAGGCGTGGGCGCACGGCCCTGTAGCTGACGTAGGCCGCCTCGCCAATGATGCGGCTGATGCGCTGGGTCAGGACCTGCTTGGGGTGCAGGCCGGTGAAGCGGAAGAACTCCTGGTTGGCCCAGACGAGGCGCTCGTCCACGTCGATGACGACGACGCGCGCCGGCACGGCCTCCAGCAATTGGGACAGCAGCGGCAGCGTCGCCTGCAGCACCGCACTGAGCTCGCCCACGCCAGCATCGGGCGTGGGGTGGAATTGGATGTCATCGGTCATGCGGCCTGTTGTCCCCTGCTGCTCTCGGTGGAGCGCGGCCGATGATAAGGACGCACGGCCTGCGCGCCCTGCGGGCCGAGCGCCGGGCCGCCCCAAGCCGGCCCGCAGGCGATGTGCTTGCGGCTCAATGCCGCAAGCATCGCCGTCCCCCAGGGGGACCGACCAGGCTTGCCCACGTGCAGCAGGGCAAGACTGGGCGAGGGGCCTCAGGTCAGGCAGCCAGTACGGCGGACACCGCGCCTTCCTGCATCGTGCGGGCGACGATGCCGTACATCGTCGTCCAGGCCTCGCGCACTTCGGCCGTGAAACCGTCGCCCAGGCCGGCGGCCAGCGTGTCAAGCAGCGCGGCACCGACGCTGTCGTAGTGCTCGGTGACGACACCGTAGCCGTTGTGGCGCTGGCCCAGGCGGAGCAGCACGGGCATCAGGGCGCCCGGGCGGTCCAGCAGATCGATGGCCGCGCTCAGCATCTGCATGAGGCGCTCGCCCTGCTCGTGCATGTCGCCACCGCGGAAGAGGGCGCGCAGGGCCGGGTCACGGGCGAAGAGCTGGGTGTAGAAGGCCTCGGCCACCGTGGCGGCCAGGGGCTTGAGCGGCTCGAAGCTGCTGCGGATGAGCTGAATTTGATGCGGGGTCATGGGGAGGTCCTGGTCAGTGGTGTGAGGCCACCCGATGAAGCTGACGCACCCCTCGGGGGCAGCGAGCAACACGAGCGTGGGAACGGTTGAAGGTCAGCCGCGCAGATAGGCGTCGGCGACGGGGGCGAAGATGCACAGCAGCGGCAGCGCGGCGACGAGGCGTTCCAGCGGGTGCCACGCGGCGGCGGGCGCGGGCGGTGCTTCGTAGCTGTCATCGAGGTCTTCGGCAAAGGCCTCGCTGCGGAAAATCATGGCCATCGTCTCGGGCCAGTCGGTGTGGTGGTTGTCGCTGCGGAAGTTCATCGCGTTGCTCCTGTTCGGTGACAGGACTGTCGGCGGCGCGCGTTTCAGTGCGGCTTCAGCATGGGCGGCCTTGTGTTGCGTTTGTTTCAACATCGGCCGGGGCCGTCAGGGCCTGCCTATCATTCACCGCCATGCCCGACACCTCCGCCCCTGCCACCGTCCTGCTCGTCGACGACGAGCCCGAACTGCGCGCCCTGCTGGCCGAATACTTCACCCGCAACGGCTTCGAGGTCATGCAGGCCGAGGACGCCGCCGCCGCCCGCGCCCGTGTGGCAGAGCGGGTGCCCGACGTGGCCGTGCTGGACATCAACATGCCCGGCGAGAACGGCCTCTCACTGGCGCGCGCGCTGCGCGAGGCCCATCCGCGCCTGGCCGTGCTGATGCTGACGACGGCCGGCGAGGCCATCGACCGCATCGTCGGCCTGGAGGTGGGCGCGGACGACTACATCGCCAAGCCCTTCGAGCTGCGCGAACTGCTGGCGCGCGTCAGGGCCGTGCTGCGTCGCCTGCAGGTCACCGCCGCGCCGGTTGCGCCGGCCGCCGAGGTCGAGGCCGAGCGCATGCCCTTCGGCCCCTGTGAGCTGGACCTGGCGCGGCGCAAGCTTTTTGGCGCGGACGGCGGCGAGATCGACATCACCGCCGCCGAGTTCGACCTGCTGGCGTTGTTTGCCCGCCACCCCAACCGACCGCTGAACCGCGACCAGATCATGGAACAGGCGCACAACCGCGGCTGGGACGTCTTCGACCGCAGCATCGACCTGCGCGTCATGCGCCTGCGCCGCAAGGTGGAGCGCAACCCGGACAAGCCGGAGGTCATCAAGACGGTGCGGAACGTCGGTTACGTGTACGTTCCCTGAAGCCCCTCGCCCAGGCCCGCGCCGCTGCACGCGCACGGGCCTGGTCGGTCCCCCGAGGGGACGGCGAGCCATGCCGGATTGACCGGCATGCACATCGCCTTACGCGGGCCGGCTTGGGAGCGGCCCGGCGCTCGGCCCGCCAATACGAAAACCCGAATTCAGTTCTGTTCGGGTAATTTGAGCCACCGCTGCAGCCTTGTGCGCAGGGCGACGAAGTCGAGCGGCTTGGTCAGGTGCTCGTCCATGCCGGCTTCCATGCTGGCGGCCACGTCGGCGTCCAGGGCATGGGCGGTCAGCGCAAGGATGGGAAAGTTGGGCAGCTTGGCCTCGCGCTGCAGGGCGCGGATGCGACGGGCGCATTCCAGCCCGTCCATGCCGGGCATCTGGATATCCATCAGCACGAGGTCGGGTGCGGCCTGCTCGCAGGCGGCGAGGGCTTCGATGCCGTTCTTGGCGAGGCGGGCCTCGACCCCCATCAGCGCGAGGAACTCCAGCGCGACGACCTGGTTGATGTGGTTGTCTTCCACCAGCAGCACATGGGGCTGGTGGCGCGCCGGCTCGGCCTCGGCGGCGCCTGGCTGTGGCATACCGGCCCCGGCACCGCCGGTGGCGGCGCTCAGCCAGAGCGGATGTGTGTGCACTTCAGCGAGCAGCCTTGAGTAATCCATCCCTTGTCCTCGATTGCATTTGTTTTTATGTCCCCCGGTAAGGGGTGGGGCCATTGTTGCCTCAGGCAGCGCCGGTATGCAACCGCAAGGCCCCACGATTGCGGTGAGCCTTGGCCGCTCGCGTAGGCTGAATCGACCGTTGGTCGCCCCAGCCAGCCCTGCAAGTGCTGACAGTTCTCGACCACCCCCGTCCCTACACTGCTGGCCTTCGCAGTTTTGACCCCCCGCAATGACCGACGGTCTGATCCGCATCCGAGGCGCTCGCCAGCACAACCTCAAGAACCTCGACCTGGATCTGCGCACCGCAGAGCTGACCGTCGTGACAGGCCCCAGCGGCTCGGGCAAGTCCAGCCTGGTGTTTGACACCCTCTACGCCGAAGGGCAGCGGCGCTACGTGGAGACCTTCTCCGCCTATGCGCGCCAGTTCCTGGACCGCATGGACCGGCCTGCCGTCGACAAGGTGGACGGCGTGCCGCCTGCCATCGCCATCGACCAGACCAACCCGGTGCGCACCAGCCGCTCCACCGTCGGCACCATGACGGAGCTGAACGACCACCTGAAGCTGCTTTTTGCCCGGGCGGCCGAGCTTTTTGACCGCAAGACTGCCGCGCCGGTCAGGCATGACACGGCGCAAAGCATTTATGCGGAGCTGATGGCGCGCGCCGAGAGTGCCAGCGACCCCAGGATGGTGCTGACCTTCCCCGTCGAACTGCCCGCCAACACGAGTGCCGAGCAGGTAGAGCAGTGGTTGTCGGCGAGCGGCTTCACGCGGGTGCAGGCCGAGCGCGAGTCGGATGGCAAGAAGCTGTTGGACGTGGTTGCCGACCGCTTCCGCATTCTGGGCGCGGACAAGCAGCGTGCCATGGAGGCCATTGAGCTGTCGCTGAAACGGGGTTCAGGTCGGCTCAGCGTCTACGTCGGAGACGAAGGCGCCACGTTGTGGCGCTTTTCCACCGGCCTGCACTGTCCCGAAAGCGACATCCGCTACGCCGACCCGCAGCCGGCGCTGTTCTCCTTCAACTCGGCCTTTGGTGCCTGCGAGGCCTGCAGGGGTTTCGGCCGTGTCATCGGCGTCGACCTCGGCCTGGTCATCCCGGATGACCGCAAGACGCTGCGCAATGGCGCGATCAAGACCTTGCAGACGCCGGCGTGGAAGGACAGCCAGGACGACCTGCTGAAGTACGCCGGCGAGGCCGGCATCCCGCGTGACACGCCGTGGAAGGACTTGAGCCCCGCCCAGCACGCATGGGTCATCAATGGCACGCCGAACTGGAACGGCAACTGGAACAAGCAGTGGTATGGGGTCAAGCGCTTCTTCGAGTACCTGGAGAGCAAGGCCTACAAGATGCACATCCGCGTGCTCTTGTCCAAGTACCGCAGCTACACCGAATGCCCCAGCTGCCGCGGCGCACGGCTGAAGACCGAGGCGCTGCTGTGGCGCGTCGGCAGCAAGGCCTTGGCGGACGCGGCGTTGCCGGCGGCGCAACGCTTTCTGCCGGTCGGTGTGGACTGGACTCGCGAGCAGCTCGAAGCGATGCCGGGCCTTGCCCTGCACGACCTGATGCAGCTGCCCATCCAGCGCCTGCGCGACTTCGTCGACGGCCTGCAACTGCCCAGCACCATGCTGGACGAAGCGCTGAAACTGCTGCTCGACGAGATCCGCCACCGCAGCCGTTACCTCTGCGACGTGGGCCTGGGCTACCTGACGCTGGACCGGCAGAGCCGCACACTCTCCGGCGGCGAGGTGCAGCGCATCAACCTGACCACGGCGCTGGGCACCTCGCTCGTCAACACGCTGTTCGTGCTGGACGAGCCCAGCATCGGCCTGCATCCGCGCGACATGGGCCGCATCGTGCAGGCCATGAAGCGGCTTCGCGATGCGGGCAACACGCTGGTCGTCGTCGAGCATGACCCGGCCGTCATGCTGGCCGCCGACCGCCTCATCGACATGGGCCCCGGCCCCGGCGAGCGCGGCGGGCAGATCGTCTTCGATGGCACGCCGGAGGACATCCGCGCGGCCGACACGCTGACCGGCGCCTACCTGGGTGCGCGCAAGCATGTCGGCATGGGCCTGAAGCGCCTGGTGGACGAGTCCACGCCCAAGCTCATCCTCGAAGGCGTGCGCGAGCACAACCTGCGTGACGTGTCCGTCGCCTTCCCGCTGCAGCGCCTGGTCGTCGTCACCGGCGTGAGCGGCTCGGGCAAGAGCACGCTGATGCAGGACGTGCTCTACCCCGCGCTGGCCCGCCAGTTCGGCAAGGCGACCGAGACGCCCGGTGCGCATGACCGGCTGCTGGGCGGGGACTTCCTGGCCGATGCCGTGTTCGTCGACCAGTCACCCATCGGCAAGACGGCGCGCTCCAACCCGGCCAGCTATGTCGGCGCCTTCGACGAGATCCGCAAGCTGTTCGCCGACGCGCCTATCGCCCGCGAGCGCAGCTACACGGCCGGCATGTTCAGCTTCAACGCCGGCGACGGCCGCTGCCCGACCTGCGGCGGCTCGGGCTTCGAGCATGTGGAAATGCAGTTCCTCAGCGACGTCTACCTGCGCTGCCCGGACTGCGACGGCAAGCGCTTCCGCGCCGAGATGCTGGACGCCAAGCTCACGCTGAAGGACCGTGACTTGAGCGTGGCCGATGTGCTGGAGCTGACCGTCGCCGAGGCGGTGCACCTGTTCAGCGAACACCGCGCCGTCATCGCCAAGCTGCAACCCATCGTCGATGTAGGCCTGGAATACGTGCGCCTCGGCCAGCCGGTGCCGACGCTGTCGGGCGGCGAGGCGCAGCGCCTCAAGCTGGCCGGCTTCCTGGCCGAGGCGGCGGCGTCGCCGCGCTTCGGCGTCGCCAAGAAGGGCACGCTCTTCCTGTTCGACGAGCCGACGACGGGCCTGCACTTCGACGACATCGCCAAGCTGATGCGCGCGCTGCGCAAGCTGCTCGGCGCCGGCCATTCGCTGATCGTCATCGAACACAACCTCGACGTCATCCGCGCGGCCGACTGGCTCATCGATCTGGGCCCGGAAGGCGGCGAGTCCGGGGGCGAGGTCGTCTGCGTCGGCACGCCGGAGGAGATCACCAAGCACGCCAGCTCGCACACCGCGGCGGCCCTGCGCGACTACGCGCTGCACATGGACCGGCCCGCGATGGCCGTGGAGGAAGGCAGGCCGCTGCAATCCATCGTCAAGGCACGTCGCCAGGCCGACGAGGCGATCAAGATCGTCAACGCCCGCGAGCACAACCTCAAGGGCTTGAGCGTCGACATCCCGCGCGGCAAGTTCAACGTCGTCACCGGCGTGTCGGGTTCGGGCAAGTCCACGCTCGCTTTCGACATCCTCTTCAATGAAGGCCAGCGCCGCTACCTCGAATCGCTGAACGCCTACGCCCGCTCCATCGTGCAGCCGGCCGGCCGGCCCGAGGTCGACGCGGTATGGGGCATCCCGCCCACCGTCGCCATCGAGCAGCGGCTGTCGCGCGGCGGCCGCAAGAGCACGGTCGCGACGACCACCGAGGTCTGGCACTTCTTGCGCCTGCTCTATGTGAAGCTGGGCGTGCAGCATTGCACCAAGGACGGCGCGCCGGTACGGCCGCAAAGCGTCGAGTCCATCGCCGCGCAGCTGATGCGTGACTACCGCGGCCAGCATGTCGGCTTGCTCGCACCGCTGGTGGTGGCCCGCAAGGGCGTCTACACCGACCTCGCCAAATGGGCCAAGGGCCGCGGTCACACGCATCTGCGCGTGGACGGCGAGTTCCTGCCGACATCCCCCTGGCCGCGCATCGACCGCTTCAAGGAACACACGCTGGAGCTGCCGGTCGGCGACCTTGTCATAGCGCCCGAACACGAGGCCGAATTGCGCGAACTGCTGGCCAAGGCGCTGGACATCGGCAAGGGCGTGCTGCACCTGCTGGCACCGCTGGACGGCCTCAGCCTGGAGGCGGGCGCGACCGGCGCCGGCGTCGGCACCGTCAAGGTGTTCTCGACCAAGCGCGCCTGCCCGGTCTGCGGCACCAGCTACCCCGAACTGGACCCGCGGCTCTTCTCCTACAACTCCAAGCACGGCTGGTGCACCAGCTGCGTCGGCACCGGCCTGGCGCTGACGCGCGAGCAGCGCAAGGAGCTCGACGACAGCGTGCAGAGCGACGACAACCGCGGCCGCGAGCAGAGCTTCCCATCCGAGGAAGCCGAGGTTGAAGGCCTGACCGATGCCGCCTGCCCGGAGTGCCACGGCACGCGGCTGAACGCGACGGCGCGCTCGGTCGAGTTCGAGCACAAGGGCATCGGCGACGTCGCCGCGTGGAGCGTCGGCGAGGCGCACAGCTGGGTGAAGGGCCTGCATCTGCACGGCCGCGACGCCGACATCGCCCGCGACGTCGTCAGCGAAATCCTTGGTCGTCTGGAGTTCCTGCAGGAGGTCGGCCTGGGCTATCTGACGCTGGACCGCGCGGCGCCCACGCTGTCCGGCGGGGAAGCCCAGCGCATCCGCCTGGCTGCGCAGTTGGGCAGCAACCTGCAGGGCGTCTGCTATGTGCTGGACGAGCCGACCATCGGCCTGCACCCGCGCGACAACCAGATCCTGCTGAAGGCGCTGGCGACGCTGGGCGACAAGGGCAACACGCTGGTCGTTGTCGAGCATGACGAGGACACCATCCGCCGCGCCGACCACATCATCGACATCGGCCCCGGCGCCGGCAAACGCGGCGGCCGCGTGGTGGCGCAGGGCACGGCGGCGCAGCTGGCGCTTGAGCCCGATTCAGTCACCGGCCGCATGCTGGCCCATCCGCTCATCCATCCATTGCAGGCCCGCCGGCCCATCGAGGCCGACGCGCCCAAGCTGACCGTCTTGAACGCCGCCTTGCACAACCTCAAGGGCGTGACGGTGGATGTGCCGCTGCACCGCCTGGTGGCCGTGACGGGCGTGTCCGGCTCGGGCAAGTCGACGCTGGCGCGCGACGTGCTGCTGGCCGGCATGGCCGTCGCCGTGCCGCTGCGCAAGGCACCGGCCCAGTGGACCGGCTGCGACGGCATCGAAGGCCACGCGCAGGTCGACCGCGTGCTGGAGGTCGACCAGACCCCCATCGGCAAGACGCCGCGCTCCTGCCCGGCGACGTATATCGGCTTCTGGGACGCCATCCGCAAGCTCTTCGCCGAGACGCTGGAGTCCAAGGCCCGCGGCTATGCGCCGGCGCGCTTCAGCTTCAACACCGGCGCCGGCCGCTGCCCCGGTTGCGAAGGCCAGGGCATGAAGACCATCGAGATGAGCTTCCTGCCCGATGTGAAGGTGCCTTGCGACCAGTGCCATGGCCAGCGTTTCAACCCCGAGACGCTGGGCGTCAGCTGGCGGGGCAAGAGCATCGGCGACGTGCTGGCGATGGAGGTCGACGAAGCCGTCGAGTTCTTCGCGGCGATGCCGTCGATTGCGCATCCGCTGCAGTTGCTGAAGGACGTGGGGCTGGGCTACCTGACGCTGGGGCAGCCCTCACCGACGCTGTCGGGCGGCGAGGCGCAGCGCATCAAGCTGGTGTCCGAACTGGTCAAGGTGCGCGACGACGTGGCGCGGCGCGGGCAGAAGGCGCCGCACACGCTCTACGTGCTGGACGAGCCGACCGTGGGCCTGCACATGGCGGATGTGGAGAAGCTGATCCGCGTGCTGCATCGGCTCGTCGCGGGCGGGCACTCGGTGGTCGTCATCGAGCATGACCTCGATGTGATTGCCGAAGCGGACTGGGTGCTCGACCTGGGGCCGGAAGGTGGCGACGCGGGTGGCCGCGTCGTCATCGAAGGCACGCCGGAGGACGTGGTGGCGAGCGGCAGCCATACCGGGGTGGCGCTCAAGCCTGTGTTGGCGCGGGTGGGTTGAAGAAAGCGTTTTTCAACCCAGGATCAATTGCAAGGACCCCTGCAAGGCGCGAATCAAGGCCTCCAGCGCCTGCAGCAGCCGCTCGCTGCCCTGATGCATGCGCTGCACCGCATCGCCCTGCTCCACGCGCAGGCCGCGCAGCAGCACCAGCCAGGCCTCGTCGACCGCAGCAAACGCCGGCTGCAGCGCCGGGCCGGCCAGGGGCGCGGCGCGCACTTGTTCGTAGGCCTTGATGAACTCGTCCAGTCCCGCGGCCAGACCGCTCGTGTCGTGCCCCGCGATGACCTGAGCCAGCAAACCTTCCTTGGCCAGGCGCTGGCTCAGCAAGCGCAGCCGCGTGACCTGGGCCAGCAGGCCGACCGGGCGCTGGCCCGCACGTTCGGACAGGCGCGCCACCAGCGTTTCGCTGCTGTCCAGCAGGCGCTGGGCGGCGCGGTCGCTGCGCGCGAGGTCGGGCTGGCGGGTGCTCAAGGCGGCATCGAGCTGCGCCCAGGCGCTCGCCACGGCCGCCAGTTCGTCAGCCAGGTCGGTGCGCAGCAGTTCGGACAGCCGCGCCAGGTTGGCGGCCACGCGCTCGGCCGAGGCGTCCAGCAAGGCCTGGCACTCGCGGCGCTCAGGCGGCGCCAGCCGCGGCCACTGCCGCAAGGCCTGCAGCTTGACCAGGCGCTGGCTCAACATGCGCTGCGCGCCGGCACGCTCCAGGGCCTCGGCCAGTTCCGACGTGTGCACCACGCCGCGCGCCACCTCGGGCAGCTTGGCCTGGGTCTGCATGGCGGTGTTGCGCAGCAGCGCGAAGGCGGCGGCCTCGTCGATGCCGCGTGCCTGCATCAGCAGGCCCTTGGCGCGCTCCGTCCACTTGCGTTCGTCGAGCTTTGCCTGGGCGGCACTGTCGCGCGCCAGCAGCTGGGCGGAGAGGCCCTGCGCCCACAGCAGGGCCTGGCCCAGCTGCGCGGCGTCGGTGTCCATGGGCAGCCACTGCAGCACGCCACGGGCCAGCAAGACCTGGCGTTCGGCGGCATCGGGCGAGGGGGACAGCAGCACCACCGGCAGGCCGAAAGCTCGCTCGGAGTGCAGGAGCTGCGCCAATCCGGTGCGATCCGGGCACCAGAGCAGGCCGAGCGCCGCCTCATCGCCGAGCGGCGCAAGCTCTGAAACGGTGCGCAGCTGCCAGCCCAGCGCCAGCAGCGCGGCGGCCTTAGGGGGCTGCTGGGGGCAGCAGAGCACGAGCGGCGGGGCGGGTGTGGGAGAGAGGGCGATGGTGTCTGGCATGGCTTCTGAACTCACGCCCCAAAACGGCGCAAGAAACAGGCCAGCAGCTCGCCGTTGAGTGGGCATGAGGTTTGCGAGTATCGGGGCACGATGCTCGCAATGGTGCGAGCGCCCTCCCGCTGTGACGTCCTTGCCGCCCAGGCACGCGACCGGTGGGTTGGCGTGGGCGTTCGGCCGCCAGACCGATAGAGTGCCCACGATGTCCGCCCTGCAAAACTTCAAGCGCGCCGGCCACACGCCCACGCTGTTTGCCGCCTTTTTCTATTTCGCGTTTTCCTGCTGCATCTGGGTGCTCAACGGCGCTCTGGCCCCCTTCATCAGCGAGGCCTACAACCTGACGCCGGCCCAGAAGGGGCTGATGCTGTCGATTCCCATCATGGCCGGCGCGCTGATGCGTTTCCCGCTGGGCCTGCTGTCGCAGTACATCGGCCGCAAGAACGCGACGCTGGTGGAGATGGGCATGATCGCCGTCGCCATGCTCTACGGCTACTTCATGGTGAAGAGCTACGACGACCTGCTGGCCATGGGCGTGCTGCTGGGCATCGCGGGCGCCAGCTTCGGCGTGGCGCTGTCGCTCGGCTCCGGCTGGTATCCGCCCAAGTACAAGGGCCTGGCCATGGGCCTGGTGGGCGCCGGCAATGTGGGCACGGCGGTGTCGGTGCTCATCGCGCCGCCGCTGGCCCAGGCCTACGGCTGGCAGACGGTCTACGCCATCGCCGCTGCCGCCATCCTGCTGCCCATGGTGGTCATGATTTTCTTCGCCAAGGAGCCGCCCGACGTCGACGCCCACGCCTCCATGCGCCAGCACGTCGCTTGTCTGTTCGAGAAGGACGGCTGGGCCTTCAGCCTGATCTACGGCGTGACCTTCGGCGGCTTCATCGGCCTCATCACCTTCCTGCCCACCTACTACTACGACCAGTTCAGCGTCTCCAAGGTGCAGGCAGGCCAGTTGACGATGCTGGCCGCCTTCATGGGCGCGGCGGTGCGCGTCATCGGCGGTGCCCTGTCGGACCGCTGGGGCGGCGTCAACGTGCTGACGCTCGTGCTTGTCGTCGTCGCCATCACGCTGGTCGGCGTGGGCATGGCCGGCGGCTCGCTGGTGCTGACGACGCTGCTGCTCATCGTCTGCTTCGCGGCGCTCGGTGCCGGCAACGGTGCGCTGTTCCAGCTCGTGCCGCTGCGCTGGCCGGCGGCCACGGCCGTGGCCGGTTCGATGATCGGCGAGATCGGCGCGCTGGGCGGCGGCCTGGTGCCCAACCTGATGGGCCTGTCCAAGCAGCATGCCGGCACCTATCTGTGGGGCTTCGTCGTGTTCGCCGTGCTGTCGGTGCTGATGCTGGGCGTCATGCGCGTCATGCAGATCCGCTGGACGCGTACCTGGGCCGAGAAGGGTGGCCGCGCCCGCAGCGCCGCCGCCAACACCGCCGCGCCGGTGAACTACCAGCGCGTCTGAGCGGATGCCCCGCTTCAGCGGGGCAGGAACACCAACCAGGCCATCAGCAGCAGATTCAGCAGCACCGACACCCCCAGGGCGATCTGCCAGCCGCTGACCGCCTCGCGCGGTGCCTTGGGCGGCCGGGCCGAAGCGGGCTGGTCACGCGCCGCCAGCCTTTCCAGCGCGAGCAGCAACTCGTCGGCCGTCTCGAAACGCTGCCTGGCCTCGCGCGCCACGGCGCGCATGACGAGGCGATCCAGCGGCATGGGCACGCTGGGCTGCAGGCGGCTGACGCTGGCCGGCTCGCGCTTGTAGCGGGCGAGCTGGAAGGGCTCGATCTCGCCATAGGGCAGGCGGCCGGTCAGCGCCTGGTAGAGCGTCACGCCCAGCGCGAACAGGTCCGAACCGGCATCCGGCGGGGCCGGCGGGTCCTGCCACTGCTCGGGGTTGATGTAGCTTGGCGTGCCTGCGTGCAGCTCTCGGGCCGCGGCCGACGCGCGCGGGCTCAGGGCCACGCCAAGATCGAGCACGCGCCATTGGCCGTCATCGCCCAGATGCAGGTTGGCGGGCTTGATGTCGCGGTGCACGACACCGGCCGCATGCAGCAAGCTCAGGGAGCGCGCAACGGCACCGCCCAGCGCCACGGCCTGGCCGACGTCCAGCGGGCCCTTGGCGAGCAGTTGCTCCAGCGTCAGGCCGCTGTGCCAGTCGAACACGGCATAGAAATGCGTCGCGCCGTCGGCCGGCGGGTGCACGCGCACGAAACCGCTCTCGCCGCCGCGCCTGCGGTGCCGAGGCGCCTCCGCCAGGCGCAGGCCCAGCCAGATCTCATGGGCCAGCATGGCCCGCTCCTCGGGGTCGTCGGCGCGGCCGGGCCGCAGCATCTTCAGCGCCACCAGGCGGCCTGAGGCCAGCTCGCGCGCCTGCAGCAGGCGGTGCACGCCGTTGTCGGCCACCAGCGCCGTGACCTGGTAGCCGTCCAGCACGGCGCCCACACCCAGCGGGCCGGGGCTGGGCAGGGTGCGGCCCAGGGCGGCGAGGTCGGCCAAGCCGGGGTCGGCGAGGTCCTTCACGTCCAGGACCAGGGCGGTGGCGTTGTCGTGGCTGCCGGCGGCCAGGGCCGCTGAGGTCAGCGCGTCGGCCAGGGCCTGGGCACCGGGCGTGGTGCGCAGCAGGTCGGCGATCTGGCGGCCACGCAAACTGCCATGGATGCCATCACTGGTCAGCAGCAGGCGGTCACCCACCTTCAACTCGCCGGCGCTGTGGTCCAGGCGCAGTGCGTCGTCCAGGCCCAGAGCGCGCGTCAGCCCGGCGAAATCGCGGCGCTCCATGCGATGGTCCTGCGTCAACAGCAGGCATTCGCCGTCGCGCAGCAGCCAGGCGCGGCTGTCGCCGACATGGGCCAGTGCGTAGCGGCGGCCGCGCAGCGCCACGGCGGTCAGTGTCGTCAGCGCCTCGCGCGGCTGGCCGTCGGCGCCGGGCCGGCGGTTGTGCGACGCGAGCCAGGCGTTCTGGTGGCCCAGCAGGCGGTCCAGCGCAACGCTGCAATCCCATTCGGCGGGAACGGCATGGAAGTCACGCAGCAGGCTCATGACAGAGGTCTGCGCCGCCATCAATCCTTCGCCACCGCCGCTGACGCCATCCGCCAACGCCGCCACCCAGCCGCGTTCGGCCTCGTGCGCAGCGGGCGCCTGCACGCCCGCGAAGTCTTCATTGCGCGGGCGCTTGCCCTGCAGGCTGGACAGGCCGGTATCGAGTTCGAAGCGCATGCGCGTGAGTGGACCACTGCGGAGCGTCGCCCGCGGATGGTGCAGTTTTTGAGGTGAGTGCACCCGCACCGGGATAGCGAACGCTTCGGCGTGGGGCGCCGCTGGGCGTTTTGAACGCTGCGGCAGGTCTGGAGGCCAGCTTCATCGCTGGCACATGCCTTGCAAAGCAAAGGGCAGACCAGCTTTGCAGTAGGGGTACGGCATGAAGAAGAACCTGGGTTCGGCAGTGGCGCGCGACCGAGGGGTGGGCGAGGCGAGTCGCAGGCAAGGCGCGACGACGCCGTGGGCACTTGCCCACAAGGAGAAGCAACGCCGCCTGCGGCTCGAAGCGCCCGCCCAGCGGCCGTGCCGCGCTGTTGATCGAAGTGGTGAACGTCATGGCATGGCTGACATGTTGACGCGCCGAGGCCTTCGATGAGTAGCCAGCGGTCGACTGCCGAACCCAGGTTAAAGCTCGTGATGGTGGGCAACGGCATGGCCGGCGTGCGCACGCTGGAAGAGCTGCTCAAGATCGCGCCGGACCTCTACGACATCACCGTCTTCGGCGCCGAGCCCCACCCGAACTACAACCGCATCCTGCTCAGCCCCGTGCTGGCCGGCGAGCAGACCATCGACGAGATCATCCTGAATCCGATGAGCTGGTATGCCGACCACGGCATCACGCTGCACTTGGGGCTTGCGGTCACCGAGATCGACCGCGTACGCCGCCGCGTCACCGCCGCCGATGGCACGACGGCTGAGTACGACCGCCTGCTCATCGCCACCGGCTCCAACCCCTTCGTGCTGCCGGTGCCGGGCAAGGAGCTGGAAGGCGTCATCGCCTACCGCGACATTGCCGACACCCACGCGATGATCGACGCGGCCACGCAATACAGGCATGCCGTCGTCATCGGCGGCGGACTGCTCGGCCTGGAAGCCGCCAACGGGCTGATGTTGCGCGGCATGCAGGTCACGGTGGTCCACCTCGTGGACACGCTGATGGAGCGCCAGCTCGACACCATGGCCGGCGGCCTGCTGCGCGATTCCCTGGTGGAGCGCGGCCTGAACTTCATGCTCGGCGCGCAGACGCAGCAGCTGCTGGGCAACGACGCTGGCCGCGTCCGCGCGATCCAACTGAAGACCGCGGACGGGCAAGTTGTCGATGTGCCCGCAGACCTCGTCGTCATGGCGGCCGGCGTGCGCCCCAACACCACGCTGGCCGAGAAGGCCGGCCTGCACTGCAGCCGCGGCATCGTCGTCACCGACACCATGCAGACGGTGACCGACCCGCGCGTCTACTCGGTGGGCGAATGCGCCGCGCATCGCGGCATCGCCTACGGCCTGGTGGCGCCGTTGTTCGAGCAGGGCAAGGTCTGCGCCACCCACCTGGCCCAGTTCGGCATCGGCCGCTACCTGGGCTCGCAGGTCAGCACCAAGCTCAAGGTGACGGGCATCGACCTGTTTTCGGCCGGCAACTTCGCCGGCGGCGCGGGCACCGAGGAAATCGTGCTCAGCGACCCTTTCACCGGCGTCTACAAGAAGCTGGTGATCCAGAACGACCAGCTCGTCGGCGCCTGCCTCTACGGCGACACGGTGGACGGCAGCTGGTACTTCAAGCTGGTGCGCGAACGCAGCGACATCAGCGGCATCCGCGACCGCCTGATGTTCGGCGAGCAGTACGCGAATGAAGGCGCCAACGAAGTTGCTGCCTGATCCCGACATGTCCATGAATCGGCGCTCCGCCCTCCTCGGCCTGGCCCTGGCCGGCACCCTGCCCTGCGCCCACGCCCGCATCGCCGAACTTGGCGATGCCATTGACAAGGCCGGCGCCCAGCGCATGCTGAGCCAGCGCATGGGCAAGGCCTGGCTCAGCCAGCTGCGGCCGGAGCTGGCCATGCGCGCTCGTGCCGTGCTGCAGGCCAGCGAGGCGCGCTTCGAGCGCCAGTTGGGCGAGCTGCTGAGCTATGCCCCCACCCCGGAGATCGCCGGCAGCTATCGCGCCATGCAGCACCGCTTCGGCGACTATCGTGCGCTGCTGAAGAGCACGCCCAGCCCCGAGCGTGTCGATGACCTGATCAAGGCCTCAGGGGAGCTGCTCAGCCTCGCCCAGATCGCCACAGGCCAGTTGCAGGAGCGCTCCACCGCCGCGACCGCTCGTCTCGTCAACCTGTCTGGCCGGCAGCGCATGTTGTCGCAGCGGTTGGCACTGTTTTTCCTCGCGGACCAGCAGGGCGCGCGGCCCGACCTCGTGCGACGCGAGAGTGCACAGGCCCGCGCCGATTTCGTCGCGGCCATGCAGGTCTTGACTGGTGCGCCCGAGGCCACCCCGGCGATCCGCGGCAACCTCGAGTTGGCGCAGAGCCAGTGGGTCTTCCTGCAGTCCGCCCTGGCTGGCCAGAGCCAGGGCCCGAAGGCCGCCACCGACGTCTTCGTCGCCAGCGAGAACCTGTTGGCCGTCATGGAGACAGTCACCGGCCAGTTCGCCCGCCAGCTGGCGCAGGCCTGAGCACAAGTACATGAACGAGACAAAGTCCACCTGCCCTTACTGCGGCGTCGGCTGTGGCGTCGTCATCGAGCACGACGGCGCGCAGATCACTGGCGTGCGCGGCGACCCCGACCACCCGGCCAACTTCGGCCGCCTGTGCACCAAGGGCACCAACCTGCACCTGACGGCCACGCCGGTCGTCATCCAGCACCAGCGCCTGCGCGAGCCGCAGCGCCGTGCCGCGCGCGGCGCGCTGCCCGAGGTCATCAGCTGGAGCGAAGCCAACCGCGAGATCGCCGACAAGCTGCTGGCCATCCGCGCCGCGCACGGCCCTGAGTCGATTGGCGTCTACATCTCCGGCCAGTTGCTGACCGAGGATTACCACGCCTTCAACAAGCTGGCCCGCGCCGTCATCGGCACGCCCCACATCGACTCCAACTCGCGGCTGTGCATGAGCTCGGCCGTGGTCGGCTACAAGCAGTCGCTGGGCGCCGACGCACCGCCCTGCAGCTACGAAGACATCGAACTGGCCGACTGCATCCTGGTCAGCGGCGCCAACCCGGCCTGGGCCCACCCCATCCTGTTCCGCCGCCTGGAAGTGGCGCGCACCGCCAAGTTGGAGAGCCCAGCGGGCCACAAGCTCATCGTCATCGACCCGCGCCGCACCGAGACCGCCGAGCTGGCCGACCTGCATCTGCAGATTCGCCCCGGCACCGACGTGGCCCTGTGCCACGGCCTGCTGCATGCCGTCATCGCGCGCGGCTGGACGGCGAACGACTTCATCGCCGAAGCCACCGAAGGCTTCGACGCCTTGAAGGCCCTGGTGGCCGACTGGACGCCCGCCCGCGCGGCCGAGGTCTGCGGGGTGACCGAGGCCGACATCTGGCAGGCCGCCGAATGGTTCGCCACCTCGCCGTCGTCGCTCAGCCTGTACTGCCAGGGCCTGAACCAGAGCAGCAGCGGCACGGCCAAGAACACGGCGCTGATCAACCTGCATCTGGCGACCGGCCAAATCGGCAAGCCCGGCGCCGGCCCCTTCTCGCTGACCGGCCAACCCAATGCCATGGGCGGGCGCGAGAGCGGCGGCATGGCGACGCTGCTGCCGGGCCACCGCGACCCGGGCAAGGCCGAGGACTGGGCGCAGATCGAATCGCTCTGGGGCGTGCCTGGCCTGCCCGGCAAGCGCGGCCACACGGCGGTGGAGATGTTCGAGGCCGCCGCACGCGGCGAGATCAAGGCGCTGTGGATTGCCTGCACCAACCCCGCCCAGTCCATGCCCGACCAGGCCACCGTGCGCCTGGCGCTGGAGCGCTGCGAGCTGGTCATCCTGCAGGAAGCCTTTGCCCACACGGCCACGGCCCGCTACGCCGACTACCTGCTGCCCGCCGCCACCTGGGGCGAGAAGGAAGGCACCGTCACCAACAGCGAGCGCCGCATCAGCCGCGTGCGCGCGGCCGTGCCGGCGGCGGCCGAATCGCGCGCCGACTGGCGCATCGCCCGCGACATCGCTGCGCTGATCGACGCAGGCCTGGAGCGCCCGCAGCGCATTGCCGCAACGACCGCAGAAGACCTCTGGCTCGAACACCGCGACGCCACGCGCGGCCGCGATCTCGACATCACCGGCCTCAGCTGGGCGACGCTGGACAGCGACGGCCCGCAGCAATGGCCCTTCGTCACCGGCCCGACGGCGCGCCTGTACACCGACGGTCGCTTCGCCACCGCCGACGGCCGCGCCCGCTTCATCACCAAGCCTTATCAAGCCACTGCCGAGGCGGCCACGCCCGCCCGCCCCTTCGCGCTGACCACCGGCCGCATGCGCGACCAGTGGCACGGCATGAGCCGCACCGGCAGCGTGCCGCGCCTGTTCGCCCACGAGGGCCGGCCGCTGGTGCGCATCAACCCCGGCGACGCCGCCAGCCACCAGTTGGCCGAGGGCGCGCTGGTCCATGTGCGGTCCAGCCGCGGCGAGGTGGTGCTGCCGCTCAAGCTCGACGAGAACGTGGCCCCGGCCGGCGCCGACATCGCCATGCACTGGGGCGACGAGTTCATCGGTGCGCAGCTGGGCGTCAATGCGGTCACGCAGGGCGCCTTCTGCCCTGACTCCAAGCAGCCCGAGCTGAAGTTCAGCGCCGTCGCCATCGAGCCGGCCCACCTGCCCTGGCGCCTCAGTGCCTGCGCCTGGGTGGCCGCCGAGGACGGCCAGCGCCTGCGCGAACAGCTGCGTGCGCTGATGCCACGCTTCGGTTATGCGCACTGCCTGCCCGAGCCGGCGAGATCAAATCACGGCGCCCAGATCGGCTGGGCCTTCGAGGCTGCCTGCGCCGAGACGCCGTCGCCCGCGCTGGTCGAGGAACTCGCCGCCGTGCTGGGCCTGAGCGGCCCCGCCGTGCTGCGCTATGCCGACGCCCGGCGCGGCCGGCTGCGCCTGCTCAGGCTCGATGCCGATGACATGCAGACCGCGCCGCTGCAGGCGCTGCTGCGCGTGGGACAGCACGATGAAGGCGCCTGGCTCGTCGACCTGTGGCGCGAGCGCACGGCCGCCGCCACGGTGGGCCGCTGGCTGCTCGCGCCGGGCGCTCCGCCAAGCAACCCGGGCGCGGCGCCCAGCCCACAGATCTGCAACTGCTTCGACGTGCGCGAGGACGTCATCCGCATCACCCTCACCCGCTGCAGCGGCACGCCAGCCGAACGCCTGGCGCAGCTGCAGGGCGAGAAGCGCTGCGGCACGCAATGCGGCTCTTGCCTGCCAACGCTGCGGCGGCTGGTGGCCACCACGCCTGAGGAGGTCCCTGCATGAACCATGTGATCTCGCTTGTTGGTGCCGGCCCGGGTGACCCCGAGCTGCTGACCGTCCGCGCGTTGAATCGCATCGAAGCTGCCGATGTCGTACTCGCCGACGACCTCATCGACCCGCGCGTGCTGGCCTTGGTGAAGGGCCGCCTGCTGCGCGTCGGCAAGCGCGGCGGCTGCATCAGCACGGACCAGCACTTCATCCACGCACTGATGATCCGCGAGGCCCGCGCCGGCCACCGCGTCGTGCGCCTCAAGGGCGGCGACCCCTTCGTCTTCGGCCGCGGCGGCGAAGAGGTCGACGCGCTGCGTGCGGCCGGCCTCGCGGTCGAAGTGGTGTCAGGCCTGACCAGCGGCATCGCCGGCCCGGCCGCCGTTGGCATCCCGGTGACGGACCGACGCGCCTCGCCCGGCGTCATCCTCGTCACCGGCCACCCGGGCGAAGGCCGCGCCGAGCCGGACTGGGCCGCGCTGGCCCGCACCGGCCTCACGCTGGTCATCTACATGGGCGTGGCCCGTGCGGCCGACATCACCGCCAGGCTGCTGGCTGCCGGCCTCAAGCCCCACCTGCCCGCGGCCATCGTCAGCGCCGCCCACACGGCCGAGCAGCGCCACGCCGTGACGACGCTGGCCGGCCTGCCCGACTGCATCGCCCGCGAAGGTTTGAAGAGCCCGGCGCTGCTGGTGATCGGGGAAGTCGCCGCGCACGCGGCGGCTGTCGACATCGAAAGGCTCGTCAGCTCAGCTTGAATGAACTGACCAGCCCGGCCAGCCGCACCGCCTGCTCCTTCAGCGACTGAGCGGCCGCGGCGGATTCCTCCACCAGCGCGGCGTTCTGCTGCGTCATCTGGTCCAGCTCGGTGACGGTGCCGTTGACCTGGGCAATGCCCTGGCTCTGCTCGATGGCCGCGGCGCTGATCTCGCCAATGATGTCGGTCACGCGCTGCACCGAGCCGACGATGTCGGTCATCGTCGTGCCGGCGTCGTTGACGAGCTGGGTGCCGGCCTCGACGCGCTCGACGCTGGCGCCGATCAAGCCCTTGATCTCGCGCGCCGCTTCGGCCGAGCGCTGGGCCAGCAAGCGCACCTCACCGGCCACGACGGCGAAGCCGCGGCCCTGTTCCCCGGCCCGCGCCGCTTCCACGGCCGCGTTCAACGCCAGGATGTTGGTCTGGAAAGCGATGCCGTCGATGGTGCCGATGATGTCGGCGATCTTCTTGCTGGCGGTGTTGATCTCGCCCATGGTGCTGACCACACGCGACACCACCTCGCCGCCCCGCCCGGCCGTCGTGGCGGCTGCACCGGCAAGCTGCTTGGCCGTCATCGCCGAGTCGGCGCTCTGGCCGACGGTGCCGGTCAGCTCGGTCATGGCGCTGGAGGCCTGCTGCAGATTGGAGGCCGTCTGCTCGGTGCGCTGCGACAGGTCCATGTTGCCGGTGGCCACCTCGGCCGACGCGAACTGGATGCTTTCGGCCGACTCGCGCACCTGGCCCACGATCTCGGACAGCGACTTCTGCATCGCGGCCAGCGCCTGCATCATCTCGGCGGATTCGTCGTTGCCACGCGCCTCGGGTGCGCGCGACAGGTCACCATCAGCCATGCGTTCGGCAAAGCGTTTGGCCGCGACCAGCGGGCCGATGATGGAACGCGAGATCAGCACGGCCAGCACACCGCCGATGACGATGCAGACGATGAAGGCCGTCAGCAGGCCCACGAACAGGCCGCTGACGAGGTTGTCGACCTTGACGAAGACGTCGTCGCCGCGCGTCTTCAGGTCACTCTCGATGTTGTTGAGCATCGCCAGCGCCGGGTCGTAGAACGCGTCTGCAGCCTTGATGTCTTCGAGTGCGGACTGCGCATCGGCATACCCGTCGGCACCTAGCTTGTCTGCCACCGGGCCGATGGTCTTGCGGTAGTCGACCATCAGCGCGCGGAACTTGACGAGGGCCACCTTGCCCTTCTCCTCGGTGGAGATCCTGCCGAAGTCGTCCATGGCCTTGTCCAGGCCCGTCTGGGCGGTGTCCCACTCCTTGCGGGCGCGGGCCATGCCTTCCTTGTTGAAGATGGAGGCGACCAACGTGGAAGTCGCCGTCTTGCTCTCCAGCAGGCGGCTGCGCGCGGCCACCGTGATGTTGGAAGCCGGGATGAGCTTCTGGGTGATGCCCTGGATGGCCTTCTGGGACACGTTCAGGCCGAAGCCGCCGACGGCCACCAGCAGCGCCGTCATGACCAGGATGATGCCGAAGGCCAGCCAGAGCCGGGCCTGAATGCGTAGACGACGCAGCATGGGAGTTCTCCGGGCGGATGAGGGTGGAGCGGGGGCGACCTTTGATTGAAGCAGAAACCCCCGGTGGGGCGCGAAAACCTGCTGGTAGGCTCGCGGCATCGTTCACGGCACGGCCCACCATGAGCTTTCTGGCCATCGACATCGGCAACACCCGGCTCAAATGGGCCACCTATCCGGAAGGCGCCGCGCCCGGGAGCGCACCACTGCAGCAGGGTGCCGTGTTCCTGGAGAACATCGACCGCCTGGCCGATGAAGACTGGCAAGCCCTGGCCCCACCTACGCACGTGCTAGGCAGCAATGTCGCCGGTGACGCCGTGCGCCGCCGCGTCGAGGAGCAGATGGAGCACTGGGACCTGGCACCGCGCTGGGTCGTGCCCTCCACCGAGGCGGCCGGCGTCCGCAACGGCTATGACCACCCCACCCGCCTGGGTGCCGACCGCTGGGTGGCTGTCATCGGCGCGCATGCGCATGCACTGGAGCGCCGTTTTGACGGCCCGGTGCTGACCGTCATGGTCGGTACCGCCGTGACGGTGGACGCCCTCTCCGCCGACGGCCAGTTCCTCGGCGGCCTCATCCTGCCCGGTCACGGCATCATGCTGCGCGCCCTGGAAGGCGGCACCGCCGGCCTGCGCGTGCCCACCGGCGAGGTGCGCGACTTCCCCACCAACACCAGCGACGCGCTGACGACCGGCGGCACCTTCGCCATCACCGGGGCGATCGAGCACATGTATCGGCTTCTCACGCTGCGCGAAGGCCGTACACCCCTGTTGCTGATGACCGGCGGCGCCGGCTGGAAGGTCGCGCCGGCGCTGGATGCGCCGCATGAGCTCATCGAGGGGTTGATCTTTGATGGGTTGCTGGCGATGGCCGCGGCTCAGGCCCCTAGCCGACGTTGAGCAGCGCAGCAAGGCTGCCTCGCTGCAACTCGAGCCGCAGCAGGCGGTCGGCCAGCGCCACCTCCCACACGCGCTCGCCCTCCGCTGCGCACGAGTGCAAAGTCAACCGCCAGTGCGGCCTCAGCCAGGCCGAGCGTCATGTGATGCAGTTGCTGCGCTGACGGGCAGCGCTGCAACCTCGCCGCATTGAGCGGCTAAAGAATGAAGCGGCTCAGGTCCTCGTTGGCCGCCAGCGCGGCCAGCTTGGCGTCCACGGCCGCGCCGTCCACCACCAGCGTCTGTCCCGAACGGTTGGGCGCATCGAAGCTGATCTCGTCGAGCAGGCGCTCCATCACCGTGGCCAGGCGGCGCGCGCCGATGTTCTCGGTGCGCTCGTTGACCTCGAAGGCGATCTCCGCCAGGCGGCGGATGGCGTCGGGCTGCAGGTCCAGCGTGACGCCTTCGGTCGCGAGCAAGGCCTGGTACTGCTTGACGAGGCTGGCATGCGTGCTCGTCAGGATGGCCTCGAAGTCGGCCACCGACAGCGAGTCCAGCTCGACGCGGATCGGCAGGCGGCCCTGCAGCTCGGGAATCAGGTCGCTGGGCTTCGCGAGGTGGAAGGCGCCGCTGGCAATGAAGAGAATGTGGTCGGTCTTCACGAGGCCGTACTTGGTCGTCACCGTGGTGCCTTCGACCAGCGGCAGCAGGTCGCGCTGCACGCCCTGGCGCGACACCTCGGCGCCGCCATGCTCGTTGCGCGAGGCCACCTTGTCGATCTCGTCGATGAAGACGATGCCCATCTCCTGCGCGTTGTGCAGCGCCGTCGCGCGGGTCTCGTCCTCGTTGACGAGCTTGGCGGCCTCTTCGTCGACCAGCAGCTTCATCGCCTCGGCGATCTTGAGCTTGCGCGTCTTCTTCTGGTTGCCGCCGAACTGGCTGAACATGCCCTTGAGCTGCTCGGCCATGTCCTCCATGCCGGGCTGGTTGCCGAACGGCGTCAGCACCTCCAGGCTGGCCTTGGGTGCAGCGAGGTCGAGTTCGATGTCCTTGTCGTCGAGCTGGCCCTCGCGCAGGCGCTTGCGCATGGTCTGCCGCGTGGCGTTGTCGGCCTCCACGCCGGGCAGCAGCACGTCGAGGATGCGATCTTCGGCTGCGTCCTCGGCGCGGGCCTGGCAGCGCCGCATGCCGACTTCGCGCTCCTGCTTGACGGCCACTTCGACGAGGTCGCGGATGATGGAGTCGACATCCTTGCCGACATAGCCCACCTCGGTGAACTTGGTCGCCTCCACCTTGATGAAGGGCGCACCGGCCAGCTTGGCCAGGCGACGCGCGATCTCGGTCTTGCCGACGCCGGTTGGGCCGATCATCAGGATGTTCTTGGGCGTGATCTCGCCGCGCAGCTTCTCGTCGACCTGCTGGCGGCGCCAGCGGTTGCGCATCGCAATGGCGACGGCGCGCTTGGCGGCCTGCTGGCCGACGATGTGGCGGTCCAGCTCGGAGACGATTTCCTGAGGGGTCATGCTGCTCATTCCAGAACCTCCAGCGTGTGGTTCTGGTTGGTGTAGATGCAGATCTCGCCGGCGATCTCCAGCGACCTCTTGACGATGTCCGCCGCACCCAGTTCGGTGTGCGCCAGCAACGCCTTGGCGGCAGCCTGCGCATAGGCGCCGCCCGAGCCGATGGCAACGATGCCCTGCTCGGGCTCCAGCACGTCGCCGTTGCCGGTGATGATGAGCGAGGCGGTGCGGTCGGCCACGGCCAGCATGGCTTCCAGGCGGCGCAGCACGCGGTCGGTGCGCCAGTCGCGCGTCAGTTCGACGGCGGCGCGCACGAGATGGCCCTGGTGCTTCTCGAGCTTGGCCTCGAAGCGCTCGAACAGTGTGAAGGCGTCGGCCGTGGCACCGGCGAAACCGGCCAGCACCTGGTCTCGGTAGAGCTTGCGCACCTTGCGGGCGCTGGCCTTGACGATGGTGTTGCCCAGCGTCACCTGGCCGTCGCCGCCGATGGCGACCTGCCAGCCGGCGGGCGTCTGGCGGCGCACCGAGATGATGGTTGTGCCGTGGTAGACGGCAGAGGAGGAATCAGAGGACATAGAGGCTCCAGATAAGGCCTAGGAGCCGCAGTGCAAGATCAGTTGATTCTGACCTTCACCTTCGCATGCTCGTTGATGCCCATCGCGCCAAAGAACAGTGCGACGAGGCGGTGGGCGTCGTTGAAGACCACCATGCGGTTCTCGCTGCGGCGCTGCAGCACCCAGTTCAGCAGGTCGCCAGCGGCCATGAAGTCCAGGCGGATCAGCTTGGTGCACGAGATGTTGATGAGGCTGGCCTCGCCGACCTCGCCACCCATGGAACGGAGCGTGTCGGAAATGTCGCCGCTGAGCTGGCCCTTGAGCTCCACCTGAACCGTCGCGCTCGCGGGGTCGAGCAGGCCGGTGTCGAGGAAGCTCGATTGCGCCTCGCTCTGCATCGTGCTGTTGGCCGGGCTGTTGGTCGACGTGCCTTCGCTGCCGATGCGCACGCGGCACTTGGCGCGCTCCCAGGAGGGCGGCGAGACCTCATAGGTCACGCAGTAGTCGATGGCGGCCTCGTCGAACTGGTCCGGCCGGTTGGCCAGCCGCAGCGCTTCGAGGCGCAGCATCCACAGTGCGGGGTCGGTGTCGCGCTCGCCGACGGGGGCAAGCTCCTTGAGCTGGGTGAGGAAGTGGTCGCCGCCGACCCAGCGCTGGTCAACCTGCTGCTGGGCCCATTGGCGCAGCACCTGGCGCAGCTGGATGGCCGCTTCGATCTCGATCTCATCCAGCGCGCCCCAGTCGAACACCCAGGGCATGGGCAGAGTTTCAGAGCGCTTCTGCAGCACCGACACGTCCTCGGCCCTCAGCGTGGACGGTGCCGTCCAGCTGATCTGGCCGGCCTTGGCCATGGGCGAGCGGTTGGCCTGGCGCGCAGATTCGGCCACCAGCCTGGGCATGGAGAACCACTGCGGCGCTGACAGCCCGAACTGCTGGGCGTACTCGACGGCCAGCACCTCGAACTTGCCCTGGGCGCCCGTGGCGCGGTAGTGGTCAAACAGCACCAGCCAGGTCTCGCCGTGCAGGTTGCGGCTGCCGCCCGGGCGAACGAGTTCGGTCAGCGAACGCTCGCTGTGCTCGTAGTCCGCATTGGCAAAGGCGATGACGGCTTCGTCCAATTCGGGGTCATGCACGACCTCCTGCACCTCGACGACCGCACCGGATTCGGCCAGCGTGAAGGACAGCGACATGTCCAGCGGCGGCAGGTCGGGCAGCCGGCTGGCCGGCGAGTCGGACAGTGGCGGAATGGCCGCGCCCATGGTGACGGCGGCGGGCGGCGTCGGTGCCGACAGGCGCTGCACTTCCTTGGGGGTCGAGAACTCGCTGACGCGGCCGCCGGACGAATCCATGGGCGTCTGCGCGGAGCTGGTGGAGGCAAAGGCGACGGGGCGCGTGCTGGTCTCGAAGAAACCCGGCTGCTGTTTGGGCACGGCCTGCGTTGTCGCAAAGCTCTCGCCCACCATCTGCTGCTCGATCTCGTCGATCTTGGCCTTCACGCCAAGGTCGATCTTGGAGCTGGGCTCGCTGATGCGCTCATCGTCGCCGAGCTTGGACTGCGACGCGGCCAGCGCAGCCAGTTGCTCCGGCGTCAGCCCTTCGCGGCGGATGCGGCGCAGCATGTCGAGTTCGCGCTTGCGCACGAAATCGTTGCGGCGCTTGCGCTCCACCATGGCGCGCAACTCGGCCTTGGCGAGGTCGCCCTCGGGGTCATCCTGGCGCGAATTGATCTCGGCCCAGTCCGTCGTCGGATTGGCGACAAAGCGCGCAACCTTGCGGAAGAAACTGTCGCCTTCCTTGGGGTCTGCGGGCTTGGATTCGGACATGTATGGGCGCGAAGGAGTTAGCGTGTTTCGGGCCGAGCGCCGGGCCGCTCCCAAGCCGGCCCGCTAAGGCGATGTACTTGCAGCTCAACGCTGCAAGCATCGCCGTCCCCTCGGGGGACCGGCCAAGGTACTCCTTGGACGCGGGGCTTCATGTCAGTCCCCGAACATCTTCTGCTTCAACTCGCGGCGCTGCTGCGCCTCGAGCGACAGCGTCGCCGTCGGGCGGGCGATCAACCGGCCCAGGCCGATGGGCTCGCCGGTCTCGTCGCAGTAGCCGTAGTCGCCACTGTCCAGCCGGATGATGGACTGGACGATCTTCTTCAGCAGCTTGCGTTCGCGGTCGCGCGTGCGCAGTTCCAGCGCATGCTCTTCCTCGATGGTCGCGCGGTCGGCCGGGTCGGGCACGATGGTGGTGTCTTCACGCAGGTGCTCGGTCGTCTCGCCTGCGTTGGACAGCACCTCCGCCTTGAGGCCTTCCAGCTTGGCGCGGAAGAACTCGATCTGCTTGGCGTTCATGTACTCGGCGTCCGGCATGGCCAGGACTTCGGCGTCGCTCAGTTCAGCGCCCGGCTTGCTCTTCCAGGCATTGACGAGCTTGGGGTCGCCCTTGGCGGCCACGCGCGGCGCCGCATCAACCTCATGGTTGGCACCACGCGCTGGCGGCTTCGGCGGCGCGAAGCGGTCGGCAAAGCGATTGGCCGGCGCGGGCAACTCCATCGTTGCAACGTCGGCGCCAATGTCACTCTTCTTCGCACCCTTGGATGCGGTCTTCGGGGCCGGGGTCTTGCTCACAGTCTTCTCCTCGCTCAGGGCTTGCATCGGCGCGGTGTCAGACCTTGATCCCACTGCTTTCCAGCCTGCTGCCCAACTTTGAGCGCGGCGGATTGTAGCCATGAGGATCGAAGTGCCCGCGTAGGCCCGAAACAACGCCTTCGCGGGCCATCAACATCACGCCAGACAACCTTCCAGACCTTGCATCAACACGTCCTTCGGCAGGTCGATGCCGATGAACACCATCTTGCTCTGCTTTTTCTCTCCCGGCATCCACCGCGGGCCGAGATCGGATCCCATCATCTGGTGCACGCCTTGGAAAATGACCTTCTTCTCCGTGCCTTTCATGTGTAGGACACCCTTGTATCTCAGCATCTTGGGGCCGTAGACCTGCACGATGGCGCCGAGGAAGTCCTCCAGCTTGGCCGGGTTGAAGGGCTTGTCGGAACGGAACACGAAACTCTTCACATCATCGTCGTGGGCGTGATGGTGGGGATGGTCGCAATGCTCACCGTGCTCATGATCGTGATGATCGTGGTCGTGGTCGTGGTGGTGCGCGTCCGCGGTCAGGAAGTCGGGGTCGATCTCCAGCTTGGCGTTCAGGTTGAAGCCGCGCAGGTCGAAGATCTTGCTGAGCGGCACCTCGCCGAAATGCGCGGTCTGGATGGGCGCTCGCGGGTTCATGTGCTTGATGCGGTGAATCAGCGCCTCCACGGCAGCCGGCTCCACCAGGTCACTCTTGCTGATGAAGAGCTGGTCGGCGAACCCGACCTGCATGCGCGCTTCCTGGCGGCTGTTCAGCTGCTCTTCGGCATGCTTGGCGTCCACCAGCGTCAGCACCGAGTCCAGCAGGTAGGCCTCGGCGATCTCGTCGTCCATGAAGAAGGTCTGGGCGACGGGGCCGGGGTCGGCCAGGCCGGTGGTTTCGATGACGACCCGGTCGAAACTCAGTTCACCCTTGCGGCGCTTGGCGGCCAGGTCGGAGAGCGTCGTGCGCAGATCCTCGCGGATGGTGCAGCAGACGCAGCCGTTGTTCATCTGGATGATCTGCTCGTTGGTGTCCGACACCAGGATGTCGGTGTCGATGTTCTCTTCGCCGAACTCGTTTTCGATGACGGCGATCTTCTGGCCGTGGGCCTCGGTCAGGATGCGCTTGAGCAGCGTGGTTTTCCCGGCGCCCAAAAAGCCGGTCAGGATGGTGGCGGGGATGAGGCCGTTGGCGGAAGAAGACATGGCGGGAACCGTTTTCCAAAGAAGGCAGCAGATATAGGGACGAAGCGCCGCAAGGCAAGGCGCTGTCAAACCAATCGGCTATTCTGTCCCTTCCGCAATATCCTGACAGTTCCCCTTGAGCGAACCGCATTCAGGCCGGCCCCCAGTTCGCGGGGCCGCCAAACACCCGCCCGAGGCCCGCGGCCTGCTGGAGCGCATGCTGGAGTTTCTGCACCCCGGCCCCGACTCCAAGTCCGAACTGATCGAAACCCTGGCCGACGCCGAGCAGCGCGAGCTGATCGAGCCCGAGTCGCGCCAGATGCTGGAAGGCGTGCTGCGCATGGCCGAGCTGTCGGCCGGCGACGCCATGGTGGCCACGCCACGCATGGACCTGCTGGACATCGATGCGCCCTACGACGAGCTGCTCGGCATCGTCATCGATACCGGTCACTCGCGCTTCCCCGTCTACGAGGACACGCGCGACAACATCATCGGCATCCTGCTCGCCAAGGACCTGCTGAAGATGCAGCGAGCCCCCGAGCTGAACCTGCGCGCGCTGCTGCGCCCGACGGTGTTCGTACCCGAGAGCAAGGGCCTGAACGAGCTGCTGCGGGACTTCCGTTCCAACCGCAATCACCTGGCCATCGTCATCGATGAGTTCGGCAACACGGCCGGCCTCATCACCATCGAGGACGTGCTGGAAGAAATCGTCGGCGAGATCGAGGACGAGTTCGACGACAAGGACGGCGAGTCGGGCCTGTACACGCTGGCCGACGGCAGCCAGCGCGTGGCCGGCGACGCGACCATCGCGGCGGTCAACGGCAGCTTCGGCCTGGCCCTGCCCGACGACGACTTCGACACCATCGGCGGCCTGATCGCCCACGAGCATGGCCGGGTGCCGCGCCGTGGCGAATCCGTGCGGGTGGGCGGCCTGAATTTCGCCGTCATGCTGACCCGCGGCGGTGCCGTGCGCTGGTTCAAGGTCACGCGCGTCCCTGAAGGCGAGTCCGAGGCGTGAGAACGGGCGTTGCCGCTGCGGCCGCGCTGGCCGCCGGGCTGCTGCAGACCGCCTCCTTCGCGCCCACCGAAGCCTGGTGGGCGCAGATCGCCGCCCTCGCGTTGCTTTTCGGGGTCGTCGCCCACGCCACACCGCGCGTGGCTGCGGTTTGCGGCGCGCTGTTCGGCTTCAGCTGGCTGGCCTCGGGCCTGTGGTGGCTGCATATCAGCATGCACCAGTTCGGCGGCATCCCGTGGCTGGCCGCGGCGCTGGCCGTGGGGCTGCTGGCGGCCTTTCTGAGCGGCTACTACGCCATTGCCCTGGGCCTGACGGCGCGCTGGATCACCCCCGGGCGCTGGCGGCTGCTGGCCCTGGTGCCGGCCTGGCTGCTGGCCGAGCTGGCCCGGGCCACGTGGCTCAGCGGCTTCCCGTGGATTGCGTCGGGCTATGCCCACACGGTCGGCCCGCTCGCCGGCTGGGCGCCGTGGATTGGCATCTACGGCATCACGGCGCTGGCAGCGCTGGCTGCGTCGGGGCTCGCACTGCTGAAGGAACGCGACTGGCGCTTCGCCGCACCGGCCCTGCTGCTGCCGCTCGCAGGGCTGCTGCTGCCGCAGGACTTCACCACGTCGACCGGCCCCATCGCCGTGTCCCTCGTGCAACCCAGCATCCCACAGGACCAGAAGTTCGACCCCGCCCGCTTTGCCGCCAACCTCGAAGCGCTGGCCAGGCTCATCGAATCGGCCAAAGGCCAGGTCGTCATCACGCCCGAATCCGTCGTGCCGCTGCCGTTGGTGGAGCTGGACCCGGCCACGCTCACCCGCCTGTCTCGCCCGGAGCGGCCCGCGCTGCTGGGCGCATTCCTCGGCAACGCCGACGAAGGCTGGGTGAACTCCGTCGTCGCCCTCGGCAGCAACTACCGATACGGCAAGCGCCACCTGTTGCCCTTCGGCGAATTCATCCCGCCGGGCCTGGGCTGGTTCGTGCGTGCAATGAACATCCCGCTGGACGACCAGGCGCGCGGCGATCATCAGCGCCCCTGGGCCGTGGCCGGCCAGCGCCTGCGGCCGCTGATCTGCTACGAGGATCTGTTCGGCGAGGACGTCGTGCAGAGCGCCGTCGGCCCTGACGCCGCAACCGTCTTCGTCAATGTCAGCAACCTGGCCTGGTTCGGCACCGTCATGATCCAGGACCAGCACCTGCAGTTCTCGCAGATGCGCGCGCTCGAATTCCAGCGGCCCGTCGTGCGTTCGACGAACACCGGCGCCACCGCCGTCCTCGATCACCGCGGCCACGTCACCGCCCGCATGCCACCGCTCGAACGCGGCGTGCTGGAAGCCAGCGTCGACGGCCGTGCCGGCACCACGCCGTATGCCCGCTGGCTCGCCGCGTTGGGCCTGTGGCCGCTCTGGGGTTTTGCGCTGTTGACCCTGATGGGCCTCAAGAAGGCGGCCTCATAGAATCGACCACCCCCCTCTCCCCCCTCCCCATGCTGACCTTCCAGCAAATCATCCTGAAGCTTCAGGACTATTGGTCCCAACAAGGCTGCGCGCTGCTACAGCCTTACGACATGGAAGTCGGCGCCGGCACCAGCCACACTGCCACCTTCCTGCGCGCCCTCGGCCCCGAGCCCTGGAAGGCCGGCTACGTGCAACCCAGCCGCCGCCCCAAGGACGGCCGCTACGGCGAGAACCCCAACCGCCTGCAGCACTACTACCAGTACCAGGTCGTGCTCAAGCCCGCGCCGGCCAACATCCTGGAGCTCTACCTCGGCTCATTGGAAGCGTTAGGTTTCGACCTGAAGAAGAACGACGTGCGCTTCGTCGAGGACGATTGGGAGAACCCGACTCTCGGCTGCTGGGGCCTGGGCTGGGAGGTCTGGCTGAACGGCATGGAGGTGACGCAGTTCACCTATTTCCAGCAGGTCGGCGGCATTGACTGCAAGCCCATCACCGGTGAGATCACCTACGGGCTGGAACGCCTGGCGATGTACCTGCAGGGCAAGGAATCGGTCTACGACCTGGTCTACACGGACGGCCTGACCTACGGCGATGTGTTCCACCAGAACGAGGTCGAGCAGAGCACGTACAACTTCGAGCACAGCGACGTGGACTTCCTGCTCGGTGCCTTTGCCGCACATGAGAAGAAGAGCCAGGAGCTGATGGCCGAGAAGCTCGCCCTGCCCGCCTACGAGCAGCTGCTGAAGGCCGGCCACAGCTTCAACCTGCTGGACGCGCGCGGCGCGATCAGCGTGACCGAGCGGGCCGCCTACATCGGCCGCATCCGCAACCTCGCGCGCGCCGTGGCGCAGAGCTATCTGGACAGCCGCGCGCGTCTCGGATTCCCGATGGCGCCGAAGGCCTGGGCGGATGAAGTCGTCGCGCAGATCGAACTGAAGAACAGCAAGAAGGCGGCCGCTTGATGAATCTGCTCGTTGAACTGTTTGTCGAAGAGCTGCCGCCCAAGGCGCTGAGGAAGCTGGGCGAGTCGTTCGCCACGGTGCTGGCCGACAGCCTCAAGGCGCACGGCCTCGCCGCGCCTGACGCGGCCGTCACGTCCTTCGCTTCGCCGCGCCGGCTCGGCGTGCATATCGCCAACGTCGCTGCCAAGGCTGCCGACAAGGCCGTGCAGCAGAAGCTGATGCCCGTCGCCGTCGCGCTCACCGCCGACGGTCAGGCCACGCCCGCGCTGCTGAAGAAGCTCACGTCCATTGGCGCCGGCCCTGAAGTCGTTCCTCAGCTGAAACGCCTGCCCGACGGCAAGGCCGAGGCGCTGTTCTGGGACAGCATGGTCGCTGGCGCCACACTCGCCCAAGGCCTGCAGAAGGCGCTCGACGAGACGCTCGCCAAGCTGCCCATACCCAAGGTCATGAGCTATCAGCTCGCCGACGGCTGGAGCGACGTGAAATTCGTGCGCCCGGCGCATGGCCTGATCGCGCTCCACGGCGCTGACGTCGTTCCGGTCCAGGCCCTCGGCTTGACTTCTGGCCGCGTGACCAAGGGCCATCGCTTTGAGGCCGCCACGCCCGATCTGTCCATCGCCTCCGCCGACAGCTATACCGCTCAGTTGCGTGACCAGGGCGCCGTCATCGCCAGCTTCGCCGAGCGCCGCGCCGAGATCTCGCGCCAGCTCAAGGGCGCGGCCGATGCACTGAGCCTGACCCCCATCGATGACGACGCGCTGCTGGACGAAGTCACCGCCCTCGTCGAGCGCCCCAACGTGCTGACCTGCGCCTTCGAAGCCGAGTTCCTCGCCGTACCTCAGGAGTGCCTCATCCTGACGATGAAGGCCAACCAGAAGTACTTCCCGCTGCTGGATTGGCACGGCAAGCTGACCCGCCACTTCCTCGTCGTCAGCAACATCGCGCCGGCCGACGCCAGCGCCGTCGTGCAGGGCAACGAGCGCGTCGTGCGCCCGCGCCTGGCCGATGCCAAGTTCTTCTTCGACCAGGACCGCAAGAAGAAGCTCGAAGACCGCCTGCCAGGCCTGGCCAAGGTCGTCTATCACGGCAAGCTGGGCAGCCAGGGTGAGCGCGCCGATCGCGTGCGCGCGATTGGCCACGCCATCGTCAACCAGCTGAGCATGGCGACGCTGCCCTACACGGTCGAGGCCGACGACGAGTTCAAGGTGCTGGACAGCAAGGTCAAGCAGGCAGCCAGCCTCGCCAAGTGCGACCTGCTGACCGACATGGTGGGCGAGTTCCCCGAGCTGCAAGGGATCATGGGCGGCTACTACGCTCGCCACGAGGGCCTGCGCGACGGTGTCGCCATCGCCATTGAGGACCACTACAAGCCCCGCTTCGCCGGCGACGCGCTGCCGCGCAACCACACCGGCACGGTGGTGGCGCTGGCCGACAAGCTGGAGACGCTGGTGGGCCTGTTCGGCATCGGCCAGTTGCCCACCGGCGACAAGGACCCGTTCGCGCTGCGCCGCCATGCGCTGGGCGTCATCCGCATCCTGGTCGAGAAGAATCTGCCGCTCGACCTGCCGGCGCTGATCGACGCGGCCGTGCCGCCCTTCGGCGAGCTGGTCACGAATCCCCGCGATGCCCTGCTGACGTTCTTCGCCGACCGCCTGGCGGTGAACCTGCGTGACCAGGGCTACAGCGCGCAGGAAGTCGACGCCGTGCTGGCGTTGAACCCCACGCGCCTGGGCGACGTGCCGAAGCGCCTCGAAGCCGTGCGCGCCTTCGCCGCGCTGGACGAAGCCGCGCCGCTGGCCGCCGCCAACAAGCGCGTTGGCAACATCCTGAAGAAGGTCGAGGGCGATCTGCCCACGGCCATCAACCCGGACCTGCTGAAGGAAACCGCCGAGCAAGCGCTGGCCGCCGCGATTGCCGAAGTCCAGCCCGCCGCTGACCTCCTGTTCGAGCAGCATGACTACACCGGCTCGCTGAAGGCCCTGGCCGCGCTGAAGGCGCCGGTCGATGCCTTCTTCGATGACGTGATGGTGAACGCCGAAGACGCCGCGCTGCGCGCCAACCGCCTGGCGCTGCTGGGTCGCCTGCATGCGGCGATGAACCGCGTGGCCGACCTGTCGCGCCTCGCAACCTGAACCGATGCGCTCCGACCACGCCCATGGCATGAAGCTGGTCATCCTCGGCCGCGACGGCACGATCAACCGTTACCGCGACGACCACGTCAAGGCGCCCGAGGAACTGGACCCGCTGCCCGGCGCACTGGAGGCCGTCGCGCGGCTGAACCATGCCGGCTGGCACACGGTGCTCGCCACCAACCAGGCCGGCATCGGCCGCGGACTGCTGGACATGGCCTCGCTGAACGCCGTGCACCTGCGGCTGAACCAGCTGCTCGCCGAGAAGGGCGGGCGCCTGGACGCCGCCTTCTTCTGCCCCCACACGCCCGAGGAGGGCTGCGACTGCCGCAAGCCGCTGCCCGGGCTCATCCAGCAGATCGGCGAGCGCTTCGACGTCGATCTGCCCGACGTGCACATGGTCGGCGCGGCGCTGACCGACCTGTTGACGGCGCAGAACGCCGGCTGCATCCCTCACCTGGTGCTGACCGGCCCCTTTGGCCATCTCAGCACCGACGAACTCGCCAACCTGCTCGTGCAGGTGCCCAACGCCCGCGTGCACGACGACCTGAAGAGCTTCGCCGAGACCCTCATCCAGGAGGAACGCCGCCGCGTCGCCGAGCAGCGCGGCAAGGCCTTCTCACCCGATACCCAGGCCGGAGACCTTCTGTGATGTCCACGCTGCTGAGCGCCATCCGCTCGCTGATCTTCGTCCTCGTCCTCATCGTCACGGTCATCCCCTGGGCGACGGCCGTCGTCATCCTGTCGATCTTCCGGCGCGGCGACCCGATCTACTGGGCCTGCGCCGGCTGGCTCAAGCTCGCCATCTGGAGCGCCCGCTTCATCTGCGGCATCCGCTGGCGCATTCACGGCATGGAGAACCTGCCGCCCGCTTCGGACCGCCGCGCCGGGGTCGTGCTGCTGTCCAAGCACCAGAGCACCTGGGAGACGTTTGCCTACCCGGCGCTGTTCAGCCATCCGCTGGCCTACGTCTTCAAGCGCGAACTGCTCTACGTGCCCTTCTTCGGCTGGGCGATGGCGCGCATGGACATGATCCACATCGACCGCGGCCGCCGCACCGAGGCCTGGAACAAGGTGCTCAAGCAGGGCAAGCGCCTGGGCGGCCAGGGCAACTGGGTCATCATGTTCCCGGAAGGCACGCGCATCGCGCGCGGCGAGGTGGGCGACTACAAGACCGGCGGCACGCGCCTGGCCATCGAGGCCGGCCTGCCCGTCGTGCCCATCGCCGCCACGGCGGCGCGCTGCTGGCCCCGCAAGAGCTTCCTGCTGCGGCCCGGCGTCGTGGACGTTTCCATCGGCAAGCAGATGCCGTCGGTGGGCCGTGCACCCGGCGAGCTGATGGCGGAGGTCAAGGACTGGATAGAGGGCGAGATGCGCCGCCTCGACCCGGAGGCCTACGCCGGCAACCCTCCGCCCGCTGGCGTCGCCGGCGACCCGGCCGCGAGCCAGCGCTGACCGCCATGCCGCCCAAGCGCCCGGCCTCACCGCTCCTGCAGGACAGCCAGCTGGCGTTGTTCGATGCCGAGGCCGACGTTTCGCCCGCCGACCCTGGCGCGGCCAAGTCCAAGCGCGAGCTGTGGCTGGGCCAGCACCGCGTGGGCTATGAACTCAAGCGCGCGCGGCGGCGCAGCATCGGCTTCGTCGTCGGGCCGCAGGGCCTGCGCGTCAGTGCGCCGCGCTGGGTGCCCATCGCCGAGATCGAGCGCGCCCTGCATCACAAGGGTGACTGGATCCTGCGCAAGATCGTCGAGCAGCGCGAGCGCCAGCAGCGCATGCAGGCCGCGCGCATCGACTGGATCCACGGCGGCCGCCTGCCCTACCTGGGCCAGCCGCTGACGCTGGTGGTCGCGCCGGGTGAACGCGAAGTCGTGTGGGACGCCACCACGCGCGAGTTGCGCCTGCCGCTGGCGCACGATGCGGCGCCGGAGCAGATCCGCGACCTGAGCCAGTCCTGGCTTCAGGCGCGCGCCAAGGAAGACTTCCTGCCCCGCTGCCGGCTGTTTGCCGAGCGGCTGGGCGTGGCGATGAAGTCGCTGCGCCTCTCGTCCGCCCAGACCCGCTGGGGCAGCGCGAGTGCGGACGGCAGCATTCGCCTGAACTGGCGCCTCATCCACTTTGCGCCGGCCATCATTGACTATGTCGTGGCCCATGAGCTGGCCCATCTGCGCGAGATGAACCACAGCCCGGCCTTCTGGGACACGGTGCGCTCGGTGCTGCCGGATTTCGAGCGCTCGCGAGAGGCGTTGCGCGAGGAATCGATCGTCGTGCAGTGATCCCCACGCTCGGCGCAAAAAACAGCTCGGCCGGGCCGCGGTTGTGAATATTCCCCGGCGGCCATCCCCCTGACGCAGACACGTTCAGCAACACTTCGTGTCGAACGCTGTCACCACAGGTACCGGAAGCCGGCTAGATCCGGCGGAGTGAGGGAGAGAGGTACCAAGAAGGCCGACAAGCCGCCGCAGGCATCCTGCGGCGGCTTTTCTTTTGGTGCTGCTGCGCACCACCACCCGCGACGCATGAAATTTGCGGGCCGAGCGCCGGGCCGCTCCCAAGCCGGCCCGCCTGGCGATGTGCGGGCGGCTCAATGCCGCACGCATCGCCGTCCCCTCGGGGGCTGAGGCCGGACACATCGCGCCCAGTGGGCGGGATGTGCCTGCCGAAGAGCTGCGGCACTGCCGCAGCGCGGTCTGCAAGACCGACCAGGCCCGACTGCGTTCAGCGAGGCGACAATGGGCAAGGGGCTCGTTCAAGTCGGCACGAAGCGGTAGACGCCGTCATCGCCCAGCTCGCGCCTGAGTTCCCCCTTCAGCCACAGCGCGTGCAGGTGCGCAATGGCCTCGCCCATCGCAAAGGTGGTCTGGTGCAGGTCCAGCTTGCGCTTGAACAGCACGCCCAGCAGCCCGGCCGCATGCGTCGGCGCGGCGCGGCAGGCGGCAACGACCTCGGCCAGGCGCTCGTCGTGGTGTTCGCGCAGCTGGTCGATGCGCGCATGCAGGCCGGTGAAGGGCTTGCCGTGCGAGGGCAGCACCAGTGTGTCGGCCGGCAGGTCGAGATAGCGCGTCAGTGAGTTGAGATAGAGCGTCAGCGGGTCGGCCTCGGGCTCGACATCGACGACGGACACATTGGTCGAGATGCGCGGCAGCACCATGTCGCCAGAGATCAGCAGCTTGGCTTCTGCGCAGAACAGGCTGATGTGCTCCGGGGCGTGGCCGTAGCCGGCGATGCAGCGCCAGACGCGCCCGCCGATCTCGACCTCGGCGCCATCCATCAACCGCCGGTAGCTGGACGGCACGACGGGCACCATCTTCGGGTAGTAATCGGCGCGGTCGCGGATCTTGGCCAGCGACTCTTCATCGCTCAGACCATGGCTGCCGAAGAAGGTGGCCGCTGCGGCGCCACCCATGCCGACGGTGGAGCCGCTGGCGAGGCGGGCCAGGTTGTAGTCGGTGGCGCTCATCCACAAACGGCAGCGCCACTTCTCGGTCAGCCAATGCGCCAGGCCGAGATGGTCCGGATGGAAGTGCGTGGCGATGACGCGCAGCACCGGAAGGCCGTCCAGACGCTCGGCGAAGACGGTCTCCCAGTTCGCCCGCGTCTCGTCGCTGCTGATGCCGCAGTCGACGATGGTCCAGCCCTCGCGGCCATCGATGCGGTCGCGCAGCAACCACAGGTTGATGTGGTCCAGCGCGAACGGCAGGCCCATGCGCACCCAGCGCAGGCCGGGCGCCAGGTCCAGCGCTTCGCCTGGGCCGGGCAGGGTTTCGCCCAGCGGATAGTGCAATTCGGATTCGCGTGGATTACCCATGACCGTTCTAGACTGACGTTAACGTCAATCCAGTTTAGCCATGCCCTCCCGCAAACCTGTCGCCGCCGCGACCGAAACCACCTTCACGATCACCGAGCTGGCGGCCGAGTTCGACATCACGCCGCGCGCCATCCGCTTCTACGAGGAAGCCGGCCTGCTGGAGCCCGGCCGCAAGGGACGCAACCGTGTCTACGCGCCGCGCGACCGCACTCGCCTCAAGCTCACGCTGCGTGGCAAGCGCCTGGGCCTGGCGCTTCAGGAGATCAAGCAGCTCGTCGACATGTACGACAGCCAGGCCAGCGCAGCGCCGCAGCTGCAGGCCTTCCTGGTCATCCTGGCGCGGCACCGTGAACAGCTGGAGCAGCAGCGCCACGACATCGAGGTGACGCTCGCCGAGATCCGCCAGCACGAGAAGCGCTGCCGCAGCCTGCTCGGCAAGGCTTGAGCGCCGCCGAGCTTTGCCGAGAAACGCTCCAAATTGCACATTTCGGGGGACAAACCCGGCTTCTGCCCTGCCCGCGGTTGACTAGAGTGCGGGCGCCGGAACGTGGCCGGCCTTTCTTCACCCGTCTTCGTGGACCTGCAATGCCTCCTGGACTGCGTACCCCCCTAACGCCCAAGATGACCGCCATCGCGGCCACCCTGCTGTTGCTCGGCCAGATGGCCATGGCGCAGACGGAAGCACCCAAGGCCGACAAGAGCCTGGAGCGCGCACAGAAGGCCGCCGACGCCGTCTTCCACTGGATCAAGCTCAACGGCGACAAGGGCGCCAGCCGCCAGGCGCCAGCCCCTGCACCAGCGCCTGTGCAGGCCGCAGCACCTGCCCCCGCAGTGCGCAAGCCCACGCCCGCCCCGGCCCCCGCGCCCGTTGCCGCCGCACCCAGGCCGGCGCCTGCCCTGGCTCAGACCGCAGCGCCAGCCCCGCTCACCACGGCGGCGGCGCTCCCCGACCCCGAACCGGAACGCGCGCCCGCCGTGCTGCTGGCCATGGCTTCGCCCACACCGGCGCCAGCAGCGCCCATGGCCACCGCCGCGCGCGCCGTTGAGCCGCCGCCCCCGCCGGCCGAGGAAGCCGAGGTGCCGCTCAAGCTGCTTTCGCGCGTCAACCCGGCCATCCCGCGCCAGCTGCAGCAGCAGACCTTCCGCGACGGGTTTGCCCGCGTGAAGTTCACCGTGGCGCGCGATGGCTCCATCAGCAAAGCCGAGGCCCTGGCGGCCAGCCACAACCGGCTGGGCATCGCGGCGGTCGACGCCGTCAAGCAATGGCGTTTCGAGCCCATCCCGGCCCCGCGCGAGGTGGCCATCGAGTTCGCGTTCAACAACGTGGACGAGTAATTCCGCTCGCAGCTTCTTCAGGCGCCCGGCGCCGGGCAGGCGTCCAGCAGCGCTGACATCGCCTCCAGGAACACCCGCGTGCGCAGCGGCATCAGCCGGCGCTCCGGGAACACGGCCCAGCAGCTGGAGCCGGGCAGCTGCCAGTCCGGCAGCAGGCGCTGCAGCGCCCCCAGCTCCACCGAGTGGCGCACCAGCAGCCGGTCCACGCCGGCAATGCCCACGCCGCTGAGCGCCAATTGGGCCAGCAGGCTGGGCGAATTGGCCAGCGTGCGCTGGGCAGGCCGGGCGAGCACCGGCTCGCTGCCCGCGCGTTGCAGCCACCAGGGCACGGGCTCGCCGGTGCGGGTCAGCAGCATCAGGCCGTGCATGTTGTCCAGCGCCTGCGGCATCAGCGGCTCGCCGACGCGCGCCAGATAGCCGGGCGAGGCGTACAGCCCCCAGTGCGTCGTGGCCAGCTTGCGGGCGGTGAGCTGGCTGTCCTCGTCCATCTGGCCCATGCGGATGGCGAGGTCGAATCCCTCGCCGACAAGATCGACACGCCGTGGCGTCAGGTCCAGCTCCAGCTGCACCTCGGGGTAGGCGAGCGCGAACTCGGCCAGCATGCCGGCGGCCACGCGCTCGGCAAAGTCCGCCGGCATGCTGACGCGCAGCCGGCCGCTGGGCTTTTGCTGGCGGTGCAGGGCCAGGGCCAGCGCGCCGTCCACCTCGGCCGCCACGGCGCGGGCATGCTCCAGGACGCCGGCGCCAAAGTCGGTCAGCGACAGCTTTCGCGTCGTGCGCAGCAGCAGCTTCTCGCCCAGGCGGGCCTCCAGCGCTGCGATGCGCCGGGACACCGTGCTCTTGGGCCAGTGCACGCGCTCGGCGGCGCGGCTGAAGCTGCCCGCCTCCATGACGCGGGCAAACAGCAGAAGGTCGTCGGCGTCGGACTCCATCATTGGCTCTATTGATCCATTGGCGGAACAATCTTATGCAAATCTCCGCCTTCCGGACTCGATTGTCGAATCCTAGAGTTCATTCCATCGCAACCGCCCCTCCAGGAGCACCGAATGAACATCCTGCAAATCAACGCCAGCGCCCGCCGTGCCACCGACAACGAGGGCTCGGTGTCCACCCGCCTGGCCAACGAACTGACCGCCGGCCTGCGCGCCACCACGCCCCAAGCCACCGTCACCGTGCGCGACCTGACGCTGACGCCCCAGCCCGTGCTGGACGAAGCCGCACTGGGCGCCCTGTTCACGCCCGCCGACAAGCGCAGCCCCGAGCAGGCCGCCCGCGTCGCGCTGGACGACGCGCTGATCGCCGAGCTGCAGGCCGCCGACACGGTCGTCATTGGCGTGCCCATGTACAACTTCAACGTCACCGCCCAGTTCAAGAACTGGATCGATGCGGTGGCCCGCGCCGGTGTCACCTTCAAGTACACCGAGAAGGGCCCCGTCGGCTTGCTGACTGGCAAAAAGGTGTTCGTCGTCACCAGCCGCGGCGGCATCCACCGTGACCAGCCCAGTGACGTGATGACGCCCTATCTGCGCAACGTGCTGGCCTTCCTGGGCATGACCGACATCGAGTTCGTCTACGCGGAAGGCATGGCCTTCGCGGCCGAGCAAGGCCTGGCTCAAGCCCGTTCGCAAATCACCCAACTCCTCGCAGCCTGAAAGAACGCCATGAGCACCGTCGCCACATCCCTGTTGAACCAACCGCGCGAGGTCGAGCGCCTTGTCGCCGGTCAGCCGACCAGTGACGGTGCCGGCGTCAAGCTCAACCGCGTGCTGACGAACAACCTGCAGCGCCGGCTGGATCCTTTCCTGATGCTGGACGCCTTCGGCACGGACAACCCGGACGACTACATCGCCGGCTTCCCGGCCCATCCGCACCGCGGCTTCGAGACCATCACCTACATGCTCGCCGGCCGCATGCGCCATCGCGATTCGGCCGGCAACGAAGGCCTGATCAGCGACGGCGGCGTGCAGTGGATGACCGCCGGCCGAGGCGTCATCCACAGCGAGACGCCCGAGCAGACCGAAGGCCGCATGGCCGGCTTCCAGCTGTGGCTGAACCTGCCTGCCAAGGACAAGCTGCGCGCGCCCTGGTACCGCGACGTGGCCAGCCAAGAGGTGCCCGAATTCGAACGTGACGGCGTCAAGGCGCGTGTCATTGCGGGTGTGAGCCACGACGTGACCGGGGCCGTGCAGCGCGACACCACCGAGCCGCTCTACCTGGACCTGCACTTCGCGCCCGATGCGCGCTTCGAGCAACTACTGCCGCCCGAGTTCAACGCCTTCGTCTACGTCTACGAAGGCGCCTTGAGATACCCGACCGGCTGCCAGCAACCCGAAGGCCGCATGGCCATCCTGGCCAATACGCCCGGCAGCGACGGGGTGCGTCTGCACGCCGGCGACAAGCCCACGCGCGCGCTGCTGATCGCGGGCAGGCCGCTGGGCGAGCCCATCGCGCAGCACGGCCCCTTCGTCATGAACACCCAGGCGGAGCTCGTGCAGGCGGTGCGGGACTTCCAGGCAGGCCGGCTCGCCTGAACGCGCCCGTGCCGGGCCCAAAATGCCCGGCATGAGCCACCCTGCCATGCCCTCGCGCTGACACCCGCATGGACCGCCTGCAGGCCATGGAGGTTTTCGTCGCCGTTGTCGACAGCGGCGGCTTTGCGAGCGCGGCGCGCCGGCTGGACCTCTCCGCGCCCGTCGTGACGCGCGCCGTCGCCGAGCTGGAGACGCGCCTGGGTGTCGCCCTGCTCACCCGCACGACGCGCAAGGTGCGCGTGACCGAGGCCGGGGCCCGCTATGCGGAGGACTGCCGGCGCATCCTGGCCGACGTGAGCGAGGCGGAGAACGCCACGAGCGACAGCCGCAGCCAGATCAAGGGCCTGCTCAGCGTCACCGCGCCGGTGTTGTTCGGCAACCTGCACGTGACGCCCATCGTGGCGGATTACCTCCAGCGCTACCCGGACGTCGATGCGCAATGCGTGTTCGTCGACCGCATCGTCAACCTCGTCGATGAGGGCCTGGACGTGGCCGTGCGCATCGGCGAGCTGCCGGACTCGGCGCTCAAGGCCATCGCCGTCGGCCGCGTACGGCGCATGCTGGTCGCCGCGCCAGGCTATCTCGCCGCGCACGGCCGGCCGCAGCGCCCCGAGGACCTGGCCGGCCATGTGCTGATCCAGCCCACCCAGGTTGCGCCCTACCCCGAATGGCGCTTTGCCGAAGGCGGCCGGCCGCTCGTGCAGCGCATCCGGCCGCGGCTGCGCACGACCACCAACGACTCGGCGCGGTCCGCCGCGCTGGCGGGCGTGGGCATTGCGCGGCTGTTGAGCTACCAGGTGGCCGACGCGCTGGCCAGCGGCGCACTGCTGCCGCTGCTGGAAGGCTTCGAGACGTCGCCGCTGCCCGTCCAGATCGTGCACCACGAAGGCCGGCACATGACGCAGAAGGTGCGTGCCTTTGTCGACCTGGCGGTGGCTGCGCTGCGCGCCAATCCGGCGTTGCGCAGCTAACGATTCTGCGGCGCCCAGTCGCGGAATCGCCACCGCAGCGGCAAGGCGTCGCGCAGCCAGAATCCCTCGTCGAGATGGAAGCGCCAGGCGCGCTCGGCGTCGTCGAGTGTGGCCAGCTCCGGCCCGTCCCAGACGATCTCGGCCCGGCCGGTCAGCGTCAGCAGGTCACCCCGCTCGAAGTCGATGAAGAGCAGGCCCGCGCGCCCGTCCAGCTGCAGGTTGCCCAGCGTCATGAACATGCGGTTGCCCGAGTAGTCGGGCACCAGCAGCGTCCGCTCGTCCTCTTGCACGACGAAGCCCGCAGGGCCGCCGCGATGCGAGACATCGGCCCCGGCCACATCGGCATGCGAAGCGACGAACAAGGTGTCGGCCGTGGCGATCATCGCCGCCGCGTCGCCGTTTAGCTGCTGCACGCGCTCGATGGCAAGCGGCCGGGTATCGGCGGCGCCGCGCACCCAGTCGAACTCGCGGCCCTGGATGTACTGCGGGCAGTTGCCCACCGCCTGCTGCACGCGCAGTCGCAGGCCCTCAGCCCCGGCGATCAGCAACTCGCCGTTGACGCGGTTGCGCCGCCGCGTGTGCAGCTCGATGCCCAGCAGGCCCAGCGGTGCACCCGCCGTCAGGCCGGCAGCTGCGGGGTCGCCCGGGATGGGCGTCACGTCGAAGGTCAGATGCCAGGCATCCGGCGCCTGCACGAAGCCCGGCCGGCCCACCAGCACCGTGGCCCAGGGCCGGCCGGCGGGGTCGACGCTGCCGGCCAGCATGAACGGCAACTGCTCGTAGAAGCGCTGGTGCTGCTCGGGCATGTGATCGCGCACGACGTGGCGGCCGATCTCCTGCATGCGCTCGGCCACGCCCAGGCGGGCCTGCACGGCGATCTCGCCGGCATGGAAGGGTCGCTCCATGGTCGAACTCCTCAGGCCACTGCCCGCAGGCCGGCCGCTGTGGATTGGAAGGGCACGAAGCCCGGCAGCGCCTCGATGCGCGGCAGCCACGCGCCCAAGGCGGGATAGGGCGCCAGGTCGACATTGCCCTCCGGCGCGTTGACGATGTAGCTGTACGCGGCCACGTCGGCCAGCGTGGCGTGGCCACCGACGAGGAAGGGCCGGCCTGTCAGCTCGGCCTCCATGACCTTGAACAAGGCATGCGCGCGGGCGATCACCTCGTCGGCATCAAAGCGCGCGCCGAACACCGTGACGAGGCGGGCCGCGGCCGGGCCGAAGGCGATCGGGCCTGAAGCGACGGACAGCCAGGCCTGCACGGCCGCGCGGCCGGCGGCGTCCTGCGGCAGCCAGCGGCCGGTGGCGTCGTACTGGGTCGCCAGGTAGACCAGGATGGCCGTGCTGTCCCAGACGAAGTGGCCGTCGTCTTCCAGCAGCGGCAACTGGCCGAAAGGATGGCGGGCGACGAATTCGGGCGCCTTGTGCGCGCGGGCCGCCAGGTCCACGTCGACGAGCTCATGCTGCAGGCCCAACAGGGACAGCGCGAGTTCGGCGCGGTGGGCGTGGCCAGACAGGGGGTGGCGGTACAGCTTGAGGGTCATGCGGGGCTCCTTGAAGACAACGGAGCCCACTGTGCCCAGCCCCGCGCCGCGGCGAAACGGCGCGCGCCGCAAGTCATTCTTTCTGCGGCTGACGGGAGTGCGCAGCACAATTCCCGCCATGCCCGACGCCCGCCGCCACAGCCCCGCCGCCGAACGCAACGGCCCGCCCATCCTGGCCGCCTTGCAGCGCCTGCTGCCGCCAGCAGGCGTGATGCTGGAGATCGCCAGCGGCAGCGGCCAGCATGCCGCCTTCTTCAGCACGGCGCTGCCGGGCTGGCAGTGGCAGCCGAGCGATTTCGATGCGGCGTCATTGCCATCGATTGCCGCGTGGTGCGAGGGCCTGGCGCGCGTGCGCCCGCCCATCACGCTGGACGTGCTCGACGCCACCTGGCCCGGCGCGCCGGCGCAGGTCGACGCGATCTACTGCGCCAACATGATCCACATCGCACCGTGGCAATGCACGGCCGGCCTGATGCAGGGCGCCGCGCGGCATCTGGCGCCGCACGGGTTGCTCATCACCTACGGCCCTTATTTCGTCGATGGCGAGCCGACGGCCCCGAGCAACCTCGCCTTCGACGCCGACCTGCGCGCGCGCAACCCGGGCTGGGGCATCCGCCGGCTGGCCGATGTCGCCGAGGAGGCTGCTGCCGTGGGCCTGATGCTGCGCGAGCGCGTCGTGACGCCGGCCAACAACCTGCTGCTGGCCTGGGCGCGCCGCTAGCCAGGCTGGCCTGCGCGCGGGCTCTCAACCTTCAGCCAGCCCTGCGGCGAGGTGATCGCCGAAGACCTTGACCTTGCCCGACAACCGTCGCTGTGGCGGGCTGACGAGCTGCATCGGCAGGGGCCGCCCAAGCCAGTGCGGCATCGCAACCAGCACATCACCACGCGCCACCTCGGGCTCGAACAGCCATCCCGGCGCATAGGCCAGCCCCATGCCGGCGAGCACGGCCTCGCGCACGGCCTCGCCGCTGTTGGTTCGCAGGCTGCCCGCCACACGCACGCTCGCCGGGCTGCCCAGCGGCGCATCGGCCCCAGGGCCGGCCTCGAAGCTCCACACAGGGCCGGCGCGCAGCTCGCTGAAGATGACGCAGTCATGCTGCTGCAGGTCGGCCGGCTGGCGAGGCGGTGCCACGCCGTGCTGCTCGAAATAACCGCGCCGGGCCACGACGGCTCGGCGCACGGTGCCGATGCGCCGCGCCACCAGGCTTGAATCCGGCAGCTCACCGATGCGAACGGCGATGTCGATGCCCTGCTCGACCAGATCGATGTAGCCGTCATCCAGCCGCAGGTCGACCTTGACGCCCGGGTGGGCCGCCAGGAAGCTCTGCACGAGCGGCATCAGCTTCATGCGGCCGAAGGTGGCGGAAGCCGCGACGCGCAGCCACCCTTGCAGGCGGTGCTCGCCGGCGCGCAACTCGCTCTCGGCCTCGGCAATCTCGGCCACCAGCCGCCGCGCCTGCTCGACATAGCGCTCGCCCGCCTCCGTCAGCTTCAACGCCCGCGTGCTGCGCGCCAGCAGCTGCGCGCCGAGCGCCTTCTCCAGCGCCGCCACCTGCTTGCTGACGGCGCTCTGGGTGCTGGCCAGCTCGCGCGCCGCCGCCGAAAAGCTGCCCAGTTCCACCACCCGCACCAGGGTTCGCATCGCCTGCAATCGGTCCATCGTCTTCCAGCCTCACCTTTGATTCCTGTTTGGAATAAATCTTAGGCAATCGGGCCAGCTACCGCTTCCGTCGAGCGGCAATCACAGTGAAGTCACTCAACCACTCTGCGGAGATTTCCCATGACTTCACCCATCGTCCTCATCACCGGCGCCCTCACCGGCATCGGCCGCGCCACCGCCTTCGCGTTTGCCAAGGAAGGCGCCAGCATCGTCGTCAGCGGCCGCCGGGAGACGGAAGGCCAGGCGCTCGCCGCCGAACTGCGCGCGGCCGGTGCCCCGGCGGCGGACTTCATCCGCGCCGACGTGCGCCATGAGGCCGAAGTGCGCTCCCTCGTCGAGCAAACGGTCGAGCGCTTCGGCCGGCTGGACGTGGCCGTCAACAACGCCGGCATCGAAGGCGACTACGGCCCGATCAGCGAGACGACCGATGAGAACTACGTCGCCGTCTTCGACACCAATGTGCGCGGCGTCGTGAACTCACTGAAGCACGAGTTGCGCGTGATGCAGGCGCAGGGCGGCGGCAGCATCGTCAATGTGTCATCGGTGCTCGGCCGAGTCGGCTTCGCCGGTTTCGGCGTCTATGCAGCCAGCAAGCACGCGGTGGACGGCCTCACGCGCACCGCCGCACTGGAGGGCGCGGCCCACGGCGTGCGCGTCAACGGCGTGGCACCGGGCCCGGTGGACACGCCGATGCTGAACCGCCTCACCGGCCATGACGCGAGCGCCAAGGCGCAGATGCTCGCGGGCATGGTCGGCAAGCGCGCCGCCGCACCCGACGAGATCGCCCAGGCCATCGTCTTCCTGGCCAGCAACCGCTCGCGGTTCATGACGGGGGAGACGGTGGCGATTGATGGGGGGCATTCAGCCGGGTAAGCCACGTCGGTATGTTGGGGTGAGCTTGGCATCCCCACATACCGGGCTAACTGGCCAAAACGGCGAACTGTGTCGCCAGACCTGTGAACAGAAGCAGATAGACAACAAAGAACACAAGCATGAAGTCGGCGAGCTTTGAAAGTGATTGATCGCCAAGCGTGCTGTGTTCGCGACGGACAAGGAACTTCAAGGTCGCCCAAGTCGTAGCGATGTTGTTTCGCAGAAATAGCGTTGGTCTTCCCATGGCCTCGTACTTGCGCGCATGAAACTTTGCCAACCGGCGAAAGAGCGAATAGATCAGGACGAACCAGACCAGAACCATTCCGACCAGGACGGGGAAGACGACAAGGATCGGAAAGAGGTCGTCGTGGTTCACGTCGCTGCCCTTTGACCAGCTCCCAGATACGTCTCAATGACCCTGGGATCCGCCGCCAGCTGATCCGCTGGCCCGCTCAACCCGAACTCCCCCGTCTCCAGCACGTAGCCGTGGTCCGCCACGCGCAGCGCGGCGCGGGCGTTCTGTTCGACGAGCAGGATGCCGACGCCACTGGCGCGGAGGTCGTCGACGATGGCGAAGATCTCGCGCACGATCAGCGGCGCCAGTCCGAGGCTGGGCTCATCCAACATCAGCAGCTTCGGCTGGCCCATCAGCGCGCGGCCGAGGGCCAGCATCTGGCGTTCGCCGCCCGACAAGGTGCCGGCCTGCTGCACGCGGCGTTCCTTCAGCCGCGGGAAGCGCGTGTAGACGCTCTCCAGCCCGTCGCGCCAGCGCTTGTCGCCGAGCTTCCTGGGCCGCCAGCCGCCGAGCAGCAGGTTGTCCTCCACCGTCATCGTGCCGAACAGCTCGCGCTTCTCGGGCACCAGCGCCAGGCCGGCCATGACGCGTTCTTCGAGCGTCAGGCGGGCGATGTCTTCGCCGGCAAAGCGCAGCACCGAACTGCGCGACGGGATCAGGCCCATCAGCGCGCCGAGCAGCGTGGACTTGCCGGCGCCGTTGGGGCCGATGACGGTGACGACGCTTTTATCGGCGGCCGTGAAGCTCAGGCCATGCAGCACCTCGGCGCGGCCATAGCCCGCGTGCAGGTCAGCGACTTCGAGAAGCGCGCTCATTCGTCCGCTCCCAGGTAAGCGGCGCGCACGGCCGGGCTGGCCTGCACCTCGGCCGGCGTGCCCTCCATCAGCCAGCGGCCGAACTCCATGACGACGATGCGGTCGGTGAGCTTCATGACGAAGTCCATGTCGTGCTCCACCAGCAGCAGCGACAGGCCCTCCGCCTTCAGCTGCCGCAGCACCTCGGCGAGCGCTTCCTTCTCCTTGTGGCGCAGGCCGGCGGCGGGCTCGTCCAGCAGCAACAGCGACGGGTCGCTGGCCAGCGCGCGGGCGATCTCGACGAGGCGCTGCGGCCCGAGCGCCAGGTTGCCCGCCAGTTCATGCGCCTGCGTCTCCAGGCCGATGCGGCGCAACTGGCGCATGGCCTCGGCGCGGGCCTGGCGTTCCTCGGCCGCGTTCAGGCCGAGCATGGCGCGAACCGTGCCGGTCTCCGTGCGCAGATAGGTGCCTAACGCCACGTTCTCCAGCACTGTCATGTCGGGCACCAATTTGACGTGCTGGAAGGTGCGCGACAGGCCGGCGCGGGCGATCTCGCGGCTGCTGCGGCCGTCCACTCGCTGGCCCAGCAGTTCGACCTCCCCGGAAGTCAGCGGCAGCACGCCGGAGACGAGGTTGAAGGTCGTGCTCTTGCCCGCGCCGTTGGGGCCGATGAGGCCGACGATGTCACCGGCGCGGATGGCGAAGCTGATGTCGTTGACGGCCACCAGTCCGCCGAACTGCTTGCGGACGGCGCGCACGTCCAGCAGCGGCGCGCCGGGCTCGGGGTGCTTGCGCGCGCTGAGCGCAGGCGCGCCCTCGTCCACCGCCCGCTGGCGCGGTGCCCGCAGCCAGCGCGAGATCAGCGGCCACAGTCCATCCGGCGCAAAGCGCAGCACCAGCACCAGCACGACACCGAAGACGATGATTTCGTAGTTGCCCGAGCCGCCGAACACGACGGGCAGCCAGACCTTGAGCTGGTCCTCCGCGAGCTTGACGAGGGCCGCGCCGGTGAAGGCGCCGCCCACCGTGCCGATGCCGCCCAACACGGCCATGAAGAGGTACTCGATGCCGAACTTGATGCCGAACGGAGACGGGTTCACGCTGCGCTGCATGTGCGCATACAGCCAGCCCGACACCGAGGCCAGCAGCGCGGCGATGACGAACATGACCAGCTTGTAGCGAAAGGTCGACGCGCCCATCGCCTCGGGCATGGTGGCGCCGCCGCCGCGGTTGGCGTTCAGCGCGCGCATGATTCGGCCCGGCCGAGAGTCCAGCAGCCGCGTGAGCCCCCAAGCCGCCAGCAGCGCGGCCAGCCAGATCAGCAGATAGATGCGGCGTTCGCTCTGGAAGCTGAAGTCGCCCAAGGTGATGGCCGGCAGCCCGAGCAGGCCGTCGTACTTGCCCAGAGCGTCCAGGTTGCCGACGAGGTAGTAGAGCGCCAGGCACCAGCAGATGGTGGCCAGTGGCAGGTAATGGCCCGACATGCGCAGCGTCATCGCGCCGATGGCCAGGGCCAGCACCAGCGTGATGGCGAGGCCCGCGAGCAGGCCCAGCCACGGCGACAAGCCCAGCGTCGTCGACAGGTAGGCCGTGGCGTACGCGCCAACGCCGGCGAACGCCGCCTGACCGAAGGACGTGAGCCCGCCCACGCCCGTCAACAGCACCAGGCCCAGCACGACGAGAGAGAACAGGCCGATGTAGTTGAGCTGCGTAATCCAGAAGTCGGGCACCGGCGCGAAGGGCAGCGCTAGCAGCAGGACGGCGGCGGCCACCGTCAGGTGGGTGCGGGTCATGCTCAATGCTCCTCGTGGTGCGGGTCGACGAACGACCGCCAGAGGAGGATGGGCAGGATCACCGTGAACACGATGACCTCCTTGAAGGCGCTGGCCCAGAAGGAGCCGAAGCTCTCGATGAGCCCGACGCCGACGGCGCCGGCCAGTGCCATCGGGAAGCTCGCCAGCCCGGCGAACACGGCGGCGACGAAGCCCTTCAGGCCGATCAGGAAACCGGTGTCGTAATAGATGGTCGTCGACGGCGAGATCAGCAGGCCCGACAGCGCGCCGATGAAGGCCGCCATCGTGAAGCTCATGGCGCCCGCCGCGTCGCCGGAGATGCCCATCAGCCGCGCGCCGGTGCGGTTGACCGACGTCGCCTTCAGCGCCTTGCCCGTCAGCGTGCGCTCGAAGAACAGGAACATCGCCAGCAGCAGCACGATGGACGCGCCGAAGATGATCAGCGTCTGGCCCGTGAAGCTCAGCGGGCCGACGTCGAAGCGCGCCTCCCAGAAGGCTGGCGTGCGGTAGCCCTCGGCACCGAAGAAGACCAGGCCCAGCCCCGTCAATGCGAAATGCACGCCGACCGAGACGATGAGCAGCGTCAGCACGCTGGCACCCGACAGCGCGCGGTAGGCCAGCCGGTACAGCAGCGGGCCCATGCAGGTGACGATGGCCAGCGTGGCGAACACCTGCACGATCAGCGTGTGCTGCCGCTGCACGAACTGCGGCGCCACCACGGCGACGATGCAGGGAAAGATCAGCGTCGACACCAGCCTGCGCATGATGCGCAACGGCGGCCAGCGCTCACGCAGGCCCTGCGCCAGGTCCAGCACCGCGACGGCCACAGCCATCATCAGCAGCAGCCAGACGGTGCCCGGCACCTTGCCCGTCTGCAACGACGCCAGCGTCAGCGCGCCAAACGCGACGAACTCGCCCTGCGGAATGAAGATGACGCGGGTGACCGAAAAGACGAGCACCAGCGCCAGTGCGACGAGGGCGTAGATGGCCCCGTTGGTCAGGCCGTCCAGGCCGAGGATGGCGGCAATCGTGAAATCCATGGTGGCAGCACGGAAGGAAGGACGCCGCCATGGTATCGGCGATATTCCGACCGAACGGTCGGGAAATCACCCAGGCATCAACACGTAGAAAGGGCGCCCTGTAGGCGCCCTTGCTGGCTGGCAATGCCGAGGTCAGCTGTTCTTGCCGACCACGAGCTGGTTATTGACATTCTTCACGCCGTCGACTGCGGAGGCCAGCGTGGTGGCACGCTCACGCGACTGCGCGTCGGGCGCCTGGCCCGTCAGCGTGACTTGGCCAGCCTGGGTGTCGACATTGATCTGCGTCGCCTTGAGCTTGTCGTCGGCCACCAGCGCCGCATTGACCTTGGCGGTGATGGCGACGTCGCCCGTGACCTCGCTGGTCCTGTCGGCGGCGCGCGCAGCCGAATTCTCGGCATCGTTCATGGCCTGCTTGGCGTCCTGTTTCGTTTCCTGGGCGGACTGCTTGGCTTCGGAGATCGCGCCGTCCAGGCGCTGGCCGGCCGTGCGTTCGTCGTCGTTGTTCTTGCCACAGGCGGTCAGCGCGGCGGCCATCGCCAGGGCAGCGAGCAGGGGCATGCGGGTGTGGGTGCGTTGAGTCATGGGGTCGTCCTTTCGGGGCTGTTGGGGGATCAGGCCGTGAGGGCCGGCAACATCACTTTGAACGCCGGCCGGGTGGTTGAACTTCAGTCCAGGTGCCGATCGCCTGTGGGATCAGGCCGACAGCAGCGTTTCGCTGGACTAGTCCTACAGCCACCGAGGCCACCGTCCCACTCGCACGGTCGAAACGGCTGTGGACCATCAAGACATGAAAAAGAAAGGTTTCGTCATTGCCGGCGTGCTCGCAGTGGCCGGCGTGGTCGCCGTGGTGGCGCTCGACCAGGCCGGCTGGCCGGGCCTGGCGCCACGGCTGGCGCAGCGCGTGCCCTACGGCTTGAAGGTGGACCCGGACACGCGTGTGCACCTGCTCTGGCGGCCGCAGCTGCAAGCGCCGCAACTGCGCGTCGTCAGCACTGCGGGTGACACGCTGGCGGACGCGCACGACGTGGTGCTGGCCTGGCGCTGGGGCGACGTCTGGGCCTGGCGCCGCGGCGAGCCGCTGCGGCTGCGCCTCGTGCAGGCGCAATCGCTGTCGCTCACCTGGCAGCGCGACGCAGCCGGTCGCACCGCCTGGCCGGTGCAGCCCGATGCCGATCCCGAGAAGCCCGCGGCCCTTCCACAGATCGAACAGCTGGTCATCCTGAATGGCAGCGCCCAGATTGACGACGCCCCGTTGCAGATGGAAGGCGACGCCCGCTTCGCGACCGCGGCCGATGGCCGCTGGAAGGCAGAGGTCAAGGGCAAGCTGCGCGGCCAGCAACTGATGCTGAATGCCGAGGCCAGCGCCGGCCTGGCCCTGCTGTCGGCGCCGGACGCCGGCACGCCGCCGGTGAAGCTGCGCGTGGCCTTGAGCCAGGGCAGCGAACGCCTGGTGTTCGACGGCACCGCCGCGTCGCTGCTGGATGCGCGCTCGCTGGACGGCCAGCTGCAGGTGCGCGGCAACTCGCTGGCCGCCGCCGGCAGGCCTTTCGGCATCACGCTGCCCAGCACGCCGCCCTTTGACCTGGCCGGCCGGCTGCAGCACGCCTCGGGCGTGTGGCAGCTTGGCGGCGTGCGCGCACGCATCGGCCAGAGCCGCCTGGGCGGCGACTTCGCCTTCGACACCCGGCCGCGCCGCCCGGTACTGACCGGCACGCTGCGCGGCGGCCCGCTGCGCCTGGCCGACCTGGGCCCGGCCGTCGGCGCCGATGACACGCCCAGCCGCCCCGGCCGCGTGTTGCCCGACCGGCCGCTGGACCTGCCCGCCCTGCACATGATGGACGCGAAGGTGGCCGTGGCGCTGAACTCGCTCGACCTCGGCACCGCCAAGCTCGAACCGCTCGCACCCGTCAATGGCAACCTCCTGCTGGAAGGCGGCGTGCTGAACCTCAGCCAGCTGAACGCTGGCGTGGCCGGCGGCAAGCTCACCGGCTCGGCCAAGCTGGACACCCGGCAAGTGCCGCCGCAGTGGCAGGCCAGCCTGGACGTGAACGACATGGCCATCGAACGCTGGCTGAAGCCCAACGTGAAGCTGCTGACCGCCGCCCCGGTGACCGGCCGGCTCAAGGCCCAGGTCGACGTGCAGGGCCGCGGCCACAGCATGGCGGCGCTGCTGGGCAGCCTGAACGGCCCGGTGCATGTGCGGCTCGAGAACGGCAGCGTCTCCCATCTGTTGACCGAGGCGATGGGCCTGGACATCGCCCAGGGCTTGGGTCTGCTGCTGAAGGGCGACCAGAACCTGGCGCTGAACTGCGCCCGCGTGGACGGCCGCTTCGCCGCCGGCGTGCTCAGGCCGCGCACCGCCATCATGGACAACAAGGACAGCCGCATCGACCTGGACGGACGTGTCAGCCTGGCCGACGAAACGCTGGACCTGCGCCTCGTGGCCAGCCCCAAGGACTTCTCGCCGCTGACGCTGCGCGCGCCGCTGCGCGTGCAGGGCACGCTGGCCGACCCGCGCGTGGCGCTGGAAGGCAAGCGCCTGGGCGGGCGGGCGCTGGCGGCTCTTGCCCTGGGTTCGCTGGCTCCGCCGGCCGCACTGCTGGCCTTCATCGACCCCGGAGAAGACATGCCGGCGGTGGATTGCAGCCTGGCGCCGCGCACTGCGCCTGCTGGGCAGCCGGTGGGCAAGCCCGCCGCCAAGCCGGTGGCCAAGGGCGACCAGCGCGGTTGATTCCCTTGGCAAAGGAAGAGCCGCCTCGAGGGCGGCTCAGCGGGCGGCGGCCGAGGGCTAACGACGCTTGTGCGGCTGATCGTGCACGGCGTCGATGAATTCGCTGAGCGTCGCGCGGCAGGGCCCGTCCGGGCAGAGGAACAACCCTTCGGCTTCGGCCGGCACATCGGCGGGGAAACCGAGAGCGCTGAGGGAATTGACCGCGTCGCCGCACAGTGCGAGCGTGCGGCCGCAGCGCCAGGCCATCTTCAGCAGCGCCTGCAGGCGCGCGCAGCCCGTGGGCGCGGCCCAGACGTCGGAGTTCAGCACGATGAGGCCGTCGGCCCAGTCGGCCGCCGCAGGGGGCTCGCCGAAGTCGTCGTCCAGGCACCAGCTCATCTGGCTGATGTCGCTGCGTGCCAGCACCGCCAGGTCGCCCTGGTGGCGCCGCAGCGCCTCCGCAGTGCCGATGACGCAGATCAGGATCTCGGCGGTCACCGACGGATCAACGGCCGGCCGGGGTGGGCAATCCGTTTCAGGCATGGTGCTTCTTTCGATGGGGTGATAGGCCACTGTGACCGCCCCTCGCGCGCGCACCTGTGAGTTGCCGGCGCGACGCGTCGTAGGACGGCATCCCAGTGCTTTACGTCGCTTTACGCCCTGCTGCCACGCTCGTGCGAGAGCGCGCAGACACTGGCGCAATGCCTGACGCCAAACCCGCCACCGCCGCCGCCTTCACGCCCTACCAGCGCTTCGCCACCGGGCTGCTGACGCTGCTGCAGTTCGCCGTCATCCTGGACTTCATGATCATGTCGCCGCTGGGCGCCATGATCATGCCGGCGATGTCGATGACGGCGCAGCAGTTCGGCCTTGTCGTTTCCGCCTACGCCTTCAGCGCGGGCGCGGCCGGCGTGTTGACGGCGGGCTTCGCCGACCGCTTCGACCGCAAAAAGCTGCTGCTGTTCTTCTACAGCGGCTTCCTGCTCGGCACGCTGTGGTGCGGCCTGGCGACGAGCTTCGAGTCGCTGCTGGCGGCGCGCATCGTGACCGGCCTGTTCGGCGGCGTCATCGGCTCCATCGTCATGGCCATCGCGGCGGACCTGTTCGATCCCGCGCAGCGCGGTCGCGTCATGGGCCTGCTGCAGGGCGGCTTCGCGGCCAGCCAGGTGCTGGGCCTGCCCTTCGGCCTGTACCTCGCCACGCATTGGGACTGGCATGCGCCCTTCATGGCACTGGTGGGCTTCGGCGCCGTCGGTGGCCTGCTGATCGCGTGGTTCATGAAGCCGGTGGACGCGCACCTGAAATTCAAGAACGACCGCAGCGCCTTCGGCCACCTGTGGCACACCGTGGCCGTGCGCCGCCACGTGCATGCGTTTGTCATCACGGCCTTGCTGACGACCGGCGGTTTCATGATCATGCCGTTCGCAAGTGCCTTCTCGGTCAACAACGTCGGCATCGACCTGGAGCACCTGCCCGTCGTCTACCTCGTCACCGGCATCAGCACGATGTTCGTCGCGCCAATGGTGGGCCGGCTCGTCGACCGTTTCGGCCCGCTGCCTGTGTTCTTCGCCGGCAGCGCCATCACCATCGTCATGGTCGCCATCTACACGCGCCTCGGGCCGTCGTCGCTGGCAACGCTGGTGGTCGTCAACGTCGTTCTGTTCGCCGGCATCTTCTCGCGCATGGTGCCCTGGCAGGTGATCGTCACCGGCATCCCCGCACCCGAACAGCGCGGCGCCTTCACGGCGATCAATGCGGCGCTTCAGCAGCTCGCCGGGGGCTTGGCGGCGCTGGTCTCGGGCCACATCGTCGTCATCGGCGCAGACGGCCGGCTGCAGCACTTTCCCTGGGTGGGCAATGTGCTGATCGGCACGACGCTGATCGTCTGCGTGCTGCTATGGCAGCTGCAGAAAACTACGCAAACGCCACGGTGACCAGCAGGCCGCGGCCGGCGGGCCCGGCTTCCAGGCGAATGCTGGCAGCGTTGCGCGCCGCCGCCCGCTCGGCGATGGCCAGGCCGAGACCGCTGCCGCTCTGGGCCTGGCCAGGGATGCGGTAGAAGCGCTCGAACACGCGCTGGCGCATGTCCTCGGCGATGCCCGGGCCCTGGTCGCTGAAGCTCAAGGCGCAACCACGCTCGCTGTCCTGGTCACCTGGCTTGAGCATCACGGCGATGCGGCCGTTCTCCGGCGAATACTTGATCGCGTTGCTGATCAGGTTGTCGACGAGCGCCCAGATCGTCTCCTGGTGCAGCGGCCGCTCGCACGGGGACTCGGCATGGAAGTCGATCTCGATGCCGCGTTGCACGGCCAGCGGCGCGGCGGCGGCCAGGCGGTCGCGCACCAGGGTTTCCAGCGACAGCAGCGGCAGGGCCTCGTCGCCGCCCGCGTCGGAGCGCGCGCGCTCCAGCGTCAGCAGCTGCCGCACGAGGTGATTGGCGCGGGCCACGCCGTCGCGCAGGCGGGCGCTGGCCTCGGCGTGGCGGGCGTCGTCGCCGCGTGTCTGCAGCAGATGGGCGTTGATCTGGATGGCGGCCAGCGGCGTCTTCAGCTCGTGCGCGGCGTCGGACAGGAACTCATGCTCATGCTCGATGCGCCGCCGCAGCCGCGCCATCAGGTGATTGATGGACGTGACCAGCGGCGACAGCTCGCGGTAGGTGGAGACCGGCAGCGGCGTCAGGTCCTGGTCCGAGCGGCTCTCGATGACGGCGGCGAAGTCGCGCAGCGGCCTGAGGCCCAGGCCGACGATGAACCAGGCCGGCAACAGCAGCAGCGGCAGGCTGAAGATGGTGGAACGCAGCAGGAAGCTGACGCCCGAGAAGCTCAGCATCCAGCGGTCGTCCACCTCGTGGCTGCGCTCAACGACCAGGCCCGTGGACGCGTCGCGCTCGATGGCCTGCACCCAGGCGTTGCCCTCGTGATCAGTGCCCGGCTGAGGCAGCGCATCAGGCAGCTCGGGTAGGGAGTTGTAGAGCAGCGCCCCGCGCTGCCACACGCGCACCCGCACATGCGAGTGGTAATCCAGCTGACGGAACATCTCGGCGCGCACCTCTTCCAGCGCCTGCGCGGCCTGGCGCACGCGCTCAGGCTTGCCGGCGATCTCGGCCAGGTGCATCAGCAGCTCGCGGGCATGCGCGCCGTTCTCGGTGGCCGTGCGCGAGCGCTGCGTGAAGCGGGCCTCCAGCGCAACGTAAAGGAAGCCCGCCAGCGCCACCAGCAGGATGACGGCGCCGAAGCCCAGCAGCATGCGGCGGAACAGCGACTGCTCAGCCCGCACGGTCGCTCTGCATCATGTAGCCCACGCCACGCACGGTGCGGATATGGCCGTCGCCGATCTTCTTGCGCAGGTTGGAGATGTGCACGTCCAGCGTCGCGCCGTCGCTGAAGGGCAGCACGCGCTTTTCCAGCTCCGCGCGCGTCAGCACGCGGTCGCTCTGCTTCATCAACGTCAGCAGCAGCGCGTACTCGGTCTTGGACAGGGTGATGGCCGCGCCGTCGAGCGTCACGCGCATCCGCTTTTCTTCCAGCGCCAGGTTGCCGAAGTTCCACAGTGCCTCGGCCTCGCCGTGGGCGCCGCTGCGACGCAGGATGGCGCGCAGGCGCACCAGCAGCTCGGGGATCTCGAAGGGCTTGATGAGGTAGTCGTCGGCGCCGTTGTCGAAGCCCTTGAGGCGGTCCTGCAGGCCGTCGCGCGCCGTGATGATGAGCACCGGCACCGTGAGGCCCGCCGCGCGCAGGCGCCTGAGCAGCTCGTTGCCGTCGCCGTCGGGCAGGCCGAGGTCGAGCAGCACGGCATCGAAATCCTCTGCCTGCAGGCGCTCGACGGCATCCACGGCCAGACGCACCCAGACGACCTCGTGGCCCTCGTCCTTGAATACGGTCAGCAAGGCCTGGCCGATGTTCAGGTCGTCCTCAATCAGATAGATCTTCACGGCTGGAAGTCTAGGGGCGGCGCTCGCATCACGGCCCCTCGCAAACACGTGGATTGACAGCCTTGTCAGCGACCTGATCGCTCAGAGTGCCGATGGATAAAGGCCAAACGCCATTCTTCAGGATTTCTTCAGCGTCGCTCGATTCTTGTCTATAGGCCAGCTTCAGTGGCTCACGCTCCGGATTGCGCGGCCTGCCCGCAGCCCAGAGCATCGCGGCCGTTCACCACCCAACCGGGCTTGCAAGCCGGTGCCGTGGGAAGAACCCCGGACCGATCACTACAAACATTCGAGAGGCAAGATCACATGGCCCATTCAACCGCCGCACGAGCGCCGCGCCAGCCGCGCGCACTGGCGCTTCAAACTCTTCCCGTGGCCCGTGCCTGCGCCCTCCTGCTGCTCGGCGCCCAGGCGGTGCATGCGCAAGAGGCCGCGCCCCAGTCGCTGGAAACGGTCGTCGTCACCGGCATCCGCAAGGGCGTCGAGGACGCCATCGCCACCAAGCGCAATTCATCCTCCATCGTCGAGGCGATCTCGGCGGAGGACATCGGCAAGCTGCCCGACGTGACGGTGGCCGAGTCGCTCGGGCGCGTCAGCGGCGTGGCGGTGCAGCGCAGCAAGGTCAATGGCAAGGCCGCCGGCGTCAGCGTGCGCGGCATGGCGCCGTCGTTCAACGGCTCGCTGCTGAACGGGCGCGAACAGGCCTCCACCAGCGATGCGCGCAGCCCCGAGTTCGACCTCTTCCCAGCCGAGCTGCTGAGCAGCGTCGTCATCTACAAGACGCCCGACGCCGGCCTCGTCGGCCAGGGCCTGGCGTCGACCATCGACATGCGCACCATCCGGCCGCTGGACCATGGCAAGCGCACGCTGGCGGTGAACGCACGCAAGGAGCGCATCGGCGTGGGCTCCGGCGTGGAGGTCGGCTCGGGCCACCGCACCAGCCTGGTCTATGTGGACCAGTTCGCCAACCGCACGCTCGGCGTGGCGGTGGCGCTGAGTTCGCTGCGCGAGGACAACGGCGGCGAACTGCGCTTTGACAGCTGGGGCGGCGGCACTGGCCAGGTCGACTACAACGGCCAGCAGGTGACGGTGCCCAATGGTTTCAAGTACGAGACCCAGCGCCGCCAGAGCACCCGCGACGGCGCCACGCTGACGCTGCAGTACAAGCCCAACAGCGAGTTCAAGACGACGGCCGACGTCTTCTACGGTGCCGGCACCGAGAAGACCAAGCAGACCGGCCTGGAGGGCGCCGTCGCCTTCGGCGCCGGCATGTACGACCCCAACGGCGTGCTCAGCAACGCGACCATCAGCAACGGCATCGCCACCAGCGGCACCTTCAGCAACTACAAGGGCGTGGTGCGCAACCACATGTTCTCCAACAAGGACCGCCTACTGTCCCTGGGCTGGAACGCCGAACTGCGCACCGGCGACTGGCGCTGGGAGGCCGACGCGTCGCGCTCGCGCGGCGTGAAGAACATCAGCAACTTCGAGACGACGGCCGGCCAGGTGGGCAACACGGCACCGGCACAGCTGGCGTCGATGAGCTACACGGGCTTCGACGGCAGCAACTTCGGCGATGTGAAGTACACGCCCAGCATCAGCTTCACGGACCGCAACAGCATCCTGCTGACCGACGTGAACGGCTGGGGCGGTGGCCCGGCCACGCCGCAGGCCGGCTATGCGGCCCTGCCGCAGATCGAGGACACGCTGAGCAGCGTGCGCCTGACGGCCCACCATGACGTGGAATGGGGCCCCATCTCCGGCAGCCGTTTCGGCCTGAACCTGTCCAAGCGCGACAAGGCCCGCACCGGCCTGGAGGGTCGCCTGGCCATCAAGGGCGGCGTCGACGGCTATGCCGGTGCCAAGATCCCCGGCGAAGGCACGGCCGTCGCCGGCGCCTCAGGCATCGAGGTCGCCTCCTGGGACCCGACCGGCTCGCTGGGCAGCATCTACGAGATGGCCCGCTGGGTGGACCGCAACGTGCTGGCGCGCAACTGGACCGTCAGCGAGAAGGTGGCCACCGCTTATGCCATGGCCGACTTGGCCGGCGAGCTGATGGGCATCCCCTACAGCGGCAACCTCGGCCTGCAGCTTGTGCGCACCGACCAGACCGCCACCGGCAACCAGGTCAATCTGGCCAGCTGCACGGGCATCACCGAGGCGACCTGCCCCTACACCGTGCGCAGCGACGGGGCGACCTACAACCATGTGCTGCCGGCGCTGAACCTGACCTTCGAACTGGGCAACCAGCAGATGCTGCGCCTGGGCCTGGGCAAGCAGATCGCACGCGCCAACCTCGACAACATGCGCGCCAGCCTGGACGTGCAGCAGCCCGCCGCCAGCGACCTGCGGCCCTCGCTGAGCGGCTTTGCCGGCAACCCGCAGCTCAAGCCCTATGCGGCCAAGGCGCTGGACATTTCGTACGAGAAGTACTTCGACAAGTACGGCTACGTCAGCCTGGCTGGCTTCTACAAGAAGCTGGACAACTATGTGCTGAACGTGCCGCGCGCCATCGACTTCGCGCCCTACATCGACGCGTCCACACCGCTGCCGACGACCGGCCCGTCCGCCGGTTCGAGCGTCGGCCCGCTGACCCAGCCCATCAACGGCCAGGGCGGCAACCTGAAGGGCTTCGAACTGACCGTCAACCTCCCCGGCAGCATGCTGTCGAGCTGGCTGGACGGCTTCGGCGCGCAGATGAGCCATTCGCACACCGCCAGCTCGGTGCGCCTGCCGACGGCGGGCTTCGTGTCGCCGCAGAACTCGCCGGTCTTCGTCGGTGCCGTGACCGAGATCGGCCTGCCGGGCCTGTCCAAGAAGGTCTCGACGCTGCGCCTGTACTACGAGAAGGCCGGCTTCCAGCTCGCCTGGGCGGCGCACAAGCGCTCGGACTTCATCGGCCAGATCCTCGACTACCGCAGCGACTCGCAGTTCACCTTCATCAAGGGCGAGACCATCGTCGGCGCGCAGGTGGGCTATGAGTTCCAGAGCGGCTGGCTCAAGGGCCTGTCGATGCTGCTGCAGGGGCACAACCTGAACAACGCGCCCTTCCAGGAGTACACGACCGATCGCAACATCATCACCAACAAGGTGGTGTACGGGAAGACGTACCGACTCGGCCTGAACTACAAATACTGATGCAGCCCGAACCGCGCCCACCGGTTCGCCGGCCGGGCGCGGCCTCTCCCGAATAGTTGCCGACAAGATTCGATCGCCGTGATTCCCTCCTTCCTCCGCGCGCTTGCCGCCGCGCTGCTGATCTGCACCTCTGCCTTCGCGGCCGAGCCTGCCTACCAGCCCAAGCCCTACGTCCACGTTCAGCACCCGGCCTGGGCGCGCAACGCGACGCTCTACCAGATCAACACGCGCCAGTTCACGCTCGAAGGCACGCTGCGCGCGGCCGAAGCCCAACTGCCGCGCCTGAAGGAACTGGGCGTCGGCATCCTGTGGCTGATGCCCATCCACCCCATCGGCGAGAAACACCGCAAGGGCGCCCTCGGCAGCCCGTATGCGGTGAGCGACTACCTCGCCGTGAACCCCGAGTTCGGCACGTTGGCCGACCTGAAGCGCTTCGTCGACACGGCCCACGGCCTCGGGCTGAAGGTCATCCTCGACTGGGTCGGCAACCACACCGCCTGGGACAACGTGCTGGTGAAGAGCCACCCCGACTGGTACGACCGCGACGAGCAGGGCCACTTCCGCCCCACGCCCTGGTACGACTGGGACGACATCATCGACCTCGACTACAGCAAGCCCGCACTGCGCCGCTACATGACGCAGGCGCTGGTGTATTGGGTGCGCGAAGCCGGCATTGACGGCTACCGCGTGGACGCCGCCGGCCTGAGCCCGCTGGACTTCTGGGAACAGGCCGCGAAGGAACTGCGTGCCATCAAGCCCGTCTTCCTGCTCGCCGAATGGGAGAGCCGAGACCTGCACGCCAAGGCCTTCGATGCGACCTATGCCTGGTCGTGGTGGGACGCGCTGAAGCTGATTGCCGAGGGCCGCGCCGACGCGACGTCGCTCTACCCCTACTACGCCTGGAACCGCAAGTTCTACCCACGCGAGGCCTACCGCCTTCTCTACGCCACCAACCACGACAAGAACGCCTGGGAGGGCACCGAGCACGAGATCTTCGGCGGCGCGGCGGAGGCAGTGACGGTGCTGAGCTTCATCAGCGAAGGCATGCCGCTGATCTACAACGGCCAGGAGGCCGGCAACCGCAAACGCCTGGCCTTCTTCGAGCGTGACCCGATTGCGTGGAAGGACGCCCCCGAGGCCGATCTCTATCGCCGCCTCATCGACCTGAAGAAGCGCAACAAGGCGCTGTGGAACGGCGCGGACGGCGCTGTCATGGAACCCATCGCCAACAACGCGCCCAAGCAGGTTTTCAGCTTCGTGCGCGGCAATGGCCGGGACAAGGTCGTCGCGGTCTTCAACTTCTCCGCCAAAGCGGTGGATGTGAAGCTGACCGGCGCGCGCCATGCCGGCCGCTATGCCGACTTCAACGGCGGCGCCGAGGTGAAGCTGGAGGACGGCGGCACGCTGAGCCTTCCGGCTTGGGGCTGGCGCGTCTTCGTGCGTTGAGCGGCAACTGGGAACTCAAATGCACGGGCTGACGCGCAGAGCGCAGGGCGGCGGGGCACCCCCGAGGCTCCATGTCCCCCGCCCGCTGCGCGGTCTCCTCCTTTACTTGCGCCTCGAGGGCACCCCACCACCCTGCTTCGTGGCGACGACGAACTGTGGCCTGCCGCGGGGTGTGGGCGGGGGCGGCCACGCAGGTAAAGGAGGAGGGCGCGCAGCGCCCGGGGGACACGAAGTGGACGCCCCCGCCCGCAGCCCGCGGCCCAACCACGCGATGAGGAAATGACATGCAGCAGAACCTGAACACCGTCGTCATCGTCGGCGGCGGCACTGCCGGCTGGATGACGGCCGCCGCGCTCGCCAAGGTCACGAACGGCCGCCTGACGATCAAGCTCGTCGAGTCCGAGGAGATCGGCACCGTCGGCGTCGGCGAGTCAACCATCCCGATGATTCGCAACTTCAACCAGCTGCTCGGCATCGACGAGAACGAGTTCATGCGCGAGACGCAAGCCACGTTCAAGCTCGGCATCGAGTTTTGCGACTGGGGCGCGATTGGCGACCGCTACCTGCATGCCTTCGGCCAGATCGGCCACCGCTCCAGCATCCTGCCCTTTCACCACTACTGGCTGCGCATGCATCAGGCCGGTCGGGCAGAAGACTTGTGGGCCTACTCCATCAACGCCGCCGCCGCGCGCGGCCACCGCTTCATGCGAGCGGACGCCAGCCTCGGCCACTCACCGCTGGCCGAGATCGTCCATTCCTTCCATATCGACGCCGGCCTCTACGCGCGCTATCTGCGCCGCTACGCCGAGAAGCTCGGTGTGCAACGCACCGAAGGCCGCGTGCTGGACGCGCAGCTGCACGAGAACGGCCACGTCAGCGCAGTGCGCCTGGCCAGCGGTGTGCAGATCGAAGGCGACCTCTTCATCGACTGCTCGGGCTTTCGCGGCCTGCTCATCGAGCAGACGCTGAAGACTGGCTACGAGCACTGGAACCACTGGCTGCCCTGCGACCGCGCGGTCGTCGTGCCCAGTGCGCTGGCCGATGAGCTGCCACCCTTCACCCGCGCCACCGCGCGACCGGCCGGCTGGCAATGGCGCATCGGCCTGCAGCACCGCACCGGCAACGGTCATGTGTATTCAAGCCAGGCCATGAGCGATGACGAGGCCGCCGCGCTGCTGATGCGCAATCTCGACGGCGAGGCGCTCGCCGAGCCGCGCGTGCTGCGCTTCGAGAGCGGCCGGCGGCGCAAGACGTGGAACCGCAACGTCGTCGCCATCGGCCTGTCGTCGGGCTTCATGGAGCCGCTGGAGTCCACGTCCATCCACCTCGTGCAGTCGGCCATCGCGCGGCTCATACAGTTCTTCCCGGATCAAGGCTTCAACCCCGCCGACATCGCCGAGTTCAACCGCCAGAGTGACTTCGAGACCGAGCGCATCCGCGATTTCCTGATCCTGCACTATCACGCCACCACGCGCAGCGACAGCGCCTTCTGGGACCACGTCCGCACGATGACCGTGCCGCAAACACTGCAGGACAAGCTGGATCTCTGGCGCGCCAGCGGCCGCATCGTGCGCCACGGCGATGAGCTGTTCTCCGAGGTCGGCTGGCTGCAGGTGCTGCACGGCCAGGGCATCGCGCCGAGCGGCCATCACCCGCTGGCCGAGGCGCTGTCGGAGGCCGAGATCAGCGACTATCTTGGCGACACCCAGGCCGTCATCCAGCGCTGCGTCGCGCAGATGCCGACACATGCCGCGTTCATCTTGGCTAACTGCGCATCCCAGGAACTCCAGACATGCTGACTCGCCGACTCTTCGCGCTCCTTTCCTTCGTCCTCTGCACCACCGCCCACGCCGACGAAACGCTGGCCACCGTCACCTCGCCCAACAAGCAGCTCGTCGTCACGCTGCAGCTCACCGGCGAAGGCCGCATCGCCTACCGCGTGGACCGTGCGGGCAAGCCGCTCATCAATGCCTCTCGCCTAGGCCTGCTGCTGACCAACGCCCATCAACTCGACGGCGGCTTCAAGCTGGTCGGCCAGAAGACCACCGAGCACGACGAGACCTGGGAGCAGCCCTGGGGCGAGAGCCGCCGCGTGCGCAGCCACTACCGCGAGCTGATGGTGGAGCTGTCGCAATCGGGCCAGGGCGGCCGCGCCATGGGGCTGCGCTTTCGCGTCTTCGACGACGGGGTCGGCTTCCGCTACGAGCTGCCGCAGCAGGCGCAGCTGCCCGTCACCCGCATCAGCGACGAGCTGACCGAGTTCGACATCGCCGAGCCCGCCACGGCCTGGTGGACGCCGGCCGGCGAGGCACTGGTGCTGGAGGTCGTCACGCAGCGCACGCCACTGGCCGAAGTGGGCCTGGCCAACACGCCGCTGACGATGCGCACCAGAAGCGGCGTGCACCTGGCGCTGCATGAAGCCGCGCTGGTGGACTACGCCACCATGTGGGTGCGCAAGGTCAGCGGCCAGAAGCTGCGCGCGCAGCTCGCGCCCAGCACGCAGGGCGCCACGGTCTTCAAGCAGGGCGCCTTCGCCACGCCCTGGCGCACGCTGCGCGTGGCGGACTCGGCCGGTGCGCTCTACGAGTCCAACCTCGAACTCAACCTCAACGAGCCCAACAAACTCGGCGACGTGAGCTGGGTGCAGCCGGGCAAGTTCGTCGGTGTGTGGTGGGAGATGCACCTTAACCAGTCCAGCTGGGCTAGCGGCGCCAGGCACGGCGCGACGACGGCCAACACCAAGCGGCACATCGACTTCGCCGCGGCCAATGGCTTTCGCGGCGTGCTGGTGGAAGGCTGGAACATCGGCTGGGATGGCAACTGGGTGGGCAGCCAGTCGGCCATGGACCACACCAGGTCCATGCCCGACTTCGACCTCGAAGCCGTCACCGCCTACGCCAAGGCCAAGGGCGTGCGCCTTGTGGGCCACCACGAGACCGGCGGCAACGTTGCGCGCTACGAGCAGCAGATGGACGCGGCCTATGCGCTCTATGCAAAGCACGGCGTGGACATCGTCAAGTCCGGCTACGTGACCGACATCGGCACCGCGCAGTTCGCCAACGCGAATGGCAACGGCACCCACTTCGGCTTCACCGAATCGCAGGAAGGCGTGCGCCACTTCCTGCGCGCCGTGCAGGAAGCCGCCAAGCACAGGATTGCCATTGACACGCACGAGCCGGTCAAGGACACCGGCCTGCGCCGCACCTACCCCAACTGGGTCTCACGAGAAGGCGCGCGCGGGCAGGAGTTCAATGCCTGGGGTGACCCCGTCAACCCGGTCGGCCACGAGGTCGACCTCGTCTTCACGCGCATGCTCAGCGGGCCGATGGACTACACGCCCGGCGTGCTGAGCCTGAACGGCGCCGGTGACCGCAAGCTGAACTCGACACAGGCCAAGCAGCTGGCGCTGTACGTGGTGCTGTACTCGCCGGTGCACATGGTTCCCGACCTGATCGAGCACTACGAGCGCTGGCCCAAGGCCTTCCAGTTCATCAAGGACGTGCCGACCGACTGGGAGACCACCAAGGTCATCCACGGCGAACTGGGCAAGGTGGTGACCATCGCCCGCAAGGACAGGCGCAGCGAGGACTGGTACGTCGGTGCCATCACCAATGGCGATGCGCGCCAGCTGACACTGCCGCTGACCTTCCTGACGCCCGGCCGCCGCTACCGCGCCGAGATCTACCGCGACGGCGACCGGGCCGACTACCGCGATGACAAGGGCCGCTTCGACCTCGTCACTGAACAGAAGACCGTGCAGTCCACCGACACGCTGCCGCTGAACCTCGCCCCGGGTGGCGGGCAGGCCATCCGCTTCACGCCCCTGCCCTGACGACATGACCACTGCCTCCACCACCCCGCCCGCCCAGGCTGCGGACAGCCGCGCCCCGCTCGCGCTCTTCAAGTGAGCATGGACACGGCCCCCTGGCCCCGGCTGCTGGCCTGCTGGCAGGAGGGGCGGCTGCGCACCCTGCTGCTGCACGCCGATGGACGCCGCGCCCATCTGCGCGACGAGCCTGCGGTCGACAGTGCACAGCTCGCACCCGCGCTGGCCGACGCCCTCGGCGGGCTTCACCGCCCGGCGCACCATGCCGTGCTGATGAGCGACACGGAGCTGGCGGGCGATGCGCTGCGCCAGCGCCTGGGCCTGGCCACGCTGTGCACGCTGCCCTGGGCGCGCGCCCTCCGCCTGGCGCCGGAAGACACCTCCGGCTGGGCCGGCGCCGCCCGCGCGCTCGACCTGGCCCTGCACACCCCCGCGACCGGCGCCGTCTGCGCGCAGATCCGCGCCGCCTGCGACCGCCTCACGCGCAGCGAGCGCCGCGTGGCGGACATGGTGCTGGCCAACCCCGGTGCTGCGCTGGACATGGCCACGGCGCGGCTGGCCGAGGCAGCCGCCGTCAGTCAACCCCAGGTCATCCGCTTCTGTCGCGCACTGGGCTTCGACGGCGTGAAGACCTTCAAGCGCGCGCTCGCCGAGAGCCTGGCGAACCAGGCGACGGGCAGCGACGCGCCCACCGGCCACCCGCTGCTGACGCGCAGCCTGAACGCACTCCTGCACGTCGACCGCGATCGCCTCGTCGCGGCCGCCCGCTTGCTCACCAGCGCCCGCCGGATCGACGTGCTGGCCGACACCGCGCGCGCACCGCTGTTGGACCTGGCCCTGGGCACGCTGTGGCGCCTGGGCCTGCCGGCGCGACCGGTGCAGGCCGGGGAGCCGCCCGGCGTGGCCGTCTGCCTGGCCCTGGGCACCGCCACGCCGGGCGCCGGCATCCTCATCACCGAGGCCCACCAGCCCGGCGTTGCGGCGCTGCAACTGGTCACCGGCGCCGAATCCCCCGCCGCCCCCACGCTGCTGGCCATGCTGATGCTGCAGCTGCTGCTGGCGGAGCTGGCACCGGCGCTGATGCCCGGTCAACCCGCGTTGCCCGCCGGCAGCGGCCAGCGCAGAGAAGCGTTAGCAAACCCCGCTTTTCGTGCCTGATCTAACGCTGCACCGCGTTGCGTCCTGCTGCGCTGCGCTATCGTGGAGCGTCCACGGACAGTGCGGGAGAGTTGCATGGGTCTGTCACCGAGCTGGCATTGCCGCATGGCGGTCGCCACGCTGTCGGCCCTGCTGGCGACGGCCGCCGCGCGGGCGCAGGACGCCCTCGTCAGCCTCAGCCTTGAGGAGCTGGGCGGCCTGACGATCACGTCGGTCGCCAAGCGCGAGCAGCGCTTGGCCGACGCCGCCGCCTCGCTCTACGTCATCACGGCCGACGACATCCGCCGCAGCGGCTTCACGCGCCTGCCCGAAGTGCTGCGGCTGGCGCCCAACCTGCATGTGGCAGAGGTCTATCGCGGCGGCTATGCCATCAGCGCGCGCGGCTTCAACGCCGACTCGGCCAACAAGCTGCTCGTGCTCATCGATGGCCGCTCGGTCTACACGCCGCTGTTCGCCGGCGTTTTCTGGGACGCGCAGGACGTGGCGCTCGAGGACGTCGAGCGCATCGAGGTCAGCAGCGGCCCCGGCAGCACGCTGTGGGGCGTGAACGCGGTCAACGGTGTCATCAACATCATCACGAAGAGCGCGGCCGGCACGCGCGGCACGCTGGCGTCGGCCTCTGTCAGCGGCCAGGAGCGCAGCGCGCTGCTGCGCCACGGCTTCGCCGCAGCCGGCGGCGACATGCGCGTGTACCTCAAGCACAGCAGCCAGGGCCGCACCGAGACCGCCGATGGCCGCCCCGTCGACGACGCCGGCCACCTGCTGCAAGGCGGGTTTCGCGCCGACTGGGGCCGGGCCGGCGACCGCTTCACGCTGCAGGGCAACGCCTACCGTGGCCGGCATGGGCAGCCGCTGCCGGGCAGCATCAACGTCATCGGCGTGGAATTTGCGCTGGACACCATCCGCCTGTCGGGCGCCAATCTGCTGGCGCGCTGGGAGAAGCCGGTTGGCGGCGGCGCGCTCAGCGTGCAGGGCTATCTGGACCGCACCACCCGCGTCACGCCGCCCACCTTCGACGAGCGCCTGCTCATCGCCGACCTCGAAGTGCAATACACGCTGCGGCCGGCGCCGGCGCACACCGTCGTCATCGGCGCCAACCACCGCCGCTCGCGCGACGAGGTGGGTCACAGCGCGCCGGAGTTCGCCTTCCTGCCCGAGCGACTGAGCCAATCCTGGACCAGCCTGTTCGCGCAGGACGAGATCGCGCTCACCGAGGCTCTGCGACTGACGCTGGGCGCCCGTGCCGAACGCAACGACTACACGGGCGCCGAGTTCCTGCCCAACGTGCGCCTGGCCTGGAAGCTCTCGCCCGCGCACCTGTGGTGGGCCTCGGCGGCGCGCACCGTCCGGGCGCCGTCGCGGCTGGACAACGACGCCTACATCCCGGCCCAGCCGCCCTTCATCCTCTACGGCAACGCGGGCTTTCGCGCCGAGACGGCCACGGTGCTGGAGCTGGGCTACCGGGGCCAACCGCTGCCCCTGCTGCGCATGGCGGCCACCGCCTTCCATGGCCGCTACGACCACCTGCGCACCCAGGAGCTGGCGCCGAGCGACACGCAGGTCTTCTTCGGCAACGGCATGCGCGGGCATGTCAGCGGCATCGAGACCTGGGGCATGCTGCAGGTCACCCCCACCCTGCGCCTGCAGGGCGGGCTGACGCTGCTGCGCCCCCAGCTGGCGCTCAAGCCCGGCAGCCGCGACACCGGCGACTCGGTGGCCGCCGCCACCGGCGCCATGCCGCGGCAGCTGTGGCGGCTGCGCGCCGCGTTCAACCTGCCGCGCGATGCCGAGTTCGACATCATGCTGCGCCACGTTGGCGCCCTCAGCACGCCCGCCGTGCCGGGCTACACGACGATGGACCTGCGCCTGGGCGGGCGGCTGAGCTCGGACGTGGAGGTCGCGCTGACCGCGCACAACCTGCTCGGCGGCGGCCATGGCGAATTCGGCCCGGTCGAAACGCGCACGGAGGTGGGCCGCAGCGTCGGCCTGCAGCTGCGCATGCGCTGGTTCTGATGGCGGCGCCGCCTCTGTCTTCGTCCCTGATCGGCCGGCGCAGCCTGCTGCTTGCCGCGCTGGCCGCTGCGGGCGTGGCCCGCGCCGCAGACGATGAAGGCACCGCCGAATACCAGGTCAAGGCGGCCTTCGTCTGCAAGTTCGGCAACTACGTCGACTGGCCGGCCCAGGCCCTGGGTGCGGCGGGCGAGCCGTTTCGCATCGGCGTGCTCGCCAGCGCTGCGGTGATGGAGGAGTTCCGCCGCACCGCCGTGGCCGCCTCCGTGGCCGGCCATCCCGTGGAGGTGAAGCGGCTGGCGCGCGGCGAGGCGCCGGAGGGCCTGCACGTCGTGTTCGTGTCCCGCGTCATGTCGGCCCAGGCGGGCGAGGTCATGGCCGCCGTGCACGGCCGGCCGGTGCTGACCGTTACCGAACTTGACCCCGGCAGCGCGGCCGGCATGATCAACTTCGTGGTGGCCGACGACAAGGTACGCTTCGATGTGCTGTTAGCGCCGGCCACGCAGAGCGGGCTAAAAATCAGCGCCCGCCTTCTGGGCGTCGCGCGTCGGGTTGAGGGGAGGTAGGGCCTGTGAACGCTATGGCAATGGATCGCGTTGTGATCAAAGAAGCTGCGAGCAAGGCACAAACCGGAGCCGGGTTGGGCACCCGGCGAGGATTTGCAACGCGGCGCGCGGCTTTTTTGATCACAACCCTTCGGGAAGGCCCGCCGCAAGGGGCCACTCCGCGTTGCACCGCTTGCCCGCACATCAGTGCGGGCGGCGCGTTGCGCCTTGATTGGCCCCTTGCGGCGGGCCTTCGCGACCCATTGCCATAGCGTTCACAGGCCCCTCGATGTTCAGGCTTTCTTTGCAACGCAGGATGCTCGCCGTCACGATGTTGACGACGCTGGTGGCGCTGTTCGTGGCGCTGGGCGCCATGGTGGCCTACGACCTGCGCGCCTATCACGAGGGTTGGGTGAGCGACCTGCAGACGCAGGCCGAACTGCTGGGCCGCTCCACGGCGCCGGCGCTGGAGTTCGACGACCACAAGGTCGCCAGCGAGAACCTCGCGCTGCTGCGCCTGCAGCCCAAGATCAAGGCGGCGGCGCTCTATGGCGCCGACGGCGATCGCTTCGCGTCCTATGCCGGGACGACCAGCAACGACGAGTTGCCGGCGCGGGCCGAGGCGGTGGGCGTGCGCCGCAGCGGCGGCGACCTCGTCATCGTGCAGCCCATCACGCAGGACGGGCGCCGGATCGGCAGCGTGCTGCTGCGGGCCGAATACGCCCTCTACGACCGCGTGCTGAGCTATCTCGGCATCGCCGCCGCCGTGGCGGTGGTGGCGCTGGGCGTGGCGATGTTGCTGTCGCTGCGCCTGCAGCGCGCCGTCGTGCAGCCCATCCTGGCCATCAGCGATGTGGCCCGGGACGTCATGGAGCGCCAGGACTATTCGCGCCGCGCACCCAAGGCGACGCAGGATGAAGTCGGCACGCTGGCCGACTCCTTCAACGGCATGCTGGGCGAGATTGAGCGGCGCACGCAGGAGGTGCTGCGCCTGAACGAGGAGCTGGAGGCGCGCGTGCGCGACCGCACGGCGCAGTTGGAGGCATCCAACGAAGAGCTGCGCGTGGCCACGGCCGCCGCCGAGAAGGCCAACCGGGCCAAGTCGGAGTTCCTGTCCAGCATGAGCCATGAGCTGCGCACGCCGCTGAACGCCATCATCGGCTTCGGCCAGTTGCTGGGCGGCGAGGTGGGCGAGGCCAAGCCGGAGCGGCGGCGGGAGTTCGTCGAGCACATCGTCGGCGCCGGCAAGCATCTGCTGACGCTGATCAACGAGATCCTCAACCTCGCGCGCATCGAGGCGGGGCATGTCGAGCTGTCGCTGGAGCCGGTGCTGCTGGACGAGGTGCTGGCCGGCTGCCGCCAGATGATCGAGCCGATGGCCGCGCAGCGCGGCATCGTCACGCAGTTCACGCCCAGCGGCGGCTGCGTGGCGCTGGCCGACCGCATGCGGCTCAAGCAGGTGCTGCTCAACCTGGTCAGCAATGCGATCAAGTACAACCGGCCGGGCGGGACGGTGCAGGTGAGCTGCAGCTCACCCCACCCGCAGCAGGTGCACATCGAAGTGCGCGACACCGGTCGCGGCCTGGAGCCTAAGCAGGTCAAGGCCTTGTTCCAGCCCTTCAATCGCCTGGGCCAGGAAGCGGGGCCCGAACAGGGCACGGGCATTGGCCTGGTCGTCACGCAGCGCCTCGTCGAGCTGATGGGCGGCCAGATCGGTGCCCACAGCACGCCCGGCGAGGGCAGCGTGTTCTGGGTGGACCTGCGCACCAGCGAGTTGCCGGCCCTGCCCCATGCAGAGACGGACTGGGGCGCCCTGCCGCCCATGACTGGCCCGCGCGAGGGCGAGCCGCCGGTGACCGTGCTCTATGTGGAAGACAACCCGGCCAGCCGCAAGCTCGTCGAGGAGCTGCTGAGGGGCCGTGACGACCTGCGCCTGCTGTCCGCCACCGATGGCCGCGCCGGGCTGGAGATGGCCTTTGCCGAAAGGCCCGACGTCATCCTGATGGACAACAACATGCCGACGATGAGTGGCCGCGAGGCCCAGTCGCTGCTGAGGATGGACCCGCGCACGGCTCACATTCCGGTCATCGCACTGACGGCCAACGCCATGCCCGACGCCGCCGCGTCCAGCCTGGCGGCGGGCTACTTCCGCTACCTGACCAAGCCGCTGGAACCCGCGAAGCTGATGGCGGCGCTGGATGACGCGCTGAAGGCCGCCAAAGCGAGGCGTTGATCAGTTTGGTCCGAGCGCCGGGCCTGCCATGGGCCAGAGGCCCATGGCCTTCCGTAGGCACAAGCAGTCCGCAGGGACTCCTTGTGTCCGACTTCAGTTCGCCAAGCCGGCCCGTCTGGCGATGTGCGCGCGGCTCAATGCCGCAAGCATCGCCGTCCCCTCGGGGGACCGACCGGGCTCGACCGCGTTCAGCGCGGCGAGACCGGGCGAGGGGTCAAGCAGCCCGCCTTGCTGCCTGTTCGCGCAGGCAGGTCAGCATCAGGTCGGCGCCGGGCGACAGCTGGTGGCCGCGCCGGGTGACGATGCCGTAGGCGTCCATGCGCAGGCCGAGGTCGATGGGCAGCACGGTCAGCAGGCCGGCATCCAGATAGGGCCGCACCAGTTCCTCGGGCAGGGCGACGACCATGTCGGACTGCACCAGCAGGCTGGTCACGACCGGCAGGGACAGCGTCTCCACCGCCTGCTGCGGCTGGTCCAGTCCGGCGGTCAGGAAGAGCGAGGTGAGGCGGTCGCGCAGGATGCTGCCGCCGGGCGGCAGGATCCAGCTCTGGCGGGCCAGCTCCTGCAGGCTGAGGTCGTTGCGCCCGGCCAGCGGATGGCCGGCGCGGACGATGAGGACGTGGGGCTCGTCGGTCAGCGGCTCGAAGCTGAGCTGGGCGGCGGACTCGCTGTCCAGCACGCGGCCGATGACGAGATCCAGCTCGCCACTCTGCAGGTGCTGGATCATCGGCCGGCTGGTGTCCACCGTGATGGCCACATGCAGGCGCGGCTGGCGAGCCTTGAGGGCGACTATTGCCGCGGGCAGCAGCGTGGTCGACGGCGTCAGCACGGAGCCGACCGAAACGCGGCCCGACAGGCCCGACAGCAGCTCCATGACCTCCTGGTGCCCAGCGTCCAGCTCTGCCAGCGCGGCGCCGGCGCGGCGGATCATGACCTCGCCATACCAGGTGGGCGCCACGCCACGCGGCAGGCGCTCGAAGAGCTTCACGCCGAGGGCATGCTCCAGGTCGGCCAGCAGCTTGGAGGCGGCCGGCTGCGTCAGGTTGGCGCCCTGGGCGGCATGCAGGATGGACCCGTGCCGCCCCAGCTCCACCAGCAGCACGAGCTGGCGGGTCTTGAGGTGGGAGCGGACGAAGCGATCCGAGCGCGGGTCAGTCATGCCGGAAGTGTCGCTACTCGTGATACAGCTGCGCGCGGCCGCCATCGATGAGGATGTCGGTCGCGTTGATGAAGCGGGCCTCGTCGCTGGCCAGGAAGAGTGCGGTGTAGGCCACTTCGATGGGCTCGCCGATGCGCTTGGGTGGCAGCAGGTCGATCTGCTGCTGGCGCTGTTGCGGCGTCAGGCTGTCCAGCCATTCGACGATGCGTTCGGACAGGATGAGGCCGGGCGAGATCGAGTTGACCCGCACGTTGTGCGCCGCGTACTGGATGCCCAGCGCCTTGCTCAGGCCGATCAGCGCGTGCTTGGCGACGGGGTAGGGAAAGGTGCCGGGGATGATGCGATGGCCATGCACCGAGGCGATGTTGACGATGCTGCCACCGCCGCCGGCCAGCATGCCGGGCAGCACGGCGCGGCTGCAGTGCAGGGCGCCTTCCAGGTCGACGGCGAAGCAGCGCTGCCACTCGGCCATGGTCATCGCCAGCGGCTCGGCAAAGACGTTCATGCCGGCGTTGTTGATGAGCGCGTTGATGGGGCCGAAGCGCTCGGCGCCACGCGCGACCATGGCCTGCACGGCAGCCTCGTCAGCGATGTCGGTGGCGATGTAGATCGCGTTGTCTTCACCCAGCTCCTGGATGAGCGCGTCGCTGCCGGCGTCGGCGGTCAGGCCGTTGAGGATGACCTTGGCGCCCTCGGCGACGAAGAGCCGGGCGATGGCCTTGCCGATGCCCTGGCTTGAGCCGGTCACCAGCGCTACCTTGCCTTCCAGACGTGCGCTCATTGCGTGAACTTCTTCCAGATGTCCTGCACCGGCAGGGCCACGCCCTTGAAGTCGAACAGCGTGGTGTTGGAGACGACGTTGGGCCCGGGCTGGCCGGTGCCTTCCTTCAGCGCCCAGCCGACTTTCGGGTTGGCAATCATGATCGGATCCCAGTAAAGAACGCCCAGCACGCGGGGCGTGGCCTTCATCGTACCGAGCAGCTCGGCCATGAAGTCGCGCTGGCCCTCAGGGCTGCTCATGCTGGCCGGGTAGGGTCCGTTGTTTTCCAGCTGGCCGGGCCAGCCGTCGTGGCGCGTGGGCGAGAAATTGAAGCCGGCTTCCATGATGAGGATGTCGCTGTCGTAGCGCTTGGCAACGGCCTCGCAGAACGTGGCGAGCTGGCTGACGTTCTTCTGGGTCCAGAAGGGGTAGTAGGACGGGCCGATGACGTCCCATTTGATGCCCTGCGCGCGGGCGTTGTCGAACCAGTCGACGTACTTGGCCTCGTTGCCGCCGTCGTCCAGGTGCAGCACGACGCGCGACGCCGGGCTCACGGCCTTCACCGCGGCGTGGCCGGCCTTCAGCAGCGCGCCCAGGCGCGACCAGTCGCTGGTGCGGCCATACGGGTAGAGCATGCCGTGCTCGATCTCGTTGCCCAGCGACACGAACTCGGGCGCCGTGCCCTGTGCCACGAGCGCCTTCATCACTTCCCGCGTGCGGGTCTCAACGAGGGCGAGCAGGCGCTCGAAGCGGGCCGTTTCGTCGGGCAGCGTGTTCAGTTCGGTGCGCCAGGCGGTGGGCGGATCCTGGGTCTTGGAGTTGGTCCAGAAGTCGCTGTAGTGAAAGCTGAACTGGATCTGCATGCCCTGCGCCTTGGCTCGGCGCGCCAGCGCCAGCACATCGGGCAGGTCCATCGAGCCTTCCGGCCAGTACCAGCCGTCGTTGCCGGTGCCCGGCCCCGTCTTGTCGTAGAGGCGGATGCGGGCGATGTTGTGGCCGTAACGCTTCAAGATGGTCAGGCAGTCGCCGGGCCTGCCGTCGCGATCCTTGTAGACGGCGCCGGCGCGCTCCATCCAGGTCAGTGCCGAGATGTCGCCGCCGGCCAGGAAGGGCGCGGCGGCCTGGGCTGGTAGAGCCGCTGCCAGCGACGACGCCAGCAGCGTGCGCCGATCAAGCACGGCGCTCGCCTCGGGTCTTCAGTTGGTCGAGCAACACGGCGGCGAGCAGGATCAGGCCGCGCACCAAGTACTGGTAGAACGCGTCGACGTTCAACAGGTTCATGACGTTCTCGACCGTGCCCATGATGAGCACGCCGATGACGACGCCGAAGATGCGCGCCTTGCCGCCGGACAGCGACACGCCGCCCAGCACGCAGGCGGAAATCACGTCGAGTTCGAAGCCGGTGGCCGCGTTCGGCTGGCCGCTGGTGATGCGGGCCGACAGGATCAGGCCGGCCAGCGCCGCCACGACGCCCTGAAGCAGGAAGATCCACACGCGCAGGCGCTCGACCTTGACGCCGGCCAAGCGTGCGGCCTCGGGGTTGCCGCCGATGGCCAGCGAGTTGCGGCCGAACACCGTGTGGTTGAGCAGCACGCCGAAGACGATGAAGCAGATCGTCGTCGTCCAGATCGGCAGTGACAGACCGAACACGACGGTGTCGCCGAAGCTGATGAAGCCTTCGTCGGCGATGCCCACTGCCTGGCCCTTGGACGCGATGAAGGCCAGGCCGCGCACCATCAGCATGGTGGCCAGCGTGGCGATCAGCGCGTTGACGCGCAGGTAGGCGATCAGTACGCCGTTGCCCGCGCCGATCAGCGCACCAGCAAGCAGACCGGCACCAACGGCAATCGGCACGCTGCCGGTGCTCTCCAGCACCATGGCGCCCAGCACGCCGGCGAAGGCGATGGTCGAGCCGACGGACAGATCGAAATCCCGTGACGCCAGGCAGAACATCATGGTGCAGGCCACCATGCCGATCTGCGCCACCGACAGCAGCAGGCCGGTGATGTTGGCCGTGGAGAAGAAGTTCTCCACCGTGAAGGCCAGCACGACGAACAGCAGGGCATAGCCCAGCGTCATGCTGTGTTCCTTGAGCAGGGCGCGGGCGGTGGAGTTCATGGCGGGGCTGGACGACGCGGCGGTCGTTTGGGTGGTCGTGTTCATGATCAATGCAGGGGCGCGGCAGGCGCTCCATCAGGAAGGGCCAGGGCGAGCGCGGCGGTCTCGCTGGCTGTGGCGCGGTCCAGCTCGCCGCTGATGCGGCCGTCGCGCATGACGATGAGGCGGTCGGTGATGCCCAGCACCTCGGGCAGCTCGCTGGAAATGACGATGACGCAGCAGCCCGAAGCGGCCACGTCGTGGATGATCTTGTAGATCTCGTTCTTGGCACCCACGTCGATGCCACGCGTCGGCTCGTCGAGGATGAGCACCTTCAGCCCGGGCTCGGCCAGCCAGCGCGCGAGGATGACCTTCTGCTGGTTGCCACCCGACAGCAGGCGGATCTCCTGCTCGCGGCTGGGGGTCTTGATGCGCAGCTTCTTGATGAACTCGTCGGCGCGCTGGGCCTCCTGCCCGTGGCGCAGGAAGATGCCGCCGAGCAGGCCGTGGCGGCGGCAGCTGATGTTGATGTTCTCTGCCACCGACGAGTGGGCCAGGATGCCCTGCTCCTTGCGGTCCTCCGGGCACAGCACGATGCCGGCGGCAATCGCTGCGGACGGGCCGGCGGTGGACACTTTCTGGCCGTCCAGCAGCACCTCGCCGCCCCGCCGCGCATCGGCGCCGTAGAGCAGGCGCATCAGCTCGCTGCGGCCGGCGCCCACCAGGCCGAAGAAGCCCAGCACCTCGCCGCCACGCATCGCAAAGCTCAGCGGCTCCGGCAGGCGCGCGCTGTGCAGGCCGCGCGCTTCCAGGCGCATGGGGCCGTGCTGGCGGCTGCGGTAGTCGTAGATGTCCTGCAGCTCGCGGCCGACCATGTCGGCGATGAGGCGCTCGCGCGGCACGTCGGCCATCACGTCATGCGTGACGATCTTGCGGCCGTCACGGAAGATGGTGCAGGCGTCGCACAGCTCGTACAGCTCCTCGAGCCGGTGCGAGATGTAGATCAGCGTGCGGCCTTCGGCGCGCAGGCGCTTCACGAGACGGAAGAGGATCTCGGTCTCGCGGTGCGACAGGCTGCTGGTGGGCTCGTCGAAGGCGATGACCTTGGCGTCCTGCATGACGGCCTTGCAGATCTCCACCATCTGGCGCTGGGCGATGGACAGGTCCGACAGGCGCGCGGCCGGGTCCAGCTCGACACCGATGGCGGCCAGTTGCTCGGCCACCAGCCGGCGGGCGGCCTTGTGGTCGACGAAGCCAAGGCGCGTCGGCAGGCGGCCCAGCAGCACGTTCTCGGCCACCGTCAGCTCGGCGACGTACTGCAGCTCCTGGTGAATGATGGCCACGCCGGCGGCGATGGCGTCACCCGCCGAGGTGAAGTGCCGCTCCTGGCCTTCCAGCAGCAGCCGGCCGCCGTCGGGCTTGTACTGGCCACCGAGAATCTTCAGCAGCGTGCTCTTGCCCGCGCCGTTCTCGCCGAGCAGGCCCATGACCTGACCGGCATGCGCCTCGAAGCTCACCCCGTTCAGCGCCTTGACGCCGGGGAAGACCTTGCTGATGTTGTCGAACTGCAAGACAGCCATCAGTGCCGCCCGGCCGCCCGAAGGCGTTGATGCGCCCCCTCGGGGGGCAGTGAGTAGAACGAACGTGGGGGCTTCATGTTCAGAGACCCATTTGCTTTCTGAGCTCGGCTTGGTTTTGGCGGGTCATGAGGGTGCCGGCAGTGAGAGTGACGGGCGGCGGCGCCTTGCCCGCTGTGGCCCACTCGTAGACGAACACGGCCGTCTCGTAGCCGTGGCGCTTGGGGCTGATCAGCACCGTGCCGAAGAAGCCGGTGGGCGTGGGCTTGGTGAACTCGTTGAGCGCTGTCTGGCTGCCGCCGATGCCGATGGCCAGCATCGCGTCCTGCTTGATGCCGCGGCCTTCGCCAGCGCGCACGGCGCCGAGTGCGGCTTCGTCGTTCAGGCCCACGGCCACCCAGCGCTTGAACTTGGCGTTCTTCGTGAAGGCGATGTTGGCGGCGTTGAAGGCGCTCTCGGTGTCGGTCTTGGCCTGCGGCGCGTCGACGACGTTGGCTGCGGGCAGGCCGCCGGCCTTCAGTGCGTCGATGGCGCCCATGGTGCGGTCGCGCGCCGTGGGCAACTGGTCGAAGGCCACGCGCAGTGCGCCGACTTCGTCCAGCTTCCAGCCGCGCGCCTTGATCTCGGCGATCAGCGCCTGGCCGACCTGCTTGCCGATCTCGTAGCCGGAGATGCCCATGTGCGGAATGTCGGCGATGGGCTTGCCGGCGCCGTCAACGAGTTGGTCGTCCACGGACATGACCTTGAGCTTGTGGCGCTTGGCCGCGCGGTTCACGGCCGCGCCGAGCTTGACGTCAGGCGCGCAGATGACGAAGCCGACCGCTTTCTGCGCGGCCAGGTTGTCGATGGCGGCCATCATCTTTTCGCCGTTGGGAATGCCGATCTTGACGAGCGTGAAGCCCTTGTCCTTGGCGGCCTGTTCGGCGAACTTCCATTCGTCCTGGAACCAGGGTTCTTCGGCCTGCTTGACGAGGAAGCCGATCTTGACCGGGTCGGCGGCCTGCACCGCGAAAGGGGCGGCCAATGGGGCCAGCATGGCCAGCGTGAGAGCGCGTCGTTGGATCTTCATGGTGTTGTGTCTCCGTCAGTCGTCAAACAAGGTGTCTTCAATGCCCAGCGCCTTGGGCAGGTGCAGCCCGAACAGGCTGCCGGACAGCGGCTGCGCGGCCAGCGCGTCGCGGCTGAGTTCGGCGCGGGCGGTGGTGAGCATCAGCTGATCCCTGCCCTCGCCGCCGATGGCGGGGCAGGTGGCGTGGACAGCCGGGGCATTCATGACGCCCATCAGCTGGCCCTCGGGGTCGTAGCGTGCCACACGGCCGGCGCCCCACTGCGCATTCCACAGGCAGCCTTCGGTATCGATGACCGAGCCGTCGGGCCAGGCGTCGGCGCGGTCCATCTGCGTGAACTGTCGGACGTTGTCGACCTGGGCGGTCTCGGCGTCGTAGTCGCACTGCTGGATGCGCTGGCTCAGCGTGTCGCAGAAGTACATCGTGCGGCCGTCCACGCTGAAGCAGATGCTGTTGGCAATCGCCACCGCCGGCAGGGCCAGCCGGCGCAGGCCATGGGGCAGAGAGAACTGATAGAAGCTGGCGATTGCGCGCTTCTCCCGGGCTTCGTTCATCGTGCCGAAGACGAAGAAGCCGCGGCGGTCGGTGCGGCCGTCGTTGATGCGGGTGCGCGATTCGGCAGCGTCGACCGGAGCGAGCGTCTGCAACTGGTTCAGCTCCAGTTGCTCGCCCAGCGACGCAACGGCCAGGCGCTTGGCCAGACCCAGCAGCACGCGGCCGGAGCGGCAGTGCGCGAAGCTGCCCAGGCGATCCGGCAGGCGGCAGAACTGCGGACCGCCCACACCCGGGCGCCAGGCGAACAGGGTGGCAGCCTCGATGTCCGTCCACCACCAGCGGCCGCCATGCCACAGCAGACCCTCGCCGAGGGTGGCGCCATGCGGCAAGGTCAGTTCCAGGTCACCGGTCAGTTTCATCAGGCGCTCAGGTTACGGAGCTGTTCCATTCCCTACCAATCGAATGTCCGGGCTTAACTATCCGGATTGGGAATACCTCAGGGCGCTATCGCGACGCGCCGCACGGTCAGCAGCCGGGCACCACGCAGTTCCGCCACCTGGGTATGGCCGGCAGCAAAGGCGGGGCGGTGGGCGGCGTCGATGTAGATCGGCGCGTCGGCGCGCAGCGGCAGCACGCTGAGCTGCAGCTCGGCACCTGGCTTGAGCGCGAACTGGCGCAGGCCGATCTCCCAGCGCTGGCCGTTGTAGTACCAATCGTCCAGCATCTTCGTGCCGGCAAAGACGCGGCCGATGTCGCCGACGAAGTCCAGCTCCAGCAGCACGTCCTCGGCCTGAGGCGCCAGCTCGGCGGGCAGCTTCAGCGACCAGGTCGCCGCAGTGGCGAAGGCCTCGGGGATGGGCTGCACGGCGGCATTGGCCAGGCCGCCCTTCAGGATGCGGGGCGCATTGCCGGCCTTGCGGGTGGCGGCGATGTGCAGCGTCGGCTGGGCGGGGTCGCCCGCCAGTTCCAGGCGTTGCAGCAGGCCGTCCTGCCTGACTTGCAGGCCCGCCGCGCCCGGCTTGGGCAGGGCCGGGAAGACGGCGGCTCGCAGCGCCTTCGGGCCGACGCCGCGCAGCTGCAGCTTGCCGTCGGCCACCCAGGCCTGCTGCTCGCTGAAGATGAGGCGGCGCTGGCCGGCAATCTCCAGCACGCTCAACTGCTCGACCTGCTCGGGGGTCAGCAGCAGCACGCTGACAGCGCGGCCCTTGTTGGCGCCATCCGTGGTGCCGATGCGCTGCAGACTGGCCTCGGCCTTGAGCGTCTTCACGCCTTCAGGCAAGGCGAACTCGGCCGGGATGCCGGACGTGGTCACGAAGACGTGGACGATGCCCTGCGCGCCGGCGTCGACCCGCGTGACCGGCTGGGCCGTCGCATGGCGCAGCTTCACGCCGTCGAGGTCCAGGTTGATGGGCCAGATGAAATAGGCGCCATTGGGGATGTCGACCGGCTGGCTGGGCAACGTCACCGTTCCGCCAGGCAGTTGCACTTCGAAGCGCATCGCCATCTGCGTCGGCATCGGGTACTGGCGCACATGGTTGTTGAAGAACAGGTAGCCGGCATCGCCATTGCTGCGCACGGACCAGCGCGGCGTCTGCAGGTCGGCCGGGTTGGCGGGCGAGCGGTCGGGCTGGCGCACGGTCATCGTCGCCAGCTGGGCGCCGTAGTCGCGCAGGAAGTAGTGGAAGGGGCGCAGCTTGGTGAGCACCGGGCGCTGCTGGCCGTCCGGGCCGAGCGGCGCCTGGAAGTCATACGTGATGCGCGGCGTGTCGTTGTAGCCGCCGCTGAGCGTGCTCTCCTCCAGGCCCGTGCCGCCCATGCCGACCGGGTTGCGGCCGCCGTGGAACATGTAGTAGCCGAACAGGTTGACGCCCGAGCCGATCTGCACCGGCAGCATGGCGGCGATGTCGTCCGGCGACACCAGCGTGCGGCGGCGGTACATGGCGGGCAGGCCCGGGCCGTATTCCGCGCCGAGGAAGGGCACCTTGTCCTTGTCGGTCTCGGCCGTGCCGGCGCCGTGCGACTTGGTCTGCGCGCCGAGGTCGCCGCTGACACGGGTGTTGAAGCGGAAGGCGTGCGTCTCCTTGGGCGGCAGCTCCTGCGTGCTGGTCGCCCACGGCTCGTCGGGGTAGCCGCCGAACACGGGCGTGACCTCGCCGGACGGATAGACCGTGCCGTCCCAGCCGGTGACGGTGTACAGCGGCACATCCATGCCGGCCTTCAACGCCAGCGCCTTCAGGGCGCTGATGTGCTCCTCGCCCCGGCCCGCGCCGCGGATGTTGTATTCGTTCTCCAGCTGCACGCCGACGACGGGGCCGCCGTCCTTCCACAGCAGGCCCTTGATCTGCGCGCCGATCTCGGCGTAGAGCTTCTCGACATGGCCGAGGTACTCAGGGTCGTTGCTGCGCACGGGCATCTTGTCGACCACCCAGTCCGGGATGCCGCCGTAGCGCGCCTCGCCATGCGCCCAGGGGCCCAGGCGCACGACGACCTTCAGGCCGGCCGCCTGGGCCAGTTGCACGAAGCGGCGCAGGTCGTGGTTGCCCTTCCAGTTGAAGGCGCCCGGCTGCTCCTGGTGGTGGTTCCAGAACACGTAGCTGGCGACGATGTCGATGCCGGCCGCCTTCATCAGGCGCAGCTGGGCGTCCCATTGCGAGGCAGGCGCGCGGCTGTAGTGGTACTCGCCCATGACCGGCAGCCAGGGCTTGCCGTCCTTCAGCAGGTACTGGTTGTTGGCGGCCAGCGTCTCACCCTTGGGCGAGGTTGCCGTGCCAAGCTTCAGGTGCCCGGTCAGCGGCGCGGCGACGGCGGCGCGGGCGTCGAGCCTGAGGGTGTCAGCGCCTGCCGTGGGGGCGAGCGCCCCCACCAGCAGCGCCGCGGTCAGCGAGCGGATGCGGTTCATGCTGTCTCCGGGTTGTCTTGTTTTTGGAATCAGAGCGCGCGCCAGGCCTGCACGAAGGCGCGGGCACGCTGGGCGACGTCAGCCGCCGACAGGCCCGGGCTGTACAGCGCAGAGCCGAGGCCGAAGCCGGCGGCGCCGGCCTTGACGTAAGGCGTCATGTTGTCTGGCGTGATGCCACCCACCGGCAGCAGGCGAAGCTCGCGCGGCAACACGGCGCGCATGGCCTTGACGATCGTCGGCGTGATGAGTTCGGCCGGGAACAGCTTGACCGCATCGGCGCCGGCATTGACGGCTGCGAAGGCCTCGGTCGGCGTGGCCGCGCCCGGCACGCAGAACAGGCCGCGCGCCTTGGCCGCACGGATGACCTCCACATCGGCATGCGGCATGACGATGACCTTGCCGCCGGCCGCCTGTACGTCCGCCACGGCCTGCACGCTCAGCACCGTGCCGGCGCCGACGACGGAATCGGCCGGCATGCGGCGCGCGAGGCGGCCGATGGAGTCGAGCGCGTTGGGGGAGTTCAGAGGTACCTCGATGACGCGAAAGCCTTCGGCGTAAAGCGCGTCGGCAATCGCCTCGACCTCCTCGGGCTTCACCCCGCGCAGGATGGCGACGAGGGGGAGGTGTTTCAGGGCTGCGTCGAGCATGTTCAGGTGAGGTTCATTGTTTGCGCCAGCCGCCACAGGCCGGCAGGCGCGGTGTTGTCGAGCAGCAGCGGCGTCGCATGACCGAAGCGGGTCAGCGCTTGCGCATAACGCGCGCACAGGGCCGGGTCGCCGACAAGAGCGATGCGCTCCGACGTAACGGCACGCAACTCGCTGGCGATCTCGTGGCCGATCAAAAGGCCGGAGAGGTAGTCGGGCAGTTGCTCGGCGCCGAGCTGCTTGAACAGGCCCAGCGTGCGCACGGCGAACAGCTGGTGGGCGAGGCCGCCCTCCTGCCGCGCCGCGTCCACGCCCTTCAGGAAGGCCTCGGGCGACGCGGGCGAACTGCCATCGGCCGGCATCAGGCGGTTCAGCACCGAGTGCTGGCGCAGCAGCGCGAACAGCTCGCCGGTCATGTGGGTTGCGAAGCCCGTGACCCGGCCGCCGCTGACGCGCGCCCACTTGGAATGCGTGCCCGGCAACACCAGGCAGGTTTCTTCGGCCAGCTCGGGGTGCAGCGCGAGCGCGCCGACGATCTGCGTCTCCTCGCCGCGCATGACGTCGGGCTGGGCGGCGTCGTCGACGAGGCCAGGGATGATGCTCAACGCGTCGTCGATGGCCAGCGCCTGACCGGCCAGCGCAGCGGCGTCCGCCGGGCAGCGTACATAGGCCGCCTCGCGCCAGCCGTGCTGGCTGCCGACCATGCCGCAGGCGAGCAGCTTGAGCTTGGGGTGATCGGCCCGCCAGTCGCCGACCAGATCGGCGAGCGCGCGGGCGAACACGTCGGCGCCGTGCAGCGTCGACGCGCCGTCGTTGGACTGGCGCGTCTCCAGCACTTCACCGTCGGCCCCAAGCAGGAAGGCGCGCAGGCGGGTGCTGCCCCAGTCCAGGGCGATGAGCCGGGCTTCAGCCATCACCACTCGGCCACAGAGCCGTCAGCGTGGCGCCAGACCGGGTTGCGCCAGTCGGACGCGGTCTTGCTGGCCTCGATGACACGCTCTTCGTCGATCTCGACGCCCAGGCCCGGCTTGCGCAGCGGGTTGATAAAGCCGTTCTCGATGCGGAAGTCGTCCTTGTTCGTCACGAAGTCCAGCAGCTCGGCACCCTGGTTGTAATGGATGCCCATGCTTTGCTCCTGCAGCACGGCGTTGTGGGACACGAAGTCCACCGCCAGGCAGGACGCCAGCGCCACCGGGCCCAGCGGGCAATGCGGCGCGAAGGCGACGTCGTAGGCCTCGGCCATCGAGGCGATCTTGAAGCACTCGGTGATGCCACCGGCATGCGACAGGTCGGGCTGCACGATGGAGATGCCGCCGGCCTGGAAGACGCGCTTGAAGTCGAAGCGCGAGAACATGCGCTCGCCGGCCGCCAGCGGGATGCTGGTGTACTCGGCCAGGCGCGGGTACTGCTCGGCCTGCTCGGCCAGCACCGGCTCCTCGACGAACAGCGGGCGATAGGGCTCCAGCGCGCGCAACAGCGGCTTGGCCATCGGCCCGGCCACGCGGCCGTGGAAGTCGATGCCGAACTCGATGTCATGGCCGAAGGCGTCGCGGATCTCGGCGATGCGGGCCACGGCCTCGTCCACCTTGCGGGCGCTGTCGACGATGGCCAGCTCCTCGGTGCCATTCATCTTGAAGGTGTCGAAGCCGCCTTCGCGCAGCCGCTTGATGTCGCGGATGACGTCGGCCGGGCGGTCGCCGCCGACCCAGGAATAGACCTTCATCTTGTCGCGCACCAGGCCGCCCAGCAGCTCGTAGACCGGCTGGCCCATGACCTTGCCCTTGATGTCCCACAGCGCCTGGTCGATACCGGCGATGGCGCTCATCAGAATGGGGCCGCCACGGTAGAAACCGGCGCGGTACATGACCTGCCAGAGGTCGTTGATGCGGGAGGGGTCCTGGCCGATCAGGTACTCCGACAGCTCGTGAACGGCCGCCTCGACGGTGCGTGCACGCCCTTCAATAACCGGTTCACCCCAGCCGACGACGCCCTCGTCGGTCTCAATCTTCAGGAACATCCACCGCGGAGGCACTCGGTAGGTCGTCAGCTTCGTGATTCGCATGGGCTCATGGCTCGTTCAGTAACTTCACGAGCTTAGGAGGGCCATCTAGTTCTGAAATATCGTTTCTTTCGCTTGGGCTATACCTAGTTGATATAGAAGCCCGCAGCGGCGGCCCACGGCGGTGCGCAACGAGGGGCATAGTTCACAGGGTTAACCCTTGACGATCAGGTGTAAACCCTTATACTGAAGCCGTTTCAACAGTCACAAAGGGAAAAAAATGGAACTGATCATCATCACTCTGGCCTTCTCGGTCGTCGCCGTCGTGGCCCAGTTCGCCGACTTCATGAGCCGCCGCGCTGCCGCCAACGCCATCGGCGCCTGAGCGTCCCGGCGCCTCTGCGCCCAAAGCCCTCAGGGGGCGCCCGGGCGTATCTCGTCGATCAGGCGACGGACATCGTCAAAATCAAACGGCTTGAGCAAGGCGCGCACATGCGGGCCGAAATCGCTCAGGTCGTTGCCCATCGGGTAGCCTGATGAAAACACCACCCAGGCATCCGGTGCGCGGCTCAGGATGGCTCGCGCGAACTCCACACCCGACATGCCGCACAGGCTGACGTCGGTGATGACGAGGTCGACGTCCTCGGGCACATAGCAGGCCAGCGCCTCCTCGGCGCCTGCGAAGGCCCGCACCTTGAGCCCCTCCTCCTCCAGCATCCAGGTGATCTGCTCGCGCAGGTCGTCGTTGTCTTCCACGAACAGGGCGCGCAGCGGCCGGTCCGCACGCTGCCCAAGCTTCGCCACCGTGCGCACGAATTCGACGGGCGACACCGGCTTCTGCACGCAGAGCTGGTAGCCGGCCTCCAGTGCGGCATCGCGGTCCTCCGTGCGCACAAAGGCGGTGACGGCCAGGGCCGGCAGCGTGTCGGCGTCCAGGCCGAGGTCCTGGCGCACGCGGCGGATCAGGCCGTAGCCGTCCAGTTCCGGCATGCCGAGGTCGCTGAGCAGCACATCGAAGCGGTGCACGGCCAGCAGCGCCAGCGCCGCCTGCGCGGACTGCGCCGTCGTGACCACCGCGCCCTGCTCCGACAGCAGGCGCGCATGCGCCTCCAGCACGTCGGCATGGTCGTCCACAACCAACAGGCGCAGCCCGACGACCGAAGCGTCGGCGCCGCTGTCGTCGTCTGCAACCGGTTCATGGCTGGCCGGGTGGTTGTCGCGCGGCAGGGCCGAGCGGCTGGCCCGTGGGAAGCGCACGACGAAGGCGGCGCCCTGGCCCGGGCCTTCGCTGCGCGCCAGCACCTCGCCCCCATGCAGCTCGGTCAGGTTCTTGACGATGGACAGGCCCAGCCCCAGGCCGCCATGCATGCGCGCGGCGCTGTCATCGGCCTGGCTGAAGCGGTCGAACAGACGCGGCATGAACTCCTGGGCGATGCCCTGGCCGGTGTCGCTGACGCTGACCTCGACCGTCGCCTCCTGCACCGTCGTGGCGAGCGTGATGGTGCCGCCGGCCGGCGTGAACTTCATCGCATTGGTGACGAGGTTCATGACGATCTGCATCAGCCGACTTGCGTCGCCCAGCACCTCGACGGGCTCGGTGGCCGTCTGAAGCACGATGGCGTGCCGGCGCGACTGCGCAGTGGGCCGGGCGGTTTCGGCGGCGCCATGGACCACCTCGTTGAGGTCGACCCGCTGCATGTCCAGGCGCAGCTTTCCGGCAATGATGCGGCTCATCTCCAGCAGGTCCGACACCAGGAAGGACTGCGCCTGCGCGTTGCGCGCAATGGCCTGCACGCCGCGCTGCAGCGTGCTCGCCTCGACGCCGGGCTGGCTCAGCACATTCGCCCAGCCGACGATGGCTGCCAGCGGCGTGCGCAGCTCGTGGCTGACCGCGGCGATGAACTGCTCCTTGGCATGGGCGGCGTGCTCCGAGGCACTGCGCGCGGCCTGCTCGGCGGCCAGCAGCTGGTCGCGCCGCACCTGCAGCTCGCGCCGGTCGGTGATGTCGTGGAAGTAGACCGACAGGCCGTCTTCAGACGGATAGCAGTGGAACTGCAGCCAGCGCTCCGTACCTGTGCCGACGAGGGCCTCGAAAGACACGGCCTGGCGACCGGTCGTGGCACGGCCGAACTCGGTGTCGAGGAAGCCGTCGCCGACGATGCCCTCGAAGCGCTGCCCGATCAGCTCTTCGGCATGCCGCCCCAGCAGCAACGCGCCCTGCTCGTTGGCGTAGCCGATGCTGCCGTCGTGCTCGATGAGGAGCAGGCCGTCGGTGATGCTGCTCATCATGGCCTGAAGCTTGCGGTCGGCCAGCAGCAGCGCCTCGGAGCGCTCGCGCACGCGGCGCTCCAGCGTCTCGTTGAGTTCGCGCAGGCGCTCCTCGGCGCGGCGGCGCTCTTCCACCTCGGCCAGCAGCGCGATGTTGGCGCGCTGGACCTCCAGCGTCTTGCGGTGCAGCTCCGCGAACACCGCCACCTTAGAGCGCAGGATGGCCGGGTTCACCGGCTTGCTGAGGTAGTCCACCGCGCCGGTGCCATAGCCCTGCAGGCGGTGCTGGTCCTCATCGAAATAGGCCGTCAGGAAGATGATCGGCAGGTGTGCCGTCTTCTTGCGCTCCTTGATCATCTGCGCCAGCTCGATGCCGTTCATGTCGGGCAGCTGGATGTCCAGCACCATGACGGCGAACTCGTAGGCCATCAGCGCGCGCAGCGCCTGGTCGGCCGACTGGGCGCGCACGATGCGGTAGCCCGGGTCGTCGAGCACGCTCTCCAGCACGAGCAGGTTGGCCGGCTCGTCGTCGACGATGAGGATGTTCGTCGGCGGCAGCTCGGCCCCGGCCAGCGCGAATGGATCGGACGCCTCGGTCATCGGTGCAGCCAAACGCGCATCAGGGACAGCAGTTGCGCCGTGTTGACCGGCTTGGAGATGTAGTCGCTGGCGCCGGCTTCCAGGCACTTCTCGCGGTCGCCTTTCATGGCCTTGGCGGTCAGGGCGAGCATGGGCAGGTTGCGGAACTCGGGGTTGGAGCGGATCTCGCGCATGGTTTCGTAGCCGTCCATGTCCGGCATCATGATGTCCATCAGCACGAGGTCGAGGTCGGGCGTCTGTTGCACGATGTCGATGGCGGCGCGGCCACTGGTGGCGGTCATGACCTGCATGTCCTGATTCTCCAGCAGCGTCGTCAGCGCAAAGATGTTGCGCGCATCGTCGTCCACCACGAGCACGCGGCGGCCGCGCAGCATCTCGGCGGCGCCGTGCAGCTTCTGCAGCACGTCCTGCTTGTCCTGCGGCAGCTCGGTCACCACGCGGTGCAGGAACAGCGCCGTCTCGTCCAGCAGCCGCTCCGGGCTCTGCACGTCCTTCAGCACGACGCTCTTGGCCAGCGTGCGCAGCTGCTTGCGCTCCGCGTCGGACAGGTCCTTGCCGGTGAAGACGACCACCGGCACGGTGGCCAGTGCCGGGTCGGCGTGCAGTTGCTGCAGCAGGCCGAAGCCGCTGACGTCGGGCAGGCGCAGGTCCAGCACCATGCAGTCGAAGCGCTGCTCCTGCAGCAGCTGCAGCGCCTCGGCGCCGGTGCCGACGGCGACGAGCTCGATGTCCTGGTGGCCCAGCAGCTCGATGATGGCGCTGCGCTCGATCTCGTTGTCTTCCACCACCAGCAGGCGGCGCGTGCGCGGCACGGTGAAGTCGCGGATGCGGTCCAGCGCCGCCTCCATGCCCTCGCTGGTGGACGACTTGACGAGGTAGGAAAACGCACCGTGGGCAAGGCCGTGGTTGCGGTCTTCCTCGGCGACGCTGAAGATCTGCACCGGAATGTGGCGGGTCGACGGGTCGAGCTTGAGCTGGTTGAGCACCGTCCAGCCCAGCATGTCAGGCAGGAAGATGTCCAGCGAGATGGCCGTCGGGCGGAAGCGCCGCGCCAGCTCTAGGCCCGCGCCGCCCTTGAGCGCGACGAGGCCCTTGAAGCCGCGGTCACGGGCCAGGCCCAGCACGATGCGGGCGTAGTGCGGGTCGTCCTCGATGATGAGCAGCACCGAGTCGCCTTCGACGATGCTGTCGCGGTCGTCGGGCACCTGGGTCTCGCGCACCAGCGGCACGGTGGCGCGCATGTGCAGCGTGGTGTCGGGCGCGGCCTGTGGGCGCGGCGCGCGGGCGCTGTCGGCGCCCATGAACTGCAAAGGCAGGAACAGCGTGAAGGTGCTGCCCTCGCCATGGCGGCTGACGAGTTTGATTTCGCCGCCCAGCAGCGTCGCCAGTTCGCGGCTGATGGCCAGGCCCAGGCCCGTGCCGCCGTATTTGCGCGAGGTGCCGGCGTCGGCCTGCTGGAAGGCCTCGAAGATGAGGCGCTGCTTGTCGGGCGCGACGCCGATGCCGGTGTCCTCCACCGCGAAGGCCAGCACCTGGGGCGCCGTCGACAGCAGCGGGTGGTCGACGCTCCAGCCCTCGCGCGCGATGCTGACGCGCAGCTCCACATGGCCGTGCGCCGTGAACTTGACGGCGTTGGAAAGCAGGTTCTTCAGGATCTGCTGCAGGCGCTTGGCGTCGCTCTCCATGCTGCGCGGCAGGTCGTCCGCGAACAGCAGGCGCAGCGGCAGGTTCTTGGCCTCGGCGACCTGGCTGAAGTTGCGGTCGATGCTGTCGCGCAGTGACGCGAACGGGATGTCCTCGATCTCGACGGTGACGGTGCCCGACTCGATCTTGGACAGGTCCAGGATGTCGTTGATGAGGTGCAGCAGGTCGGAGCCCGACGAGTTGATGTTGCGCGCGAACTCGGTCTGCTTGGCGCTGAGGTTGCCGTCGTTGTTGACCGCAAGTTGCTGGCTCAGGATGAGGATGGAGTTCAGCGGCGTGCGCAGCTCATGGCTCATGTTGGCCAGGAACTCGCTCTTGTACTTGGACGTCAGCGCCAGCTCGGCCGCCTGGTCTTCCAGCGCGTGGCGGGCCTGCTCGACCTCGGCGTTCTTGCGCTCGACCTCGGCGTTCTGCTCGGCCAGCAGCCGCGCCTTGGTGCCGAGCTGCTCATTGGTCTCCTGCAGCTCGCTCTGGCGGGACTGCAGCTCCACCGTCAGCTGCTGTGACTGCGACAGCAGCGACTCGGTGCGCATCGTCGCCTCGATGGTGTTGAACACCGCGCCGATGCTCTGCGTCAGCAGCTCCAGGAAGGCCAACGAGCCGCTGCTGAAGGACTGCAGCGTGGCCAGCTCGATGACGGCCTTGGTCTCGCCCTCGAACAGCACCGGCAGCACGATGACGCTGACGCGCGCCGCGCGGCCGAGGCTGGAGGAGATGGCGACGAAGTCGGAGGCGATGTCCGCCAGCAGCACGCTGCGCTTCTCCAGCGCGCATTGGCCGACCAGGCCTTCGCCCAGCTTGATGGCGGGCATCAGCTCGACGCTGCCCGACTGCGCATAGCTCGCCAGCAGGCGCAGCTGCGGCTGCTCAAGCCCTTGAGCGCCGGCCAGGTGATAGATGGTGCCCTGGTGGGCCTGCACCAACGGCGCCAGCTCGGTCAGCAGCATCTGGCTGACGGTCTGCAGCTCGCGCTGGCCCTGCAGCATGCCGGTGAACCTGGCGAGGTTGGTCTTCAGCCAGTCCTGCTCGCGGTTGCGCTCGGTGGTCTCGCGCAGATTGGAAATCATCGTGTTGATGTTGTCCTTGAGCTCTGACACCTCGCCCTTGGCGTCCACCTGGATCGCGCGCGTCAGGTCGCCCTGGGTCACGGCGGTGGCCACCTCGGCAATGGCGCGCACCTGGGTCGTCAGGTTGGCGGCCAGCAGGTTGACGTTGCCGGTCAGGTCCTTCCAGGTGCCGGCCGCGCCGGGCACATGGGCCTGGCCACCCAGGCGCCCGTCCACACCCACCTCACGGGCCACGTTGGTCACCTGCTCGGCGAAGGTGGCCAGCGTGTCGGTCATGTTGTTGATGGTGTCGGCCAGCGCCGCCACCTCGCCCTTGGCCTGCACGGTCAGGCGCTGCGTCAGGTTGCCGTTGGCCACGGCGGTCACGACCTTGACGATGCCGCGCACCTGCTCGGTCAGGTTGGAGGCCATGAAGTTGACGTTGTCGGTCAGGTCCTTCCAGGTGCCGCCCACGCCCGCTACCTTGGCCTGGCCGCCCAGCTTGCCCTCGGTGCCCACCTCGCGGGCCACGCGCGTGACCTCGCCGGCAAAGGCGTTGAGCTGGTCGACCATGGTGTTGATGGTGTCCTTCAGCTCCAGGATCTCGCCCTTCACGTCCACCGTGATCTTGCGGTTCAGGTCGCCGCGGGCCACGGCCGTCGTCACCTCGGCGATGTTGCGCACCTGGGCCGTCAGGTTGGCGCCCATGGTGTTGACCGAGTCGGTCAGGTCCTTCCACGTCCCGCCCACGCCGGGCACCACGGCCTGCACGCCCAGGCGGCCTTCGGTACCCACCTCGCGGGCCACGCGCGTGACCTCGGACGCGAAGGAGCGCAGTTGCTCCACCATCGTGTTGATGGTTTCCTTGAGCTGAAGAATCTCGCCGCGCACGTCCACGGTGATCTTCTTGGACAGGTCGCCGTTGGCCACCGCGATGGTCACCTCGGCGATGTTGCGCACCTGGTTGGTCAGGTTGCTCGCCATCGAGTTGACGTTGTCGGTCAGGTCCTTCCACGTGCCGGCCACACCGGGCACCTGGGCCTGGCCGCCGAGCTTGCCCTCGGTGCCCACCTCGCGGGCCACCCGGCTCACCTCCGACGCGAACGCGCCGAGCTGCTCGACCATGGTGTTCATGGTCTGCTTCAGCTCCAGGATCTCGCCCTGCACGTCCACGGTGATCTTGCGACTGAGGTCGCCGCGGGCGATGGCCGTCGCCACGTCGGCGATGTTGCGCACCTGGCCGGTCAGGTTGGACGCCATGGAGTTGACGTTGTCCGTCAGGTCCTTCCACGTGCCGGCCACGCCCGGCACGACGGCCTGGCCGCCGAGCTTGCCGTCGGTACCCACCTCTCGCGCCACCCGCGTCACTTCGGACGCGAAGCCGTTGAGCTGGTCCACCATCGTGTTCAGCGTGTTCTTCAGCGCCAGGATCTCGCCCTTCACCTCCACGGTGATCTTGGACGAGAGGTCTCCCCGCGCGATGGCCGTTGCCACGTCCGCGATGTTGCGCACCTGGCCGGTCAGGTTGGAGGCCATGAAGTTGACGTTGTCGGTCAGGTCCTTCCACACGCCGGCCACGCCCGGCACGGCTGCCTGGCCGCCCAGCTTGCCTTCGGTGCCCACCTCGCGGGCGACGCGGCTCACTTCGGATGCGAAGCCGTTGAGCTGGTCCACCATTGTGTTGAGCGTGTTCTTCAGCTCCAGGATCTCGCCCTTCACGTCGACCGTGATCTTCTTGGACAAGTCGCCGTTGGCCACCGCCGTGGCCACATCGGCGATGTTGCGCACCTGGCCGGTCAGGTTGGACGCCATCGAGTTGACGTTGTCGGTCAGGTCCTTCCACGTGCCGGCCACACCAGGCACCTGGGCCTGGCCGCCGAGCTTGCCGTCCGTGCCCACCTCGCGCGCCACGCGGCTCACCTCGCCGGCAAAGCCGTTGAGCTGGTCAACCATCGTGTTGATCGTGTTCTTCAGCTCCAGAATTTCGCCGCGCACGTCCACGGTGATCTTCTTGGACAGATCGCCGTTGGCCACGGCCGTCGTCACCTCGGCAATGTTGCGCACCTGGCCCGTCAGGTTGGTCGCCATCGCGTTGACGGAGTCGGTCAGGTCCTTCCAGATACCGGCGACGCCGCGGCCTTCGGCCTGGCCGCCCAGCTTGCCGTCCGTGCCCACCTCGCGGGCCACGCGCGTCACTTCAGACGCAAAGCCGCTCAGCTGGTCGACCATCGTGTTGATGGTGTTCTTCAATTCCGAGATCTCGCCGCGCACGTCGACGGTGATCTTCTTGGACAGGTCGCCATTGGCCACGGCGGTCGTCACCTCGGCGATGTTGCGCACCTGGCCGGTCAGGTTGGAGGCCATGAAGTTGACGTTGTCGGTCAGGTCTTTCCAGGTGCCGGCCACGCCGGGCACCTGGGCCTGGCCGCCGAGCTTGCCGTCCGTGCCCACCTCGCGCGCCACACGGCTGACCTCGCCGGCAAAGCCGTTGAGCTGGTCGACCATCGTGTTCATGGTGTTCTTCAGGGCAAGAATCTCTCCCTTGACCTCCACCGTGATCTTTTTCGACAAGTCACCGCTAGCCACCGCCGTCGCCACGTCGGCGATGTTCCGCACCTGGTTGGTCAGGTTCGACGCCATCGAGTTGACGTTGTCCGTCAGGTCCTTCCAGGTGCCGGCCACGCCGGGCACGGCCGCCTGACCGCCCAGCTTGCCCTCGGTGCCGACCTCGCGGGCCACGCGAGTCACTTCAGACGAGAAGCCGTTGAGCTGGTCCACCATCGTGTTGATGGTTTCCTTCAGCTCCAGGATCTCGCCCTTCACGTCCACGGTGATCTTGCGCGAGAGGTCGCCGCGCGCCACGGCGGTGGTCACCGTCGCGATGTTGCGCACCTGGGCCGTCAGGTTGGTGGCCATCGCGTTGACCGAGTCGGTCAGGTCCTTCCAGGTGCCGGCCACGCCGGGCACGACGGCCTGGCCGCCCAGGCGCCCGTCGGTACCCACCTCACGCGCAACGCGCGTCACTTCCGAAGCGAACGAGCGCAGCTGGTCCACCATCGTGTTGGTGGCTTCCTTCAACTGAAGGATCTCGCCGCGCACGTCGACGGTGATCTTCTTGGACAGGTCGCCATTGGCCACCGCGATGGTCACATCGGCGATGTTGCGCACCTGCGCTGTCAGGTTGCCGGCCATCTGGTTGACGGAGTCGGTCAGGTCTTTCCAGACGCCGGACACGCCCTTCACCTGCGCCTGGCCGCCGAGCTTGCCCTCGGTGCCCACCTCGCGCGCAACGCGGGTCACTTCACTGGTGAACACCGACAACTGCTCGATCATCGTGTTGACCAGCCGCGCCGAGCGCAGGAACTCGCCCTTGAGTTCACGGCCGTCCACCTCCAGCTCCATCGCCTGGCTCAGGTCGCCCTTGGCGACGGCGCCAATGGTGCGTGCGATCTCGGCGGTAGGCCGCACGAGGTCGTCGATCAGCGAGTTGATGGATTCGACCTTGGTGGCCCAGGATCCCAGCGCGCCGGGCAAGGTCAGGCGATGCTTGAGCCTCCCCTCCTTGCCCACCGTTGCCGACAATCGAGCTACCTCAGCCGTGATGCGCGCCTCCTGGACCGTGATCTGGTTGAAGGCCGCAGCGATCTGGCCCTCGACATCGTCCCAGTCATTGGGCAGGCGCACGGAGAAGTCGCCGTCGCGAAACGCCGAAAGCGCCGCAAGGATCTGGCGCGAGCGGTGAGCGCTCGACTCATGCGACGCCGCACCGGCCTCAGGCCTGGCCTTGGCCGCCGATTTCGACGCGACAACGCGTGTCTTGCGAGCCTGCTGCGCGATCGTTGTCCCCATGTCGCCCCGTCCATTGCTTGTGACTCAAAACCGACGCCGAACCGGCTGCCGCACTGACCCTCACGGGCGGGGCCACCGATCGGCAACGGACTCTAGCAGCGGCCTGTGCCGCAGGCCGCCACGCGGCACCATCCCAAAAAAAACGGCCTGTTGTCCTACAGCGGCGCAGCGGAAAAAACGTCCGATCGATCCCAGCGAAGCTGCCGGCCAACACCGCTTCATCGCGAAAGCTCACATGGCCTACACGCGAGGCCATCGCATCTGACTAGGATGGACTTGCCACGGTGCCCCGCGCCGCCTGCCCTCTTCCTGCGTATAGCCCATGAAAACCTTTTGCTGTGAACGCTGCGCCGCGCGCGTGTTCTTCGAGAACGACTCCTGCGGCGCCTGTCAGGCGCGCCTGGGCTTCATCCCTGCCGAATTGACTCTGGGTTCCTTCGAGGTGGACGAAGCAGGCCAATGGCTGCGGCTTTCCGATGGCAGCGCCGGCTTGCGCTGCTGCGCCAACCACGAGGCACCGCTGTTCTGCAACTGGATGGTCGGGGCGGAAGACGTGGAGCCCCGCTGCCTGTCCTGCCGCACGACGCAGGTGCACCCGGTGCTCGACAAGGGCGACAACCGCGCCTACTGGCACCGCATCGAAGCCGCCAAGCGCCAACTCGTCTACAGCCTGGCTTCATGGGGGCTGCCCTTCCCGAGCAAGGCGGAGGACGCGCCCAACGGCGTGGCCTTCGAGTTGCTGGAGCAGGTCGACCCGGAGGAGAAGGTGCTGACCGGCCACGACGACGGCCTCATCACGCTCAACATCGCCGAGGCCGACGACGCGCACCGCGAACAGGCGCGCGCCCAGTTGCACGAGCCCTATCGCACGCTGCTCGGCCACTTTCGCCACGAGATCGGCCACTACTACTGGGACCGACTCATCCGCGACACCACCTGGATCGACAAGTACCGCGAGCTGTTCGGCGACGAACGGGCCGACTATGCCGAAGCGCTGGAGCGGCACTACGCCGCGCCGCTGGCCGATTGGCAGAGCCGCTTTGTCAGCGCCTACGCCAGCTCCCACCCCTGGGAGGACTGGGCCGAATGCTGGGCCCACTACATGCACCTGCAGGACGGCCTGGAAACGGCCACCTCCTGGGGCCTGCAGCTGGACCATGCGGTGCCGGGCGGCGCTGCGGTGCGCGCCGAGGCCATCGCCGCCGACGAAACGCAGCTGCAGGCCAAGATCGTCAGGCACTGGCTGCCTGTCTCCCAGTTCATCAATGCCATGTCCAGAAGCCTGGGCGGGCGTGACAGCTACCCCTTCGTGATGCCGGATGCGGTGCTCGACAAGCTCGCCTTCATCCATGAGGTGATCCGGGCGGGCGTGCGCGGCGACATGCCGATGAACTTCCTGCCCAGACCCGTTGAACCGCTGGCGGTCGAGCCCGCCGAACCTGCTGAGAGCCTCGCCGCATGATCCGCATCGAACTGCATGTCCAGCTGAAGTACGAGGTGAGCGCGCCGGGCGCGGATTTCATCCTCAACATCCATCCCGCCTACACGCCGCGCCAGCGGGTCTCAGCCGAGCACCTGACGCTGAGCCAGAACATCAGCTCCGAGCTGCAGACCGACCCCAACACCGGCAACCGCCACCTGCGCCTGCAGGCGCAGCCGGGCGAGTTGGAGATCACCTACGAAGGCACGATCGAGCTGGCCCACCGCCAGGACCGGCCCGAAGACCTGCACGAGGTGCCGGTGCACCAGCTGCCGCTGGACGTGCTGCGCTACATCTACCCCAGCCGCTACTGCCAGTCGGACCGGCTCATCAAGCTCGCCACCGCCGAGTTCGGCGGCATCCCCGCCGGCCATGGGCGGGTGCAGGCCATCGCGCGGTGGATACAGGAGCGCGTGTCGTTCGCGTCGAACACCTCCAACTCCACGACCTCGGCGGTCGACACGCTGATCGAACGCGTCGGCGTCTGCCGCGACTTCACCCACCTCATGGTGGCGCTGTGCCGCGCGCTCAACATTCCCGCCCGCTTTGCGACCGGCACGGACTACGGTGCCGATCCGGTCCTGGGGCCACCGGACTTCCATGCTTACGCGGAGGTCTACCTGGGCGGCCACTGGTACATCTTCGACCCCTCCGGCACCGCGATCCCGATGGGCTTCGTGCGCTTCGGCACCGGCCGAGACGCAGCCGACGTGGCCTTCGCCACCATCTTCGGCACCGTCAACTCCTGGGCGCCGTTCATTCGCACAACCGCGACCACGGACGGCAGCGACGGCCTGGTGTTACCCCACCATTGCGCGATGGCGCTCTCCACGGACGGCAGCCTCGACTGACGCGCGCGCCACCGCGCAGCGATCACTGCAGACGTCTGGCTAGGGCCACCGACCCTTCAGTGCTGTGACGCAGCGGCGAATGCGCGCCATTCGCGCCGCGCCACCAGCGAGAACGCGATGCATGCGGCCACCGACAGCGCCAACGCGACCCAGGTCTCCAGCGAGCCGTCCCCGCCGTCGGGCGATTCATCGAACAGCAGCTCGAACCACTGCGGCTCGATCAACGTCGCCACGCAGGCCACGGCGCTGCACAACGCCAACAGCGTGGCAATTGCGAGCCGCAGGCGGTGGTTCTTGGGCATCGGTCCTCCGGCAATAGGTCCGTCAATAGGCCCGTCAGCGGGCGACTGATTCTTCAGGCGCCACCGGCGGGTGTCAACGCGATGCGCATTGCGGATGCCCGACAAGGTAGGGGTTGTGAGCCCCGGGGCCGCTTGGCATCGTCAGACGCGGCCCACACAAGAGCCGAAGAGGAGACATCGGCATGACCCTCGCTGCGCGTTGCTTCGCCGCCCCATGATCGTCAAACCCATGATCGGCGACTGGGAAGTGACGGGCATTACCGCCATCCGTGCGGTGGAGCGCCGGCGCCTTGCACGCATGGGCGTGCCAGGCCTTGACGGAGACCTGCAGCAGGACATGGGCCACGAAAGCCTGGCCGTCGAGATCCGCGGCAGCCTGCAGGGCGACGATCTGCGAGACACCTTCCTCACCGCCGTGCGTGAACGGCATCTGGCCGGCGAACCGCTGGCCTTTGTTGCCGACATCGTCGCCGCCACCAAGCTGGACCGCGTGCTCGTCGAAGCCTGCGAAGTGCTGGAGTCCAACGACTGGGCCGAGCATGTGCGCTACCGCCTGGTGCTGCGCGAGTACGTCGAGCCGCCGGAGCCACCGGCGCCGATGGACGATCTGGGCGCCGACCTCGGCCTGGAACTCGACGCGCTGGCCGACCTGGGCCTGGACGGCCTCGCCCTGCCCGACCTGCTCGGCGACGTGCCGACACTGGGCGACCCGGTTGCACCGGTGCAGCCCGCGTTAGACGGCGTGCGCGCCGCCACTGCCGGCCTGTCCGAGGCGATGGGTGCGTTGGCCGGGCTGTTCAACTCGCCGCCACCGCCGGCCTGATACGCGAGCACGCCATGAGCGACTGCGCCCTCGTCGAAGGTCTTCGTGACCGCCTCGGTGTCGCCGACACCGGCTCGGCGGTGGGCGCGATCGGTGGTCACTTCAACGTCGGCGTCAGCCTGCCGGCCATCGACCTGGGCGGCCTGTCCGGCATCACGTCGCGGCTGGGCGTGGACGCCGGGCCGCTGCAGGCTGCGGGGGGCCGCATCGCCGGGCAGCTCACCGGCGTGGCCGGCGGGCTGGACCCGTCGGGCATGGTCGCGCCGCTGCTGCAGCTGGCCAGCCAGGCCGAGCAGTTGGCCGGGGCCGACCCGGCCGCCATCCTGCAGCGCATCACCAGCCGCGTGTCCGGCGGCAGCGACGATGGCCTGGCCAAGCTGCAGCGCGTGCTGGGCGGCGTCTCCGAGGGCGCGCAGGACAGCGCGGTGCAAGGCGTCGTCGCGCTCGGCCGCGCCCTGCTGCCGGCGCTGCCCGAGAGCCCGCTCGCGGCTTTGGGCACCTGGGGCGGCGGCATCACCAGCTTCATCACGCTGGCCGGCGGGCTGATGGCCGTGGAGGGCCGCTCGCGCGTCATCCAGCAGGCGCCCGCCTTGGTGTGGGAGAGGCTCGCGCCGCTGCGCGAAGGCCGCCTGACCAAGCTGGCTGCCTGGGCCGGCAACCCGCTGCTCGCGCACGTGGCCCTGCGGCCCGACGACGCGGCCGTGCAGCAGGCCGTGGCCGGCTATGCGCGCGAACTGGTGCTGGCCGTGCGTGAACTGGAAGACGCCGTCGGCACCGCCGAGGTGACGCTGGCCTACGAGGACCCGCAGCGCATCGCCCTGCAGCTCACGGCGCTCGAGCCGCTGCTCGCATCGGTCGGGCCTGAGCCGCTTCAGGCCTTATGCGCCGACCTGGCGGGCCGGCTGTCGCCGGTCATTTCAGGCGCCGGCAGTGCGGCCGGCGGCGGGCTGGATGCGCAGATCGACCAGGCCCTGGCCCTGGTCGGCCAACTGGTGACGGCGATCAACGCCATCGATGCCGCGGCCCTGTCGGCGCCCGTGCGCAATGCCATTGGCAGCCTGACCAGCGGCCTGAACACCGTGGCCGACGGCATAGGTAGCGGCGTCGGCATCGTCACGACCGCGCTGCACACGGTGCGCGATGCCGTGCTGGCGGTCGATCTGCGCCCGCTGGCCGATGCGGTGCGCGCGGTGATACAGCCACTGGCCGATGCCCTGGCGGCACTGGACGCCCTGCTCGCCACGGCGATGAGCGCCATCGGCGACGCACTGGAGCTGGCGCAGCAGGCCATCACGACCGCGAAGAATGCCATCCTCACGGCAGCCGGCGCGTTGAAGGATGCTTTCGACAGCCTCGCCACGGCGGTGCAGGCCCTCGACCTGCCCGGCAAGATCCGCGATCTGCAGGGCGGCATAGAGACCGTGGCCGGTGAGCTCAATCGCATCCGCCTCGAGCCCTTCTTCGACACTTCGCGCGACGTGATGAGCACGGCCGCCGACGCGCTGCGCCTGGTGCCGGTGGACATCCTGCCCGACGACCTGAAGGCCAAGCTGGTCGAGGTCTGCGCCACCGTGCGCGCCATCGACTTCGCCAGCCAGGTGCGGCAACCGCTGACCACGCAGCTCGACGCCATCCTCAACGAGTTCGACACTGACGTGCTCGGCCAGGTGGCGGTGTTTCACGAGCAGCTGGTCGCCTTCCTGACCAGCATCGACCCGACCCAGCCGCTGGCCGACCTGGAGCGCCGTTTCGACGAAGACCTGATCCAGCCCCTGCTGGCACTGGACCCGGACGCGCTGCTCAAGCCCGCCACGGACGCCATCGCCGACGTGCAACGGCGCATCGCCGCCATCGACCTGCACACCGCCGTGCTCGGCCCGGTCGAGGACGCCTTCGCGCAGGTGCTGGCCCTGATCGACCAGGCCAACCCCGCCACTGTGCTGCAGCCTGTGGCCGACCGCATCACCGCCCTGCGCACGCAGATCGACCAGGCCTTCGGCCTGTCCACCTGGGCCGACACGCTGGACCAGGCCCACGCCCAGCTCAGCGGCGTGCTGGACCGCGTGGACTTGGGCGAACTGGTGCCGCGCCTGGAGGCCGGCTACCAGCTGCTGCTGAATGGCCTGCGCGACGTGCCCGGCGGCGGCGCCATCGGCTCGCTGGTTGCGATGCTGGTGCAGCAGGTGGTGCCGGTGTCGCCGGCCAGCTGGGTCACGGTGCAGCGCTGGCTGGATGCCGGCGGTGCGGCGGCCGAGGTGAAGGCGCGCATGGTCGAGGCCAGGACGCAGCTGCAGGCCATTGCCGATGCCCTTCAGGCCACCGACGTGACCGGCACGGTCAGCCGGCTGACGCCCATGCACACACAGCTGGTTGCCGCGCTCAACGCGCTGCCGGCCGACCATGTGCTGCGTCGGCGCTTTGCCTCCGTGCTGGCCGCCAGCCCGGCCGAACGCCTGGCCCCGCTGTCCGCCGGCACAGGCCGCCTGCTGGCTGTGGCCCGCGCCGGCACGGCGGCCCTGCTGCCGCTGGCCAGCTCGGGCTTCAGCCACACCGACCTGGCGCGCGACCGCCTGCGCGCCGGCCTGCTGCCGCTGGCCGCGATCAAGGACCAGCTGCTCGGCCTGGTGCGCCGCTTCGGTGTCGACCCGGTGGGCCGCGACATGGGGGCCGTGTTCGCCGAGCTGCTGGCCGCGATGCGCCCGTCGCGCGTGCTGGCGGCGCTGCAGCCGGTGCTGGACGCGCTCAAGGCCAAGATCGACGCCCTCGTCGTCACCGGCCTCGTGACGCCACTCAAGGAAGGTATTGCCGCGCTGCAGGCCATCCTGGCGCGCATCGACCTGGCGCCCGTCGTCGCCGAGCTCGTGGCCATCCACGCCGCGGTGCGCGGCCAGGTTGCGTCGCTGTCGCCGCAGGCATTGCTGGGCGATGTGCTCACGGCCTTCGACGAGCTGCAGCAACACCTGGGCAGCTACGACCCGCTCGCGCCGGCACGAACCGCCATCAATGCCTTCAAGGCCGCCGTGGCGGAGCTCGCCGCGCCCGGCAGCGTGGTGCGGCCCACGGTGCTGTTTGCCGGCGTCGTCTCGGTGCACCACGACTTCGCCAGCGCGGTGGCCAGCATCGACGTGCGCAACCTGCTCAAGCCGGTGCTCGACGCCCTGCACGGCCTGGTGCAGCAGCTCGACGAAGGCCTGCTGTCCACCGAAGACGCGTTCGGCGACCTGCAATCGGCCTTGCCCGCATGACAGCGGCCTGAACGACTGACCACCATGCTGCTGCACCGCCTCATCGACGCCGTCGCCGCCCGCCTGACCGCGGCGCTGCCCACCGTCAACATCGGCAGCGCCATGCCGCGCGCCGTGGCCGACCTGCCGGCCATCGTGCTGAGCGTCGCCGAGGCCGAGTCGCTGGGTGCCGGCGTGGGCGCACAGCCGCTCGGCCTCACCACCGGCGCGCTGCAGCTGCAGACCAGCATTTCCTTGACCAATCCGGTGCTGGTGTTCCCTGACGAGACGGTCGAGCTGCTCAGCGCCGACCGGCGCACGCTGCAGCTGCCGCATGGCCCGCTGGTGGACCCGGACGGTGGCGACATCGGCCCGCTCGCACCCGCCGCGGTGGTGCTGCGCCGCGGCAACGTGACCTTCACGCTGGTGGACGGCGTGCCCGGGGCGGGCGAGGTGCAGGTCGACCGCACGACGGCAATAGCCACCTTCGGCTCGGCGCTGGCCGCCACCGGCACGCTGCAGGCCAGCTACTTCATCGGCCAGTGGGAGAGCGACAGCGTGCGCCTGCTCGCCACGTTGCAAGCCGACGTGTTCGCCGTCGGCGCCGCCGCGCTGGATGCGCTCTGCCGCCTGCTGGCCAGCACGATGGAAGGCCACGGCATCGCCGGCCTGTCGCAGCTGGAGCCCAGCGCCTGGGGCGCCATGGCGGCGCCCACCGTGCCCGGCGCGCCGGGTGGCAACACGCTCACGCGCAGCATCCGCTGGCGCTGCAAGTTCGAGTACGCCGACCCGCGCATCGTCACCGGCGGCGGGCCGATCCAAAGCATCGCGGTGACGCTGACCCCGCACGCAGGCGCGCAGCCCGAGACCTTCACCCTCGACAAGGAAGCAACATGAGCGAAGCCATCGCCGAGATGATCCTCCCATCCACCTACATCGAGGTGAGGGCCGAAGGCCTGATCGGTGTCGGCTCCATCGCCACCGGCAACATCGGCATCGTCGGCACCGCCGCGCGCGGGCCGGTGGGCGAGGTCGTCGCCCTGGGCGGCTACAGCGACGCGCTGGACGCCTTCGGCCTCTACGACGCGCTGGCCGCGCCGCGGCTGGCCGGCAACCCCTTGTCGCTGGTGCGCACGCTGGAGCAGGCCTTCGCCGGCGGCGCGCGCTCCGTCTATGCAGTGCGCATCGCCAACGGCACGCCGGTCACGGCCACGGCCGACATCCGAACCGCCGGTGACGCCGCCGGCTTCACGATGACCGCCAGGGACGCCGGCAGCTGGGCCAACGGCATCCGCTACACGCTGACGCAGGCCGCCGCCGCCGACCCCTGGGTGTTGAAGCTGGCCATCGCCAACACCAAGGAAGAATTCAGCGGCGCCACCACCGCCGACCTGCATGCCGCACTGGCCGCCAGCACGCTGGTCACCGTGGGCGCGCTGTCCAACGGCGCCGCTGCACCGGTATCGGTGGCGGCAAGCACACCGCTGGCGGGCGGCACCGACGGCGCCAATGTCAGCGCCGCCGACCTGGCCGCCGGCCTGGCGCTGCTGGCCGACCAGCCGGTCAACATCGTGCTGGTGGCCGGCTTCGGCGCCGACCAGGCCAAGGGCGCCATCGGCGCCCACCTGGAGGCGACCGAGAACGAGGGCCGCGAGCGCATCGCCGTGCTGGGCGCCAAGAGCGCGGCGCTGGCGGACGTCGAGGCCGACATCGCCACGCTCAACGACGACCGCATCGTGCTCGTCGCCCCCGGGCTGAAGGCCACCGACGCCGCCGACGGCAAGGCCGTGGAGCTGCCGCCCAGCTACCTGGCCGCCGTGGTGGCCGGCAAGCTGGCCACGCTGGCGCCGCACATCAGCCTGACCAACAAGACGCTGCCCATCGACGGCCTGCTCGGCGCCTACAACACCACCAACTACAAGAAGCTGCTGCAGGCCCGCGTGCTGCTGGTGCGGCAGAAGTTCGGCTTCCAGGTGGTCAAGGGCATCACGACCGAAAACGCGGCGTTCACGCAGATCAGCGTGCGCCGCATCGTCGACTACGCCAAGGCCGGCGTGCGCCTGGGCAGCGACCCCTACATCGGCCGCCTCAACAACGCCCGCGTGCGCGCCGCGCTCAAGGCCACGCTCGACGGCTTCCTGAGCCAGATGGTGGTCGACGAGATGCTCGTCGGCTACCAGCTGGACGTGTCCGCCACCCGCGCGCAGGAGATCCGCGGCATCTGCGCCGTCACGATGACGCTGATGCCCACGTTCAGCATCGACTTCATCCGCGTCACGATGAACCTGCAGTGAGGAGCGAACCAACATGCCCAACACCCACACCTTCACCGGCCTGGACGGCTCCATCAGCGTGGCCGTGGAAGCCGGCCCCGAGGGCGATGCCGCCAAGGGCATCGCCGAGACCTACCAGCTCACACCCATCGGCCGCGCCACCGGCGTGACGGTGCGCGTGGTCAGCGAGATCCGGCCCTTCCACGAGATCGGTCAGCGCTACGCCACGGAGCTGCGCTCCGGCAACGTCAACATCACCGGCACGATAGGCCGCGCCCACGTCAACGGCGCGCTGCTGCGGCTGATGCTGGGCGAAGGCGGCGCCGGCACACGCCCAGCCGGCGGCTTCGTCAGCCCGACGTTCAACCTCAGCCTGCGAATGGAGAACGCCGCCTTCCCCGGCAACAGCGCCACCGTCACGGTGCACGGCGTCAAGCTGGACGGCTGGAGCTTCTCCATGCCCGAGGACGACTTCGTCATGGAAGAGGTCACGTTCAAGGGCCTGTGGGTCGCGGCTGAAGACGCGGCGGCGGCATGAGCTTAAGCGCCGAAGACCTGCTGCTAGCGGGCGGCGCCACGCACCGCGTGGCCGTGCCGGCGCGCGTGCTGGACCCGGCCGCGCCGGCCGATACGCCGCCCGGCGAGGTGGTGTTGCGCCCGCTGCGGCTGGCGGAGCTGGCGCGCATCGCCAAGGCCGCCAGGGACGACGGCCATCTCACCGGCGTGTTGATGGTGCAGCAGGCGCTGGTGGAGCCGGCGATCAGCGTCGAGCAAGCCAACCGTCTGCATGCCGGCCTGGTGCAGCACCTGCTGCTGGAGGTCAACCGCATCAGCGGCCTGGCCATCAGTGCCGACGAGCTGGAGCAGGCCGTGCAGGCCCCGCTGGCCAAGGCCTGCTTCACGCTGGCGCGCGAGTTCGGCTGGACCGCCGAGCAGTGCGCCAACCTCAGCGTCGGCCAGGTGCTGCTGTACCTGGAAATGGCCGCCCGCGAGCGGCGCTGACATGAAGAACGCCACCCGCCCGCTGAAGCTGCTGCTGGACCGCCTGGCCGGCGCGCGCTGGGCGCCGCTGGCCGCGCCGGTGGACGGCGTGCTGGCGGCGCCCGACCTGCAGCTGGCGGCGTTCTCGCCCGACCCGTTCGCATCCCTGCAGCGCGACGCGGTGGCGGCCGAGGCCGTGGCGGAGCATGGCGCGGCGCCGCGCTCACGCCGTCCTGCGGCAAGCCCCGGCACCGCTGCGCGCCTGCCACGGCAGCCGCCGGCTGCGGCGGGGTTGCCACCACATCACTCTCAGCCAACTGAAGGGGCAACGCTGACCGATGCCCCGCGCTGGCGCCCGCGCCCGGCTGCGCCCGGCCTGGTCGAGCGCGTGCCCATGCCCTGGCCGGCCTTGCCAAAGGCGCGTGAAGCCAGCGGTGTCCCGGCATTGGAAGCCGCGGCGGTGCAGGCGCTGGTCGCCCGCTTCGCGACGGCGGCCGACGCGCCGCTGCTGGACAGCGCCCAGCTGCGCTCGCTGGCCGCCCCCCGGGTCGCGAAGACACCGTCGGCGGCATCGGCTGAGGCCCCACAGTCCGCAAGGCAAGCCTTGCCGGTACCGGTGCCGCTGCGCCATGCACTGGCGGAACCTGCCGCTGGCGCAGCCATCGCGCGACGGCCCCTGCCCGAACCGCCGGTGAACGCCGACGCCGCACGCCCGGACGCCACCGCGCTGCCTGCACCGCGCGGCCGCGCTTCGGCACTGGCCGAACTGCTGCAGCGTTGGCCCGGCGCGCAGTCCGCCGGCGGCGATGCGCCGCCACCGCCCGCCGACTTCATGCCGCCGCAGGCCGCCGAGTTCGCCCCCATGCCGTCGGCGCCTGGCACGCCGCTGTCGTTTGCCGACCTGCCCGCCGCCTTCGGCACCGACCTGCCCCGCCCGCAGGCCGTGGTCAGCGATCTGCAATTCACGCGCACGCTCGAACGCGTGCTGCTGGCCGAGGTGCGGCGGCAAGGCCTGGAGCCCGACGCGTCATGAGCCGCTTCACGCCCGCGGCGCGCATCACCCTCGACGGCCAAGCGCTGACCGCGCCCGAGGCCGCGCTGTTGCGCGCCGAGGTCACGCTGGGCCTGGGCCCGGCGCACGACCGCTGCTGGCTTGAGCTGCATGCGCTGTCACGCAACGTGCCCTCGCCCGGCGGCCAGGTGGCCTTGGCGCTGGGCTTCGACGGCGCACCCGAGGACGTGTTCACCGGCACCGCCGTGCGTGTGGAACGCCGCCCGCAGGGTGCCTGGGTCGAATGCTTCGCGCCGTCGTGGAAGCTGGCGCAGCGCCGCGCCGCTCAGGCCTGGGTGGGCCAGGGCGCGACGCAGATCGTCAACGACATGCTGGGAGATGCCGGCGTCGATGCCGGCACCGTGGGCGCCGACCTCGATGTGGCGGTCTTCCATGCCGACGACCGTCGCTCGCGCTGGGCCCATCTCGTGCGGCTGGCCCAGCTGGCGGGCTGCGACGTGGCCAGCACCCCCGTCGGCGCGCTGGACGTGCGCCCGCCCAGGACCGGCCCCGCCAGCGCCACGCTGCGCCGCGGCGCCGAGCTCATCGCCTGGCGCGCTGCGGCCGTCGAGGCCGGCCCGGCCGTGCCACCGACAGGCCCTGCCGGTGCGGCCAGCGAGGCCGGCGCGGAGCAATGGCATCTGCCACTGGCCTCACCCGCTGGCGACACGCCGGAGCGCGAGGCCTTTGTCAGCGGCGCACTGCGCGACCGCAACAGCGTGCGCAGCGCCAGCCAGGCCCTGACTGACGCCGCCGCGCGCCGCACCGTGCAGGGCGAGGCGCTGTGCTGGGGCCAGCCCAAGCTGCGCCCGGGCGACCTCATCACGCTGGCCGACCTGCCCGACGGCGACATCGACGCCCGCGTCATCGCCGTCACCCAGGTGCTGGACGCCGACGGCTTCGCGACCTGGATTGATTTCGAGGGTGCAGCATGAGCCGCATCGTGCCCGCGATCCGCGCCATCGTGCGCGACCAGCTCGACGCCCATCGCGGGCTGGAGCTGGGCGTCGTCACGCAGCTGTTCAGCAACGACGGCGGTGGCGGCGAGCACCACCTGTCCGTCAATGTGCGGCTCAACAACTCGGCGCTGGAGCTTCAGCAGGTGCCCGTGTCCGCCGGCCGGCCAGGCCTGTCGGCGCTGCCGCGCGAAGGCAGCCTGGTGGTGGTGGGCTTCATCAACGGCGACCTGGACCAGGCGGTGCTGCTGGGCATGCTGCACGACAGCGCCACGCCGCCGCCCGACGCCAAGGCCGCCGAGCTGGTCTACAAGGTGCCCGACGACGCCGACGATGCCCTGCGCCGCCTGCACATCGAACTGCCCAGCGGCCACACGATGACGCTCAAGGACAGCGAGCTGACGATCACGCTGGGCAGCAGCAAGGTCAGCATCGCCGCAGACGGCGCGATCACGATAGAAGCCGGCGGCGACATGACGCTGAAGGCGGCCGGGGCACTGAGCCTGGAAGGCGGCAGCGGCGCGACGCTAAAAGCCCCTAACGTCACCGTGCAGGGCGACGCCTCGGCCACGCTGAAGGGCGGCAGCGTCTCCATCGCCGGCACCACTTCTTTCAATCCTGCGTGACACCCATGCCTGGAAGCCCCGTCTCCATCGGCTGCAACGTGATGCTCTCGCCCGGCGCGGCGGGGCCGCCGGACACGGGCGTCATCGTCGCCGTCATGCAGACGGCCGCGATGGCCGGCGGCATGCCTCTGGCCACGGCCGGCAGCATCTGCCAGATGATCAATTCGGTCAGCGGCGTGCCCTACCCGCTGCCCATCCCGCCCAGCGGCGTCAGCACCGGCGTGACCATCGCCGGGCAGGGCCTAGTGCGCATGGGCGACAAGATCCCGGCCGGCCCGGGCATCCTGACCATCCTGGGCCCGCCGGCGGCACCGTGGATCACCGACGGGAACGCGCCATGAAGCCGCCGCGTGCCGACCTCGACGTGCTGATGCAGCGCCTGGGCCGCGACCTGGGGCTGGTGTTCGGCGGTGCCTCGGGCTGGTGGGAAGAGGGCGACCTGGACGTGCAGCGCAAGCCCGGCCTGAAGGACGTGGCCGTCGTCTCTGACCTGGCCGCCGCCGACCAGCTGCTGATCACCCGCCTGAAGACCCAGCAGGGCGAGCTGGCCGCTCTAGGCCACCCCGAGTACGGCTCGCGCCACCACACGCTGATCGGCGAACCCAACAACCAGCGCACCCGCCACCTCATCAAGCTGCACGTGCTGGAGTGCCTGGGCCACGAGCCGCGCATCGACCGCGTGCTGGACTGTCAGGTGCTGCCCGACCCCGGCAACCGCAGCGCCGTGCGCATCACTGCCACGGTGCGCCTCATCGACCACGACGACCCGCGCAATCTGGTGGTGCCGTTCAGCCTGGAGACCAATGCATGAGCTTCGCGGCCGAGCCGTATGGCGTGTTCGTCGACGACCTGCTGAGTTCGCTGACCGGCGGCGTAGTGCGCGAGGAGTTCGCCTACCTGCCCGAACGCGCGCCGTTCAAGCTGGGCCTGGGCGCCGACGCGCTGCCGGCCAGCGTGCGCCTGCACGGGCTGGTGGACGGCGACTATCACCGCTTCATGCCCGGCACCGACCTCGACGTCAGCGACGAGGGCGTGCTGGCCTGGCGCCTGCAGCCCGACGGCCTGCCGCTGCCCGGCGTCGCCCTGCCCGACCTGGGCAGCCGCTTCTGGGTCAGCTATGAGCGCCGCCCCGGCACCGTGCCGGCGCCGCGCCTGACCGACCGTAACCCCGGCTCGGTGGTGCGCACGCTGGCCGAGTCGTTCGCGCGGGAATACGCGGTGCTGTCGCGCCAGCTCGAATCGGTCTACGAGGCCGCCTTCATCGACACCGCCGAAGGGCGCGACCTGGACCAGCTCGGCGCCCTCGTCGGCGTGCCGCGGCGCATGCGCAGCGCCGCCACCGGCGACGTGGTGTTCAGCCGCAGCACGCCGGCGCCGGCAGACATCGCCATCCCCGCCGGCACACGCATCAGCTCGGCCGAGGTGCCGCCGGTGACGGTCGAGACGCGCGACGACCGCACGCTGCGCGCCGGGGCGCTGTCGGTCTCGGTGCCGGTCACGGCGCTGGTTGACGGCCCGACCGGCGCGGCGCGCGCTGGCACGCTGACCGTCATCCACCGGCCCATCCTCGGCATCGCCGCGGCGGTGAACCCGCAGGACCTGGGCTTTGCCGGCGCGGCCGAGACCGACGAGGCGCTGCGCCGCCGCATGTCACGCGCGCTGGAAACCGGCGGCGCGGCCACGCCCGGCGCCATCGTCGGCGCGCTGACGGCCATCGCCGGCATCCGCTCGCAGGACGTGCTGGTGGCCGAGGACCACGTCTCTGCGCCCGGCACCATCACCATCACCATCGCCGCCGACCTGGACGCCGCCCACGCCCGCGAGGCGCTGGAGGCCATCCACCGCGTGCGCCCTGCCGGCGTTCGCGTCGTGCACAACCTCGTCGTGCCGGAGGAGGCCGAGATCGGCATAGGCCCGGGGGCGGGGCAGGACCCGGCCGAGATCACGCCCGCGCCGGTGCCGGTGTCGGAAGACGTGTGGTTCGACGTCGGCATGAAGGTGGTCGTCACGCCGGCCGGGGCCAGCCTGGACGCTGCTGCCAAGCAGGCGCTGTCGGCGGCCGTGCAGGCCGCGCTGGATGCGGCTATCGACGAACTGGGCATCGGCGGCGTGGTCGTCTACAACCGCCTGGTAGCAGCGGCGATGGCGGTCGACGGCGTGCAGGACATCTCCTTCGAGCTGTTTCCCTGGTCCACCGGCCTGGCCGACGGGGACCGACGTGGCCGCACCAATCTGATGACGCCGGCCACCCGCCGCGCGCGCTTGGCCGTCGCGGGCTTCGAGCTGACGATGCGCGGCGCGCTGGTGGCGCTGGACATCACGCTGGAGGTCGAGCGCCACGGCCTGTACGCCGCGCGCGACGCCGGCGCCGAACTGGGCCGCGTGCGCGGCGACCTGCTGGCCCGCCTGGGCGCGGCGCTGGCGGCCAGCGCAGTGGACATCACGCCCGCTGCGCTGCTGGGCATGCTGCCCGACCAGGAGGACTACCACGTCGGCACCGCCACCTACCGCGCCGAGTTCATGGACGAAGGGCTGAAAACCATCGCCCAGGACATGACGCTGGACCTGGACGCCAGCCAGCAACCCTGGATCCGCAGCCTGGCGGTGACCGAGCAGACGGTGTCGGCATGAGCGCTGCGCCGGGCCGCCCCAAGCAAGCTCGCTCCCGCTGGGCGGGACAGGCCGCAGGCCGAAGGGTGCATCAATGAACGTCTCCACGCGCGCCGCCACCATCCTGTCGCGCTTCCCACGCCACCTGGCGCTGGACGCGCCCGGCACGCTGTTCGGCGATGTCGTGGACGGCCTGGCCGGCCACCTGGACCGCATGCTGGCCGACCTGGGCCGCATCCGCCGCGCGCACCGCCTGCCGCAGGCCGAGGAGCGCACCGACCTGCTGCTGCTGGCCGCGCTGCACGCCATGCGCGCCGACCTGCTGGAGCCGGTGCGCCTGCGCGTGGCGGCGGCGCTGGCAGCGGCCGACGCGCTGGGCGGCGACACGACAACCCAGGCCGCGGCGCTGGCCAGCCTGCCCGACCTGCTGGCGCTGGCACCCGAGGCCTGGCCGGCCGCGGCGGGCGAGAGCGACGCCGCCGTGCTCGCGCGCATGGCCGAGGCAACAGCCGCGCTGGGCCTCAACGCGGCGCTGGTCGATGCGCAGCGCCGCGTCGTCATCGACCTCATCGCCGTGCATCGCGAAGGCAACGGCAGCTGCGGCGCGCTGCTGCGCGGCGCGGCGGCGCTGCTGGGCCTGCAGCCGGGCCGGCTGCGCCGCAGCAGCGACGACTTCTGGCATCTGCTGGACGCGACCGAGCGCCTGCGCCCGGCCGGCGCGCCCACGCCACGCATCGACCTGCTGGCGCTGGAAGAAAACCCCGAGGAGGACGTCGACATCGAGCCCGTGCCGCGTCGCCACCGCGATCTCTTCACGGTGGAGCGGCTGGGCTTCGGGCCGGTGCCCTGCGACACCATCGTCGTTGCGCGCGAGGACCGCTGCATCTGGCCCATGGTGGTCGACGTGGGCCTGGGCCACGCCGTCGTCTACGCCGGCCGGATCGACGACGGGCAGGAGTTGCGCTGGCGCTCATCGGGCATCGTCGAGCTGGACGGCACGGACGTCAGCAACCTGGCGTTCAGCATCGACGGCGGCGTGTTCGCGGATGAGGCGGCCTCCGTGCCCGGCATCGATTTCGTCTTCGCCGACGCGGCGGCCGAAGACGCCTTCGGCGACCGCGCCGCCCGCTTCGGCGTCTGCAAACCCGTGGCCACGGCGTTGGACGCGCCGCTGCCGCACGGCGGCGGCCTGACGCCGCCGATCACGCTGAGGGTGGGCACGACGCGGCTGCGCTTCTTCGTGCGCGAGGCCGTCTTCGCCAGCGAAGGGCAGGACACGCAGCCCGTGTTCGCCGCCGGCTTCTGGGACGGCTCTCTGGCCGCCGATGCCGCCGACCAGCCCGCCGCCAACGTCGGCTTCGCCTGGCGCGAGCGCCAACCCTACACCTGCACGCTGTGGCTGCCGCGCCGCTTCTCCGTGCTGGACGTCGACGGCGAGACGCCGCTGCGCGAACGCATACGCCTGGCGCTGGACCGCCTGCGGCCGGCCGGCATCTACCTCGGCGTGGATTACGCCGACGACCTGTGGACCCTGGGTGAAGGCGTGCTGCGCGACATCGCCAGCGCCGAGCCCGAGGGTCTGATCATCCACGGCACCCGCGTCGCGGTGCCGGCGCCCGTCACCGTCTGAATGCACCACACAAGGCAGGACCGACCATGAGCATCCCCAAGCCGGCCCTCGTTCAGGCCGAACCCGGTCGCCCGGTCACCGCGCAGGCCTGGAACGCGATCATCGTCGCCGTCGATGCGCTCTACGACGCCGTCAACGCGCTCGGCGGCAACGCCGTGGCGGTGACCGTCACCGCCGCCGGCCAGCCACGGCCCGACGCGCGCGTGGTGGCAGTGCCGGCAGGCGGCGGGCGCGCCATTGCGGCCATAGCGCCCTTCCCGGGCCAGACCGCCCACCAGCTCGCCGGCCTGACCGACGGCACCTGGAGCCTGAAGATCAGCGCCGCCGGCTGCGCCGATGTCAGCGTCGACGTTTCCGTGCCGGCAGCCACCACGGCCAGCGTGGCGCTCACGGTCACGCAGAAGACCATGCCCGACCTGTTCGGGCGCAGCGTGCTGCAGGCGCTGTCCACGCTGGCGGCGGCCGGGCTGACGCTGGACAACATCCTCGACACCTCGGGAGAGACGGTGCCCAAGGCCAACCCGCCGACGCGTTTCCAGACCGCCGTCGTGCTGGTGCAGCAGCCACCGCCCGGCGCCCTCGTGCCCGCCGGCAACGCCCAGGTGCGGCTGGTCGTCAGCGCGGAGCTGGAGACGCCCAACGTCACCGTGCCCAACCTCACCGGCCTGACGCAATCCGAAGCCGCCGCCGCGCTGGCCAAGGTCGGTCTCAAGCTCGGCACCACCCTCGTCAAGAAGGACAACTGAACCATGGCCACCATCAATACCAACTTCGGCCTCTCGGCGGTCAAGGTCGTCGGGGACAGCAAGGCCAGCGCGTTCGCGGTGCGCAAGTCCGCCCTCGTCAAGGAGGTGGTGATCGACGAGGCCAAGATCGGTCCCATCGAGGCCATCTACCAGTCGCCACGCGTGCTGTCGCAGACCCCCAAGGCGGGCACGCAGGCGGTGCGCGGCGCGGTCGTCAACGTCGTCTTCGGCAATGGCCGCAGCCTGCTGGCGGATGTCGTCGTCGGCGCCACGGCCCAGTTCAAGGGCCGCCAGCTGGGCACGATCTATGACGAGCTCGTCAAGGACGACCTCACCGTCAACGCGCTGATGGAGAAGTACGCCGATGCCGGCAAGCTGAGCGACGCGGAACAGGCGCAGTTCACGCGCAGCCTGGCGGCCAAGGGCGTTGAGGTGGGCGAGGACGTCGACGGTGTCATGAGCGTGCTGGGCGCCGCTCAGACCTTCAACGCCGAAGCCGACTGAGCCGGACCCCATGGCCACAGGCGTCGTCGGCATGGAGGTGGGCTGGGGCACCGGCGTGGTGTACGAGACCGTGCCGCTTGTCCTCGTCTCCCTGTTCAAGCTGGGCGACGTGGAAACCCAGCGTACGGCCACGCTGCCGGCCGATGCGGTGGTCACGTCGGCCAGCGCGGCCATCACCGTTCGCGAAGCCAGCAGCATCACGATCGGCCGCGTGGCCCAGGTGCGCCAGGGCCAGAGCGGCCAGACCGTGGTGCTGGACTTCGGCGCGCTGCGCACCGTTTCGTCGCTGGGGCTGCCGCCGGGCAAGACGCTGCTGGACGTGCGCAAATGGGCCGGCGACGGCTTCACCTACATGGCCGACGGCATCCCGTCCGGCGGCACCACCGGCTTCGTCAGCTTTGCCGAGGTGCAGACCGAAAGGCTGGAGCTGACCTTCTCGGCCAATGTCAACGCCACCGACCTGGCCGACAAGACCATCGAGATGCCCGGCCTGCCGACCGACCTGCGGCTGGAGGTGAACGGCGTCACCGTCTGGTCGCGCCCCGGCCCCGCCCGCCTGACCGTACCCGACGTCGGCGGCACCGCCGAGTACAGCGTCAGCGTGCCGCTGGCGGCCGAGTTGCAGGCCGCGCTGGCGCGGGGGCCCGATCCAGTCGTCACGCTGCGCTCGGCGACGCCGTGCGAAATGGGGCTGGCGCTGTCCATCGCCTTCGTGCGCGCCCATGTCGTCGCCCTGCCGCCCTCGGGCCTGGTACTGGGCGCCGACACCGAAGCCGAACTCGACGCTGCGTTGCCGCTGCCGGCCGATGCCGGCGCCTGGCTGGTGCGCCAGGTGGACCTCACGTTGTCCGGCCGGCTGCCCTCGTGGCGCGCCTGGCCCGTGCCCGACGGCCCCGAGAACACCGATGCGCGCCTGGTGCTGGACCCCGGCCACAGCTATGCCGCGCGCCTGCCTGCTGGCTGGCTCGCGCCGCTGGCCGACGTGACCGGCGTGCGGCTGCCGCTGCTGCTGCCGGCCGGCTTCGGTGGCGCCGAGATCGCCGCCGTGCTCTACCAGGGTGACCTGGAACAACCCGCGCAAGCCGTGCCGGGCGCGCGTTTCCTGCCCGCCGACGTGGCGGCCGACCCGGCCGGCGGCCTGCGCTGGGTAGCGATCGCGCTCGCCAAGCCGGTGAAGACCAAGCCCGGGGCCACCTGGTGGGTGGAGTTGGCCTGCACGCGCGGCAGCTGCGACTGGCCCATGACCCAGGCCATCGATGACACCGGCCCCGACAGCGTGCGCCTGCGCCGCAGCCTGCCCGGCCCGCCGTTCCGGCCGCTGGCAGTGCGGGCACGCCGTGGCGCCAACGCCGTGGTGCCCTGCGGCCGGCTGCACCTGCTGGGCACGCCGCGCAGCGACGACCTGCGCCCGGCCGTGGTGCCGCTGCTGGCCGGCAGCGGCGCGCCCCAGGTGGCGGCGGGCGTCACGCCGTCGGCCTCCACCGGCACCGTGACGCTGACGCCCACCCTCGCCGCCACCGCAGCGCGCGGCGAGATTGCCGGCAACGCGCTGCAGCTGCGGCTGCGCCTGCACACCGCCGGGCAAGTGACCATCAACGCTGCCACCGTCTACTACCAGAAGCCATGACCACCGATGCCCACACCTTGTTCCGCGACGGCATGCGTGTGGTGCCGGCCCACCTCACACACCTTCAGCAAAGCCTCGCCCAGGCCGTGCTGGACCTGCGCACGGCGCTGGGCCTGGGCCGCATCGCCTGGGGCCTGAAGTTGAGCGCTGGCGATGGCGGCATCACGCTGTCGCCCGGCGTCGCCTTCACCGCTGCCGGCATTCGGCTGGAGCTGCCCACCGAGCTGCCGCTGACGCTGCCCGAAGGCCCCGGCCCATGGTCGGTGGTGGTGGCCGGGGAGAACACCGACGAGCCCACGCTGCGCCTGGACGAGCAGCCCACGCTGGTCCGTACGCAGACCCGGGTGGCGCTGCAAGGCCTGGAGGTGGCGGTGCCGCCGGACGCCATTGCCATCGGTCGCATCGAGCGCGCCGAGGCCGGTGCCGCCGCGACCCAGGCGCCAGCCCTCTGGCTCGTGCCCGCCGGCCATGGCCACAGCGGCGATTTCTACCAGGACGACGCCGGCCGCTGGCGCTATGACGGCGAAGGCAGCACGGGCACGGCCGGCCCAGCCGGCCCACCCGGGCCTGCGGGTGCCGACGGCGCCGCGGGCCCGCCAGGGGAACCCGGAGCACCTGGAGCGCCCGGCGCGGACGGCGCCAGCGGTGAAAGGGGCGCGACTGGTGACGCCGGCCCGCCCGGCGCGACAGGCGAGGCAGGTCCGGCCGGGCCGGCGGGCGAACCCGGTCCTCCCGGCCCTGCTGGTGAAGCAGGCCCACCAGGCGCCGCAGGCGAGAACGGTCCACCGGGTCCGACGGGCGACGCGGGCCCGCCCGGCCCGGCGGGTGAGGCCGGCCCGACTGGCCCGGCCGGCGAAGCTGGCCCGCCTGGCGCTGCGGGCGAGAACGGCCCACCGGGTCCGACCGGCGACGCAGGTCCGCCCGGCCCGGCGGGTGAGACCGGCCCGGCTGGCCCGGCTGGCGAAGCTGGCCCGCCCGGCGCTACGGGCGAGAACGGCCCACCGGGTCCGACCGGCGACGCAGGTCCGCCCGGCCCGGCGGGTGAGACTGGCCCGGCTGGCCCGGCCGGCGAAGCTGGCCCGCCCGGTGCTGCGGGCGAGACCGGCCCACGGGGTGCGGCTGGCGATGCAGGCCCGCCCGGCCCGACGGGTGAAGCCGGCGCGCCGGGCGCCGCAGGCGAGATCGGTCCACGGGGCCCCGCAGGAGACGCAGGCCCGCCTGGCCCGGCAGGCGAGGCCGGTCGACCCGGCGCGGCGGGGGAAATCGGTCCCGCCGGCCCGGCGGGTGAGACCGGCCCTGCCGGGAGAGCGGGTACCAGGGGGCCGGCGGGCGAAACCGGCCCTGCGGGTCCGCCTGGGCCGGCTGGACCATCCGGCCCGGCCGGTGCGACTGGCACGGCCGGCGCGCCAGGCGCCGCCGGCCCGCGTGGCCCGGCCGGCCCGGGCCTGGACCCCAAGCTCGGCCGCCTGACCCAGTTCGTGCCTGCCGAGTCGGCAGTCACCATCGCCAGCCTCTTTGCGATCTTCCAGGAGCGCGGCCTGCAGCTGACGTTCTCGGTGAACCTCGACCCCAACCACGTCAAGCTGCATGGCGCCACGCTCGTGGAGGCCTGGGCGATCTCCGGCAACGGCAGCAGCCGGCTCGTCAGCGGCGTGGCCGATGTGTCCGCCAACGTGCTGCGCTGGCGCGCCGACGGCGCTGGTGCCGACGCGCTGAAGAGCATGCTGTCCAACGGCGGCACGCTGCGGTTGCGCGTCGACGGCGACCGCCTCCAGGACGTCGACAAGCGCCCCGTCGCCTGCACGCTGGTGGCGCTGAACTTCCCCACGCTGCTGGTGCCGGCCGGCGGCCAGCTGCATCTGCGTTGGCCCGTGCAGGGCTGAGGAGAGTTGCCATGCCCGATCCCGAAGAAGGCGAAAGCGAAACCAGCGGCGCGCAGCAGCGCCAGGCCTGGTTCCTGGGCCAGCGGGCCGTCGCCATGACGCCCAAGGACCCGGCCAAGGACGTGGAAGACGAGATCGCCCTGCCAGACCCGGTGGACCCGTCCGAGCAGTTGCCCGGCACGCCGCCGTCGCTGGCCGACCAGATGCGCGAGTACCGCCTGCGCCTGCAGAACGCGGCCGACGGCGGCTGAGGCTGAGCCCACGCCATGGCCGCCGATCCCGCCGCCCCGACCCCGGTCCCGTCTGTCTGGACGGCCGTGGGCCCGTCGGTCATGCGCAATGGCCAGGCCTTCACACGCCCGGCGGTGTCAGGCCGCGTGCCGTCGCTGGCGCTGTCGCGCTATGCCGACGTGGTGTATGCGGCCACCAGCAACGGCGGCGTCTGGCGCAGCGACGATGCGGGCCTGGCGTGGCGCCCGCTGATGGACCCGCGCGACGACGACCCCTTGAACGTCACCGGTCGCGCCGACAGCCTGGCCTGCGGCGCGGTGGCCATCCACCCCGACCACCCGGAGCGCGTCTTCGTCGGTACCGGCGAGGCCTTCGGCGCGCTCGACAGCTTCCTGGGCGTGGGCCCGCTGGTGTCGCAGGACGGCGGCCGCCACTGGACCCGTGAAGACGTGGTGGGTGCCGTGCTGACCGGCCGCGGTTTCTTCGCACTGGCGGTTGACCCGTCGGACCCGCAACGGGTGGCGGGCGCCACGCGCGCCGGCCTCTACCTGCGCCGGCCGAAGCTGGGCGGCTTCGAATGGGCGCAGCAGGTGCTGACTGGCGTGGCCGGTTCGCCGGACCGCAGCGTCAGCAGCGTCGTCTGCGTGCGCGGCGTCTTCTTCGCCGCCGTGCGCAGCGACGGCGCCGCCCGCCCGTCCGTGGTGGTGCGCTCCAGCGACCACGGTGCCACCTGGCGCGTCGTGGGCACGGGCTTCCCGGCCGCCGCAGGGCGCGTCACGCTCGCCGTGCACCCGGACCGCACCGACACCGTCTACGCCATCACGCAGAACGGCAGCCTGATGCGCCTGCGCACCGACGCCGCCGGCAACGGCCCCTGGCGCACGGTCGGTTGGACGCCGGTGCCGGCCCAGGCCGGTGTCTTCGTCGGCACCCAGGGCTGGTACGACCTGACGCTGACGGTCGACCCCTCCGACGTGGACACGGTGTTCTGCGGCGGCAGCACGCTGAAGGTCACTGCCGCAGGCCTGCCGCGCGGCGCCGGCAGCGCGACGACCGACGTCTGGTCCTCGCACATCTGGCGCGTTCGCGTGCGCCGCACCGGCGGCACGCTGAATGCGCAGCCGGTCTATATCGGCGCCACCATCCATGCCGACGTGCACGCGCTGGCCTTCCCGCGAGGGCTGCCCGGCCAGCTGTGGGTGGGCTGCGATGGCGGCGTCTTCCAGACCGACACCGCCCAGGCCGCCGCGCCCGTGTTCCGCTCGCTCAACAGCGGGCTGGCCACGGCGCTGATCAACGACCTGGCCCTGCACCCCACCGAGCCGGCGGTGATCTTTGCCGCCACGCAGGACAACGGCGGCCAGCGCGCCATCGGCGACGAGGCCTGGCAGCTGACGACCGAGGGCGATGCCGGCGCCGCGGTGGTCGACTGGAACGACCCCTATCGCGTGCTGATGACCTACACGCGGCGCACCATCCTGCGCTGCACCGACGGCGGCAACGGCCCGACGAGCTGGCATTACGTCAGCTTGCCCGCCCATGCCAACGACGCAGCGCTGTTCTACGCGCCGCTGGCGATCGCGCCGCCGTCGGGCACGCCGGCGCATGCGTCGCGGGTGGCCTTCGGCGCGCGGCGGCTGTGGCTGTCCGACACCTTCGGCGGCCCCAACCTGCCGCCCGCCGTCACCAATCCCGGCGACTGGGTGCCACTGCCGGCGGACAACGCCGCCGCGGCGCTGCCCAACGCGATCAGCGCCATCGCCTTCTCGGCCTTCGGCATCGTCTATGCGGGCACGGTGGGCGGCGGCGTCTACCGCTATGTGCAGGCGGTGCACCCGGGGCCCTGGGTGCGTACGCAGATCGACACTCTAGGGGCGGCCATGCTGCCCCTCGTCTCGCCGGTCACCGACATCGAACCCGACCCCGCCGACGCCACGGGAAACAGCATTTACGTGACGCTGGGCGGGCGCGGCGACACCCGCCATGTCTGGCACTACGACAACACCACCTGGACCGACCGTTCCGGCCCGGCCGGCCCCACCGGCCTGCTGGACGTGCAGGCCAGCGCCATCGTCTGCGACCCCGACAACACGACGCATCTCTACGTCGCCACCGACGTGGGCGTCTGGCGCAGCACCGACAGCGGCACGACGTGGCAGCCCTGGGGCGAAGGTCTGCCCGAGGCCGCTGCGGTGGACCTGGTCATCCACCGCCCGAGCCGGCTGATCCGCGTCGCCACGCATGGCCGCGGCTCCTTCATGCGCCTGCTGGGGGCGCCCGGCGCCGTACCGCCCGTCACGATGGCACCGGTGCAGCTGCTGGTTCGCGAGCACACCCTCGACCTGGGCCTGGGCCCGGCGGTGCATGGGCTGCCCGACCCGACGCAGCGTGCCGTCATGCTGGCGCCGGGCCTCAGCCCCGACGTGCGCTGCGACGCGCCCGACGCGCAGGGCGCCTACCGCTTCGCCGGCGACCACCGGCCCACGCTGATCGACTTCCTGGCGCTGTCGCAAGACGACAGCGAGCATGTGCCCACGGCCAGCCAGCCGCTGGTCACGCGGGTGCAGGTGCTGGTGCACAACAACGGCGCCCGCTGGGCGCACGACGTGCAGGTGGCCGTGCTGGTCGCCGAGGGCCGACATGGCGCGCTGCCGCCGCTGCCCGCGGGCTGGGCCGCGCAGCTGCGGCGCGGCCAGCCGGTGGGCGCCGGCGGCTGGCGCACAGTGGGTTTCAGCACCGTGTCCGACTTGCGCCCCGGCCACCCGCAGGTGGCCACCGTGGCGCTGCCATCGACGCTGCTGCCGGCGCCCGGTGCGCTCGCCGGCCATGCGGCGCACACCCTCTTCATCGCCGTGCACCACGCCGACGACCCGCTCATCAGCGACGAGAGCGACGCCAGTGCTGCGGCCGATGCGCTGCGGCAGGTGGCGCTGCGCCACATCACCGTCGAAGCGCTGGTGCCGGTGGCGGCCAGCGGCCCGACCATCACGCCCGGCCGCTTCCTGCCCATAGGCCCGGCGCCCATGCTCAACGGCCTGGCCCAGGGCGGCCCGCCGGTGGCCGGGCGCACGCCGGGCGTGGCCGTGTCGCGCCACGGCGACGTCGTCTACATCGGCACCGCCAACGGCGGCGTCTGGCGCAGCGCCGATGCCGGTGCGAGCTGGCGCTCCTGCATGGAGGCCTTCGACCTCGACCCGGCGGTGCTGAGCAGCACCACGCTGGCCTGCCCGGCGGTGGCCATCCACCCCGACCACCCCGAGCGTGTGTTCGTGGGCACCGGCGAGCCCTTCGGCAACCTGGGCGCCTACTTCGGCGTCGGCCTGCTGGTGTCGCTGGACAGTGGCCGCAACTGGCTGCGCGAGGACACCGTCTCCACCGGCCCGGCGGTGCTGCCGGCCGTGATCCCGCCGGCCGCAGCGCTGCAGACCGGCGCGCTGCTGCAGGGCGCCGGCTGCTACGGCGTGGTGGTGGACCCCGATGCACCCGAGCGCGCAATGGCGGCCACGTCGGCCGGCGCCTTCCTGCGCGAGGCTGACGGCGAAGGCGGTTTTCGCTGGCGGCGGCTGTGGTTCGCCACCACGGTGGGCGGTGGCGTGGCGACGGCCGCGAGCGACAACCTGCGCGTCACCGGCGTGGCACTGGCCGCCACCGGCGGCGTCACGACCTACTTTGCAGTGACCGATGGCGGCCAGGTCTACAGCCTCACCAGCGGCGACGCGACGTTCACGGCCGGCCAACCGGTGTTCATGCCGCTGGCGGCGCTGCCGGGCGGCGTGGTGGCCGGCCAGCGCTGCACCATCGCCACCAAGGAAGACGACCCCAGCGTCGTCTACCTGATCCGCCGCAACGGCGACGCCTTCCGCTGGGACGCCGGCCCGGCGCGCTGGGGCACGATAGGCCCGATGCCGGTGGACCTGCAGGGCAACACCTGGATAGGTACCCAGGGCTGGTACGACCTGGCGCTCGCCGTGGACCCCGGCAACGTCAACGCCATCGCGCTGGGCGGCGCCACCGTGCTGGCGGATGCCGACGCACTCGCGCCCGCCGGCGGCAACTGGTTCTCGTCGATCTGGGCCTGCACCGTCGCACCCAACGGCACCAACTGGACGCTGGCCGCCACCTACATCGGCGCGCGCGCCCATGCCGACGTGCACCGCCTCGTCTTCACGCCGGGCGACCGCAACCAGCTCTGGACCGGCAATGACGGCGGCCTGTTCCGCTGCGACGGCTGGGACCAGCCCGGCGCGCGCTTCGTGGCGCTGAACCGCGGGCTCAACACGCTGTCGGGCAACAGCGTCGATTCCCACCCCACTGAACCGGCGCTGCTGCTGCTGTCCACGCAGGACAACGGCGCCGCGCTGGGCCTGGGCACGCCGGGCTGGCGCATGGTGCTGCAGGGCGACAGCGGTGCGGCGGTGTGGCACTGGGGCGATGTGCTCAATGGCTTAGCGCCGCGCGTGATCATCAGCTACACCAACTGCGAGCTCTACCGCTACGCCGCCAGCGGCACGGGCGCGGTGCGGCGCATCGACGTGAACGATGCATCGGCCAATTTCCGCTTCTACTCGCCGATGGTGGGCTCGCCGCCCGAGACCAGTCTCGCGCTGGCCGCGCGCGCCGACCGCGTCGCCATCGGCGGCACGCGGCTGTGGCTGACCGATGCCTTCGGCGGCGCGCCGGCGCCCAACCTGGGCGACTGGGCCTCGCTGCCGGCCAACGCCGCCGCCGATGCGCTGCCGGCCGGCCAGATCATCACGTCGCTGCTGTTCCTGGCGCACGACCGCATCGTCGCTGGCACGGACCGCGGCGAGTGCTTCCTGTACGAACGCAACGGCGGTGCCTGGCGCGCCCCGCAGCGGCTGGCGCAGGGCGCGTGGCCGCTGCCCGTGCCGGTGCCCGCGCCGCCGCCCGCGCCCGTGCTGCCTGCCCCCATCGTCACCGGTCTGTGCCGCGACCCCGGCGGCAGCGCCACCACCTTCTACGCCTGCGTCGGCGGCACGGCTGCGCGCCAGCGCGTGTGGCGCTGCACCTTCACGCTGGACGGCGCCGGCAATGTCACCGCCACCACCTGGACACTGCGCGCCGGCGACGCCCTGCACAGCCTGCTGGACGTCAACCACAACGCCATCGCCACGGTGGCCGGCGATCTCTATGTGGCGGCCGACATCGGCCTGTGGCGCAGCACCGACCTGGGCGCCACCTGGAACCCGGCCAGCGACGGCCTGCCCGATGCGCCACTGCTGGACCTGGAGGCGCTGCCCGGCAACACACTGCGCGTGTCCACCCACGGCCGGGGCACCTACGAGCGCCAGCTGCCGCCCGGCCCGGTGGCGCGCGTGCGCCTGCTGGTGCGCGACACCCTGCTGGACCGCGGCCTGGCCGCCACCACCTATGCCGGCCGGCGCGACCATCTCGGCAACGCGGTGGCAGCTGCGGCCAGCCCGGACATCGTCGTCGACGCGCCGGTGGCCGGCGACTACCAGTCGTCGCCCAACCTGGGCCTGGACCATGTCGGCTTCGCAGCGCTGAGGGACCGCAGCGCGCAGGTCGCCACGCACGCCTCGGGCGTGCTCAACCGCGTGCATGTGCAGGTACAGAACATCGGTGCCGATGCCTGCACCGGTGCCGTCGTGCTGCTGCTGCTGGCCCAGGCCGCCGCCGGCAGCCCGCCGCCGCTGCCGGCCGACTTTGCCGGCGCGCTGCGTGCCGGCCTGCCCGTCAGCGGCGGTGGCTGGGCCACCGTGGGCCTGCGGCGCCTGGGCCCGCTGGAAGCGCGCGAACCGGTCATCGCGTCCTTCGACCTGCATTCGTCGCTGCTGCCCACGCCGGCGGCGCTGGCCGGCAATGCGAGCTGGTACCTGCTGGCGCTGGTCTCGCACGAGCTCGACCCCTTCGCCGATGTCGCGCTGCCGGTGCAGGCGCTTGCGGATGCGCAACGACAGGCCGCGCTGCGCGCCATCACCGTGGTGAATCTGCTCGGCGACCCGCCGGTGGACCAGCTGCCGCCGCGTGCGCTTCCCACGGCGCTGCCGCTGGCCGTGGCCATGGCCTGCGACCGCCGGCTGACCGACCTGCTGCGAGACGCCGACATCCGCGGCGTCTCGGGCGACGCGCTGCAGGATGTCGACCGCGCTCTGCAGGCTTTGCTGCGCGGCGCGCAACGCCATCTGCGCGGCGGCGCGCCGCTGCTGGCCGCCGGCCCGGGCGCGAGCATCAGCCGCATGGCGGCGCTGGGCGCGATGGGCTTCGACCTGCCGGAGTGGGCGGACTACCTGGAGCCCGGCCCGGGCTGGCTGCGCGACGCGCTGCGCCGTGGCAGCGCCGATGCCGACGTCTCCGTGACGGTGGCCGACGCGCTGACCGTCATCACGCGGACTGCGCAGCTGGCGCTGGCCGATGCCGAGATCGCCGGCAACGCCGACCGCATGCAGGAGGTGCGCGCCTTCTGCGCCGGCCTGGCCTGCGGCGTGGCCACCGACTGGATCATCGGCCCGGTGCTGCGCGGCGCCGCAGCGGCGCGCGGGCCGGCGGACACGCCGTCGGTCGACCGCATGATTGCCGAGACCTGGGTCAGCCGCGTGCTGCTGAACCGCGTGCCCGAAACCGACGCCTTCCTCGAATGGCTGCCCGAGGAGATGCCCGCCGCGCTGCGCCGTGCCTTCGTGGCGGCCATCCGCGAAGTGGCCACCGACGCGATGCGGGCCCTGCGCCTGGACACCACGCCCGACCATGCGCCGACCTTGTCCGACGACGAGTTCGAGGAAGGCTACGGCCTCATGACCAAGGTGCTGCACCAGCAGCACTGGGGCATGGGTATCTGGTTCCTGGTGCTGATGCCGGTGTTCCTGGCGCCCTCGCTCGGCGTGCTGTTCGCGCGGCTGGGCGAGCACAGCGGCCGCCTGCTGAAGATCAGTGACGACAGCAAGGGCCCCGACGAGCCCGAGAACGACAGCGACGAGAAGAGCTGGTACCAGGCCGCCAACTTCCTGCTCGGCGCCGGCGCGCCCATGCCCTTTGCCTACGGTCTGGCGCTGTGGGCCATGGTGCCGCGGCGCGATGCCGATTTCGTGCAGTTCACGGTGGCTGGCGGGCTGCGCATCGCCCTCACCGTGGTGGCTGCGGTGACGATGCCGGCCAACGCCGGCATCCGCTGGGGCGTGCTGTTCGCGCCGTGGGTCGCCACCGACCTGTACTTCCTCGTGCGCAGCATCGTTCATTACGCCAAGGGGCGGCCGGGCTCGGGGTTCATGTACCTGATGCAGACGCTGCCGCTGATGGGCCTGTCGATCGGCTGGCTGTTCTGCCTGCTGATCCGCAAAGCCAACCTGCGCAGCAACGGTGCCTTCTGGGGCCTGTGGGCGCTGTTCACCGGGCTGCTGATGGGCGGCGCGGCGCTGATGGCCTGGCGCCTCTCGGCGGGCGGCGGCCTCATTGCCATGCTGCGCGACCGGCGCGACCCGGTGCTGACGCTGGATGCCTTCAGCGGCGCCGACCTGCGCCTGCTGCCGCCGGCACGCGCGCTGGTCTACCCAGACCACCAACTGTGGCAGCAGTCGGTCGGCCTTGCGGGCCAGCGCTTCCCGGCCGGCATGCGCCCGCTGCTCAAGCTCTGGCATGGCGACGCGGGCTGGCAGATCCGCCCGGCTGCGGGCCAGGTGGAGTTCCGGCAGAACGCCGGAGCGCCCATCACCGTCACGCTGCCCAAGGTGCAGGACGCCGCCGCGCTGCTGGTGCAGCTGCAGGCCGCGGTGGCCGGCCTGCAGGGCAGCGTCGTCACGCCCGCCGGCTTCGAGCTGCCCTGGCCCGTGCGCCTGGCCGACCACGGCGACGACCAGCCCACCTGGGCCCTGCACGACCTGCGCGCGCAGGATTGGCGCGATCTCCCCGACGACGAAGACGACGCCTACCGGCTGCGCCACGCGCCGCGCAGCCGCACCGGCGCGCAGGTGGGCGCGCCCAGCGGCGCCTGGTCGCCCGCCGAAGCAGCGCTGAAGCCGGTGCCCGGCTTTGACGCCGTCGACCCGCTGGGCAGCGACCTCGAGGGCACCGCGCTCGGCCTGGCCGGCAACCTGGCCGCGGTGTTCCAGATGGCGCTGGCACCGGTGTTCGACCCCACGCTGAGCGCCAATGCCGCCAACCTGACGGCCGGCCGTGAGGTGTTGCGGCGCTGGAATCTGGACGAACGGCGCGAAGCCGAATGGCGGCTGCTGGTGGGCCTGGACGGCGCCACGGCGATCGAGGCCGACCGCCTGGCCCCGGGCGCCGCTGCGGTGTCGGACGGCACGGCCATTGCGCGCACCGGCCTGCTGCCGGCCTTCGACGCCTGGCGGCGCGTGCTGCGCGACGACCGTATCGACCTGTCGCAGGACATCAGCTCCCCCGCCATGCCCCTGGTGCGCCCACGCGGCGAGGCGCCGCGCCAGGCCACGCATGTCGAACTGGCGGCGGCGCTGAAGGCGATGTTCAGGCTGCCCTGAGCGTCATTCGACGGTGACCGACTTCGCCAGATTGCGAGGCTTGTCCACATCCGTACCCCTTGCGCAGGCCGTGTGATACGCCAGCAGCTGCAGCGGCACGACGTGCAGGATGGGCGACAGCGCGCCGTAGTGCTCGGGCATGCGGATGACGTGCAGGCCGGCTTCGCTTTCGATGGCCGTGTCGCCGTCGGCAAACACGTAGAGCTGGCCGCCGCGGGCGCGCACTTCCTGCATATTGCTCTTGAGCTTCTCCAGCAGCGCGTCATTGGGCGCTACCGTCACGACCGGCATCTCCGACGTGACCAGGGCCAGCGGGCCGTGCTTCAGCTCACCGGCGGCGTAAGCCTCGGCGTGGATGTAGGTGATCTCCTTGAGCTTGAGCGCGCCTTCCATGGCGATGGGGTAGTGCAGGCCGCGCGCCAGGAACAGGGCGTTCTCCTTGCGCGCGAATTCCTCGCTCCAGGCGATGACTTGCGGCTCCAGCGCCAGGACGGCTTGCACCGCCACGGGCAGATGGCGCAGGTCCTTCAGGTGCTCGGCCTCGTCGGCCTCGCTGAGGTGGCCACGGGTCTGGGCCAGGGCCAGCGTCAGCAGGAACAGGCCCACCAGCTGTGTCGTGAACGCCTTGGTGGACGCGACGCCGATCTCGACGCCGGCGCGCGTGATGTAGGCCAGCTCGCACTCGCGCACCATGGCGCTGGTGGCCACGTTGCAGATGGTCAGCGTGTGCTTCATGCCCAGTGAGCGGGCATGCTTGAGCGCGGCGATGGTGTCGGCCGTCTCGCCGCTCTGGCTGATGGTGACGACCAGCGTCCGGGGGTCGGGCACGCTGTCGCGGTAGCGGTATTCGCTGGCGATCTCGACCGAGGTCGGGATCTTGGCGATGCTTTCCAGCCAGTATTTGGCGGTCGATCCGGAGTAGTAGCTTGTGCCGCAGGCCAGGATGAGGACCTTGTCGATGTCCTTGAACACGCGGTAGGCGCCGTCGCCGAAGAGCTCGGGGCTGATGGCGGTGATGGCTTCGAGCGTGTTGGCGATGGCCGTGGGCTGCTCGAAGATTTCCTTCTGCATGTAGTGGCGGTAGGGGCCCAGCTCGGCGGCGCCGCTGTGGGCATGCACGGTCCTGACCTCACGCTCGACGGCCTGGTAGCGGCCGGTCTTGGTGTCGAGCTGGCTGAGCCAGTAGCGGCCGAGCTGCAGATCGACGACGTCGCCCTCTTCCAGGTAGACGATCTGGTTGGTCACACCGGCCAGGGCCATGGCGTCTGAGGCGACGAAGTTCTCGCCCTCGCCCACGCCCAGCACCAGCGGCGAGCCCTCGCGGGCGGCGACGACGCGGTGCGGCTCGTCACGGCAGAACACGGCCACCGCGTAGGCGCCCTTCAGGCGCGGCAGGGCCTGCTGCACGGCGTCCAGCAGGTCGCCGCTGTAGAGGTGGTCGATGAGGTGGGCGATGACCTCGGTGTCGGTCTGGCTGTGGAACTGGTAGCCACGGGCCTTGAGCTCGGCGCGCAGTTCATCGTGGTTCTCGATGATGCCGTTGTGGACGAGGGCGATCCGGCCGATGCCGCCAGTCTCGGCGTTCGGGCCCACCGAGAAATGCGGGTGGGCGTTGTGCACGGCCGGCGCGCCGTGGGTGGCCCAGCGGGTGTGGGCGATGCCGGTGCCGGCGGCGATGCCGTCCTGGTCGGCCTGGTGCTGCAGCTCGGCCACGCGCGAGGTGCTGCGGGCGCGGCGCAGGCCGCCGTCCTGGTGCACGGCCACGCCGCAGGAGTCATAGCCCCGGTACTCCAGGCGCTTCAGGCCTTCGACGAGGATGGGAACGATGTTGCGCTGACTGACCGCGCCGACGATGCCGCACATGGAGGACTCTCTTCCGATTAGGGGGTGGCGCATGCTAGGCAGGCCAACGCGGCAGAAGCATGCAAAATTTCACTGCTTCTGAATGAATATTTCTTCACCCACTAGAGACGAAATTTTCATTCTTAAAATATTAATTCATGAACGAATTCGACGCCATCGATCTCCGACTGCTTGACGCCTTGCAGACCGACGCCGCGCTGAGCAACCAGGACCTGGCCGCCCGCGTGGCCGTGTCGCCCGCCACCTGTCTGCGCCGCGTGAAGCGCCTGGTGGACGCCGGCATCGTCGAGCGCCGGGTGGCCTTGCTGTCGCCGGAGAAGCTTGGCGCCGGGCTCTCGGTCATCCTGGAGATCACGCTGGACCGCCAGGGCGCGGAGCATCTGGATGCCTTCGAGGCGCGCGCCGTGCAGGAGGCCGCCGTGCAGCAGTGCTGGCGCGTATCGCCGGGGCCGGACTTCGTGCTCATCGCGCAGATGCCCGACATGCCGGCCTATCACGCGCTGACGCAGCGGCTGCTGACTCAGGACGCCAATGTGCGCAACATCAAGGCCTTCTTCAGCGTGAAGCGGGCCAAGTTCGACCCCCGCATTTCGCTGCCGTCCCCCTAGCTTGCACGCCCCGGCGGCGCCAGTTGCGTCGCCAGCGCCATGGAAGCCGCCCAGAATTCCGCGTGTTCCGTCCGTCCCGGAGTCCGCGATGCCCGCCCGCCCCTTCTGCCGCCCCGCCGCACTCGCGCTGGCCCTCGGCCTCGCCGGCCTGGCACCCGCCGCCCAGGCACTCGACATCGTCTTCAAGGACGTCGGTGCGACAGCCATGAACAGCCAGCAGTTCGCGGCCTTCGAGAGCGCCGCCAGCTACTGGGAGAGCAAGCTGACCGACCCGGTCACGGTCTACATCAACATCGGTTTCGACGAACTGGGCAGCAACACGCTGGGCTCGGCGACCTGGACTTACTACCAGGCCAACTACGGCGACCTGCGCAGCCGCCTGGCGGCGGACGCGAAGTCAGTCACCGACGCCAGTGCCGTCGGCCATCTGCAGGCCGCCTCGTCGCTGAGCTTCCTGGCGACCCAGCCTGACCTGACCACGCGCCTGGACAACGACGGCTCGGTGAACAACACCACCCTGAAGTTCACGACGGCCAATGCCAAGGCCCTCGGCTACACGGACACCGGCACGGGCGTCAACAGCGCCGACGCGACCATCCGCTTCGCCAACGGCTACGCCGGCAACTTCGTCTACACCCGCGCCGGCGGCCCGTTGCCGTTCGACAAGATCGACTTCACCACCCTGGCCGAGCACGAGATCGGCCATGCGCTGGGCTTCGTCTCGGGCGTGGACGGCATTGATTTCTGCCTGAGCAACGCCGCCCAATGCGGCACCAGCCAGGGCTTCGACGGCAGCGCCTGGTATTCCACGCTGGACCTGTTCCGCTACTCGGCGGCCGGCGCGCTGGACCTGACCGTGGGCGGCGACCCCAAGCCCTATTTCTCCATCGACGGCGGCGACAGCTCGCAGCAGGCCTTCTCAACCGGCAAGCTCAACGGCGATGGCAACCAGGCCAGCCATTTCAGCGACGGCAACGCCTTGCTGATGGGGCCCTTCGTGCCCTACGGCCAGTCCTATGACGCCAGCGCCACCGACCTGCGCGCTATGGACGCCATTGGCTGGGATGTTGCCACTGCCGCCGTGCCGGAGCCGCAAAGCTACGCGCTGCTGCTTGGCGGCCTGGCCGTGCTGGGCTGGGCGCGCCGGCGCCGCGCCTGAGCGCCGGGGCGTTCAGCGCTTCAGCAGCCCCAGGCCCTTGAGGTAGTCGCCCTCGGGGAAGCAGACGGTCTGCGGATGGTCCGCTGCGGCCGACAGGCGCTCGACGATGTAGCCGTCCACGCCCGCGTCCAGGCCGGCACCGGCAACGATCTTGTGGAACAGGTCGGGCGCGATGCCGCCCGAGCACGAGAAGGTGTACAGCAGCCCGCCCTCGTTCAGCAGCATGAAGGCCAGGCGGTTGATGTCCTTGTAGGCGCGGGCCGCGCGTTCGGCGTGAGCGACGGTGGGCGCGAACTTGGGCGGGTCGAGCACGATGGCGTCGAAGCGCCGGCCTTCGGCGAGGCAGCGGCGCAGCGTGGCGTTCACGTCGGCATCCCAGGCCTCGTGGCGGCTGGCGTCGAAGCCGTTCAGCGCCACATGCGCCTTGGCGCGCTCCAGCGCCGGGCCGGATGAATCGACGCTGACGACCTGCGTCGCACCACCCGCCAGCGCCGCGATCGAGAAGCCGCCCGTGTAGCTGAAGCAATTCAGCACGCTCTGCACGCCGTACTGCTTCACCGCATCGGCAAAGCGACGGCGGCTGTCGCGCTGGTCGAGGTAGTAGCCGGTCTTGTGGCCTTCGGCGACGTCCAACGTCAGCTGCCAGTCGTGCTCGCGGATGGTCAGTGCAGTTGGACCGTCACCCCTGAGCCAGCCGGTTTGCTGGGGCAGGCCTTCCCACTCGCGGGCCTGGGCGTCGGAGCGCTCGTACAGCCGCGTGAGGCCGGTCTCGGCGAGCAGCGCGTCGGCGATCTGGGCCTTCCAGCGCTCGGCGCCGGCGCTGCCGAACTGGGCCACCAGCGTGTCGCCATAACGGTCGACGATCAGCCCGGGCAGGCCGTCGGCCTCGCCGTGGACCAGGCGCCAGGCGTCGGACGCAATCGCCAGCCGCTGGCGCATCGCAATCGCCTGCGCGATGCGCCGCTTGAAGAAGGCGGCGTCGATGCGCTCGGCCTCGTCGAAGCTCCAGGCGCGCAGCCGGATCTGCGACTGCGGGCTGAACGCCGCCCAGCACAGGAAGGCGCCGTCGGCCGACTCCACGCGCACCGTCTCGCCCGGGTCGCCACCGCCGCGCGCAATGGAGCTTTCGAACACCCAGGGGTGGCGCTTGACGAGCGAGCGCTCCTTGCCCGGGCGGATGACCACTTTCTTCATCGTTGCAAGGCTCCGAAGGCGTAGCTGAGTTGCAGATGCGTCAACGGCGTGGACTGGTCGCTGCCACGCACGGTGCGGAACTGGCCCACGCCGGCACGCAGCCGCAGCCGCTCGGCAATCTGCCATTGCGCCCAGACCTCGGCCTGCGTCACCGCGCCGCCACCCACCTTCACGCCGCCACCGCCGGCCGCGCCGACCAGCAACTCGGCGCCGACGCGCATGCCGCTCCACAGCGGGTCGCTCTGCACGCCCAGGCCGAACAGGCCGAAGGAGTAGGCGCCCGCGCTGCCGGCCGCCGCGCTGCCCGCCTGGGCCGTGCCGTAGACGCGCGGCGAGAACTCGCGCGACATGCTGACGGCCACGTGGCTGACCGCCTCCTGCCGCCCGTCCTTGAAGCGCATGCGCGGCAGGTGCATGACGCTGGCGCCCAACTGCTGCACGCGCACGGTGCCGCCGGGGTCGTCGCCGATCAGCGTGGGCGTGCGGTCCAGCGGCATGCTGAGCGCGGCGCGCACGAAGGTCGCGCTGTAGGCGCCGCTCGGCGCATGCGTGAGGCCGGCGTCCAGGCGCAGGCTGGGGCCCCAGGGCGTGATCCAGCGCAGCGTCGGCCCGGCGCGCAGCAGCCAGCCGTTGCCCGTGTCCACATTGCCGCCACCGCCCAGGCCGGCGGCCAGTTGGCCGCCCACGCGCAGCCGCGGCGTGCCGAACAGGGCCCAGTCCTGACCGATCTGGCCCAGCACTTCCATGTAGCCGTCAACGCCGCCCTTGGCCGCGCCGGCGGCCTCGAAGCCCCACCAGCTGCCTTCGGCGATGTACTGGCGCAGCTCCGCGCCCGCCTTGCCCACCTTGCCGGCGTAGGGCGTGCCGCCGCGCGTGCGGCTGGAGGCGCGGGGCTTCTCGATGCCGGCGATCAGCGTGATCTCGTCCATGCCCAGGCCGGTGCGCCGGCCGGAGCGCGCGGGCTTGCCGGCGTCGTCGGGCGAGAAGCTCGCGAAGTCCATCGACCGCCCGACCGTGAAGGCCAGGCCCACGCCGCTCTTCACGTTGCCACTCGGAAAGCGGATCTGCGAGATGCCCACGCCCGTGTACCAGGGGCCGTTCTCGGTACGGATGGACAGCTCGGGCCGCAGCATCAGGCCGCCGCCGAAGCGCATGGCCTCGCTCGACAAGCCGCCGCCCGCGCCCACGTACAGGCTGGCCGCCAGATGCGTGTTGCCCGACAGCCGCCAGCGCCGCTGGCCGGTGAAGCCGACCGTGAAGATGCCGCCGTAGTTGCCCTTGGCCGTGCCGTAGAAGCCGGGACCGAAGCCCCAGTCATCGTCGAAGGCCATCATGTAGCTCATCGACGCAAAGGCCGTGCGGCCGCCGTCGGGCATCTTCATGCGCGTCCAGTTGGCCTCGATGGTGGCGGGGCGCACGCTGTTCAGGCGCGCAACATTCGCAAACGGGGCTTCATCGGGAGTGGCCAGCGCACAGGCCGGCAGCAGTGCCAGCAGTGCGGCGATTCGAGCGTTCATTTCTTGGCGCGGGGGTGGGCCGCGTCGTAGATGCGAGCCAGGTGCTGGAGGTCGAGTTGTGTGTACACCTGGGTCGTCGTGATGTGGGCGTGGCCCAGGAGCTCCTGCACTGCGCGCAGGTCGCCGCTGGACTGCAGCAGGTGGGAGGCAAAGCTGTGGCGCAGCATGTGCGGGTGGACATGGGCGGGCATGCCGGCGCTGGTGGCGCGGGCCGACAGCATGGTGCGCAGCGTGGAGCCGGAAATTCGATGGCCCCGCGCGCCGACGAAGAGGGCCGCTTCGCCGGCCGCCGCAAGCTGGCTGCGCACGGCCAGCCAGTCCCCCAGCGCCTCGGCCGCCGCCTTGCCCAGCGGCGTGCTGCGACGCTTGCCGCCCTTGCCGAGCACATGGATCTCGGCCGACTCCAGATCGACCCAGCCGTCCGCCTGGCCGCTGGCCTGCACGTCCAGACCCATCAGCTCGGCCGCGCGCAGGCCGGCGCCGTAGAGCAGCTCCACGACCGCACGGTCCCGGGCTTCCAGCCGCGAATCGGCCACTTCATCCGGCACATGGATGGCCAACTGCACGGCGTCGTCCACGCCCAGGGCCTTGGGCAGGGGCTTGGGTGCCTTGGGCGCGCGGAGGCCGTCGAACGGGTTCAGCGCCACGCGGCCCTGCAGGCCCAGCCAGCGGTAGGCGCTGCGCCAGACGGACAACAGCAGCGCGATCGACTTCGGGCCGAGGCCCTCGCGGTGCAGCAGCGCGGCGAGGCGGCGGGCCTGGGTGATGGTCAACGCGCGCACGTCGACGGATGCCTCGGCCAGCATGGCCTGCAAGCGCTCCAGGCCGTCCGTGTAGATGCGCAGCGTGCGCGGACTCAGGCGTTGCTGCACGCGGGCGTGCTGCAAATATTCGCCGAAGTCAGCGCACAACCCCATCACGCGGCCAGCAGCCCCGCCAACCCCGCACTGGCGATCTCGCCGACGCGGTTCAGGAAGTCGGTGCCCATCTCGGCCGTGTAGCGCGTCGGGTCGGGCGAGCCCAGCACCAGCAGGCCGAAGGGCTTGCCCTCGTTGGCCTTGGGCAGGCTCAACGGGATCAGCGCCAGCGACGTGGCGATGCCGCCGCTTTCGCTCAGGCCCAGCCAGCGCGCAGCTTCAAAGCCGGAGTTCACGCCGCAATAGGGCTGGCTCAGGCTGGAGGCAAAGCTGCGCACGTCCGGGCTGACCGAGGCCGCGAACTCGGCCGCCTCGTAGGCCGGCGCCACGCCCCAAAGGCGGAGGCTCGCCTGCGGGATCATGAACTGGTGGCGCAGCTCGGCCAACAGCACTTCCGGCAGCTCGGGCGTGCCCACGGCGCGCATGACGGACAGCGTCCAGCGGTGCAGGCGGTCGGAGATGGCGACGTTGTCCTGGCCGTTGCGGATCATGTCGATGACCCGCAGCTCCAGGGCCTTGATCTTGTCGCGCAGCATCTCGGCCTGCCGCTCCTGCAACGACACGGCGCGTGCGCCATGCGGGTGCTGCAACTGCACGCTGGCGAGCAGCGCGGAGTGCCGCTCGAAGAAACCGGGGGTGGACGCCAGGTAGTTGGCGATGTCGGTTTCGGTGATGCCTTGCACCGCGTCAGCGGCCGGGTTGGAACTCACAGCGTGATCTCTCCATCAAAAACTTTTACGGCGGGGCCGGTCATCAAGACCGGACCGAATTTGCCATCTTGGCCACCGGCCCATTCGATGCGCAGCAGGCCGCCACGGGTCTGCACTTCCACAGCCGAGTCCAGCCAGCCGGCGCGGATGCCGGCGACGACGGCCGCGCAGGCGCCCGTGCCGCAGGCCAGCGTCTCGCCGGCGTCGCGCTCGTAGACGCGTAGCGCAATGCGGTCGCGGCTCAGCACCTGCATGAAGCCGGCGTTGACGCGCTTGGCGAAGCGCGGGTCATGCTCGATCAGCGGGCCAAGTGTGGCCACCGGCGCGGTCTCGACGTCGTCGACGCGCTGCACCGCGTGCGGGTTGCCCATCGAGACGACGGCCAGCTCGACGCCTTGCACAGGCCACAGCTCGAAGCCGTTGACGACGCGGGCTTTCAGCCCCTTCGCATCGAAGGGCAGCGCCGCGTGGTCGAACACCGGCGCGCCCATGTCCACCGTCACCCGGCCGTCGTCCTGCAAGGTCAGCACCAGGCGGCGGTTCATCGTGTCGACGCGGATCTCGCGCTTGTCCGTCAGGCCGGCATCGACGACGAAGCGCACGAAGCAGCGCGAGCCGTTGCCGCAGTGCTCCACCTCGTCGCCGGTGTTGTTGAAGATGCGGTAGCGGAAGTCCGCGCCAGCATCCTGGCTGGGCTCGATGACCAGGATCTGGTCGCAGCCGACACCGAAGCGCCGGTCGCCCAGCAGGCGCATCTGCTGCCGCGTCAGCGCAAACGGCTCGCGGGTGGCATCGATGACGACGAAGTCGTTACCCGCGCCGTGCATCTTGGTGAAGCGCAATCTCATTGGGGGATTATCGCAAGGCACTCTCTATGGCTGCGGCAAGGTCCGCCTCGCCCCCTTCGCCCTCGTGGCGGTAGACGATGCGACCCTCCTTGTCGATGAGCCACGCCGCTGGCCAGTAGCGGTTGCCGAAGGCCTGCCAGACGCGGTAGCCGTTGTCCTGCACGACCGGGTAGTGCAGGCCCAGGCGCTTCACGGCGGCCTGCACGCCGTCCAGCGGCCGCTCGTGCGCGAACTCCGGCGTGTGCACGCCGATAACGACGAGGCCGCGTGCGGCGTAGCGCTGGTGCAGGCGCTCGATGACCGGCACGCTGCGCAGGCAGTTGACGCAGTCCCAGGTCCAGAAGTCGATCAGCACGACCTTGCCGCGCAGGGCTTGCAGCTGCAACGGCGGGCTGTTGATCCAGCCACCCGTGCCCGTCAACTCGGGCGCCGGTTTGCCGACGGGCTTGGTCTGGACCGACTCGGCCGGCCCGCTCAGCGCGGCGACCCAGCTCGAGCTGACGTCCGCCAGGCTGGCGCCGGCCATCACGAGAATGAGCACGCCCAGCCCCTGGCGCAGCCGGGTCGCCGCGCGGCCCCAAGCGCGCAAGCGCAGCGCGAGCCGCTGGCCGCCATAGGCCACGGCCAGCATCGGCCCGCCGGCACCCGCGGCGTAGGCGACGAGCAGCGCCGCCGCCTGGCCGGGTTCGGTGGCGCCCGCCACCAGGGCCAGGATGCTGGCCAACGCCGGCCCGGCGCAGGGCGTCCACAGGGCGCCCAGGCTGGCGCCGAGCGCGAGCGCACCCAGGCGGCCGCCGCCCTGGCCGAAGCGCTGCGCCACATCGGCCACGCGGCCGAGCGGCAGCGACAGCCTCTCCCACAAGGCGGGCCAGAGCAGCAGCACGCCCATTGCCAACAGCAGCACGGCTGCCACGTCGCGCACCGCACCGGCGGACAAACCGAGCGCCGTGGCCGATGCGCCAAAGGCCAGGGCCAGCACGCTGAAGGCGCCGACAAAGCCGAGCACGATGAGCGGCGGCCGCCACGGATCGGGCCGGCCCCAGCTGCTGCCCAGCAAGGCCGGCAGCAGCGGCAGGACACAGGGGCTGGCGACGGTGGCCAGGCCAGCGCCGAAAGCAGCGGTCAGGGGAAGCAGGATGCTCATTGCTTCACCTCCGCAACGCGCTGCCAGGCCTGCGTCTTGCCGAACAGCGGCAGGCCTACGTAGCCGTGCAACTTGAGTTCACCTGCGGGGCCGATGGACATCAGGCAGTCATAGGTCTTGCCGTTCTCGCGGTTGAAGATGCGGCCCCGCCATTCGGTGGTGACCGGCTTGCCATCCGGCCCCGTCTCGCTGGCCGAGGGTGCGAAGTCGCTGAGGATGACCATGCCTTCCTGGGCCGGCTTGGCATCGGTCGCCATTGCCTCGCCGGGCCGGCTCATGGACTGGTTGGCCATGACGCGCGCCACGGTGCCGCACAACGCCGCGCCGCAGGGCTCGACGCGCACCTCCAGGTTGCCACTGGCCGTCAGCCACAAGCCACGTGGGTCAGCATGGGCAGCGCCGGCCATGAGCAGCGCGATGAAAAGGGCAGTTCGCATGAGGGCACCTCGTTCAAGTGGAAGAGGTGCCATTGCAGCGGGCGGCGGTATCACCGCGATGTCGCTGTGTCGCCGCCCGACACACGCCGGCCGCGCAGACAAAGAGCGATACAAATCTCCCAGCCGCCTCGGCTATCGTGGCCGCATGACCCCTCGCCCCGACCACCTGCTGCTCGTCGACGACGACCGCCAGCTGCTGGCGCTGCTGGCCGACTACCTGCGCGCCGCCGGCTACCGCATCAGCACGGCCACACAGGGCCGCGAGATGCGGGCCGTGCTGGCGGCGGAACAGATTGACCTCGTCGTGCTGGACCTGATGCTGCCGGGCGAGGACGGCCTGGCCCTGTGCCGCGACCTGCGCGCCCGCGAGGTGGAGCCGCTGCCCATCCTCATGCTGACCGCGCGCGGCGACGAGGCCGACCGCGTGCTCGGCCTCGAGATGGGCGCCGACGACTACCTCGCCAAGCCCTTCGCCACCCGCGAGCTGCTGGCCCGTATCCGCGCCGTGCTGCGCCGCACGCGCCAGCTGCCGCCGCGCCTCACGCCGCAGCGCCAGGCCAGGCGGCTGGCCTTCAACGACTGGGTGCTGGACACGACGGCCCGCCACCTGCTCGATGCGGCCGGCACGCTGGTGCCGCTGACCGGTGGCGAATACCGCCTGCTGCGCACGCTGCTCGACCACCCGCAACGCATCCTCAGCCGCGACCAGTTGCTCAACCTGACGCAGGGCCGCGAGGCGGACCCTTTCGACCGCTCCATCGACCTGCTCGTCAGTCGCCTTCGCCGCCGCCTGCGCGACGACGCCAAGGAGGCGCGGCTGGTGAAGACGGTGCGCAACGAGGGCTACATCTTCTGCGCCGATGTCGAGGCCGTCGAATGAGCTTGGCGGGACGCATGGCCGGCCTGCTCCTCGTCGGCCTGCTGCTGGCCTACGGCCTGGCCAGCCTGGCCTGGCTGGCCGAGCGCCGCGAGGCGATGGGCCGCATGCTGAACGCCTACCTGGGCCGCGACGTGGCCACGGCGGTGGCCGTGCTGGACCGCCTGCCCGAGACGGAGCGTGGCGAATGGCTGGCAAAGCTGGCGCGGCCCAGCTATCGCTACGAACTGAGCGCCGCGCCGGCCGACTTCACGCCCTCTGAAACGGCAGACGCGCTGGCGAAGACGCTGCGCGCGGAAGTCGGCATCACACGTGTCACCGCTGCCGGCACGCGACCCGATGGCGAGCTGGTGTTCGCACTCAAGCTGGCCGACGGCGCGCCACTGACGCTGCGCGCGCAGCCCCCTCAACTCAAGCCGTCCGTCACGACGCTGGCGCTGCTGGCCGCGCAAATCGCCGTGCTGGCCCTGTGCGGCGCGGCGGCGGTCAGGCTGGCGACGCGGCCGCTGCGCCGCCTGGCCGACGCAGCCGACAGCCTGGGCGCCGACCTGGCCGCCAAGCCACTGGCCGAGGAGGGGCCGCGCGAAGTGGCGTCGGCAGCGCGCGCCTTCAATGCCATGCAGGCGCGAATTGCAGAGCACCTGCGTGAGCGCTCCGAGATCCTGGCCGCCGTCACCCACGACCTGCAGACGCCGCTGACGCGCATGCGCCTGCGCAGCGAGCTGCTCGCCGACGCCGGCGCGCGCGACAAGCTGCTGGCCGACATCGACGAGATGCGCGGCCTCGTCGCCGAGGGCCTGCACTACGCGGCCAGCGCCCATGCGGCGGAGGAAGCGCCGCAGGCGGTGGACCTTGTCGCGCTGCTGGATGGGCTGGTGTGCGATGCGCAGGACGCGGGCCAGCAGGTCACGCTGGATGCGCCCTCGTCCCTCGCTCCCGTCACGACGCGACCGCGAGCGCTGCGCCGCGTCGTGGGCAACCTCGTCGACAACGCCGTCAAGTTCGCCGGCGCGGCCGAGGTCGTCATCACGCCGCGCGACGGCGCCCTGCAGATCGCCGTGCTGGACCGCGGCCCCGGCATCCCGGCCGGGCAACGCCAGGCCGCGTTGCAGCCCTTCGTGCGCCTGGAGGCCTCACGCAACCGTGCCAATGGCGGCACCGGCCTGGGCCTGGCCATCGCCCAACGCCTCGCGCAGGCGCTGGGCGCGACGCTGGAGCTGCTGCCGCGCGACGGCGGCGGCCTGGAGGCGCGGCTCAGCCTTCCGACGTAGGCGCCGCGCCGATGTCCAGGCCGCGCGGTTCCTTGTAGCGGTGGTAGCCCCAGAGGTATTGGCCCGGCGCCCGGCGAATGACGCTTTCCATGGCCGCGTTGACGGTCGCTGCGGCCTCCTCGTTCGACGCGGCCTTGGCGATCTCGGGCGCGGGCATCACATGCACGACAAAGCCCTTGCCGCCCGGCAGGCGCTCGCCCCAGATCAGCAGCAGCGCCGCGCCGGTCTGCTGCACGAGGCGGGCCGCCAGCGTCATCGTGTAGGCCGGCTTGCCGAAGAACGGCGCCCAGACGCCCAGGCCCTCGGGCGGCACCTGGTCGGGCAGCAGGCCGATGACTTCGCCCTTGCGCAGCGCACGGATCATCTGGCGCACACCCGACAGCGAGGCCGGCGCGGTGGCCAGGCCGGGGCGCTCACGCGAGCCGGCCATCACCTCGCGCATGCTGGCCTGGCGCGCCGGCCGGTAGAGCACGGTGATGGGCGACTCCGGCGTGGTGAAGCGCTCGGCAATGGCCTGGGCGCAGATCTCGAAGCAGCCCATGTGCGGCGTCAGCATGACGAGACCGCGCTTCTCGGCCAGCGCTTGCGCGATCAGCTCGCCGCCGTCCCATTGCAGCTTGCTGCCGAGCGGCTTGCCGCGGCTGGCCACCCACAGCCACGGCAACTCGGCCGCCATGCGCCCGGCCGCTGCAATCGCCGGCCGGGCTTCGGTCCAGCGAATGCCAGCCTGGGCCACATTGGCCTTGAAGCGGCGCCGGTAAACGCCCGAGGCGACGTAGACGAGCCAGCCCAGCACCGACCCCAAAGCGTGCAAAAGCGCCAGAGGCAGCAAAGACAACAACCGAAAGACCACGCCCATATTTCTTATACTTGCCGGATCGCCGAGTTAACTGAACTACTTGCGGGGCGATTCACAAATCCTGCTAAAGCGTTCGCCGCACCTCCAGGAGCGACGGCAACGCCGACCTAAAGCAACCGGAGTTTAAAAGTGGCCAACGATTTCCTCTTCACGTCTGAGTCCGTCTCTGAAGGACACCCCGACAAGGTGGCCGACCAGATCTCGGACGCCATCCTCGACGCCATCTTCGAGCAGGACCCGCGCAGCCGCGTGGCCGCCGAGACGCTGTGCAACACCGGCCTCGTCGTGCTCGCCGGCGAGATCACGACCAACGCCCACGTCGACTACATCCAGGTCGCGCGCGACACCATCAAGCGCATCGGCTACGACAACACCGAGTACGGCATCGACTACAAGGGCTGCGCCGTCCTCGTCGCCTACGACAAGCAGTCCAACGACATCGCCCAGGGCGTCGATCACGCCAGTGACGACCACCTCAACATCGGTGCCGGCGACCAGGGCCTGATGTTCGGCTATGCCTGTGACGAGACGCCCGAGCTGATGCCTGCGCCCATCTACTACGCCCACCGCTTGGTGGAGCGCCAGGCCCAGCTGCGCAAGGACGGCCGCCTGCCCTTCCTGCGGCCCGATGCGAAGAGCCAGGTGACGATGCGCTATGTGGACGGCAAGCCGCACAGCATCGACACGGTCGTGCTCTCCACCCAGCATGCGCCCGAGTACTCGCTGGGCGACCGCATGACGGACGAGTTCTACGAAGCGATCCGTGAAGAGCTGATCAAGCCGGTGCTGCCAAAGAACTGGCTGACGGCCGACACCAAGTATTTGATCAACCCGACGGGTCGTTTCGTCGTTGGCGGCCCGCAGGGCGACTGCGGCCTGACCGGCCGCAAGATCATCGTCGACACCTACGGCGGCGCCTGCCCGCACGGCGGTGGCGCCTTCAGCGGCAAGGACCCGTCCAAGGTCGACCGCAGCGCCGCCTATGCCGCGCGTTATGTCGCCAAGAACATCGTTGCCGCCGGCCTGGCGCGCCAGTGCCAGATCCAGGTCGCCTACGCCATTGGCGTGGCCCGGCCGATGAATGTCACCGTGTACACCGAAGGCACGGGCGTCATCTCGGACGACAAGCTGGCTGCGCTGGTGAACGAGCATTTCGACCTGCGCCCCAAGGGCATCATCCAGATGCTGGACCTGCTGCGCCCGATCTATTCCAAGACGGCGGCGTATGGCCACTTCGGGCGTGAAGAGCCGGAGTTCACTTGGGAACGGACGGACAAGGCTGCTGCGCTGCGCGCTGCTGCCGGGTTGTAAAAACCAAAGCTTGAACCGAGAAACACCGCCTCCCGAGGCGGTGTTTTTCTTTGTGCCCCCTCATGGCTGCCACGGGTAGAGTCAACGCACCGGCAGAGTGCGTCGCTTGTCGCCCTGCTGCCGCACAACTACTGGAGGCAGTGATGAAAATGCAGTCCTTGCGAATCGGGACGCGATTGTTCCTGGGCTTCGGGTTGGTGCTGGTGCTGCTCGCGCTTGCCGTGGGCTTGAGCTACCGGCAGATGGCCACGGTCGGGCCGCATATCGACATGCTGGTGGAGTTGCAGCAACGCCAGGACACTGCCCAGGACTGGCGCACGCAGACGCAGCTCAACGTCACGCGCACCGACGCGGTCGCCCGCGCTGGTGGCTCGGGGCCGGTGGCGGTGTTCTTCACGCCCGTCATCACGGCGACCAGCGCCAACATCAACAAGCTCCAGGAAGCCTTGACCAAGGCCGAGGACACCGACAAGGGCAAGGAACTGCTGAACGATATTGCGGCGACGCGCAAGGCGTACGTGGACATCCGCAACGGCGTGAACGCACAGCTCAAGGCCGGCGAGACAGAGGCCGCGCTGACGGTGCTGGAAGGCCAGATGCGGCCCGCCTCGGAGGTCTACGTGAAATCCATCAGCCGCATGGCGGACTACCAGGGCGAGCGCGTGCGCGAGGAAACCCGGCTGGTGCTGCAGGCGGCGCGCCGCACGCAGACGCTGATGCTGGCGCTCGCCGCCGTCTGCCTGACCCTGGGCATCGCAGCGGCCTGGCTCATCACGCGCTCCGTTGTCAAGCCGCTGAACCTCGCCATCCAGGAGGCCGAGGAAGTCGGCCAGGGCGACCTGTCGCGCGAGATCGTCAGCGTCGGCAGCGACGAGACGGCCCAGCTCACCCAGGCGCTGGCCAATATGCAGGTGTCGTTGCGGCACCTGGTGGGGTCGGTGCGCGAGAACGCTGACGGCGTGGCCACAGCGAGTTCTGAAATTTCGATGGGCAGCAACGACCTGTCCGCACGGACCGAGCAGCAGGCCAGCGCCATTCAACAGACGGCGGCGGCGATGGAAGAGGTGTCGGCCACCGTGAAGCTGACCGCCGACAACGCTGGCGAGGCCGACCAGCTCGCGCATGACGCCAGCGAGGTGGCACGCAAGGGCGGCGAGGTCGTGGGCGAGGCGGTGCAGCGCATGCGCGGCATCGAGGAGAGCTCGCGCAAGATCGGCGACATCATCGGCACCATCGATGCCATCGCCTTCCAGACCAACATCCTGGCGCTGAACGCTGCCGTCGAGGCGGCACGCGCCGGTGAACAAGGGCGCGGCTTCGCCGTCGTGGCCAGCGAGGTGCGCATGCTGGCCCAACGCAGCGCCGACGCTGCCAAGGAAATCAAGGTGCTGATCGGCGACAGCGTCGAGCGCGTCGGCCAAGGCGCCGTGCTGGTCAATCGCGCCGGCGACACGATGCAGGAAGTGGTCACGGCCATCGGCCGCGTGGCCCAGATCGTGCGCGAGATCAGCTCGGCCAGCCGCGAGCAGAGCACTGGCGTGAGCCAGGTCGGCCTGGCCATCGCGCAGATGGACGAAGCCACTCAGCAGAACGCCGCGCTGGTGGAGGAAAGCGCCGCGGCGGCGGAGAGCCTGAAGCATCAGGCGAGCGAGCTGGTGAAGCTGGTATCGGCGTTCAAGACCTGACGAGCTTGGCCCTCATCACGTTCAAGCTGGTGGCCGCAGCGATCCTGGCCGCGCGCTTGCCGCACTGTGTGACCGCGCCGGTGTGCCCAGCAGCGACGGCGTCTACTCGCTGACGCTTTTCGGTCCCCAGGCCGTACGTTTCATCACGCGAGACGCCGGCCCCACGAGGCTGGCCAGAACCATCAGCACGCCACGCCGCACTGCTGTCTTCAGACGCCCCTCAGCGCATCGTCCAGCACTTCAACCCAATGCCGCACCGGCTGGGTCGTGCCGCTTTGCAGGTGCTGGATGCAGCCGACGTTGGCTGACACGATCTGCTCGGCCTTCAGCGGTGCCAGTGCGGACAGCTTGCGGTCGCGCAATTGCTTGGACAACTCAGGCTGCAACACCGAGTAGGTGCCGGCCGAGCCGCAGCAGAGGTGGCTGTCGGTCGGCGCGCAGTCGATGCGAAAACCCAGTTCGCGCAGCACGGCCTCGACGCCGCCCTTCAGTTGCTGGCCATGCTGCAGCGTGCAGGGCGGGTGGTAGGCCAGCGAGCCGCCCTTGGCCTTGAGCCGCGCTTTCAATGCGGGAACGAGATCGGGCAGAAGCTCGCTCAAGTCCTTGGTGACTTCGCTGATGCGCCCGGCCTTGTCGGCATAGGCCGGGTCTGCGCTGAGCGCGTGTGCGTACTCCTTCACCGTCACGCCGCAGCCAGAAGCGTTCATCACCAGCGCCTCGACGCGCTCGCCCGGGCCGGCCACCAGCGGCCACCAGGCGTCGATGTTGCGGCGCATGTCGGCCAGCGCGCCGTCGTGGTCGGCAAGGTGCTCGCGGATGGCGCCGCAGCAGCCGGCACCATCGGCCACGACGGTCTGGATACCCGCCGCGTCCAGCACGCGCGCCGTCGCACTGTTGATGTTGGGCGCCATCGCCGGCTGCACGCAGCCGAGCAGCAGCAGCACCTTGCGGTTGAGCTGGCGCGTCGGCCAGTCGTGCGCGGTGGCTGGCGGCCTGGCCGGCACCTTGTCCTTCAACGACGCGGGCACCAGCGGCCGCAAGGCCTGGCCGAGCTTCATCGCCGGCTTGAACAGGGGCGAGGTCAGCCCCTCCTTCAGCAGCCAGCGCACGCGGCGCTCGCTCGCCGGGCGCTCCACCTTCGCGTCGACGATGCGCCGGCCGATGTCGACGAGGTGGCCGTACTCCACGCCCGACGGGCAGGTCGTCTCGCAGTTGCGGCAGGTGAGGCAGCGGTCCAGGTGCCGCTGCGTCTCGCGCGTCGGCTCGGCGCCTTCCAGCACCTGCTTGATCAGGTAGATACGCCCGCGCGGCCCATCCAGCTCGTCGCCCAGCAGTTGGTAGGTCGGGCAGGTGGCGGTGCAGAAGCCGCAGTGCACGCAGCGCCGCAGGATGGCCTCGGCCTCGGTGCCGTCGCGGGTGCCGGCGAATTCGGGGGCGAGGGTCGTCTGCATCAGCTGGAGAGAGATTTGTTGACGATGTCCTGCGCCTCCTGCAGCAGCACCTGCAGGTGAGCCTCGTCGCGGAAGCTCTCGGCGTAGACCTTGTAGATGTCCTCGGTGCCTGAAGGCCGGGCGGCGAACCAGCCGTTCGCCGTGGACACCTTGATGCCGCCGATGGCCGCCCCGTTGGCGGGTGCGGCGCTGATGACGGACTCGACCGCTTCGCCGGCCAGCGACGTGGCCTGCACGTCGGCCGCCGTCAGCTTGGACAGCCGCGCCTTCTGCTCGCGCGTCGCTGCGCCATCGACGCGATCGGCGTGCGGCCGGCCGTAGGTGGCGGTCAACGAATCGAAATACTGGCTCGGGTCCTTGCCCGTGCGCGCGGTGATCTCGGCGGACAGCAGCGCTGCGGCGATGCCGTCCTTGTCGGACGTCCACACGCGGCCGTCGCGGCGCAGGAAGGACGCGCCCGCGCTTTCCTCGCAACCCAGGCCCAGGCTGCCGTCCAGCAGCCCCGGCGAGAACCACTTGAAGCCGACTGGCGCGTCGAACAGCGGCCGGCCCAGGCCCCGCGCGATGCGGTCGATCAGCGCGGTCGTCACGACCGTCTTGCCGATGCCGGCGCCCTGCCCCCAGCCCGGCCGGTGGCGGAACAGGTAATCCACCGCGACGCTGAGGTAGTTGTTCGGCTGCATCAGCCCGCCGCTGGGCGTGACGATGCCGTGGCGGTCATGGTCGGTGTCGCAGGCAAAAGCCACGTCGAACTTGTCGCGCAGCTGCGTCAGGCGCTGCATCGCATAGGGTGAAGACGGGTCCATGCGGATCTTGCCGTCCCAGTCCAGCGACATGAAGGGGAAGCGCCCGTCCACCACGCCGCTGACGACCGTCAGCGGCAGTTGGTAGCGCTCCGCGATGGCCGGCCAATAGGCCACGCCCGCGCCGCCCAGCGGGTCCACGCCCAGGCGGATGCCCGAGCTGCGGATGACGTCGAAGTCGATCACGTTGCCGAGCAGCTCGACGTACTGGGCCAGGTAGTCGTGCTCATGCGTCGTGCTCGCCGCCAGCGCGCTGTCGGCATCCAGGCGCCTCACGCCTTGCAGCAACTGCGCCAGGTAGGCATTGGCGTCCTTCTGGATGCCGGACGTGATGTCGCTGTCCGCGGGGCCACCATGCGGAGGGTTGTACTTGAAGCCGCCATCGCGCGGCGGGTTGTGCGAGGGCGTGACGACGATGCCGTCCGCGCGCGCCGTGCCGCTCTTGCCCTGGTTGTATTCCAGGATGGCCAGCGACACCGCTGGTGTCGGCGTGAACTGGCCGGCGGGCGCCAGCATCACGTCCACGCCATTGGCCGCCAGCACCTCCAGTGCGCTGGTCACGGCAGGGGCAGACAGCGCATGGGTGTCCGCGCCGAGGAACAGCGGTCCGGCGATGCCCTGCTGTTTGCGGTGGTCGACGATGGCCTGGGTGATGGCCAGCACGTGCCACTCGTTGAACGAGCCGTCCAGCGACGAGCCGCGATGGCCGGAAGTGCCGAAGGACACCTGCTGCTCCGGGCTGCTCGGGTCAGGCTGACGCGAAAAATAAGCCTCGTGCAGTGCATCGAGGTCGATCAGCGTGTCGGGAGGGGCCGGCTGGCCGGCGAGGGCGTGGAGTCGAGATGACATGGCGGTGAGTCCAGTTCAAAGATTCGGATAGAGGCGGCCTGGGTTGAAGACGCCGTGGGGGTCGAATGACGCCTTCAGCCGTTTGTGGATGGCGGCCAGCGGCGAGGACAGGGGCGTGAAAACGCCGCAGGTCTTGTCCAGAGCCCGGAAGCATGTGGCGTGCCCGCCTACGGCAGCAGCGGCTTCGCGCATGCCGGCCGGCGGCAGCGGCGTGACGACCCAGCGCTGGGCGCCGCCCCATTCAATGAGCTGTTCACCCGGCAGCTTCAGCTCCGGCGCGATGCTGGGCAGGCTCAGGCGCCACAGCCTGGCGCCACCGGCCACGGCGCGCTCGGCGCCGATGAAAAACTCGTCGGCGTGGTCGCGCAGGCCGGCCCAGAAGGGCGCGACCAGATCGGCCGGGAGGCCATCGCCGCCCAGCTTGCGCGTGGCGGCTTCAACGGCGGCGTTGGCACCGGCCAGGCGCACGAGCAGCGCGCCGTCCCACCAGGCGCTGGCCTCGATGGGTAGCGGCTCGCCACCCCAGCGGTTCAGCGCCATCAGCGCGGCGCTCTGGTTGAACTCGAAGCGCAAGGTCTGCGTGGCGGCCGGCAGCGGCAGCACCTTGAGCGTGACCTCGGTGATGAGGCCCAACTGGCCCAGCGAGCCGGCCAGCACGCGGCTGACGTCGAAGCCGGCGACGTTCTTCATGACCGTGCCGCCAAAGCTCAGCAACTCGCCCTTGCCGTTGATGAGCACGGCGCCGAGCAGATGGTCACGCACCGAGCCGAGCGCGGCCCGCGTCGGGCCCGAGAGGCCGGCCGCGACCATGCCGCCGACCGTGCCCTTGCCACCGAAGCGGGGCGGCTCGAAGGCCAGGCGCTGGCGTTGCTGCGCCAGCAGCGCTTCCATGTCGGCGATGGGCGTGCCGGCCAGCGCGCTGATGAACAACTCGCTGGGCTCGTAGGCCGTCACGCCGTTCATGGCCAGCGTGGACAGCGCCTCGCCCTGCGGCGCCTCGCCGTAGAAATCCTTGCTGCCGTGGCCGGTGATTCTGAGCGGCCCACGCGCGTCGCGCAGCCGGGCCTGGAGGTCTGCGAAGCTCAAAACCGCTCCAGTTCAGGAAATGCCAGCAACCCCCGCTTCACGTGCATGCGGCCGTACTCGGCGCAACGGCTCAGGGAGGGAATCTGCTTGCCCGGGTTCAGCGTGCCGGCCGGGTCGAAGGCGGCCTTGAGCGCCAGCATCTGCTCACGCTCCTCGGCGCTGAACTGCACGCACATCGAGTTCAGCTTCTCGACACCCACGCCGTGCTCGCCCGTCACCGTGCCGCCCAGGGCGACGCTGCGCTCAAGGATCTCGGCGCCGAACTGCTCGCAGCGGTGCAACTGGTCGGGGTCGTTGGCGTCGAACAGGATCAGCGGATGCAGGTTGCCGTCGCCGGCATGGAAGACATTGGCGCAGCGCAGGCCGTACTTCTGCTCCATCTGCTGGATGTCGAGCAGGATGGTGGCGAGGTGCTTGCGCGGGATGGTGGAGTCCATGCACATGTAGTCGGGGCTGATGCGGCCGCTCGCCGGGAAGGCGTTCTTGCGGCCGCTCCAGAACTTCAGGCGCTGCGCCTCGTCCTCGCTGACCTGCACGGCGGTCGCGCCGCTGCCGAGCAGCACCGCCTCCATGCGGGCGATCTCCTCGACCACTTCCTCGGGCGTGCCGTCGCTTTCGCACAGCAGGATGGCCTCGGCGCTCAGGTCGTAGCCGGCGTGCACGAAGTCCTCGACGGCGGCCGTCATCGGCTTGTCCATCATCTCCAGGCCCGCCGGGATGATGCCGGCCGCGATGATGGCCGCGACCGCGTCGCCGGCCTTGCGCACGTCGTCGAAGCTGGCCATCAGGCAGCGCGCCAGGCGCGGCTTGGGCACGAGCCTGACGGTGACCTCGGTGACGACGGCGAGCATGCCCTCGCTGCCGATGACCACGGCCAGCAGGTCCAGGCCGGGGCAGTCGAGCGCTTCCGAACCGAACTCGACGGCCTCGCCCTCGGCCGTGAAGCCCCGCACGCGCAGCACGTTGTGCAGCGTCAGGCCGTACTTCAGGCAGTGCACGCCGCCGCTGTTCTCGGCGACGTTGCCGCCGATGGTGCAGGCGATCTGGCTGCTCGGGTCGGGCGCGTAGTAGAGGCCCAGCGGCGCGGCGGCCTCGCTGATGGCGAGATTACGCACGCCGCACTGCACGCGAGCGGTGCGGGCCAGCGGGTCGACGGACAGGATCTGGTTGAACTTGGCCAGCGCCAGCGTGATGCCGAGTTCATGCGGCATGGCGCCGCCCGACAGCCCCGTGCCCGCGCCGCGCGCGACGACCGGCACACCCAGGCGGTGGCAGGCCTTGAGCACGGCGGCCACCTGCGCCTCCGTCTCGGGCAGGGCCACGGCCAGCGGGCGCTGGCGGTAGGCGGTCAGGCCGTCGCATTCATAGGGCGTCGTCTGCTCGGCGTGGTGCAGCAGCGCATGGGCCGGCAGCAGTGGCGCCAGCGCCGCGATGACGGCGGCGCGGCGGACGGCGGGGTCGGCGGGCGAGTTCAAGCCTTGCGCGGCGCCCGTGACGCTCGCGTCTTGGTGGTCTTGGCGTTCATGGCGGTCCTCGCGGCGGGCTTGGGCGCCAGGCCCTTGGCCACACCACCCACCACGGCGCCCGGCATGCTGGCGGCGCGCTTGAGCGTGTCGCTCGCGGCGTCGAAGCTCTGCTTGACCAGACTGCCGGCGAGGTTCTTGGCGGCGTCGGTCGCGGTGTCCTTCATGGCGGACGTGGCCAGCTGCGTGAACTGCTGGCTCAGCGCCGTCCACCACTGCGTGGGGTCGACGACGGCGGCGGGGCTGGCAGGCTCGGCGACGGTCTTCGCGGGCTTGGTGGCCTTGGCCGCCGCCTCCACAGGCTTTTTGGCGGCAGCCTCGGCCACGGGCGCTGCGGCGGCCATGATCTCCGGCGGGATGCCTGGCCACACCGGTGACTCCGGCAGCTTGAGGCTGTCGCGCAGCTGCGCCAGCGGCACGTTCATGGTCTGCAGCGTCGACAGCGTCATGCGCTGCACTTCCAGCGCCTGGATGGTGGCGGCCAGCATGCGGGCGTTCTGCTCCAACCAGAACTGCACGGTGCGCAGCTCCTCGATGCGCTTGCCCAGTTCCTCCGGGTTGAGCGTGGGCGCCACCCACTGACCGATGCCCGGAAGCGCCGAACCGGCGCCCTTGACGAGGCCTTGCAGGAAGTCGAATCCGGGCACGAACTTGGTGAAGCTGTTGTCGCTCATGGTTGTCTCCTGGTGGCCTGAGGCCTGTTGGCCCCCGCGATGCTACTTCGCGGGGTGCACCGCCTCGACGCTAAATCCACGCTGCGCGAGCAGCAGGGGCAGCGCCTCGGGCCCGCTCATGTGCAGGGCACCCACCGCCACCAGCAGGCGCTGGCCGGCGCCGTGAAGCGCGTCGATGCGGGCGGCGAGCTGCACATTGCGGTCATCGTTGACGCGTTTGAGCCAGGCGCGCTCGGCCGGGCTGTCGGCGCAGCCGCACCAGCGCGCGTAGTCGCCCAGCGCCTTCATGTCGCCACGGGCCCAGACGTCGGCCAGCCGGCGCAGCGGTGCACGAATCTGGCCGGCCTGCAGCTGGCGCAGCGCGCCGTCGACCACCGTGGGCAGCTCGGCCGCCGTGGGCTCCAGCGCGGCCAGCTGCTCCGCCACGCTTTCCAGCGACTGCACCGGCCGGCCCTCGCCCTTGGCCAGCGCCATCAGCATCATGTCCTGGCCGAAGCCGGCGTCGAAGCCGTCGCGGCGGGCCTCCAGCAGCGTCAGCGTGCTGAGCTGCAGCATGGCGGGGAAGGCGGCCAGCACGCCCGGCGGCAGGCAGGCCAGGCGCGACTGGGCCTCCACGCGCTGGGCCAGCGCGGGCGCCAGCGGCGCAGACGGCGGCAGTGCGGCCAGCGCCGGGCCGATGTCGGCCGGGTCGAGCTCCACGGCCAGCACCTCGGTCTCAGCCCAGGCCTGGCGCAGCGCCGGGCCGGGGTAGGCCCAGTCCGGCTTGCCGATGTGCAGGCTGCCGAACAGATAGCTGCTGTGGCCGCCGCGGCTGATGCGCCACAGCGGGCCGCGGTTGGGCGCCTTGGCCGCCCAGGCGGCGGCCTGGGTCGCGCCGGGCAGGACGGGGGCCGGCGGGCAGCTGGCGTGGGCGCTGCCGGCGGCCAGCGCGAGGGAGACGTTCAGCAGGAAGTTACGAATCATTCTTTGGACTCAATGCGGAGTTCGCCGGGTTTTTGGCTGAAGTGCAGGCGCCCCAGCACGTCCATGCCCAGCAGCGGCGCGCCCAGATTGGGCAGCACGGCCACCATCAGGCGGTCCGCGCGTACACCGCCCTCCAGCGACACGTCGGCGCGCGCCGCGAAGCCGCTGGCCGCGCCGCCGGCCGTCTGCGTGCTGATGGTGCCCAGCGGCTTCAGCCCGGCGCGCTCGGCCAGCGCCTGCGGTATGGCAGTAGACGTGGCGCCGGTGTCGACCAGAAAGTCCACCTCGATATCGCCCACCCGGCCGGGCCAATGGAAGTGGCCGTCGGGCGCGCGTGTCAGCACGACCGTCTGGCCAGCCAGCTTGAAGCGGCTGGCCTCGCGCTCGCGCTCCCAGGCCTTGATGCCAAGAAAGATGACGAGGCCGATCACCAGCCAGATCGTCAACATCTTGGCGGCGTGGGGCAGATCCTTATGGGACATGTCTGGCTAGGGTTTGCGCGGGCGTCAACGATAACCTCGCGGGCCAGAATGACCGGCATGAAGCTGCTGCCCACCCTGTTGTTCGCTGTCTCTGCGCCCTTCGCCACGGCCCAGGCTCAGACCGATCCCCTTGCCTCCGTTGCCTGGCTGGCAGGTTGCTGGGCCGAACAGGGCCGCGACGCCGGCTCGGGCGAGCAGTGGACGACACCGGCCGGCGGCTTGATGCTGGGCATGGCACGCACGCTGAAGGCCGGTCGCGTCGTCGACTTCGAGTTCATGCAGATCCGCGTCGGTGCCGACGGCAAGCCCGCCTACCTCGCCCAGCCCCAGGGCCGGCCGCCGACGGAGTTCAAGCTGCTGCGCCAAGTGGACCCCAAGCAGCCCGAGGCGGTGTTCGAGAACCCGACCCATGGCTTCCCGCAGCGGGTCATCTACCGGCTGGCGGCGCCCGACCGCCTGGCCGCGCGCATCGAAGGCACGCTGAACGGCAAGGAACTGGGCGTGGACTTCACTTTGCAGCGCGGCACCTGCCCCTGAGACGCTGAGCGCCGTGGGCACGCGGTTTGCCACGAGGCTGGCAACCGCCAACTTTCCTCCGTCCATGCAACTGCTCAAGCGCCTCGCCACCCTGCTTTCGCTGCTCGCCGCGCTGGTGGTCGCCGGCTGCTCCAGCGTGACGCTGGCCTATCAGCAACTGCCGCTGCTGGCCGGCCTCTGGGCCGACAACTACCTGGACCTGGACAGCAGCCAGCGCACGCAACTCAAGGCGCAGCTGCAGGCTTGGCAGGCCTGGCACCGGCGCGAGGAACTGCCGCAATGGCTGGCCCTTCTGCGCCAGGCCCATGCCGCGCTGGACGACGGCGTGACGCAGGACGAGCTGCTGGCCCTTGAGCGCGGCGCGCGGAGCAGCGCCGAGCGCAGCCTGCAGCACGCCGCGCCCCTCGCCGCGCCGCTGCTGGCGGGGCTCAGGCCCGAGCAGTGGCAGCGCCTGCAGAAGAAGATGGACGAGAAGACCGCCGAGTGGCGCGAGAAGCAGGCCGGCAAGGGCGGCCCGGCCGAGCGTGGCAAGCGCTACGCAACCAACCTGGAGCGCTGGCTGGGCGACCTGGACCGCAGTACGCGCAAGCAGGCGCGCGCCGATGCCGAGAGCTGGCGCTTTGACCTGCCCACCATGGCCCAGGGCCGCGCCAACCGCCAGGCGCGCACGCTGGAGGCGCTGCGCGCGTGGTCGCGCCAGGACCTGGCCGGTGGCACGACCTTGTGGATGCAGAACCTGTTGCCGCTGCCGGCCGAGCAGGCCTACCGCGAGCAAATCATCGCCAGCCTGCTGAAGCTGCTGAACGGCCTGAGCGCCGAGCAGCGCGAAGCCGTGCGCAAGCACTGGGCCGACTGGGCGGCCGAGCTGCGCTCACTGCAGGCCGGCTGACTGGCTGGTCAGCTCAGGCTGGCTGCAGCCGCGCCAGCACCAAGCTCGGCTCGACGCGCGCAATCGCGCCTTCCAGCACCGACTCGAAGCGCGCCGTGATGTCGCCCCAATCCAGTCGCCGCGCCGTCGCCCTGGCTCCATCCGCCACCGCGCGACGTGCAGCTCCGTCGGCGGCCGCCATGCGCACGGCGGCAACGAAGTCGGCCTCGCGCCCCGGCCCCGCCAGCCAGCCGTTCACGCCGCTGCGAATCAACTCCCCCGCCGCCGCACTGTCGAACGCAACGACCGCACAACCGCTGGCCATGGCTTCGGTCGTGACGTTGCCGAAGGTCTCCGTGAGGCTGGCGAACAGAAAGAGATCGAGCCCGGCGTAATGCGCCGCCAAGTCGTCGCCGCTGCGCTGGCCGGCAAACACCGCATCGGGCACGCGTGCCGCCAGTTCGGCGCGCATCGGGCCGTCGCCGACGAACACCAGCCTCGCTCGCGGCTGCGCAATCCTGACGGCCTCGTAGGCGGCCAGCACGACGCCGAGGTTCTTCTCCGGCGCCAGGCGGCCGACATAACCCATGACCAGGTCATCCGGCCCCGCACCCCAGCTCTCGCGCATCGCGGCGCTGCGGCGCGCGGGGTCGAAGCGCTGCGCATCCACGCCGCGCCCCACCACGCTCAATCGCTCGAAGCCGCGCTCCGCGAGCTGCACGCGAATCGCCTCGGTGGGCACCATGGTCGCGTCGCAGCGGTTATGGAACTTGCGCAGATAGCCCATGATGGGCTTGGACAGCAGGCCGAGGCGATAGTGCCTGCCGTAGGCATGGAAGTTGGTGCGGTAGTCCGACGTGACCGGCAGCGCAAGATGTTGCGCTGCCTGCAGGGCTGACCAGCCCAGCGGCCCTTCGGTGGCGATGTGCACGACGTCCGGCCGCTGCAGCGACCACAGCTTCACCAGAGTCCGCTTGGCCGGCACGCCCATGCGCAGGTTGGGGTAGAGCGGCACGGGCAAGCCCTTGGTGAGGACCTCATCCACGGCGGGCCTGCCGGTCGGTGCCGACATCAGCCGGGCCGGCTGGCGTGGGCGAATGAGCTGCACGTCGTGGTTGCGGCGGTTCAGGCCGTCGACGACACGCGCCATCGACATGGCGACGCCGTTGACCTCGGGCGGGTAGGTCTCGGTCACCACCGCGAGCCGGCGCGAGTGGCGCGGCGCGGGGAGGTCGTCGACCAGGATGTCGTCGGCATCGTGTGCGGTTTTCATGCTGCGAATGGTCACGAGGTCTTGCGACAGAACGATGACCAACGGACCGTCACGCTGATTTCACGCAAGGCCCCCACCATCCGCCCCGCTGCCAACCACATGCGAGGACGGGACAACGTGAACGAGTTCTTCCAGACCCTGAAGACCCAGCGCTGGGACGACCACCGCTACTACCACCACAGCCGCATCAACCAGAGCCTGCACCTGATCAGCGCGCTGACCTTCCTGGTGTCGTACGCGCTGCTGTTCGTGAACCCGGCGTGGTCGGCGCTGCTCGCCTGGTGCGTGTCGATGACGACGCGGCAGGCGGGCCACTTCTTCTTCGAGCCGCGCGGCTACGACCACGTCAACCACGCCACCGACGCCTACAAGGAAGAGATCAAGATCGGCTACAACATCCGCCGCAAGATCGTGCTGATGGCCGTCTGGGTGGCGCTGCCGGCCGTGCTGTGGCTGGCGCCGTCGCTGGGCGGCCTGATCGAACCCGCCGTTGGCTTGCAAGGTTATGTCGAGAACGTGGGCATGGCGTGGTTCTGCCTGGGCGTGACGGGCCTGGTCTTCCGCGTCGTGCAGCTGTGGGTGACGCAGAACCTGATGCAAGGCCTGGCCTGGGGCTTCAAGATCATCACAGACCCCTTCCACGACGTGATGCTGTATTGGAAGGCACCGCTGTATCTGTTGCGCGGCCAGCTGATCGACCCGATGGACCACGTCGGCCAGCAGGCGCACTGAGCCGATGGACGAGACCCTCACTCTGTCGGCGCTCGCGCTGGGCCTGCTGGCGCTGCTGCCGGCGGCCAAGCGGCGCATCGAGCTGTCACGGGCCAAGCACCGCTCGCTGGCTGGCCATTCGCGCATGGCCAAGCGGCTGGCGCGCTGGGTGCCGGGCTATGCCTATGACGAGGCGCAGTTCTTCAATGCAGATGGCGCGCCCGCCGACGTCGCCGCGCAACGGCGCGCCGCGCTGCAACGCCTGGGCGCCGAGTTCGACAGGCGCTTTGCAAAGACGCTGGCCGCCACCGAAGAGGCGCGCGAGACCATCTCCGACCTGCGGTTCACCGGCCGCTACCGCGTGCCCTTCCAGTTCAGCCCGGTGCTGCGCCAATATTTGAAGGTGGGCGCCTTCCTGCGCCAGAGCGACGGCGTGCAGGTGGAGGACCTGGACGGCAACCGCTTCCACGACCTGACCGGCTCCTACGGCGTCAATGTGCTGGGCGTTGACGCCTACCGGGACTGCATCGCTGAAGCCGTCGCCACGGCCAGCGAGCTGGGCCCGGTGCTGGGCGCCTATCACCCCTGCGTGCTGGACGTGCTCACGCGCTTGAAGGCCGTGTCAGGCCACGAGGAGGTGAGCTTCCACATGAGCGGTACCGAGGCCGTCATGCAGGCCGTGCGACTGGCGCGTTATCACACGAAGAAGAAGCGCCTGGTGCGCTTTGCCGGCGCCTATCACGGCTGGTGGGAGGACGTGCAGCCCGGCCCCGGCAACCCGCTGCCGCCGCGCGAGACCTTCACGCTGCAGGACATGGCCGAACGCTCGCTGAAGGTGCTGGCGACGCGGCGCGACATCGCCTGCGTGCTGGTCAATCCGCTGCAGGCCCTGCACCCCAACGTCAGCGCGCCGGGCGACTCCAGCCTCATCGACGGCAGCCGCCGCGCCCGCTATGACCGCGAGGCCTACACGGCCTGGCTGAGGAAGCTGCGTGAGGTCTGCACCGCGCGCGGCATCGTGTTGATATTCGACGAGGTGTTTGTCGGTTTTCGCCTCGCGCCGGGCGGCGCGCAGCAGTACTTCGGCGTCAAGGCCGACCTCGTCACCTACGGCAAGACGCTCGGCGGCGGCCTGCCGGTGGGCGTGGTGTGCGGCAGCCGCGCGCTGATGCAGCGCTACCGCGAGGACCGGCCGGCCGACATCTGCTTTGCGCGCGGCACCTTCAATGCCCACCCCTATGTGGTGGCGGCGATGGCGGCCTTCCTGAAGCGCATCGAGCGGCCCGAGGTGAAAGCGCTGTACGACGGCCTGGACGAGCGCTGGAACGCCCGCTGCGCCCAGTTCAACGCCCGCTTGGCAGCGGCGGGCGCGCCGGTGCGCATGGCCAACCTGTCGACGATCTGGACGGTGATGTACGACCAGCCCGGCCGCCATCACTGGATGCTGCAGTTCTATCTGCGCAAGCACGGCCTGGCGCTGAGCTGGGTGGGCACGGGGCGGCTGATCTTCAGCCTGAACTACGGCGACGCGGAGTTCGCCGAGGTCATGGACCGCTTCATCGCCGCCTGCGACGAGATGCGAGCCGATGGCTGGTGGTGGACGGCGCCGGAGCTCACCACGAAGGCGATTCGCCGCAGCGTGTTCCGGGAAATGCTCAGCCAGAAGTTCTGAACGATGAAGAATCAAGACGCATCGCCCGCACTGGCCGGCGGGACGAACGAGAGCGCCCTGCCCCACCCCGGCTGGTTCAAGCGCCTGGTGGCGCAGGAAGATCTGAACTTCCTGCTCACCAACCGCGTGCCCCGCATTGCCCTCACGAAGCTGATGGGCCGCTTCTCACGCATCGAGAGCCCGCTGCTGACGAAGCTGACGATTGCCGTGTGGCAGTGGTTCATCCCGCTGGACTTGAGCGAAGCGAAGCACGAGCAGTTCCGCTCGCTGAAAGACTGCTTCACGCGTGAGTTGAAGCCCGGCTCGCGCGTGTTCGACGCGCGGCCAGAGGTGTTCGCCAGCCCGAGCGACGCCATCGTCGGCGCGACCGGCGTGGTGCGGCAGGGCCAGGTCTACCAGGCGAAGGGCTTCCCGTATTCGACGGCGGAACTGTTCGGCCCGACACAGGACGCCAGCGCCTTCGAGGGCGGCCGCTTTGTCACGCTGCGGCTGACGTCGGCGATGTACCACCGCTTCCACGCGCCGGCCGATGGCACGGTGCAGCATGTGACCTACCTGAGCGGCGACACCTGGAACGTGAACCCGGTGGCGCTCAAACGCGTGGAGCGGCTGTTCTGCCGCAACGAGCGCGCCGTGGTACGCATGACGCTCGCCAGCGGCCATGCCATCGCGCTGGTGCCGGTCGCGGCCATCCTCGTCGCCAGCATCCGCCTGCACTTCCTCGACGTGCTGCTGCATCTTGGTCGCAAGGGCGCCAATGAGATGCCCTGCGACGCACCGCTCGTGAAAGGCCAGGAGATGGGCTGGTTCGAGCATGGCTCGACCATCATCGTCTTCGTGCCGCCCGGCTTCGAGCTGGCCGAGGGCATTGCCACCGGCGTGCAGATCCGCGCCGGCCAGGCACTCCTAAAGCTCAGCTGACCAGTTCGGGCTCGGGCAGCGCTACCGGCTTCACCGCCGGCAGCATGCCCGGCAGCGCCGCCTGGTCGCCCCGGTCGATGATCTCCAGACGGCCGTCGAAGTGCTCGACCAGCGCCGTCAGGCTCTCCACCCAGTCGCCGTCGTTGCAATACAGGATGCCGTCGATCTCGCGGATCTCGGCATGGTGGATGTGGCCGCAGACCACGCCATGCGCGCCGCGCTTGCGGGCCTCGCGCGCAACGGCGTTCTCGAACTCGTTGATGTAGCTGACCGCGCGCTTGACCTTGTGCTTGAGGTAGCGCGACAGGCTCCAGTACGGCAGGCCGCACTTGGCGCGCACGCGGTTGAACCAGCGGTTGACCTTGAGCGTGAACTCGTAGGCCAGGTCGCCCATGATGGCCAGCCAGCGCGCGCACTGGATGACGCCGTCGTAGAGGTCGCCATGCGTGACCCACAGCCGCTTGCCATCGGCCGTCACATGCATGGCCTCTTCCATCACGTCGACACCGCCGAAGTTGTGCGTCAGGTATTTGCGCGCGAACTCGTCGTGGTTGCCCGGAATGAAGATGACCCGCGTGCCCTTGCGTGCCTTGCGCAGCAGCTTCTGCACGACGTCGTTGTGCGATTGCGGCCAGTACCAGCTGCGGCGCAGCTGCCAGCCGTCGATGATGTCGCCGACGAGATAGAGGGTTTCGCACTCGACGTCGCGCAGGAAATCGAGCAGGGCCCTGGCCTGGCAGCCGGGCGTGCCCAGGTGCAGGTCCGAGATCCAGACGGTGCGCACCGACAGCGTGGGCGTGTCGGCGGCAGCGGAGTCTTGCGGCGTCGGCATGGCCCGCATGCTGCCGGCCCGTCATGACGCGGCCGTGAATGTGTGGCGCTGACGTCCCTTCAGACCCCTGGCAGGCGTGCCGCCAACCTTGGCGTGGCTGCCTCGATGGGCGCCAGCAGCCGGGGCCAGAGCCGGGCGCCCAGGTCGCGGCGGAAGGGGCCGAAGTGCTCGATCTTCTTCACGCCCAGGTCGGCCGGCGCGACGACGTGGCGCTGCACCCGGGCGGCGCTGAACTGCCCGGCCAGCGCGTCCACCGCCGCGGCGGGGCCGAAGAGATGGTCATCCGTGATGCTCCACAGGTGCACGGCGCCCTCGAAGCGGTGATACGTCCGCTCGCGCGCCAGGCTGTCGTCGCCGAACAGGAAGCCCGGGGTGCGCCCCCAGGCGGCCCACTCCAGCGCGGCACCGGCCGGCAGGTCCTGCGCGCGCGGGCCGAGCACACGCCCGGGTGCGCGGCCCAGCACGCGCACCAGCAGCGGCAGCATCCAGTGGAAGAACAGCCAGGCCTGCACGCGCGCAAAGCCCGACCAGTGGCCGAGGTAGGCGACCTGCGCGGCGACGCCCAGCACCGCGTCCACCTTGTCGGCAAACCCCGGCACCAGGCCGACGGAGTTGCCGCCCAACGAATGGCCAGCCCACAGCAAGCCGAGTTCACGCCCCTGGCGTGCCGCCTCCTCGCAGCGGCGCTTGTCCGCCGCATGCAGGGCGGCGCCCATGTCGACGCGCGCCCAGTCGCGCAAGCGCACGTCCTCACCCGGGCGCAAGGCCTCGCGCGACGCGGCAATGCCGCGGTAGTCAAAGCTCAACACCGCGTAGCCCCGCTGCGCCAGCCATTCGGCGAAATGGCGGTAGTAGCTGGCCGGCACCGCCGTGGCCGCGGCTATGACGGCCACGGCCTTCACACCGACGGCCGGCGGGGGCTCGAACCACTGCGCCGCCAGCAGCCGCCCGTCGCTGCAGCGCAGGGGCGTTGGCACATGCCGAACCTGGCGCTTGCCAAGCTCCGATTCGTCGTCGAGAGCACTGGTCGCCGGGATGGGCCGCGGCAGGGCGTCGAACGGTGTCAAAGGCAGGCTGGACATCAAGAGACCTCGGTGGTTCGGCGCGCTTGCGGCACCGGCCAAGCCAGTCTAGATTGGCGACTTTCCAGCCGCTAGATCCACAACAAGCCTCAGATCGTCAACAAAATGTCAACAAAGGACCCCAAGCTCCCGGCCATCGGCCGCCGCCGCCAGACGGTCGCCGAGGAAGCCCTGGACGCCAATGCGCTGGAACTCTTCGCCCGTGTCGCCCAGGCCGGCAGCTTTGCCCAGGCCGCCCGCGACCTCGGCCTCACGCGCGCCGCCATCAGCCGCCGCATCGCCGCCATCGAAGGCGCCGTCGGCCTGACGCTGTTTGCCCGCAGCACGCGCAGCCTGGGCCTGACCGAAGCCGGCCGGCGCCTGCACTCCCGCGCCCGCGCCGTCCGCGAGGCCGCCGAGAGCGCCCGCCTGGCCCTGCGCCAGACGCGTGACCAACTCGACGGCACCCTCCGCATCAGCGCCACGGCGGGCTTCGGCCGGCATGTGCTGGCGCCGCTGCTGGCGCGCTTCCAGGCCCTGCACCCGGCCGTGCGCTATGAGTTGTTCTTCACCGACCGCCGCGTCGACCTGCTGCGCGAAGGCCTGGACATCGCCTTCCGCGTGACCAGCAAGCCGCCCGAGGCCTGGGTGGCTCAGCCCGTGATGAAGTTCGAGGTGCGCGCCTACGGCAACGGCCAGCATGCCGCCGCGCAAAGCCCGCAGGACCTGCTCACGGCGCCCATGCTGCTGCTGGGCCAGGGCGAAGAGCCGTTTGCAAGCCAATGGCAGCACGACGACGGCCGGCGCGTGGACGTGCCGCTGCAGGCCACGGCCTGGGGCAGCGACCTGGACGGGCTGATCGCGCTGGCCCGCCATGGCGCCGGCCTGGTCATCGCGCCCGACTTCTGCGTCGAGCCCATTTCGGCCCTGCAAGCAATCGGAGCGCTGGGCGACCCGAACCCCACGCCGCTGCGCAATTTGCTGCCCGGTTGGAAGCTGCTGGTCGGCCTGGACACCGTGCAGGCGCTGACCCTGCCCGTGCCCGCCGGGTCGGAAGCAGCGCGGGCCCTTGTGCGCTTCGTGCGCGACACGCTGCTGACTCGCTAGACGACGCTACAGGCCCGCCGGTCCCAGCCCGAAGAGTTCGGCCAGTGCCGCGCGGTACTGCGCCTGGCCGACGGCATTGGTGTTGTGGTGGGAGCCGCCCTCCACCAGCACGAAGCGCTTGGGCGCCCGGGCGCGCTGGTAGAGGTCCTGGCCCAGGCGGTAGGGGATGAGGCTGTCCTGACTGCCATGCACCACCAGCAGCGGCGAGCCGACCTCGGCGATGCGGGAGGCGGCGTCGAAACGTTGCGTGATCAGCGGCGACACCGGCAGCCAGCCCCAGCGGAAGGTGCTGACGACATCGGGGATGGACGTGAAGCTGGCCTCGACGATCAGGCCGGCCTCGTCGGCCACGTCGCTGGCCAGCTGCACCGCGATGGCGCCGCCCAGCGAGTGGCCGAAGATGAAGCGGCGCCTGTCGGGGTAGTGGCGGGCCAGCCAGTCCCAGGCGGCCTGGGCGTCCTCGGCGGCCATGGCCTCCGACGGCAGGCCCGCCGAGCTGCGGCCGAAGCCGCGGTAGTCGACACCCAGCACCGAGAAGCCGAGTTCGTGCATGCGGCGCATGCGCGGCGCGCTGCCGCGCACGTCATAGCGGGCGCCATGCAGATAGAGCAGCACGGGGGCATTGGCGTCGGCCTGCGGCAGCCACAGGCCATGCAGGCGCACCGCCGCGCCGCGGGATTCGGCGATGCGGCTGTCGAAGGGAATCCAGACGTCTTCCATCCCCTGGGCAGCCGCCACGCCACCGGCCCAGGTGCGGTCGCCGGGCTGGAAGATCCAGCCGCGCTGGCGCTCGTCCAGCGCCGCGCAGCCGACCTGCAGGCCCAGTACCGTGGCGGTGATGAGCGCGAGGCCGGCGAGCCGGCGCCAGGAGCGGAGAAGCGTCATGCGCGCATGCTGCCAGCTCGCGCATAACCCGGCACGAGCCGGGACTAACTTCTGAGTGCCGCCACCGGGGACAGCCGCGCCGCACGACGCGCCGGCACCCACACCGCCACCTGGCCCAGCAGCCACAGCGACACCGCCCCGGCGGGCAGGTAGACCCACGGCAGGCGCGGCACCTCATAGCTCTGCATCAGCAACTGGCCCAGCGCCACCGCGCCGGCCATGCCGATGACGATGCCGGTGGTCGTCAGCAGCAGGTTCTCGACCTGGAAGTAGCGGCGGATCTGACCCTCGGTGGCGCCTAAAGCGCGCCGCGTGCCGATCATGCGGGTGCGTTGCTGCACCCAGAAGCTGGCCAAGCCGACGATGCCCATGGCCGTGACGAGCAGCAGGGCCAGGCAGACGCCGCCCATCAGCCAGGCCATGGCGCGGTCCTGGGCGTAGAAGGCGGCGCGCATCTCGGTCAGCGGTTTGGCTTGCGTGACGATGCGGGTCTTGTCGTTCGCTTCCAGCACGGCCGTCGTGGCCTTGATCAGCGCGTCGCGCTGGTCAGCGTCAACCCGCAGCACGTAGTTGCCCCCACCCCGCAGCGGGAACAGCATCGCCGCGCCGCCACTGTCGCCGCGGGCGCGGTGCATCTGCGGGTGCGTCAGCGTCTGGACGACGCCGATGATGGTCGACGGGCTGCCGAAGATGTAGACGGACTGGCCCAGCGCCGAGCGGCCGGGGAAGAGTTTGCTCGCCAGCACCTGGTTGACGATGACCTGCGGGACGTTCGGCCGCGCTGCGCTGAAGACCTGAAAACTGTCCAGCACCTCGTCGGGCGTGAAGTTGCGGCCCTCCAGCAGCTTGAGGCCATAGGTGGCGATCAACTGGTCGTCGCCCGCGTATTGCGAGGCAACGATGCGCGCGCCCTTGTTGTCGGGCTCCAGGCTGACACCGCTGTTGTTGCTGTTGTTGCCGTAGACGATCTGGTTGGACGCAGTCGCGAACTTAACGCCCGGGACGGCGCGCAGCCGTGCCATGTCTTCTGCCACGACACCGGCGCTGCGCTCGGGTGGCGTCGGCTTGCTGCCGCGCAGGTTGAGCACGACGAGTTCGGACTCCGCCATGCCGCTGTCGGCATTGAGCGCCTCGATGCGGGTCTGGATGAGGTGCAGCGCATTGGTGACGATGGCGCAGGTCAACGCCACCTCCAGCACGATGAGGCCGGCCGCGATCTTGTGGCGGCGCAGCGTCGTCAGGATGGGGCGCAAGTCCAGCAGCAGGGCATGCAGCGTGGCGGCGAATGCGCCGCGCGGGCGGGGGACGGAGGAAGCAAGCGTCAGACGCGTCGAGGATGAGGACATCACTGCACCTTGAGTTGGACTGCGGGTGTGACGAGCGCTGCGCGCCACGCCGGCAGCAGGCCGGCGCAGAGGCTGGCGATGAGGGCCAGGCCCAGGGTCAAAGCCAGCATGGACGCGTCCAGCTCGGCCAGGCGGGCGTAGTCGTTGGGGCTGCGGCGCACCAGCCAGAGGCCGGCGTTGGCGAAGAGCAGGCCCAGCACCGCGCCCACCAGGCCCAGCAGCCCGGCCTCGACGACGAACTGCGCAAAGATGGCACCGCGCGTGGCACCCAGCGCCCGCCGCACGCCAATCTCGCCGGCGCGGCGCAGCGTCTTGGCCAGCAGCAGGCCCACCATGTTGACGATGCAGACGAGCAGGAAGCCGAAGGCCAGCCAGGTCTGCAGGCGCACGTCGGCGGGCAGCACCTTCTGCGCGCCCAGCCACTCCATCACGTTGCGCAGCTTCACATTGGTCGGGCGTTCGAAGCGGCCAGCCTTGCGCTGCGCGTCGGAATAGGCGACGAGGTAGTCCCGGTAGGCAGCGGCATCCTCGGGCTTCTCGAACTCCACCCAGTACTGCACCCAGGCACAAGCGGCATTCAGGTCATACGAGCTGCCGCCGGTCGCGCCGCGCGCCCAGCAGTCGGTGTTGCCCCAATGGCCGATCCGCAGCGTCATGGCCGTCGAGAACGGCAGGAAGAGGTCCTCGGTCTCGATGTAGCTGCCCAGCGTCAGGTCCCAGAAATGCGGCTTGACCTGCCAGGGCTTGAGCACGCCGAGGATGCGCAGCGGCTGGCCGCGCACGATGATCTCTTTGCCCACGCTGTTGGCGCCGCCGAAGAGCTTGTCGTTGAGCGAGGCGGAGATGACCGCGACGCGGGCCTCCGCTTCGTCGTCCGCCGCGTTCCAGCCGCCGCCGTGCTGCCAGGGCGCGTCGAACATCGCGAAGAAGTCGGCCGTTGAGTAGCGGGTGCTGGAGAAGATCGGCTTGGTCTGGCCGTCCGGCAACGACACGGCGGTGTTGACGCCGCTGGACATCGTCTGGCGCATGGCCTTCTTGTCGCGCATCAATGCTGTGGCATCGAAGCGCGTCAGGTCCAGCGTCGGCTCGTCGCCGGCCCGCCAGTCCACCATGTCGGCCGCGTCGATCTGCACGTTGAAGAGGCGCGTGCTCTTGGCCGGAATCGGGTCGCCGGACAGCACGTGATAGACGGTCAGCGTCGTCATGCAGGCGCCGATGCCCAGGGCCAGGGCCAGCACCATCAGCGCGCTGAGGCCCTTGGAGGCACGGGCGCTGCGGGCGGCGAGTTCGAGGTAGTGAAGAAACATCAGTTGTTCTCCAGGAGAGCGTTGACGGCGGCCAGTTCGGCGTCGCCCAGCGAGCCGGCGGCCTGGTGCAGGGCCAGCAGAGCCAGCACATGGCGGTGGCGGGCCTGGGTCTGGGCGTTCTGTGCGCCGGCCAGGGTCTGGATGGCGAGCAGCAGGTCGGTGGTGCTGCGCGTGCCCAGCGTCAGGCCGGTGCGCGTGGCTTCCAGCGCGCGCTCCGCGGCTGCCACGGCGACCTGGGTGGACTGCAGCTGCGCCGCACCCTGGCTGACGGCGAGGTGCTCGTAGCGCACCTCGCGCAGCACCGCGCGGCGGCCAGCTTCGAGCTGCTCGCGCGCGGCGTCGCGCTGGAAGCCGGCACGGTCGGTCGCCGCAGCCACGGCGCCGCCGGCGAACAGCGGCACGGTCAGGCGCAGCGCCACTTGCGTGGGCGTGCGCCCGGCGTCCAGCGGCGGCACGCCGTCGCCGCGCTGGCGCAGGGTGTCCACGCCCACGCTCAGCGTCGGCAGGTGGCCGGCGCGGGCGGCGGAGATGCGCTGCTCGCTGGCCTGCACGTCGAGCTGCAGGGCGCGCAGCGTGGGGTTGGCGGCCTCGGCGCGGCGCGCCCAGGCCTCGGCGTCGTCGGGCAGGGGCTGGGCGGCGAGCGTCTTGCGCAGCGGTTGCAGCGCGGGTGCCATGGTGCCAGTCAGCTGGGCCAGCGCCTCGCGGGCATCGGCCACGGCGGCCTCGGCCGCCAGCGTGCCGGTGCGGGCCAGCTCGCGATAGGCGCGCGACTGGTCGGCCTCGACCTGGGCCGACAGCCCGGCCTTGAAGCGCGTGTCGGCCTCGCTGACCTGGCGTGCAAAGGCGTCCTCGTTGGCGCGCGCCGTGGCGAGCTGGGCCTGGGCCGACAGCAGGCCGAAATAGGCCTCGGCCACACGTTGGCGCGCGGTCTGCTCGGCGGCGGCCAGGCGCGCGGCCTGGGCCGAGGCCTGGGTGCGGCCGGCGTCCCATTCGCGCAGGGCGGCGAGGTCGACGAGGGTCTGGCTGAGGCTGCTGCTGGTGGTGTTCCAGCGGTTGCCGCCGGTCTCGCGCTGCTCGCTGCTTTGCAGCTGCCACTGCGGCAGCAGTGCGGCGCGGGCTTCGCGGGCCGAGGCCTCCTGCGCGCCGCTCAGCGCGGCGGCCTGGCGCAGCAACGGGTCGGCCGCGCGGGCCTGGGCCCAGACCTGCAGCAGGTCGTCGGCGCGGGCCGCCGTCGTGGCGCACAGCACCACAAGCAGCAGGAGCTTGGCTGAGTTCAAGCGGCCAACTCCGCAGTCAGGTCGACCACTTGACCGTCAATCACATGCACGTTGCGCTGGGCACGCGCGGCGAGCTGCGGGTCGTGCGTGACCATGACGATGGTGGCGCCGTCGCGGTGCAGTTCCTCCAGCAGCTCCATGACGCTGCGCGCCATCGCGCTGTCGAGGTTGCCGGTGGGCTCGTCCGCCAGCAGCAGGCGCGGCTCGCCGGCCAGCGCACGGGCGATGGCCACGCGTTGCTGCTGGCCGCCGGACAGCTCCGCCGGGTAGTGACGGCCACGGGCGGACAGGCCGACGCGGGACAGCGCATCGGCCGCGCGCTTCTTGCGCTCGGCGGCGTTGAAGCCGCGGTAGCGCAGCGGCACTTCGATGTTGTCGAGGACGTTGAGGTCCGGTATCAGGTTGAAGGCCTGAAAGATGAAGCCGATCTTCTGGTTGCGTATGCGCGAGCGCTCGCCGTCGCCCATGCGGCTGACGTCGATGCCGTCGAGCTTGTAGCTGCCACCGCTGAAGGCTTCGAGCAGGCCGGCGATGGTGAGGAAGGTGGTCTTGCCGGAGCCGGAAGGTCCGGTGACCGCCACGAATTCGCCCTCGTTCACCGTGAGGTTGAAGTCGCGGAGGGCGTAGGTCTCGACCATTTCGGTGCGGTAGACCTTTTGGAGTTTTTCCATCTGGAGCATTGGGGGTTCCTGCGTTCAGAAATTGGGTTAGTTCGTCGGGTCGACTTTGCCGGCGGCTTGTGTGTTTAAGTGGCGTTTGCCTGGTGGCAAGGTGCCGGGAGTCCCGCCCGGCGGCGGGGTAACTTTCTTCTGCGGGGCCAGAAGAAAGTCACCAAAGAAGAGGCCCTGAACCGCACACGACCGCGACGCCGCCAGCAGCGGCGCGCGAAAACAACTAGCGGCGTTGCGGGCAGACGCGAACCGCTTCGCTCTCGCTGCTGTCCTTGTCACGAGTGCCATGACGCGCTTCTTCACGCCGCTTAACGCCGGCTGCACGCCGGGCTCACCAGGGGATACCGCGTCGCTGGGGCGACGCCCCGGTGGATGCTGCGCGACCGCGTCGCCAGAGCGACGCTGCATTTGCTTTTCTCGTGAGCTCGGCGTGCAGCCGCGCGTTAGGGGGGGTGAAGTGGCGATGAGTGCCGCTGGTGACAAGGACAGCAGCGAGAGCGCAGCGGTTCGCGTCTTCCCACTCACCCACCGGCTGTTGCACGGCGCAGCTCGTGCATGTGGTGCTGGTGTGCGGTTCAGGGCCTCTTCTTTGGTGACTTTCTTCTGGCCCCGCAGAAGAAAGTTACCCGGCCGCCGGGACGGACTCCCGGCAATGCAGCGATCCACAGCACTCCTCGCAAAAGCAACCTGATCAACCATCACGCCCATGCCCTCAATCCGCAATCAAAACGCGATCCGCGTTCTTGAAGCTGTCCGCCCCGGAGATCACCACCCGATCCCCCGCAACCAACCCAGAAAGCACCTCCACACGTTCCAACGAGCGAGCTCCAAGCTTCACGGGGACCTTCTCGGCATGCCCCCCACGCACGACATAGGCGTAGCTGCCACCGCCCTCGTCCACGAAACTGCCGCGCGCCACCCCCAGCACCTTGTCCCGCCTATCCAGCAGCACCCGCACCGACAACCGCTGGTTCTGCCGCAACTGCTCCGGCTGCTTGCCATCAAACCGCAGCCGCGCCGCCACCTCGCCATTCACAACCTCAGGCGACACCTGGCTGACCAGACCCGCCCAGCGCTGCCCATTGCCAGAAATCTCCCCCGGCATCCCCGGCTGCAACTCCCGCGCAAAGCTCTCGGCGACCTGCATCTGCACCTCCAGCGCCGACAGGTCGATGACCGACAGCAGCTTGGCGTCACGGGCCACATTCGTGCGGTCGGCGATGAAGAGCTGGCCCACCTGGCCATCCACCGGCGAACGCACGGCCAACTCGCCCACTTGGCGCTCCAGGTCGGCCACCATCAATTGCTGGCGAGACAAAGCACTCTTCTTGGCCTGCACGTCCAGCGCCAGGCTGTCGGTCTTCAGGCCGCGCAGGCCCTGGGCCTGATCGAGGGCGAGCTTCGCCTTGGCCAGCGCATCCTGAGCACGCTCGACCTGCATGCGCGCCGTCGCGCCGGCCTCGAAGGCCTGGGTCTGGCGGGCGAGGTCGTTCTGCGCGGTCTGCTGGTCGATGCGGGCGTTCTCGAAGGCGCTCTGCAACGCCGCCGCCTGCTGGCGCGCATCGACCTCGGCACGGGCCAGGTCGGCACGCAGGGCGTCGACATTGCTGCGCTCCTGAGCGAGGCGGTTGGTCAGCTCCGGCGAGTCCACGCGGGCCAGCACCTGGCCCAGCTTGACCGGGTCGCCCGCCCGCACCACCAGCGACACGGTGCCGGCGCCCTGGGCGTAGAGCGTCGGGCTCTGCGCGGCAACGACGCGGCCCTCGCCGGACACGTCGCGCGTCAGCGGTGCGATGTCGACGGTGGCGATGCTCAGGCGGGCGGCGCTGACGGCAGCGTCGGCCGACAAGGCCTGGCGAATGCGCCCGCCGGCCAGCCAGGCCAGCAGCGCGATGGCAACCACGCCGCCCGCCAGCAGCAGGGGCCAGCGGCGGCGGCGGGAGGCAAGGGGGCGGTCCTGCTCGGAGGTGTCACGAAAGCCGGTGTTCATGCCCGGTATTTCGCAAGCCCTGTGCCAAGGGCCGGCGCGTTATGAATCAATCACTTGGCGCGACGAACACTGTCCGCGGACAGTGGCCGGACAGTCCGCGCGACAGTGACGCTGCATGCAGCGGTGGGCCCGAGAATGCCGCCATGCCCCTGCGCCACATGGAATTCCTCGCCGTCACGCGGCGCCACCCGTCGGCCATCCTGCTGATCGTGCAGCTGGCCGGCCTGCTGCTCTACCCGCTGCTGGAGTCGACCCGCGCCGGCCCGGTCGCGCTGAGTGCCTTTGGCATCACGGTGCTGGTGTTCACGACCGGCATGGTGCGCCGCACGCCGGGCCTGACCTGGCTGAGCGTCTGCCTCGCCCTGCCCGCCATCGTCATGCTGCTGTTGCAGACGCAGCCGGAGATGCAATGGCTGCAACCCTGGTCGGCCGCGCTGGAGGCGGTGTTCTATTTCTACGCTGCCGCCAGCCTCGTCGCCTACATGATGGGCGACATGCACGCGACCACCGACGAGCTGTTCGCGGCCGGCGCCACCTTCACGCTGCTGGCCTGGGGCTTTGCCTACAGCTTCGTCGTGCTGCAGGAACTGCAGCCGGGCAGCTTCCTGGCGGCCACCAACCCTGAGCAGCCGCGCAGCTGGACGGAACTGATGTTCCTGAGCTTCGCGCTGCTGTCCAGCACGGGCATCGGCGATGTCATCCCGGTGCGGCCGCTGGCCCGCGCCGTGTCCAGCCTGGAGATGCTGGTCGGCGTCATGTACCTGGCCGCCGTCGTGTCGCGCCTGATCGGCCTCACCCTGCTGCGCCGCGCTGATTGATCACCCCATGAGCCACAACCCCACCACCATCGCCGACCTGGCCGATTTCACGGTGCTCATCGACGCCCGCTCGCCGGCTGAGTTCGCGCTGGACCATCTGCCCGGCGCCATCAACTGCCCCGTGCTGACTGATGAAGAGCGCCAGATCGTCGGCACGACCTATGTGCAGGTCTCGGCCTTCGAGGCGCGCAAGATCGGCGGCGCGATGGTGGCGCGCAACATCGCCCGGCATCTGAACGAACTGTTCCGCGACAAACCCAAGGACTGGCGCCCCCTCGTCTACTGCTGGCGCGGCGGCATGCGCAGCGGCAGCTTCGTCAACTGGCTGCGCCTGGTGGGCTGGGACGCGCAGCAGCTCAAAGGTGGCTACAAGGCCTGGCGCGCGCACGTCATCGAGCAGATCGCCGAGCGCGCGCCGCAACTGGACCTGCGCGTGCTGTGCGGGCCCACCGGCAGCGCCAAGACGCGCGTGCTGCAGGCGCTGGCCGACCTGGGCGAGCAGGTGCTGGACCTGGAAGACCTGGCCGCCCACCGCGGCTCGGTGCTGGGCGGCATGCCGGGGCGGCCACAGCCGTCGCAGAAGGGCTTCGAGACGCAACTGATGCAGGCCCTGGCCGGCTTCGACCTGGGCCGCCGCGTGTGGATAGAGGCCGAGAGCCGGCGCATCGGCCGCATCACCGTGCCCGAGCCGTTGCTGCAGCGCCTGCGCGCCAGCCCCATCGTCGAGATCGCTGCCACGCCCGAGGCGCGGCTGGCCTATCTGCTGCGCGACTACGCCTGGCTGGGCGACGACCCGCAGGGCCTGGCGGACAAGTTGGGCTCGCTGCGCGAGCTGCTGCCCAAAGAGGTGCTGGCGCAGTGGCAGACCTGGGCGCTGGCCGGCGAGCTGCCGCCGCTGTTCGAGGCGCTGATGGAACGGCATTACGACCCGCTCTATGCTCGCTCCCAGGGCCATCACCTGGAACGGCTGGACGGCGCGCAGAGCGTCGCCTGCGATGACCTGTCGGACGCCGGCATCGAGGCCCTCGCCCGCCGCATTGCGGCGCTTTAGGAGCCTGTCGGGCTTTGGGTCGGGTGCGCGCCGGGGAGAGTTGCAGGGGGAGGCAAGGCGCCGACGAGGCGTGGGATGGATCCCCACAACGAGTCGGCAACGCCGAATCGCCCCGCAAATCGCCCCGGCCCTTCGGGTTGGGCCTGCAAGGGGGCTGATCCGTCGTTGCAAATGCTCGCTGGGCAGCGCGCCCAGCTCCGCTTTGCGCCTAGGCTGAGCCCCCTTGCAGGCCCAACGCGCACCCGACCCAAAGCCTGACAGGCTCCTAACGAGCCAGCGCGCGCCGCGTCAGGTAGCTCAGCGCATCGACCAGCGCCACCAGCAACAACATCGCGATCAGCACCGTCGCCGTCTTGCCCATCTGGAACAGGCCCATGTGGAAGGCCAGCAGCTGGCCGAGCCCGCCGGCACCGACGACACCGAGGATGGCGGCGGCGCGGATGTTGTTCTCCCAGCGGTAGAGCGTGTAGGAGATGAGCTGCGGCAGCGCCTGCGGCAAGGTCGCGTACAGGAACACGCGCAGCGGGCCGACGCCTTGGCTGCGCAGCGCGGCGGCCGGCGCCTGTGGGGCGTTCTCAATGACCTCGGCAAACAGGCGGCCGAGCACGCCCGTCGTGTGCAGCGCCAGCGCCAGCGTGCCGGCAAAAGGCCCCAGGCCGGCCGAGATCAGCAGCAGCGTGGCCCAGACGAGTTCGGGCACCGCGCGCAAGGCATTGAGCAGCAGCCGGGTCGGCGCGCGGGCATGCGCCGGGTCGCCGTCATGGCTGCGGCTCGCGGGCAGCGCCAGCAGCAAGCCGCCCACCGCCGCCAGCAGTGTTCCTAGCGCCGACATCGCGAGCGTCTCGAACGACGCCCACACCACCTTGCGGACGAAAGCCGCCGACAGGTCGGGCGGGAAGAACTCGCCGATGAAACGGCCCATGCTCTGCGCCGCCTCCAACGACAGAAAGGCCGCCCATTGCAGGTCCAGGCTCCAGAAGCTCGCAATCACCAGCGCCAGCAGGCCGACGCCGAACCACAGCGCCGTGCTGCGCGCATGGAAGAGCGGCGGCGGCAGGCGATAAGGCGTGTTGGCAGCAGGCGAGCGCTTCATGCCAAAGCCCGCCTCAGCCACGCGCTGGTCTTGTCGGCCAGCGCCACCAGCGCGACGAAGACCAGCAACATCGTCGCCACCTCGCCGCCGGCAAACATCTTGGTGGAGTTGTCGAGCTGCTGCCCCAAGCCGCCCGCGCCGACGAAACCCAGCACCACCGACGAGCGGATGGCGCACTCCCAGCGGTAGACGGTGTAGGACGTCAGCTCCGCCGCGTTCTGAGGCAGCAGGCCGTAGGCAAAGGCCTGCAATCGGCCACCGCCATTGGCGAGCAGGTTGCGCGTCGCGGCGGTCTCGCCGCTCTCCAGGATGTCGCCGTAGACCTTGCCGAGCATGCCGCCGTAGGTCAGCGCAATCGCCAGCACGCCGGCCGTGGGCCCTAAGCCCACGACGCGCACGAAGATCAGTGCCCAGACCAGTTCGGGGATGCTGCGCAACAGCACCAGCACCCAGCGCAGGCCCTGGCGCAGCGCGGCCGGCAGCGGCGCCATGTGGCCGGACAGCGCCGAAATGGACAGCACGCGCGTCGACATCAGCGTGGCCGGCAGCGCGATGACCAGGGCCAGCGTGATGCCGGCCGTCGCGATGGCCACGGTGCGCCAGGTTTCGCGCGCCACCAGCCACAGGAAGTCGCTGCCCGTGGCCGGTGGCAGGAAGGCGGCGAGGAAGCGCAGCGTCGGCTCGCGGCTCTCCGCGCTGAACAGCAGCCAGGGCCGGAACTCCGTGGCCACCAGCAGCGGCCACAGCAGCACCAGCCCGGCGCCGAACCAGAACACGCGGCCCAACCAGGCCGGGTCGCGGCGCGGTGGTGGCGTCAATGCAGTCACCGGCAGTGCATCGTCGCGGGCGGCGATGCGGCCGGCGGCAGCGGCCGGGGTGGCAATGAGGCCGGCGCGGCCAGCTCATCCTCGTGCTGCGCGTAGAGCTTGAGCAGATGCTCGCGGCTGACCTGCGCTGTGGGCAGGTCGAAGGCGACCGTGCCGTCGCGCAGGCCGACGATGCGCTCGAAGTGGGTGAGCGCGGTGTCGACCTGGTGCATGGTCGCCATCAGCGCGATGCCGCGTTCGCGCGCCACCGCGATCAGCGCCTGGATGGCCTGCTCGGAGCGCGTCGGGTCCAGCGCCGACAGCGGCTCGTCGATCAACCACAGCGTGGCCGGCGACAAGAGCGCGCGCGCCAGGCCGACGCGCTGGCGCTCGCCGCCCGAGAGCCGGTCGACGCGGGCAAACAGCTTCTCGGCGAGGTCGAAGCGCTCCAGCGCCGCGTGGGCGCCGGTGATGTCGACGGGATAGAACAGCGAGCGCAGGCTGGTGGCCAGGCTCCACGCCGGCAAGCGCCCCGCCAGCACGGCCGTGACGACGCGCTGGCGCGGCGGCAGCGGCGGCACTTGCGGCGCCATGAAGAGGCGGCCCCGCTGACGCTGAAGCGCGGCCGTGCGCAGCGACCACGGGTCGACACCGTCCAGCTGCAGCTCGCCCCGCAAAGGCTTCAGCGCAGCGGCGGCGACCTGCAGCAGCGTCGTCTTTCCGGCGCCCGACGGGCCGATGACCGCCACCTGCTCGCCGGCGCGCAGCGCCAGGCTCACGCCCCGCAGCGCACTGCTGCCCTTGGGCGCCGCCGGGTGCCGCGCGTGCACGGCCTGCAGGTCAAGGTTCACGAAGGTTCAGCTCAGAGCAGACCAGCGCTCTTGGCCGCGGCCTCGATGTTCTTGTAGTTCTCCGGCTTCGTGGGCACGAAGCGCGTCGCGCGTTGCAGCTCCAGGATCTGCTTGCCTTCGGGCGTGCTCTTGTCCAGCGCCAGGAAGGCCTGGGCGATCTTGTTGCGCAAGGCCTCGGGCATGGCGGCGCTGACCGACCAGTTGTAGTCGTAATAGGGCGGCGTGGTGAAGAACACGCGCACCTTGTCGGTGTCGACCTTCTTGTCGGCCACCAGCTTCTCCCACACCGAGATGTTCAGCGCGCCCGCCTGCACCTTGCCGGCCGCCACCGCGGCAACCGTCGCGTCGTGCGCGCCGCTGTAGGCCACGCGCTTGAAGTCCTTGTCCGGGTCCAGGCCGGCGCCGAGCAGCACGCTGCGCGGCATCAGGTGGCCGCTGGTGGAGCTTTGCGAGCCGAAGCTGACGTCCTTGCCCTTCAGGTCGGCCAGCGTCTTGATGGCCGGGTCGGTCGTGATGAAGACCGACTTGAAGCGCTCGTCCTCCTCGCGTTGCACCAGCGGGATGACCTTGCCGCCCGAGCGCGCCGACGCCTGCACGAAGGTGAAGCCGCCGAACCAGGCGAGATCGACCTTGCGGCTGATCAGCGTCTCGACCGCCGCGGCGTAGTCGGTCACCGGCGTGAACTCGACCTTCATGCCGAGCTTGGCTTCCAGGTACCTGACCAGCGGCTCGGCCTTTCGCGCCAGCTCCGTCGGAGACTCGTCCGGGATGGCGGTGACGCGCAGCACCTGCTGCGCCTGGGCGGCGGCGCCCAGCGTCATGAACAGGCCGACGATCAAGGCGTGGCGGCGGAACAGATTCAGCATGATGTAGCGCGTGAGTGGTCGGGGGAGCGGGATTAGACCGCACGTCATACTGATCGGCTTGCCGGAGAGACTTCGAGATGAATGACAACACCCCCCGCCTCACCTCCCTGTCGCACGGCGGCGGCTGCGGTTGCAAGATCGCGCCGGGCGTGCTCAGCGAGATCCTGAAGCACACCGCCAAGATGCCCATGCCGCCGCAGCTGCTCGTGGGCATCGAGACCGCCGACGACGCCGCCGTCTACCAGCTCACCGACGACATTGCGCTGATCGCGACGACCGACTTCTTCATGCCCATCGTCGACGACCCGTTCGACTTCGGCCGCATCGCCGCCACCAACGCCATCAGCGACGTGTATGCCATGGGCGGCAAGCCCATCATGGCGCTGGCGCTGGTCGGCATGCCCATCAACGTGCTGCCGACCGAGGTCATCGCCCAGATCCTGGCGGGCGGCGAAGCCGTCTGCCGCGCGGCCGGCATCCCGATCGCGGGCGGCCACACCATCGACTCGGTCGAACCGATCTACGGCCTGGTGGCAATGGGTGTGGTGCACCCCAAGCGCGTCAAGCGCAACGCCGATGCGCGCGTCGGCGACCGCCTCGTACTGGGCAAGCCGCTCGGTGTGGGCGTCATGTCCGCTGCTTTGAAAAAGGAGCGCCTGTCCGCCGAAGGGTACGCGCAGATGATCGCGACGACCACCCAGCTGAACACGCCCGGGCCCGACCTGGCGGCGCTGGACGGCGTGCATGCGCTGACCGACGTGACGGGCTTCGGCCTGGCCGGCCATGCGCTGGAACTGGCGCGCGGCGCGAAGGCGACCGTTGGGATCGACTGGGCGCGCGTGCCGCTGCTGGCCGGTGTGCGCGAGCTGGCGGAGCAGGGCCTGGTGACGGGCGCCTCGGCGCGCAACTGGGGCGGCTACGGCAGCGAGGTGAAGCTGCCGGACGGCTTTGCGGCGACTGACCTGGCCTTGCTGACCGACCCGCAGACAAGCGGCGGCCTGCTCGTGTCGTGCGATGCCGGTGCTGTGGGGGACGTGCTGGCCGTGTTCCGCGCACACGGCTTTGAGGCGGCGGCCGAGATCGGCGAGGTCATGGCCGACCAGGGCACCGAGTCACGGTTGACGGTGCGTTAGGCGCTGCCCGTCGCCACCAGGAAGCAGTACGCCAGCACGGCGCCCACCACGCACAGGCCAAAGGTCGAGAGCGGGATGCGGATCATGGTCATCTCCCAGCGGTTGGCGGTGCGGCTTCAAAACACACTTCAGACGCACATCAGCTTGTCCGCATAACGCCAAGTTTGCGGGGCTTGCGGAAACACTGTTGCCAGTGCGGTTTCCGACAGGCCGAGGTGGCGTTGCAGCAGCGGGCCGAGCACCTGACGGAAGTCGTTGGCCACGGCGAGGTCGCGGCCATCGGCGAGCGCGGGCTTGTCCAGCCCCGGCCAGTCGCCCAGCACCTGGCCACCCGCCACCGGGCCGCCCAGCAGCCAGATGACGTTGCCACGGCCGTGGTCGGTGCCACCGTTGCCGTTCTGGCGCAGCGTGCGGCCGAACTCGCTGACGACGACGATGACGGTGTCCTTCAACGAGTCGCCCAGCCCCACGCTGAGGGCGTCCAGGCCCTCGCCCAGGCTGGCCAGGCGGTTGGCGAGCTGGCCGCGCGAGGCGCCCTGGTTGACGTGGGTGTCCCAGCCGCCCACGGCGGTGAAGGCGAGCTGGGTGTGGGCGTCCTTGCGGATCAGCGTGCCCAGCCGCCGCGCATCGGCGGCAAAGCTGCGGGCAGACGGCGCACCGGCGTCGGCGCTCGGGTCCATGGAGCGCTCGCCCGGCGCCATGCCGGATGCCATGCCGGACGCCATGCTTCTGGCCATCTCGCCCCGGCCCTCCGTCGTGTCGCGCAGCGTGCTGCTGAGCTGGGCGTCACCGGCGTAGAGCTTGGCCAGGCCCGCCTGCATCTCGGGGTTGTCGATGGCGCGGCGCTGCATGGCGTTGGGCCCGAGGCCCAGGCTGGCCACGCTGGCGGTGCCGGCAAAGATGCGCGGTGGCGATTGCCCCATGCTGATCGCCCGCGTCGGCGCGGGTTCGCCGGGTAGCGCCGTCAGCAGCCGGTTCAGCCAGCCGTCGGGTGTGGACTTGCGGCCGGGCGTGCCGGATTCGAGGTAGTCCTGCGCGTCGAAGTGAGAGCGCGTCGGGTCGGGCGAGCCACTGGCATGCACGAAGGCGAGCTGGCCACCGTCCCAATGGCGCTTCAGCGGGCTGAGCGCCGGGTGCAGGCCGAACAGCGAGTCCAGCTTGATGAGGCCGTCTTCCGCGCCCGGCGCAGGAATCGCGATCTGAGGTCGGCTGGCCGCGTACTCACGCTCACCATAGGGCGCGACGACGGACAGGCCGTCCACGGCGCCGCGCAGCATGACGACGACGAGCTTCTTCTGGGCGCCACCTTGAGCGCGCACCAGCGACACGGGCAGGCCGCCGAGCGTGACGGCGCCAAAGTGCAGGAGTTGACGACGCAACATGACGGCTACCTCTTCATGAAATCGGGACTGGCGAGCAGCAGGGCGACCTGCTGGCCGGCGGGCTCGGCGGCCAGCGTGCGGCGCGTCGGCTCGCTGAGGCCGGCGCCGAGCGTGCTGCTCAGCCTTTCGGCGCTGACCCCGCTGCGCTGGCCCAGCGTCGTGGCCAGCTGCACACGCTGGGTCAGCGCCTCGGGGTTGCGCCAGGCGGCGGCCGTGTTCTTGTAGCCGTCGGGCGTCTGCGCGCCAAACAGCGGCTGGCCGGCCTGGGCGAGCGAGGCGGTCAGCAATTGCGGGTTGACCAGGGGCAGGTCAACGGCCCGCATGCCGGACAGCAGGTACTGGTAGGGCGTCTTGAACTTGGCCTGGTAGGCCTCGCGGCTCCAGAACTCGTCGGCGCGGATCAGCGTGCGCGTGAACTCGCGCAGGTCGCCGCCCGTGGCGCGGAAGTTGTCGGCCAGCTTCTGCACGAGGCTCTCCGGCGGGTTGTCGGCAACGAAGGCCTGGGCGAACTTGTGTGCCAGGTGGCGAGCGGTGGCCGGATGAGCGGCCAGCACGTCCAGCGCCCGCGTCCCTTCGCCCTGGCCGCTGCCGGGCACCGCCTGGCCGAGCCAGGTCTTGCCGCCGCTGTCGTGGCGGCGCGGATTGAACTCGAACACGTCGCCCGAAGTGCTGCGCTGATCGACGCCCCAGCCGGTCAGCATGCGCGCCAGCTCGGTCACGTCGTGCTGCGTGTAGCCGCCGTCCACGCCCAGCGTGTGCAGCTCCATCAGCTCGCGGGCGTAGTTTTCGTTCAGCCCGCTGGCACGCTGCGGGTTGGGCGCGGCGCGGCGCGGCGTGAAGCCGGGCGCCACGCTCTGCGCGTTGTCCAGGTAGAGCAGCATCGCCGGGTGGCGGGCGGTGGCGCCCAGCATGTCGCGAAAGCGGCCCAGCACATGGGGGCGGATGGCGCGCTGTTCATAGTCTGCGACCAGGACCCCCACCGGCCCCTTGCCGGCGAAGACATTGAAGTGGTTGAACCAGAACTCGGTCAGCACCTCTTCCAGTTGGGCCGGGCTTTGCAAGCCGCGCGCCAGCCGCGCCGTGGCGGCCTGCTGCACGAGGGGGCGCACCTTCTCGCGCACGGCGTTCAGCGCGTCGGCATTGGGTGCCTCACCCTTGGCTTGATCGCGCCGCGCCTCGCGCGCCGCCTTCACCGCCTCGCGGTAGCGGTCCAGCAGTTCGCCCTGGCTGAGCCTGAGCACGTCCAGGCCGGCCAGGCGCTCGCTCAAGGCCGCCGGCTGCGGCAGGCGACGTGGCTCCAGTTGCTCGGTGAGAAAGCGCTCCAGCCACTTGTCTGCGCCCTGCTCAGCAATGGCCGCCGCATCGGCCGGACGCGGGCCGTAGCCCAGGCGGTTGAGCGCATGCAGCGCACGCTCCTCGGCGCTCAGAGCCGGGCCGGTGGGACCGGTGGCGGCCTGGCTGCGGCGGGTCAGCATGGCCATGCCCATCAGCGCGGCGGCGCTGCCCAGCATGAGGCGGCGGTTCTTGTTCATCGGCGATCTCCGTCGTTGGGGCCTGCTGACCCAACGGCAACGGGTCGCGTTGCGACCAGAAGGTCGCGAGCAAGGCGTAAACCGCAGCCGGGCGGGAACCCGGCGAGGATTTGCAACGCGGCACGGCCTTTATGGCCACAACCCTTCGGGAAGGTCGATTGCCGTCGGGTCAGCAGGCCCCCGGAGCATCCCGCCGAACGCGCACGTCCATGTGGCACACGCGCAAAGATTTGTGTCAGCTCGGGGCGCGCTCCCCCAGCCACCTGTCGACGCTGCGCAACGTCGCCGCCACATCGAGCGGCTTGGACCAGACCCCGTCGAAACCGCCACGCCGGGCCAGGTTGGCAGCAACGTCCTCAGCCTCGGCCGTGACCAGCAGGGCCGGCACGGTGGCAGCCAGGCCGGCCTCGCGCAACTCGGTCAGCAGTGTGTCGCCGTCCACGTCGGGCAGGTGCAGGTCGCACAGCAGCAGATCGACGCGGTGCTCGGCCACCAGGCGTCGCGCCTCGGCGCCGCTGCGAGCCACCCGCATGTGGCAACCGGGCCGCAGTTCCAGGATGCCCTCCATCAGCAGTGCATTGACCGGGTCGTCCTCGACGTAAAGCACCACGCGTATCGCCATGTCGCCGTCCGCTCAGCCACCGTGCCGCAGGCACAGACGGGCGTACTGCGGCAGGGAGGTGCAAGGGAATGAAATCATTGAGGGCCGAATTTGCTTGTCGTGATTATCAAATTTATTGATAACAACAAACAATGTCTGCCCTCATTCGGGGTGTCGGCGCTGGCTTTTGCCAATTAGTTCGCTCAGGCGCCGCGCCGAGCGCCCAGGTCGAGCAGGCCCTGCGCGAGGGCAGCCCAGCCCGCCGCCTGCAACGCCGGCAGGACCCCAGCCGCCGCAGCGTCTTCGAGAGCCCGCGCCCGTGCCGCCAAGCCGGGCTGGCCGATCAGTTCGAGCACCGCCTTGAGGCCATGGGCCACGCGGCGCAGCGCCGCAGCGTCGGCGGCCGCAACGGCGGCATCGCCCTGGGCGAGGTCGTCGGCAAAGCGCAGGATGCAGCCGGCGCGAAAGCTCTCGAACATCACGCGGTCGCCGCCGAAATGTCGCTGCACCGCGTCGTCCGCCATTGTCGTCGGCCAGCTCGCCGTGCCGCCGCGCAGCAGCTCCGCAATGGTGCCCAGCAACTCGGCCAGTGGCACGGGCTTGCGCAGGGTGCGGGCGACGCCGGAGGCGGCCAACGCGAGGTGGCGCTCCTCGTGCACGCCGGCGCTGAAGACGACCCAGGGCGGCGCGCCGCCAGCCAATGCCAGGCCCTCGGCCAGCAGGGCCTCGGCCGAGCCGTCGGGCAGCATCAGGTCGCTGATGACAAGCTGCCAGCCGCCGGCCGCCAGCGCGATCCGCGCGTCGGCCAGCGTGCCCACGATGCTGAGCGCCACGGCCGGCGCGGCAGCGTCATAGGCGGGCAGTTCCTCCAGCGCCAGCTCGACAAAGCGCGCGATCGAGGCATCGTCCTCGATGAGCAGCAGGCGGGCCGCCATGGCACTGTCAGGCCGCGCGAGCAGCCACCGCCTGAGCCAGCAAGGGTGGCAGCTCGGTGACGAGTGCGGTCTTGTGCACCACCGGCACACCGTCCAGCGCGAAGCGGTAAGGCGCGCGCTGGGCTTCGTCCAGGGCGGTGACGACGATCAGCCGGCTGCGCGCGAACTGCGGGTGCGAGCGCAGGCTGGTGATGAGGGCCGCGCCGTCGATGCCGGGCAGCAGGATGTCGATGAGCAGCACATCGGGCTCCAGGCGCCCGGCCAGCGCCAGGCCGGCGATGCCGTCGGCGGCGACATGCAGGTCGGCCCCCGGCAGCTCGCGCCTGACGACCAAGCTGATGAGGTTCTGGAAGTGCACCGAGTCCTCGATCAGCAGCAGCGTCAGCGGGCGCCCAGGACCGGCTTCGGCCGGCACCGGCGAAGCTGCCGCGGTGCGCACCTGGCCGCCGCGTTCCGCCAGCCAGGCGTCCAGCGAGCTGCGCAGGATGCGGCGGTGGCCGCCCGGCGTCTTCCAGGCCTGCAGTTCGCCGCGGTCCACCATCAGCTGCACCGAGCGCACGGCCATGCCCAGCCGCTGGGCGGCCTCGGTGGTGGAGCAGGTATCGGCTGCAGTCATCGGACGATTCACTCGAGACATTTTGCCGAATCCGGGGGCTGGCGCCGAGTTGGTCTTATTTGATAAAAACGAGCTCATTCGACAATAAGGCCGAATCCGGAGCTTTGCCATGCCTTCCCCTGCCACCCACAACCATCCCCAGGCCGCCGGCGCTGCTCCAGCATTGCCCAGGCCAACCGCCGCCGACGCACCGCGGCAGGCCCTGGACGGGGATGTCAGCGCCCACCGGGTGCGACTGGGTCATCTGGCGGAGGCGCTGGCCCGGCGCCTGGGGCTGGATGCCGACACGGCCCAGTTGCTGCGCCTGGCCGCACCGTTGCACGACGTCGGCGAGACCGACCCGACTGCCGCCGCCTTTGAACCGCCCTGGCCGTTGACGGCCGCCGAAGAGCGCCGCCGCCGCCAGGCCCAGCCGCAGCGCGGCGCGGCGCTGCTGAGCGGCTCGCGCCTGCCGCTGTTTGCGCTGGCGGCCGAGATCGCGCTGCACCACCGCGAGCGCTGGGACGGCAACGGCTACCCGCAGGGGCTGAAGGGCAAGGCGATTCCGCTGTCGGCGCGTATCGTCGCGGTCGTGGACTACTTCGACGCCCTGACGATGCGCCGCCGCTTTCGCCCGGCGCGCGCCGACGACCGCGGCCTGGCCATGCTGGCCGAGCAGGCGGGCAGCGCCTTCGATCCGGAGATCGTCGCGGCCTTCGTCGCCCATGCGCCCGAGTTGATCGCGTTGCGCGACCGCATCGACCCCAGCGGGCCGGGCGGGGCCATGCCACCCCGGGCGGCCGAGTGAAACGGCTGGCTGCCGCCGCGCTTGCCGTCTTCCTCTGCGCAGCGGCCGCAGCCGCGCCGCCCACCGGCGTCACCCAGCGCGTGCAGGCCAGCGGCGAACTGCGCGTGTGCATCTGGCCCGACTACTACGGCGTCTCGCTGCGCAACCCGCGCACCGGCCAGCTCTCGGGCATAGACATCGACCTCTCCGCCGCCTTTGCCGCCGACCTGCACACGGCGGTGCGCTACGTCGACTCGTCCTTCGCCACCTTCACCGACGACCTGCTTCAGGACCGCTGCGACGTGGCCATGTTCGCCGTCGGCCGCACGGCCCAGCGCGAGCGCCAGCTGCGCTTCAGCCGCGCCTACCTGGAAAGCGACATCTACGCCGTCACGACGCGCAGCAGCCGCGTCGTGCAGCAGTGGGGCGACCTGGACAAGCCGGGCGTGCGCATCGCCGTGCAGGCGGGCACCTTCATGGAGCCGGTCATGGCCGGAGCGCTGAAGCGCGCTACCCTCGTCGTGGTGCGGCCGCCAGACACGCGAGAGCGTGAACTCGAGGCCGGCCGCGTGGACGCCTTCATGACCGACTACCCCTACAGCCGCCGCCTGCTCGACAGCGCCGACTGGGCCCGCCTCGTCGCGCCGCCCTCGGCTTTCTACGTGCTTCCCTACGCCTACGCCGTGAAGCCGGGCGATACCGCCTGGCTGGGCCAGGTGGACGAGTTCGTGGGCCGCATCCAGCGCGACGGCCGGCTGCGCGCCGCCGCCGAACGCCACGGCTTGGGCGCCATCGTCAGGAATAAATGAAGCCCCTCGCCCAGTCTCGCCCGGCTGAACGCGGGCGATCCCGGTCGGTCCCCCTAGGGGACGGCGATGCTCGCGGGGAAGCCCCCGCTCGCACATCGCCACACGGGCCGGCTTGGGAGCGGCCCGGCGCTCGGCCCGAATGCCGCGCCATGGATCGCTGACATGCCCCACCGCAGCCGCTGGCGCCCGAGCATCATCACGGCCGGTGCCGGCGTGCTGCTTGCCGCCACGCTGCTGGCCGGCAGCGGCTACGGCCTGTGGCGCGAACAGCGGGAGCTGGCCGCCGACACCGCCGCCCGCCAGGCCCTGATGGCGCGCGTGCTGGAGGACCACGCCCGCCGCAGCCTGGACGCCACCCAGATTGCGCTGGCCGGCCTGGCCGACGTGGCCGGCCGCAACGCGCCGCCCGAGGTGCTGCAGGCCCTGCTGGAGCAGACCCAGGCCAGCCTGGGCTTCCTGCGCGGTGTGGCACTGGTGGACGAGAGCGGCAGGGTCGTCGCTGCCGCCGACCCGGCCGACCGCGGCGCGCGCATCGAGCTCGACACCCTCGGCCCCTGGCCGGCCGCCGGGCGTGACGTGGTGGGCGGCTTTGTCGCAGCGCGCAGCCTCGCCAGCCTGGGGCAGGACGCCAGTGTCGTGCCGCCCGGCGTGGGCTTCATCCCGGTGCTGCGCAGCGCCCGTCTCGCCGACGGCCGCCCCGCCCTGCTCGTCGCCCTGCTCAACCCCGATGCGCTGGCCAACTTCCAGCAGCTGACGCTGAACGACCCGCAGGCCGCTGCGGCCCTGGTCGACCTGGACGGCCGGCTGCTGGCCGTCACCAGCGGCGCCGATCACCTGCCCGGCGTGCAAGTGCCGCGGCTGCTGGATGCCGGTGCGCCGCTGGCGGCCGTGCGCGCCGGCGGCGAACACGGCCACTGGGAGGGCCCGGGCCTGCGCGCGGCGCCCCAGATCGGCGCCTACCGTGCGCTGCGGGCGCGGCCCTTCGTCGTGCTGGTGGAGCTGCCGCAGGCCGAACTGCGCCGCCTGTGGCTGGCCACGGTGCGCGACCTGGGCCTGCCGGCCGTGGGCATAGCGGCAGCGCTGCTGGCGCTGTCGGGCGTGGGCGCCGCAGCGCTGCGGGCACGCGAGCGCGCGGCGCTGGCGCTGGACCGGGCGCAACGCGAGGTCATCGAGCGGGAGCGCGAACTCAGCGCCATCTTCGGCAGCGTTCAGGAGATGCTCTTTCGCACCGACGCTGCCGGCTGCGTGACCTTCATCAATGAAGGCTATGCGCGCCGGGCCGGCCATGCCGCAGCGCATGTGCTGGGTCGGCCGCTGCACGAACTCTTCGGCGGCTCGCCCGCCGTGGCGGCGCTGTTCGACGCCCGCGAGGCTGACCACGGCGACCAGGCCAGCCCGCAGAAGGTACGCGCCGACTGGACAGGTGCCGACGACCTGGCGCGCAGCTTCGAGATCCACCTCGTGCCGCTGCGCCGCGGCGGCGCCGGCGCGCTGGAATGGGTGGGCAGCGCCGCCGACGTGAGCGGCCTGATGCGCGCCCAGGCCGAACTGCGCGCCCAGCTCGGCCTGGCGCGCTCGCTGCTGGCCAGCAGCCCGCTGCCCACGGCCGTCATGGACGACGCCAACCGCTACCTCGACGTCAACCGCGCCTGGGAGCAGTTCACCGGCCGCCGTCGCGGCCGCGTGCTGGGCCGCCGCGCCGGCGCCGACGAGCGCCCCGACGAGGCCTCGCTGCACGACGCCCGCGACGCCGAGCTGCTGGTGCGCGGCGGCGAGTTGAACTACGAGACCGTCTGGACCAGCGCGGACGGTCGCCGCCGCGACCTCTTCGTCAGCAAGGCCACCTTCCCCGACGCCCAGGGCCGGCCCATGGGCATCGTCGTCTGCTTCATGGACATCAGCGAGTTCCGCGAGGCTGAGCGCGCCACCCGCGCGGCGCGCGACGCGGCGCTGCAGGCCTCGCGCGCCAAGTCCGACTTCATCGCCAACGTCAGCCACGAACTGCGCACGCCGCTGCAGTCCATCCTCGGCTTTGCCGAAATCGGCGCGTTGCGCGCCCGCCAGGAGCTGAGCCTGGCCGAGCTGTTTGCCGACGTGCACCGCGCCGGACAGCGCATGCTCAGCCTCGTCAACGACCTGCTGGACCTCAGCAAGATCGAGCACGGCGCCGAGCCGCTGCAGCTGCAGCGCCTGGACCTGGCGCCGCTCGCCGCCGAGGTCGCGCGCGAACTCGGGCCGCTGCTGACCGCGCGCGGCCTGACGCTGGACACCGAGCTGGGCGACGAGGCCCTCCACATGCTGGGCGACCCGCTGCGCCTGCAGCAGGTGTTGCGCAACCTGCTGGCCAACGCCATCCGCTTCTCGCCCCAGGGCGGGCGCATCGAGCTGACGGCCGGCCATGACGAGGCCGGCGACGTGCGCTTGGACGTTGCCGACCACGGCCCCGGCATCCCGCCTGGCGAGCTGGAAAGCATCTTCGAGGCCTTCGTGCAGTCCAGCACCACCAAGAACGCGGCCGGTGGTACCGGGCTGGGGTTGGCCATCTGCCGGCGCATTGCGGAGGCGCATGGCGGCCGCATCTGGGCGGCCAACCGGGCGGATGGGACTGATAGCAGCAGCGGCGCCGTCATCTCGCTGGTGCTGCCCGCCACGCACTTCGGCGGCGCGGCGCCACCCTAGAATTTCGCCGCGTCGGCCTCTCTGGCCGTCATCAAGGCAACCAAGCTCCGCCACAAGGAGCGTGCAAGGGAGGAATGGCGATGAATCCAGGGTTCAAGGCCCGGGCCGCAGCGTTCGCGGCCAGTCTGCTGATGACGGCCTGCGGTGGCGGCGGTTCGGACGGCGGCGCGGCAACACCCACGCCGCCACCTGTCACGCCGGCCACCAGCAGCGTAGGCCTGCTCGCCACCACGTCGTCGGACCCGGTGGCGGCAAACGGCGCCACGCAGATCACCGTCACCATCGGCAACACCGGCAACGCCACTGCGACGGGCGCGGTGTTCACGCCCAACCTGGCGACCGGGCTGACGCTGGCGAGCTTCACCTGCACCGGCGCAGGCGGCGGCGTCTGCCCCGCCACAACAACAGCGTCCAGCATCGCGCTGCCCGACCTGCCGGCCAACGCCAGCCTGACACTGGCGCTCAGCGTCAACGTGGCCGCCGGCGCCAGCGGCTCGCTGAGCAGCATGCCCGCCGTGGTGGCCAGCAACGATGCCGTGCTGACCGACAACACGGCCGCAGCCGTGGTCAAGGCCTACACGGCCGACGTCAGCATCAACGGCAGTGCCCCAGCCACACCGGTCGCGGCGGGCACAACGGCGTCCTACACGATGACCGTCAGCAACGCCGGGCCCGACGAGGCCCGCGACGTGCTGATCGCCAACACGCTCGGCAGTTTCCAGACGCTGGGCACGCTGGGCTGCAGCGCCAGTGGTGGCGCCACCTGCCCCACCGTCATGGGCGCGACGATGCGCGTGCCGCTGCTGCCCAAGAACGGCAGCCTGGTGTTCACGGTGCCAGCCACGGTGGCGGCCGGTGTCAGTGGCAGCATCGCCAACGTGATGCTGGTCACCTCCGCCGGCGACCCGGTGGCCACCAACAACGCCGCCGGCGTGCAACTGTCGGCCTATGTGCCGGCGCCCGCGGCCACCGCGCCGCCGGGCCAGAGCATCATCACTTTGCAAAGCGATGGCGGCGACTTCATCGGTGGCGGGCGCAGCTACAGCTACACCCGCAGCAACGCCAACCTGACGGTCAGCGCCAATGGCGGCCGGCTGACGGTGGCGGTGTCGGGCGACCAGAACTGGCAGGCCGATTTCCAGCAGCCCGACAGCACCGGCCAGATCCAGCCCGGCAGCTACGGCGGCCTGAAACGCTACCCCTTCCACAACTCGACCGCAGGCGGCCTGAACTGGGGCGGCGACGGGCGCGGCTGCAACGAGTTGACCGGCAGCTTCACCGTCACGAGCGCCACCTACGTGGCGGGCCAGCTGAGCGCTGTCGACCTGAGCTTCGAGCAGCATTGCGAAGGCGTCAGCGCGGCACTGCGCGGCCAGGTGCGCTGGTATGCCAACGACACCACGGCACTGCCGGCGCCGGTCAACCCGCCACCCGCCACGCTGTGGGCACCCGCCGCCGGCGCAACGCCGGCGACGGGCAATTACGTCTACCTGCAAAGCGACAGCGGCGATTACATCGGCGCCGGCCGCACCGCCACCTTCACGCAGGCAGATGCCGTCCTCAACGTCACCGCCATTGGTGGCCGCGCGACGGTCAGCCTTTCCGGCAACCAGTACTGGAGCGGTGACTTCCAGGCCATGCAAAGCGTCGCGACGCTGCAGCCGGGCTACTACGGCAACCTGCAGCGCTACCCCTTCCACAACCCGGTGCGCGGCGGCCTCAGCTGGAGCGGCGAGGGCCGCGGCTGCAACACGCTGACCGGCTGGTTCGTCGTCGACAAGGCGACCTATGTCGACGGCGCGCTGACGGCGCTGGACCTGCGCTTCGAGCAACACTGCGAGGGTGGCACCGCAGCGCAGCGCGGCAAGATCCACTGGGATGCCAGCGACCGCACGGCCCCGCCCGGTCCGGTCACACCGGTGCCTGCGGGCCTGTGGGCGCCGGCCGACGGCGCCACGCCGGCCAGCGGCAGCTATGTCTACCTGACCAGCGACTCGGGCGACTACATCGGTGCCGGCCGCAGCTACACCTACACCGGCGCCAACGCCGTGCTGGGCCTGAACCTCGACGGCCGCAGGCTGACCGCATCGGTGAACGGCAACCAATCCTGGAGCGGCAACTTCCAGGGCATGAACAGCGTCTCGGAGCTGAAGCCCGGCTACTACGCCAACCTGCAGCGCTACCCCTTCCACAACCCGACCGCGGGCGGGCTGAGCTGGAGCGGCGAAGGCCGCGGCTGCAACACGCTGACCGGCTGGTTCGCGGTCGACGGCGTCACCTACGTCAGCGGCCAGCTGGCCACGCTGGACCTGCGCTTCGAGCAGCATTGCGAGGGCGGCGGCCCGGCCCTGCGCGGCAAGATCCACTGGGATGCCAGCGACCGCACGGCGCCACCCGGGCCGGTCACGCCGGTGCCCGCAGGCCTGTGGGCGCCGGCCGCCGGCGCCACGCCGGCCAGCGGCAGCTATGTCTACCTGACCAGCGACTCGGGCGACTACATCGGCGCGGGCGGCACTTACACCTACACCGGCGTCAACGCCGTGCTGGGGCTGAACCTCAACGGCAACCGGGTCAGCGTGTCGGTGACCGGCAACAAGTCCTGGAGCGGCAATTTCCAGGGCATGAACAGCATCTCCGAGCTGAAGCCCGGCTACTACGCCAACCTGCAACGCTATCCCTTCCACAACCCGACCTCAGGCGCGCTGGACTGGAGCGGCGATGGCCGCGGCTGCAACAAGCTGACGGGCTGGTTCGCCGTCGACAGCATCACCTACGCCAACGGCCAGCTGGCCACGCTGGACCTGCGTTTCGAGCAGCACTGCGAGGGCGGCGGCCCGGCGCTGCGCGGCAAGATCCACTGGGATGCGAGCGACCGCACGGCCCCGCCCGGGCCGGTCAGCCCGCCACCGGTGGGCCTGTGGGCGCCGAGCGCCGCAGCCATGCCGGCCAGCGGCAGCTTCGTCTACCTGACCAGCGACCAGGGCGACTACATCGGCCAGGGCGGCAGCTACACCTACACGGGCAACACGGCGGTCCGCGTGACCAGCAACGGCCGCCGGCTCAGCGTGACGGTGAACGGCGTCCAATCCTGGAGCGGCGACTTCCAGGCCATGAACGGCATCGACCGCCTGCAGACCGGCTACTACGCCAATCTGCAGCGCTACCCGTTCAACAACCCGACGACGGGGGGCATGAGCTGGAGCGGCGAAGGACGCGGCTGCAACACGCTGTCGGGCTGGTTCGTCATCGACAGCATCACCTACGTGAACTTCGAGCTGGCCTCGGTGGACCTGCGCTTCGAGCAGCATTGCGAAGGCGGCACGGCGGCGCTCCGCGGCCGGGTTCGCTGGGCCCCCTGAGACCCCATCTGACGGGCGGCTACGGCGGCGACGTCATCTCGCCGCTCCTGCAGACCATGCACTTCGACACGACGCCTGCCACGCCGAAGAAGATTTGCTCGCTGGTCCGGGCTCGGTGACCTCAGCCGGCGCCGCCGCCAGCACCCGCCCGTCACGCAGGAAGACGACCCGATCCGCCACGCTGCGGGCGAAGGCCAGGTCGTTCGTGGCCAGCAGCACCGCCAGGCCGTCAAACGCCAGCGCACGCAGCGCCATGGCCACCTCGCCGGCCACTTCCACGTCGGCCGACGACGCGATGTCGTCGCACAGCAGCAGGGCCGGCTCGGTCGCCACCGCACGGGCCAGGGCCACGCGCTGTTGCTGGGCGGCGGACAACTGCGCGGGCATCGCGCCGAACTGCTCGGCCAGGCCGACGCGGGCCAGCACCTCGCGCGCCTGGCCTGCAGCGCAGGCGGCCAGCATCACGTTGGCGCCGACGCTCAGTTGCGGCGTCAGGTTGCGGCCCTGGAAGAGCCACGCAACCCGCCGATGCCCGCCCAGCGGAATGGGCCGACCGTGCAGCGTCAGCGAACCGGCCTGAAAACCGGCCAACCCGCTAACGCAGCGCAGCAGCGTGCTCTTGCCCGCGCCACTGCCACCTACGACGGCAACGACCTCGCCGGGCATCAGGTCCAGGTCGACGCCGCACAGCACCTCGCGGGCGCCATGGCGCTTGTGCAACGAGGTGATGCGCACGAGGGGAGCGACGGGAAAGCCATGGGATGAAACTGCTAGGCCCATGCCGAGCCCTGCCGCAGCTTTCGTGCCAGCGCGTCTCCCCTGAGCCACGTGGTCAACCTGGCGCGCAAAGCGGCCAGTGCTGGTTCACGTGGCACCAGCGCAGTGCCGCCCGCGGTGCGCCCTCAGCCGCGCGACTGGATCAGCTTCCAGCCGTTGCCGGCCGGGTCGCGAAAGCCCGCGTCCACCGAGCCATAGCGCTCGACCGGCTCCTGCGTGAACTCCACGCCCTTCGCCGCCCACCGAGCGTGCGTGGCGCGGCAGTCGCTCACCGCCAACACCAGCGGCGGCATGGCGCCCTTGGCGACCAGCGCACGCAGCTGCTGCGCCGTCGCGGCGTCCTGCATCGGCGCGCCGGGCACGAACAGGCCGAGCTGAAAGGACGGCTGCTCGGGGTGCTGCACGGTCAGCCAGCGGTAGTCGCCGTTGCGCACATCGGTGTGAACGCGAAAGCCGAGCTTGCCGACGTAGAACGCGAGCGCCTCGTCCTGGTTGTCGACGTAGACGCCCACCACTTCAATGCCTTGATTCATGGAACCTCCTTCGTTGCCTGCGTTGAGGTGCGTTTTGTACCGTCGGCCTCCTTGCGACGCTTCTCCGAAACTGCGGTGGTGAGGCCGGGCCGGTGCGCGGCCTGCACATGGCAGGCGGGCACGAGGGCCAGGCTGTGCTGCGTGGCGCGCCAGCGCTCGCGGTGGGCGCCGGGGCTTTCGCCGGTCACGTCGCGAAAGGTGCGGCCGAAGGTGCCCAGGCTGCCCCAGCCGGTCGTGAACGCAACCTCGGTGATGGGCAGGTCGGTGTCGCGCAGCAGGGCGGTGGCGCGCTCGATGCGGCGGGTGAGCAGGTAGCGGTGCGGCGGCAGACCGAAGGCGTCCTTGAACGAACGCGCGAAGTGGGCCTGCGACACGCCGCTGACGCTGGCCAGCCGCTCGACGGGCCAGGCCTCATCGGACGCGGCATCCATGCGGTCCTTGGCGCGCAGCAGGCGGCGCAGCAGGCGTGGGTCCTGGCTGGGAGGTGGAGCGGCGGGCGGCTGAGTCATGGCGGCCGGATTCTCCCTGCGCGTGCCGGGGCGTTCGGCATCGGCTACACCAACGGCTCTCTCGTCATGAAAGGCTCCCCATGGACCTGCAACTCAAAGGCCGCCTCGCGCTCGTGTCCGGCAGCACGGCCGGCATCGGCCATGCCATCGCCCAGTCTCTCGCCGCTGAAGGCGCGCGCGTCATCGTCAATGGCCGCACGCAGGCGGCGGTGGATGCCGCCGTGGCGTCCATCAACGCTGCCACGGGCGGGCAAGCCCTCGGCTTTGCCGGCGACCTGAGCCAGGCCGACGTGGCCGAGGCCCTGGTGCAGCAGCATCCGGGTATCGAGATCCTGGTCAACAACCTCGGCATCTTCGAGCCCAAGCCGTTCGAAGACATTCCCGACACCGACTGGCTGCGCTTTTTCGACGTCAACGTGCTGAGCGGCGTGCGCCTGGCGCGGCTGGTGCTGCCGGCGATGAAACGCGTCAACTGGGGCCGCATCATCTTCATCTCGAGCGAAAGCGCGGTGCAGATCCCTGCCGAGATGATTCACTACGGCATGACGAAGACGGCACAGCTCGCCGTGTCGCGCGGGCTGGCCGAATCGCTGGCCGGCACGGGCATCACGGTCAACAGCGTGCTGCCCGGCCCGACACGCTCGCGCGGCGTGAACGATTTCGTCGAGCAACTGGCCGGCGCCGAGGGCAAGAGCTTTGCCGAGTTCGAGACCGAGTTCTTCGAGAAGGTACGGCCCACCTCGCTGATCAAGCGCTTCGGCACGCCCGAGGAGGTGGCCTCGCTGGTGACCTACGTCGCCAGCCCGCTCGCGTCGGCCACCACCGGCGCGGCGCTGCGCGTGGATGGCGGCACGACGAAGAGCGCGTTCTGACGGCCTGTGGCCCGCAGCCCGATCAGGCCGCTTCGCTGAACGTGATGCCGGGGTGCTTCTCGTCGTAGAAGGCCAGGCGGCCAGCCAGCGCGGTGTGCTCGTCGTAGGGTGACTCGTAGGACCAGATGGCGTCCTTGAGCTGCCGGCCACCCTGCGTCACGCTGTAGTAGCTGGCATCACCCTTGAATGGGCAATGCGTCCGGGTGTCGCTGGGCGTCAGCTGGTCGACCTTGACCGCTTCGCGCGGGAAATACAGGCGCGGCGGCGCGCCGGTCTCATCGACGCGGATGACGTCGTCGGACTCGGCCACGACCTTCCCGTCGATGCTGGCGCGAACCTTGTGCGCCAGCCGCGTCTCCGCCACCGTGTGCTCGGGGTGGTCGCGGTGGCCGGGCGACTTGCTCATGACAGCCCTCGGGCCGCGCCCGGAATGCGCCGCGTCAGGTCGGCCAGGCTTTCCTGCACGACGTCCTTGTCCTGCTCGCTGGCGACGGTAGCCGCCACGTTCGCGCTGAAGGCCTTGCGCAGATAGCCCAGCATGCGCGGTGCGGCGATGACATGCAGCACGCCGTAACGGCCTTCCTGAAGCGCCTGTGCCAGCCGCTCGGCAATGCGTGCGGCAAAACGCTGGGCGTGCAGATGCCGCTCGGAATCACTGGCCGAGACGGTGGCCTGGCCCTGCAAGCCCGTGCCGCCTGCAGCGCGGCGACCGTGCGGGGCATCGTGGAAATCGGATTCGCGGGCATGCGCGTCGGGGTCGGTCAGCTCCTCGACGGGCACCAGGTCGCCGGCGTCTTCAGGAAGTTCAAGGATGCGCGCAATGGCCTCGTCGGCGGCCAGCAACCATACGGTCTTCATCGGCTACTCCGTTCATGGAAGGAGAGCCAACGGGGCAAGCGACGCGCCCGGGAGGCTGTAGGGCTTGGGCCCTGGCCCTTCGGGTTGGGCCTGCAAGGGCGCCGATCCTGCGTTGCAAATGCTCGCGGTACGCCCGGTACCGCTCCGCTTTGCGCCTTGTCTCAGCACCCTTGCAGGCCCAACGCGCACCCGGCCCCAAGCCCGACAGCCTCCTAATCGTGCAACGACGACAGGAACTGTTTCAACTCCGGCGTGCGCGGCGCGCTGAACAGCTCGGCCGGCGGGCCGATCTCGTGCACGCGGCCCTGGTGCATGAAGATGACGCGGTCGGCCACCTTGCGGGCGAAGCTCATCTCGTGCGTGACCATCAGCAGCGTCATGCCCTCCTCGGCCAGCGTCTCGACGACGCGCAGCACCTCGCCCACCAGCTCGGGGTCCAGCGCCGACGTGATCTCGTCGCACAGCAGCACGGCCGGCTCCATCGCCAGCGCGCGGGCGATGGCCACGCGCTGCTGCTGGCCGCCGGAGAGCTGGTCGGGCATGGCGTTGAACTTCTCGGCCAGGCCCACGCGGGCCAGCAGCTTGGCGGCCTGCTGAGCGGCGTCGTTGTGGGCACGTTTCTTCACCAGCGTCGGCGCCAGCATCACGTTGCGGCCGACGCTGAGGTGAGGGAACAGGTTGAAGCCCTGGAAGATCATGCCGACCTGCTGGCGCAGCTCGCGCATGGCCATGGCGCTGTCGTACAGCAGCGGCTTGCCGTTGACGGTCAGCGCGCCGTCCTGGAACTGCTCCAGCCCGTTCACGCAGCGCAGCAGCGTGCTCTTGCCCGAGCCGCTCTTGCCGATGATGGCGATGACCTCGCCGCGCTTCACGTCCAGATCGATGCCCTTGAGCACCTCGTTAGCTCCGTAGGACTTGCGCAGCGCGGTGATACGCACGATGGGGTCGGCGTGGACTTCAGCGAGCATGGATTCGGCGCTCCAGGTGTTGAGCAAAGAGGCTGACGGGGAAGCACAACGCGAAGTACAGCAGCGCCACGCAGCCGAAGACGAGGAAGGGCTTGAAGCTGGCGTTGGCGATCATGCTGCCGGCCTTGGTCAGCTCGATGAAGCCGATGACCGACGCGAGCGCGGTGCCCTTGATGACCTGCACGAGAAAGCCCACCGTGGGCGCGATGGCCAGGCGCCCGGCCTGCGGCAGCACGACGTGTCGCAACTGCTCGCCGAAGCTCAGCGCCAGGCTGCGCGCGGCCTCCCACTGGCCGCGCGGCACGGCCTCCACGCAGCCGCGCCAGATCTCGACGAGATAGGCGCTGGTGTAGAGCGTCAGCGCCAGCGCCGCCGCAGTCCAGGCCGACACCTCCAGCCCCAGCAGCGCCAGGCCGAAGTAGGCCAGGAAGAGCTGCATCAGCAGCGGCGTGCCCTGGAAGAGCTGCACGTACAGCGAGATCAGCCGCCGCGTGCGCGACCCGAGCCCGAGGCGCAGCGTCAGCAGCAGGCCGCCCACCAGGCCGCCGCCAACGAAGGCAATGGCCGATAACGCCACAGTCCAGCGCAGCGCCAGCAGCAGGTTGCGGACGATGTCCCAGAGGGTGAACTCGATCATGACGCCCGCCTACCGAAGATGAAGCGCGGCCCGGCCCACATCAGCAGGTGGCGGGCGGCAATGGACAGCGCCAGGTAGCACAGCGTCGCGATGATGAAAGCCTCGAAGGCGCGGAAGTTGCGGCTCTGGATGAGGTTGGCGGCGTAGCTCAGCTCCTCGGTGGAGATCTGTCCGCAGACCGCCGAGCCGAGCATGACGATGATGATCTGGCTCGTCAGCGCCGGCCACACGCGCTGGAATGCCGGTGGCAGCACGACGCGCATGAACACCTGCACGGGGCTGAGCGCCAGGCTCTGCGCCGCCTCCCACTGGCCGCGCGGCGTGGCCTGGATGCCGGAGCGCAGGATCTCGGTGCCGTAGGCGCCCAGGTTGAGCGTCATCGCGATCAGCGACGCCGCCTCGGGCGACAGCTTCACGCCCGCCGCCGGCAGGCCGAAGAAGATGAAGAACAGCTGCACGATGAAGGGCGTGTTGCGCAGCAGCTCCACATAGGCGCCCAGCACCCGCCGCAGCCACACCGGGCCGCTGGCGCGCGACCAGGCGCCCAGCGTGGCGATGACGAGGCCGAGCGGCGTGGCGATGAGCGTGAGGCCGAGCGTCCACGCCAGGCCCTTGAGCAGCAGCGGCCATTCGGCCAGCACGGCGGCGAAGTCAAAGCTGATCATGTCAGCTCAAAGAGGAAGTTCGCCGGTGCTGCGGCCCAGCCACTTTTTCGACAGCGCCTCCAGCTCGCCCGCCGCCTTGGCCGCCGCGATGATGGCGTTGACCTTGGCCAGCAGCGCGTCCTCGCCCTTGGCCACGCCGACGTAGCAAGGGCTGTCCTTCAACAGCAGCTTGTATTCGGTGTTCAGCCCCGGGTTGCGCTGCATCAGGTTGCCGGCCACCGCCGCGCTGGTGGCCAGCAGCTGGGTCTGCCCGGCGGCGAAGGCCGCGATCGTGGCGTTGTTGTCCTCGAAGCGCTTGTATTCCAGCGTGGCCGGCGCGACCTTGGCCAGCTCCTGGTCTTCCATCGCGCCGCGCGTGACGGCCACGCTCTTGCCGCCCAGGTCGGCCCAGGTCTTGATGGGCAACGCCTTGGCCGCGAACACGGCCTGGAAGAAGGGCGCATAGGCCGCGCTGAAATTGATGACCTTCTCGCGGTCGGGGTTCTTGCCGAGCGTGGAGATGACGAGGTCGGCCTTCCTGGTCTGCAGGTAGGCGATGCGGTTGGCGCTCGTCACCGGCACCAGTTCGGCCTTCACGCCCAGCTTCGTGGCGATCAGCTGCGCCACGGCCACGTCCAGGCCCTGCGGCGCCATGTCGGGGCCGACGAAGCCGTAGGGCGGGTAGTCCGTCGGCACGGCGATCTTGATCGTCTTGCTTTTGGTGATGGTGTCGAGCGCGGTCTGGGCCTGGGCGGCAACGGGCAGCAGGGTCAGCAGCGCCAGGCCGGCGGCCAGCAGCAGGCGGCGGGGGGAAGTCGGGGTCATGGCAGGTCTCCTGTGGGCAGCGGTATCCCGCATCGCCGTCCGCAGCTTCCGTGCCAGCGCTGTCACCCGTGGCGCCCACCACGCGGCACCAGCACGGTGCCCGACGTGACAGCCACGCACCGCCACGCAGCACAGAATGACTTCACTTTTATCGGAGCCGCCATGAACGACCGCGCCAGCTTCACCCGCATGGACGCCAGCACCCGCGAGGACTGGCAGCTGATCGTGCCCGAGGCCATGAAGATGGCGCGCAGCCTGCCCGACCGCGTGCTCGATCACCTGCGCCTGCTGGACGGCGACTTCGGCGGCTTCCCCGTCGACCGCCTCACGCACTGCCTGCAGACCGCCACGCTCGCCCACCGCGACGGCCGCGACGAGGAGTACGTCTGCTGCGCGCTGCTGCACGACATCGGCGACACCCTGGGCAGCTTCAACCACCCGGACATCGCCGCCGCCATCCTCAAGCCCTTCGTGACCGAGGCCAACCTGTGGATGGTGCAGCAGCACGGCATCTTCCAGGGCTACAACTTCTTCCACCACATCGGCCTGGACCGCGACATGCGCGAGCAGTTCCGCAGCCACCCGCACTTTGCGCACACGGCCGAGTTCGTCGAGCGCTACGACAACCCGGCCTTCGACCCCAGTGCCGAGGCGCCGCCGCTGAGCTTCTTCGAGCCCATGCTGCGCCGGCTGATGGCCCAGCCGCGGCAATCCGTCTACAAGGCGGCGATGGCCAAGGCCTGAGACAGCACCCAAAGAGCCCCCATCGGCCGCAAGGCCTTGATCATGCAACCAATAATGTTGCATGAAATCAAGCAGCCAGCTGTCCGACGTCCTGCACGTCCTCCTGCACATGGCCGAGGGCGAGGGCCCCGCCACCTCCGAGGCGCTCGCCGCGGCGATGCACACCAACCCGGTCGTGCTGCGCCGCCTGATGACCGGGCTTCGGGAGGCCGGCTTCGTCGCGTCATCCAAGGGCCACGGCGGCGGCTGGGTGCTGAGCTGCCCGCTCGACCGCATCACGCTGCGCGACGTGCACGAGGCGCTCGGCGCGCCGGCCTTCGTGTCGCTCGGCTTCCGTGAGGACCGGCCGGAGTGCCTGGTCGCCCAGGCCGTCAACGAGTCGCTGGGCGCCGCCGTGCGGGACGCCGAGGCGCTGCTGCTGAAGCGGCTCGGCGCGGTGACGCTGGCCGGTCTGTCGCAGGACTTCCACCAGCGGCTGGCCGAGCACCGCAAGACAGCGCCGCATCGACTCGAGGAGCATCTCCATGCAGATTGATTTCGCCGTCATCGGCGGCAGCTTCGCCGGCCTCTCTGCGGCGCTGCAACTGGCGCGGGCGCGCCGCAACGTGCTCGTCGTCGACGCAGGGCAGCGCCGCAACCGCTTCGTCGACGAGGCCGGCCTGACCTCGCACGGCTTCATGAGCCAGGACGGCCGCGCGCCTGCGGCAATAGCCGCCCAGGGCCGGGAACAGTTGCTGCGCTATCCGAGCGTGCAGTGGCTGGACGGCGTTGCCGAAGACGCCCGCATGGCCGCTGACGGGCGGCTCGAGTTCCGCGCCGGCGACACAACCGTGAGCGCCGGCCGCCTCATCCTCGCCACCGGCGTGCGCGACCTGCTGCCACCGGTGCCAGGCCTTGCCGAGCGCTGGGGCCGCAGCGTCTTCCACTGCCCCTACTGCCACGGCTACGAGCTGGACGCCGGCGAGATCGGCGTCATCGCCGCCACGCCGATGGCGCAGCACCATGCCCTCATGCTGCCCGACTGGGGCCGCACGACGCTGTTCCTGAACGGCGTCTACACGCCCAATGACGAGGAGCGCGCCGATCTCGCCCGTCGCGGCACGCGCGTCGAGGCCACACCCGTCGAGCGCATCGACGGCGAGGCCGACGTGGTGCTGGCCGACGGCCGCGTGCTGCGCATGAACGGCCTCTTCACGCAGCCGCGCACCGTCATGGCCAGCCCGGTGGCCGAGCAGCTCGGCTGTGTGATGACGGACGGGCCGATGGGCCCGTTCATCCAGGTCGGCCCGACGCAGGAAACCAGCGTGACCCACGTCTTCGCCTGCGGCGACGCGGCGCGTGCGGCGGGCAGCGTGGCGCTGTCGGTGGGCGACGGCGTCATGGCGGGCTTCGGCGCCCACCGGTCGACGATGTTCTAGCCCCTGCGTGCCGCCTCGATGGCGGCGACGTCGATCTTCTGCATCGTCATCATGGCCTCGAACACGCGCTTGGCCGCCACGCGGTCGGGGCCCTTGAAGGCGTCGTTGAGGACGCGCGGCGAGATCTGCCACGACAGGCCCCAGCGGTCCTTGCACCAGCCGCACTGGCTCTCCTGCCCACCGTTGCCGACGATCGCGTTCCACAGGCGGTCGGTCTCGGCCTGGTCCTCGGTCTCGATCTGGAACGAGAAGGCCTCGCTGTGCTTGAACAGCGGCCCGCCGTTCAGGCCGACGCAGGGGATGCCGTAGACGGTGAACTCCACCGTCAGCACATCGCCCTCCTTGCCGTCGGGAAAGTCGCCCGGCGCGCGGGTGATGTCGCCGACCTGGCTATCGGGAAAGGTCTCGGCGTAGAAGTTGGCCGCAGCTTCGGCGTCGCCGTCGTACCAGAGGCAGATGGTGTTCTTCGCGGTCATGAAGGCTCCTTCAAGCTGAATGGCGACGTGGGCTGGCTGCAATGGACGCTCAGGCGCTCGCCCGCATGAACGCCTCGAAATACTTCGCGTCACCGGTCTTGTACAGGCCATACCAGGCGGCCAGCACGTCTTCGGCATAGACGTCGAGCGCGGTGAATACCTCGCGGGCGAACTCCAGCGGGCGCATGGCCGGCGCGGTGATGAGATTTCCCGACCTCACCACCGGTTTCTCGCGGTAGCAGGCTTCGCCCGCATAGCCGGTGGCGACGAGGTAGCCCCTGGAGTTGCTGGTGTGCGGCACGTCGTCCAGCAGGCCGGCGCGCGCCAGGCCGGCCGTGGCGCCGCAGATGGCGGCTACCGGCGTGCCTGCGCTCAGGAATTCGCCCGCCAGCTCGGCGGCCTTCCTGTTCTTCTTCCTGTCCCAGGCCGCGCCGCCGGGCAGCACCAGCATCGCGCTCTTGGCCGGCTCTAGGTCGTCCAGCGTCAGGTCGGGCAGCACGCGCAGGCCGCCCGCCGTCTTGACCGGCTCCTCGGACTCGCCCACGGTCATGACCCTGAAGCTGCCGGGATCCTTCTGCCCTACCGGGCTGTTGATGCCGGCAGCGAGGTAACCGTATTCCCAGTCCGACATCGTGTCGAAAACGAAGAGGTGAACCGTCTGCTTCTTCATGGGGACGCATTCTGTGGACCTCTCCTGCCGGTGGCATGGGCTTTTCAGCAACGAGGCGTTTCCCAGATGACGCACCGCGCCGGCGTGCCCTGCTTCGATCCAGTCGCCACAATCCGCTGTCGCGTCCACATCCGCCCCACCCCCTTCATGCGCCTGCTGCTTGTAGAAGACGACCCCATGATCGGCGAGAGCCTGCGGGAGGCGCTGCGCCGCCAGGGCTTTGCGGCCGACTGGGTGCGCGACGGGCAGGCCGCCGACGCGGTGCTGGCCAGCAGCGAACGCTTCGACGCCGTGCTGCTGGACCTGGGTCTGCCCAAGCGCGACGGCGTGGCCGTGCTGCGGGCGATGCGCGCACGCGGCGACGCCACACCCGTCATCGTGCTGACGGCGCGCGATGCGCTCAGCGACAAGGTCACGGGCCTGGATGCGGGCGCGGACGACTATCTCGTCAAGCCCTTCGAGCTGGACGAGTTGCTGGCCCGGCTGCGCGCCCTCGCCCGCCGCAAGAGCGGTCGCGCCGACACGGCCCTCACCGTGGCCGACCTGCGCCTGGACCCGGCCACGCGCGAGGTCACGCGCAGCGGGCGCCCCGTGCTGCTGTCGGCCCGTGAGTTCGCGCTGCTGCAGGCGCTGCTGGAGCGACCCGGCGCCATCGTCTCGCGCGCCCAGCTGGAGGACCGCCTCTACGGCTGGGGCGAGGAGCTGGAGAGCAACGCCATCAGCGTCTACATGCACCAGCTGCGCAAGAAGCTGGGCGCCGACCTGCTGCACACCGTGCGCGGCCTCGGTTACTACGCCGGCCCCGAGAAAGGCGGCGCCGCGTGAAGTGGCTCTCCACCTTGCGTGGCCGCCTCTTCGCGCTGCTCGCCGTGCTCGGCGCCGTGACGGCGCTGGCCGTGGCCGGCGCGACGTATGTGAGCGTGCGCGCCGAGGCCGACCAGCTGTTCGACTACCAGCTCCGGCAGACCGCGCTGTCGCTGCGCGACCAGGGCCGCGTCGAAAGCGACGAGGCGGCCGCGCTGGCCGACCCGAGCTTCGACTACGTCGTGCAGATCTGGTCGCTGCAGGGGCTGGAGCTGTATTCCAGCCGGCCGCAGGGCATGACCGAGCCGCTGCCGGCACGCGCGGTGCTGGGCTACTCCCACCTGCGTCTGGGCGGGCAGGACTGGCGCGTCTTCAGCGCCGCCACGCCGCTGCGCGTGGTGCAGGTGGCGCAGCCGCTGGCCGTGCGGCAGAAGCTTGCCGCGCTGGCCGCCCTGCGCAGCGTGGTGCCGGTCGCCGTTGCGCTGCCGCTGGTGGCTTGGGCGGTGTGGTGGCTGATCGGCATCTCGCTGGCGCCGCTGGCGCGCGTCACCCGGGCCGCGCAAGCCGGCGGCGCGAATGCCTTGCAGGCGCTGCCCACCGCCGGCCTGCCCGGGGAGGTGGCGCCGCTGGTGGACGCCTTCAACGGCCTGCTGGGCCGGTTGGCCGAAGCCTTCGACGCGCAACGCAGTTTTGTTGCCGACGCCGCCCACGAGTTGCGCACGCCGCTGACGGCGCTCAAGCTGCAGCTCGGCCTGCTGCGCGACTCGGCGCCTGGCGAGCAGCAGGACGAATCCATCGCGCGGCTGCGCGGCGGCATCGACCGCGCCGTGCACCTCGTCGAGCAGCTGCTCGCGCTGGCCCGCGCCGAGCCGGGCGCGCAGGCCGCCATGCAGCCGCTGGACCTCGCCGACCTGGCCCGCCAGGCGGTGGCTGACGTGCAGCCGCTGGCCGACAAGGCCGGCGTGACGCTCACGCTCACGGCCCCCAACCCCCTGCCCCTCACCGGCGACCCACAGGCCCTGCGGGGCGCGTTGCGCAACCTCATCGACAACGCGGTGAAGTACGGCGCACGAACGGTGCAGGTGAGCGCATTGCATGGCCCGCGCGGCGCGCCGCTGCTGCGCGTGGACGACGACGGCCCCGGCATCCCGGCCGACCAGCGCGAGCGCGTCTTCGACCGCTTCCAGCGCGGCGAGGGTGTGGAAGCGGCCGGCAGCGGCCTGGGGCTGGCCATCGTGCGCGCGGCGGCTAGACAGCAGGGGGCCAGCGTGGCGCTGCTGGATTCACCGCTGGGCGGGCTGCGCGCGGAGATCGCCTGGCCCTGAACCGGCACGCCGCTTGCCACCCTGTAGGCCCCTACGAGGAGACCGACATGGCACTGCAAGACCGCACCGATCTGGACACGCTGCGCGAGCGGCTTGAAGCACGTGCAGCAGAGCTGCGCGAAGAAGTCGCCGCCCTGCGCAGCGAGGAAGCCAGCGACATGACGCGCACGCCCGGCGGGCCGGTCGAGGACGACGGCGAACGCGGTGAGGAGGAGACGCGGCACACGGTGCGCCACGCCGAACAAGGCCGCGACACCCAGGAGCTGAACGACATCGGCGCCGCGCTCGACCGCATGGACGACGGCCACTACGGCGAATGCATCGACTGCGGCTGCGACATTCCGCTGGCACGTCTACAGGCCCAGCCCGCCGCCGCGCGCTGCACGGCCTGCCAGGAGCGCGCCGAGCGGGGCTGACCGGCGCGTCGCCTCGCCTGTATGGGCCGTGACACTGATACAGCGCCCCGCTCACGCCGACCTGCTGTAGCTTCACGCCCGCCCGCTCAGCCGCTGCAATGGCGGCATGACTGAGCTGCTGCCCCTGATGACCTACTGCCTGCTGATGAGCGGCACTCCCGGCCCCAACAACATGCTGATGGTGGCCAGCGGCGCCCACCACGGCTATCGGCGCACGCTGCCGGCCGTGGTGGGTATCAACACCGGCGTCGCGCTGCTGACCTTAGCGGCCTGCCTGGGCCTGGGCGCCCTGTTCACCGCCTGGCCGCCGCTGCACGCCGCGCTCAAGCTGGCGGGCACGCTCTACATGCTGGTGCTGGCCTGGCGCCTGGCGGGCAGCCAGACGGTCCACGCCCGTGCGCCGGAACAACTGCGGTTCACGCAGACCGTGCTTTTTCAACTGGTGAACCCCAAGAGCTGGGTCAAGGCCGTGACGCTCGCGTCGGTCTTCATGCCGGCGGGCTACGACCCGATCTCCGGCGCCGTGCTCGTCAGCGTCATCGGCGCGGTCATCGGCTTTCCCTGCACGTCGACATGGGCACTGTTCGGCGCCTGGATAGGCCGCTTCCTGTCCAGCCCCGCGAGGCTGCGCGTGTTCAATGCCATCATGGCCGCCTCCCTGGCCGTGCTGGCGCTGATGCTCCTTCGTTGATGTTTTCCCTCGACCGCCATTCGCCCACCCCGCTGGCCGACCAGATCGAGCAGCGCCTGCACGCGCTGATGGTCAGCGCCCAGTTGCCGCCCGGCGCGCGGCTGACCTCCATACGCCAGCTCGCTGCGCAGTTAGGCGTCAGTCCGAACACCGTCGTCACCGCCTACGACCGCCTCGTGGCCGCCGGCTTGATCGACTCGCGCGGCACGGCCGGCTTCTTCGTCGCCGAGGGCCCTGCCAACGCGATGCCCGACGCGGTACGCGTGGAAGCCGGCGAGGAGCAGGAGGCCGTCTGGCTGGCCCAGCAGGCCAACGATCAGAAGGCCGGCGTGCTGCTGGCCAGCAGCGGCGCATTACCCGCCACCTGGCTGGAAGACGCCATCCCCGCCGCCGCCGTGCAGCGCGGCCTGGCGCGCGCCACTGCGGGCATGGCTTCGCGCTGCCCGCCGCAGGGCCTCCCCGAGTTGCGCGAACGCATCGCCACGCTGCTGCGAGGCCAAGGCATGGCCGTCGACGCCGGCCGCGTGCTGACCACCTATGGCGGCACCCAGGCCATCGACCTGATCTGCCGCGCCTTCCTGCGCCCGGGCGACTCGGTGGCGGTGGAGACGCCCGGCTACTTCCTGCTCTTCGACCGCCTGCGCCAGGCCGGCGCCAACATCGTGCCCGTGCCGCGCCGGCACGACGGCATCGACCTGGAGGCGCTGGACGCCGCCTGCACCCAGCACCGGCCGCGCCTGCTCTTCATCCAGAGCGTGCTGCACAACCCGACCGGCTGGGGCAGCACTGCCGCCAACCTGCATCGCGTGCTGGTGCTGGCGCAGCGGCACGGCATGCTCATCGCCGAGGACGATGTGCAGGGTCACTTCCACCCTGGCACACCCAACACGCCCACAAGGCTGGCGCAGCTGTCCGGGCTGGACGGCGTCATCTACTACTCCAGCTTTGCCAAGGCCATGAGCCCCGCGCTGCGCCTGGGCTACATGGCCGCCGAGCCGGCGCTCGTGAAGGCGCTGCTGCGCGAGAAGATCCTGTCGGTGCTGACGACGGCGGCGCTCAACGAGTTCGTGCTGCTGGAGGTGCTGGCCGCCGGCCGCTGGCGCAAGCACCTGGAGCGCCTGCAGCAGCGCCTGGGCACGGCGCGCGTCAGCGCCGCGCGCCAGCTGCGTGAGGCCGGCATGCTGCTGGAGCACGCCGGCGAAGGCGGGCTCTTCTTGTGGGGCGCGCTGCCGGCGGGCGTGGACGTGGACGGCGTCGTCAAGGAAGCCTTCCGCAGCAACATCCTGCTCGTGCGCGGCGCCACCTTTTCGGCCGATGGCGCGGCCGACCCGCACATCCGCTTCAACGTCGCCTTCAGCCAGCAGCCAAGGCTGGCGGACTTCCTGAAAGAGCAGCTCAGCGCCGCGACCAGCGCGCGCATGGCGGTGGAGCGGGCACGCAATCCGGTGGGTGGCGCCGTCAGCGGGCCGTCGCCGGATGCCGTCGGCGCTGCCAGTCCTCGACGGCGCTGACAACGCTCTCCCAGGCTCGCCGGTCATAGGTGACGGCGGCGAAGAGGTTGTCCTTGCTCGGCTGCTGCCGCACGGCGGTGCTTGCAAGCTGTTCCAGCGGCCCACGCGCCGCCGTCGCGCAGCCGGCCAGGTCGGTGAACGTGGAGCCGACGCGGTGGAACAGCACGCCGCGATGCAGTTCCGTGGCCTTCAGCGACGGCGCCTCCACCGCCCGCAGGAAAACACGCGCCCGGCCTTCGCCAAGCAACTCGACGCACAGTTCGCGGCGCCATCCGGTCAGGGTCTGCTCCGCCGTCAGGGTCGTCGCGGCTTCATCAACAATTTCCAGGGTCATCGCGCGAGTCTGCACTACGCGCCGTGACGATCCGCCGGCGGGTTGTATCGCGATGCGTCGGAAAGCTGCGGCGTTTTCCCGCAGCGGCAAAAGTTGCGCTCTGTTTCGCCGTCAGGATTTCGGCAGCGGCGGGGCGACGCTGACGGCGTCACCCACGCGGATGGCCCCGCCTTCGAGGATGCGCGCCGTCATGCCGCCGTGGCCGCGCATAGCCGCATAACCGCCCGGTCCGATGACTTCTTCCATGCGCGAACAGGGCGCGCAGGGCCCGACGATCTGGATCAGCGCCTCGCCCACGCGCAGCGTCGCATTCTTCAGTGACAACAGGTTGATGCCCGAGACGACGAGGTTGCGCCGAAGGTCGACCGGGTCGAGCGGCCCGCTGCGCGCGAACGCGGCGATGAGGGGCAGGTGCTCCTGCTGGATCAACGTGACCTGGCGGGTCGACAGCTCGGCCTCGCCACGCTGGCCCAGGCGGTCGTCGGTCAGGCCGATGTGGGCCAGGGCGGTGGTCTGCTCGACGCAGCGCGCCGCGTCGCGCGGATTGCCCCGCACGACGATGGCCTCGACGCGGCCCTGGATGTGCGCGGGCGGGATCATGAGGTCGCGGATGGTTTTCATGCCGGGACCATATCCCGGTTGTTGGCGACGGGGCGAATGGAGCTGCGGCTTGCCGCCCTTGGCTTTGCATGCCGGCGCCCGGTGGACGGGTCGGAGAGGCGTTGCACGGGGTGTGCTCAGAAGGAGGATGCCTTCGGGTCGGCAAGCGCCGTTTCCTGTCGCTGCTCCGCCTTCGCGCGCGACTCGAGCAGGAAGAACATCACGCCGGCGACCGCCAGCGGCAGCAGGTAGTAGAGCGCGCGGTACGCGATCAGCGCCCCGAGCAGCGGGCCTTGCGCCACCTGCGAGCCGAGCAGCGCGAGGAACACCGCCTCGAGCACACCCAGCCCGGCGGGGATGTGCGTGATCACGCCGGCCACCGCGGCCATCAGCAGCGCGCCCAGCACCAGCGGGTAGTCGATGCGCATGCCGAGCAGCAAGTACAGCACGCCCCCGATGGTCATCCAGTTCAGCACCGACAGCCCCATCTGCAGCAGCGCGAGGCGGCCCGGCGGCAGCGTGATGGTGTGGCCGCGCACCGTCCACTCGCGCCGGCGCGACGCGGCGCACAGCAGCAGGTAGGCGGCCGCCGCGGCGAGCAGCGCGAGGCCCAGGCCCTGCAGCGCGGCGCGGCCGATATCCCAGCCTTCGGGCGGGGTCACGGCCTGCGCGGCGAACACGGCGCCGGCCAGCACCAGGTAGCCGAGCCAGTTCGTCGTCAGGCTGAAGCCCAGCACCTGGGTGATGGTCGGGTTGTCCAGGCCGAATCGCGAATAGAGGCGGTAGCGGAAGGCGAAACCGCCGACCAGCGAGCCCAGGTTGAGGTTGAAGGCGTAGCTCACGAAGGTGATCGCCATGACGCGGCGCGCGGGAACAGCGTGGCCGGTCCAGTGGCGGCCGAGCAGGTCGTAGGTGCTGTAGATCAGGTGGCTCGCCGCCGCTGCGCCACCGGCGGCAAGCAGCGTGGTCACGGGGTAGTCCGCGATGACCTGGAACACCTCGCCCCAGTTGATCGTGCGGGCCTGCGAGACCAGCAGCACCGTGACCGCGCCGAAGAACAGCACGGTGAGCACGCGCAGCCACAGGGGCCGCTTCTTCTTTGCGTTCGGCGGCGGCGACGCCTCGGCGCGGTCGTCGGGCTGGTCGTCGGCGCGGTCGTCGGACTTGAGGCGGGCGGTCGTCATGACAGCGAGTAGTCGGGGGCCCGTTCGGTGACGCGGTCGGCGCCGCGCCACTCCCACGGTTCGGGCGGCGAGATGTCTTGCCCGGACACCGCGAGCACGGTGGTGGGCAGCGTGCCGTCCGGTGCGACGAAGGCATGCGCCGGCGCCAGCCGCGGCTGGTGCGCCGGCAACCAGCCGGCCCAGGCGGGGAAGTGGCGCACGACGTGGAACACGAGGTAGCTGAGGGCCAGCCGCCAGTAGGAGCGGGACATGTCGCGCTTCGGGTCGATCTCCTTGCAGGCGCGGTCCATCAAGTGGCGCAGCTTGCCCGCGAGCTCGACAGCGAACTCCGGGTCGTGGATGGCGATGTTCGCCTCGAGGTTCAGCGCCAGGCTGAGCGGGTCGAGGTTGCTCGAACCCACCGTCGCCCATTCGTCGTCGGCCACCGCCACCTTGCCGTGCAGCGGCCGCTCGCAGTACTCGAAGATGCGCACGCCGGCGCGCAGCAGGTGGTCGTAGAGCATGCGCGCGGCCACCTTGACGATCGGCATGTCGGGCTGGCCTTGCAGGATCAGCGACACCTGCACGCCCCGGCGCGCCGCGCGCCGGATTTCCTTGAGCAGCCGGTAGCCGGGGAAGAAATAGGCGTTCGCGATGATCACTTCCTTGCGCGCAGCGCGCAGCGCGATGCGGTAATGCCGCTCGATGGCGTCGCGGTGATCCTGGTTGTCGCGCGTGATGAACATCGCCTGCGCGTTGCCCGCCCGCGGCGGGATAGCCTCGGGCGGCGGCGCCTCGCGGCGGCGCCACCAGCGGCGCGTGCCGATGGCCGGCACGATCGCCTCGCGGGCGAAGCGGTGGATGTCGGCGACGACCGGCCCCTGCACCTCGACCGCGTAGTCCTGCTTGGCCTCGGGGCCGAAGTCGAGCAGGTGGTCGGCCGAGTAGTTGATGCCGCCGACGAAGGCCTTGACGCCGTCGATCACGACGATCTTGCGGTGCATGCGACGAAAGAGGTTCGTACGCCACCGGCCGAACAGCGGCGGGCGCGGGTCGAACACGTGCAAGCGCACGCCCAAAGCGGTGAGCGACTCGACGAAGTCCTTGGTCAAGTCGGGCGAACCGTAACCGTCGACGGTCACGTCGATCTGCACGCCGCGCCTCGCGGCGGCCATCAGCGAGGCGTGCAGCGCGAGGCCGACCTTGTCGCGAAACAGGATGAAGGTCTCGAGGATGACCTCGTGCTGCGCGTTCTCGATGGCGTCGAAGACGGCGGGGAAGAACTCCTCGCCGTTCTCGAGCAGGCGGAACTTGTTGCCGTCCTTCCAGCGGGCTCCACCCGTGCGCCGGGCCGCCCCAAGCCGGGCGGAATCCCCCCTTGGGATAGCCGGCGGTACTCCGGCGTTGAGGGTTTCTGGTTTCATATGACGATCTCGGCGGCGAGGGGAGCGTGGTCGGAGAGGTGCGACCAAGGGTGGTTCGGGAGCACGATGGGACGGTGCACGCCGGCATTGCGCACATAGATGCGGTCGAGCTGCAGGAAGGGCCAGCGCGCCGGGAAGGTCCGCGCGGGTCGGCCGTTCGCCTGCACGAACACCTCGCGCAGGCCCGCGCAGGACTCGATCTTTTTGTGGCCCTTGAGGCGCCAGTCGTTGAAGTCGCCGGCGATCACGAGCGGCGCCTCCGGCGGCAGCTCCTCGTGAATCATCCGGCACAGCAGCTCGATCTGCTGCTGGCGGTGAGCCTCGTGCAGGCCCAGGTGCACGCAGATCACGTGCAGCTCGACGTCGCGGCCGGGCACCTGGCACACGCAGTGCAGCAGGCCGCGCTGCTCGTGCGCGCCGATCGACACGTCGCGGTTCTCGTAGCGCACGATCGGGAACTTCGACAGCACGGCGTTGCCGTGGTGGCCGTCCGGATACACCGCGTTGCGCCCGTACGCGAAGCTGGTCCACATCGTGTCGGCCAGAAACTCGTAGTGCGAGCCGGCGGGCCAGTTGGGGATGCGGGCGGCGTGCAATTCGTGGCTGCCCAGCACCTCCTGCAGGAACACGATGTCGGCCGACACCGACTGCACGGCATCGCGCAGCTCGTGCAGGATGAATCGACGGTTGAACCAGTTGAAGCCCTTGTGGGTGTTCACCGTCAGGATGCGGAACGACAGGGTGGTGGGGTTCTTGGTCATGGGGTCGGCCACGGATGCAGCGGGGCAGGTCCGCTCCAGGGGCAAGCGTTGTTCCCGGGCGGTGCAAGACGCGGCAGCCACCGCCTCCGACCCTAACCTCCGCCTCACTTTCCCCTCACCAAGCCCTCACCCGCCCTCCCTAGAGTCCACGGCATCGGCTGCGCCGCAGCCCGCCCCCTAGAGGAGAGTTCCCATGACCCAGACCGCCAAGATGACGCTGACTGCCACGGCCGCTGCGCTGCTGGCTGCCGGCGTGACGCTGACCACCACGGCTTCGGGCTGGACCTTGCCCGCGCTGTTCAAGGACAAGACACCCGCCTCGGCCTCCGCCTCGGTCGCTGCGCCCGCAGCGGGCGACGCCACGCCGGGCAGCGCCGCACCCGCCGCCGTGGCGCTTGCCGCTGCCGCCACACCGGCACCGGCCACCGCGCTGCCACCCGCCCAGACCCCCAACTACCGCGCCATCGTGCAGACCCAGGGCCCCGCAGTCGTCGGCATCACCGTGGCCGGCCTGCACAAGGTGGACGCCCCGTCGGTCGCCGATGGCCGGGGCATGGAAGACGACCCCTTCTTCCGTTTCTTCCGCGGCGTGCCGGGCATGCGCATGCCGCAACAAGGGGCGCAACCGTTCCGCGGCCAGGGCTCGGGCTTCATCATCAGCAGCGACGGCCTCGTGCTGACCAACGCCCACGTCGTGCGCGACGCCAAGCAGGTCACCGTCAAGCTCAGCGACCGGCGCGAGTTCGCGGCCCAGGTGCTGGGCAGTGACCCGGCCACCGACATCGCCGTGCTCAAGCTGGACGCCAAGAACCTGCCCACCGTGCAGCTGGGCGATGCGAAGCAAGTGCAGGTGGGCGACTACGTGCTGGCCATCGGCGCGCCCTATGGCTTCGAGCAGACGGCCACGCAGGGCATCGTCAGCGCCAAGGGCCGCTCACTGCCGGGCGACAGCGTGGTGCCCTTCATCCAGACCGACGCGGCCGTGAACCCGGGCAACTCGGGCGGCCCGCTGTTCGACGCCTCGGGCCGCGTGGTGGGCGTCAACGCCCAGATCTATTCGCAGAGCGGCGGCTTTCAGGGCCTGGCCTTCTCCATCCCCGTGGACGTGGCGCTGAAGGTGAAGGACCAGATCGTCGCCCACGGCAAGGTGGAGCATGCGCGGCTGGGCGTGACGCTGCAGGACCTGTCGGCGCCGCTGGCCGCGTCCTTCGGGCTGGACGCGCCGGACGGCGCCCTGGTGTCGAGCGTGCAGCCGGGCAGCGCGGCCGCCAAGGCGGGGCTGAAGGCGGGCGACGTGATCACGGCCATCGACGGCGAGCCGGTGCGCGTGGCGGGCGACGTGTCCAGCCGCGTGGGCCTGGCACGACCGGGCGACAAGCTGAAGCTTGACCTGTGGCGCGACAAGAGCCGCGTCAACGAGACGGTGGCGCTGGGCCGTGCCGACAAGGACGAGCAGCAGGCCAGCGCGGCGCCCGAGGGCGGCTCGCTGGGCCTGGCGCTGCGGCCGCTGGAGCGCCAGGAATTGCGCGGCTCGGGGCTGGACCATGGCCTGCTCATCGAGCGCGTGACCGGCCCGGCGCAGCTGGCCGGCGTGCAGCCCGGCGACGTGTTGCTGGCGCTGAACGGCAAGCCGGTGCAGGACATCGAGCAGGTGCGCGCGGCGCTGAAGAGCGCGCCGAAGCAGGTGGCCCTGCTGGTGGCGCGGGACGGGCAGCAGATCTTCGTGCCGGTGCGGCTGGGCTGACCTCGACGGCCGCCAACTCACCCCAGTGGCGGGCCGTTCGCGGCCCGCCATTTTTCATGCGTGGTGAGTTACCGGGTTCAGGCAGCCCGGCTCGCGGGCTTCTGCCGTGTCCTGGCGTCCGTTTCGAACGAGAAGGACAGTTTTCAGCCCGCTGGCCGGGAGCATGGCGATTCCCGCAACTCTGACGGACCTGCCATGCGCCCGCTCTTCTCCCGCCTGCTGACTACCCTGGCCGCTTCTGCGGTTCTTGCCGTCGCTGCCCCCGCCGCCCGCGCCGAACCCGCCCATCCCACGCCGCACGACCTCGTCGGCCTGGACATCAACCTGCAGATCGAGAAGGTCGAAGGGCCCGCAGCCGCCAGTCAGCCGAACCAGGGGGTGATCGTCCGCCGCATCCTGCCCCATGGGCAGTGGACGTCCTCGGGCGCCGGCGGCCCCAATCACCGCGACGCCCGCGGCAATTCGCAGTGGCGCCGCCACGGCCCCCAGACGCTTGTCGAAACGGCGGGCGACGGCTCCAGCCTCAGCTATCGCTTCGACACGCCGCAAGGCGGCCAGTGGACCTGGGATGCCGGGCCAGGCCGGGCGACGCTGAGCGGCAGCTTCACCACCGCGCCCAGCACGCCCACGCCGCAGCAGCAGCTCGCCTCCGCCGAACATGCCGGCCTGCATGTGCCGCTGGTCATCAAATGGGCGGCCTCGCAGCTCGTGCCGGCGAACCAGTACCCACGCGCCGGCCTCGTGCTGCAGACCTATGCGGCCGACGGCACCCTGCTCTTCCAGGGCTTCGGGCCGGGCACGCTCAACTCGCGCGGCACCTATCGCTACCAGCGCGTCTCGGCCAACACGGCGGTCGAGGAAGCGGTGCAGACCAGCGACTTCTTCACCTATCCGTACACGATGGTCTACACCTTCAAGACGCCCGATTCGGGCGTCTGGTACCAGAACTTCGGTGACGGCCTGATCCGCTTCTCCGGTACCTTCGACACCTTTCCCGCCGCGCCGCCGCAATCCCGATGACCGAAATCGTCAAGGCTGTCAGCCTGTGCTCTGCCAGCCTTGGCGCCTGGACGCTGCTCGGCCTGTTGCTGTCGCGCCGCGCCGAGCCGGCGCTGCGCTGGACGCTCGCGGCCTTCGTCGCGCTGCTGCTGCTGCCGCCGCTGCACCTGTACCTCGAGCTGGCGCGCGGCGAGCCGTGGGGCCCGCTGAGCATCTGGACCCATTCATTGACCTGGGCCTACGGCCCGTTGCTGCTGCGCGCGGTCGGCCTGGCGCTGCTGTGGCCACCCGGCCCCTGGCGCCACCCGGCGCACCTGCTGCCGGTGCTGCTGGTGGGGTCGGCCGCCGTGGGCGGCGCGGACTGGGCGCAGTCGCGCGCCCTCGTCCTGCTGCTGGCCCTGCAGACGCTGGGCTACGCGGGCTACACGCTGCGCGCCTGCTGGCGTGAACGGGCGCGGCTGCGCCGGCTCGCCACCGGCCACCGCAACAGCCGAGCGCACTGGATGCTGTTCGTCGCCGCCGGCCTCGTCGCCGCCTCTGCCTGGGATCTCAGTGTGTTCGCGCTGTTCGCCAGCGGCCACCTGCCCGCCAGCGGAATGCTCGCCAGCTTCGCACTCGGCCTGGCGCTGTATGTGGACGGCATCGCGCTGCTGGCGCTGTACCCGCCCGCCTGGCCGGACCGCACGGCCGAACAACCACAACCCGCCGATGAGCCCGTGGCGGCCAAGCCCGCGCCCCGTGCCGTCGAGCTCAGCCCCGAAGCCGCCCGCGAGCTGACGGCCAGGCTCGAACGCCTGGTGCAGGCCGAGGCCCCGCACCGCGACCCCGACATCTCCCTGCCTCGCCTGGCCGCGCTGATGGACATCACGCCGCATCAATTGTCCGAATTGCTCAACCTGCACCTGGGCAGCAGCTTTTACGACTACCTGAACCACTGCCGGCACGTGGACGCGCTGCGTCTGCTGGAGCAGGCCGGCGCCGACCTCACCGTCGCCGACATCGCCTACCGCGCCGGCTTCAACAACCGCAACAGCTTCTACAAGGTGTTCAAGGAGAAGACGGGGCTGACGCCGACGGACTACCGGCGCCAACAGCAGCGGCGGGCGTGACGCGACGGGCGCAGCAGCGCAAAGTAAAAAGTCCCGGCGTCGTGACGGCTGCTCTGAGCTAGGCTGCGCGCCGTCGTACCACGCCCGCTCGCATGACCGCCACCCGCTGGACCCTGCTTCTCATCGCCGCACTGGCGGCTGTGGCCGGCGCGATCCATTCACTGCGCGAGCCGGCCGAACGCCTGCCCGTGTTGACTCCTGCCCAGCCGGCGACCGAGTTGCCGGCGACCCTGTCCGCAAGCGCACCAGCAGGTCCGATCACAACCGGTGCCGCCGGCGCCGTGCCCCGGCCGGCAGCGCCGCCCGTCACCCCACCGGCATCGACGAAACCCCGCATCGGCTCCGAAGGCTATGGCCCGCACATCGAGCGCGCCCAGGCCGGCAACGATGCCACCGCCGCCTGGGAGGCGGCTCGTTGGTTGCGGCAATGCGCCTCCAACGAGGAAAGGCGCCAGAGCTACGAACGCATGCGCGGCGAGCGCGTACCGCAAGAAATGCTGATCGAGCTGATGCTGGAGGCCGACGCCGAAGGGCGCCTCTGCCAGACCGTCACCGCCCGGCACCACGCGATGCGGCAGGAACTGGCTTTGCGGGCGATCCGGGAGGCGGTCCCGAACGCGGCGTCCAGTTTTGCCGAATGGGTCAACCCCAGCGACATCGCACCGGCGCTACGGAAGGAAGTGGCCGACGCGATGCGCCGCGACGCGGACACCGGCCAACTCGGCGGGCTGCTCGGCGCCCTGATGACCAGCGCCGCCTGGGGCCTGAGTGCCGAGGAGCGGCTCGGCTATCTCGTCGCCTTCAGTGAAATGCACGACAACGGCGGCCAGGCCCTCGTCCGGCGCTGGATCACGAACCGCGCCATCCAGCTCGACTCTGAACCGACGCCACAACAGTTGGCCGCCGCGCAGACCGCCGGTGAGCAGATCGTCGAGCGGGCGCGCGCGCGCAAGCAGCCCTGAACCCCGCTCAGGGCATGCCGTTGCCCACGTATTCCGCAAACCCCGGCCGGTCGCCCAACCGGTGCAGATACGCCTCCACCGCCGGCAGCTCGGCCCGCGCGATCGGCGCGTTCTTCCAGCGCTGCGCCGAGAGGCCGAGCACCACGTCGGCCAGCGTGAAGTCGTCGCCGGTGACGTAGGCGCCGGTCTTGGCGAGCTGGGCGTCCAGGATGCCCATGTGGCGGTTCCAGTTCGCCACGCCGGCCTCGATGGCCTCGGGCGCCGCCGGCTGGCCGCGCACGAGCGCCATGAAGGCCACGCGCCAGGAGTTGTTCAACTCGCCGGCCTGCCAGTCCATCCACTGCTCGACTTTGGCGCGCGCCTGCGCCCCGGTGGGCAGCAGCGTCGCCGCGCCGGCCTTGTTGGCGAGGTAGCGGCAAATGGTGTTGCTCTCCCAGAGCACGAAGTCGCCGTCGATGAGCACGGGGATCAGGCCGTTGGGGTTGAGCGCCAGGTACTCCGGCTCCTTGGGCGACCGAAAGCCCGGGCCCCAGTCCTCGCGCTCCAGGTCAAGGTCGAGCAGCGCAGCGGTCCACATGACCTTGCGCACGTTGATGGAGGGGAGGCGGCCGAGAAGTTTCATCGTGTCAATGCTCGTGCGGTTGGTGGCTGTCAGGCACATGCGGGTGGCTGTGCGGGGAGGACGCGTGATGATGCCGGTGGCCATGCGCGCCTGCCGGCATGGGGTCATGTGAGCGCAGTGGCTGCAGGTGTCGTGGCCGTGGGTCGTTCCGAGGCAGCGTGTCGTGCAGAGCGCCGGCAGCGGCTGCGGGCCATAGCAGCGGTCGCGCCAGGCCGGTCATGCCAGGCGCGCCTGCACGGCCTGCACCAGCGGCGCGATGGCCGAGTCCGGGAAGGGCGCGACGCTGCTGACGTTGATCTCGCACAGCACCCAGTCGTCATCGGCCACGCCACGCAGGAAGTCGCAGTCCCACAGCATGGGCAGCGCATCGCGCGCGAGGCCGAAGTGGCTCAACAGCGCCGGCAGCCACTCGTCTTCGAGCCGGCGCCTCAAGCCCTGGCCGTGCGCGAGATCGGCCGGGTGGTAGAGGCGCGGGCCCGGCTCGGCCTCGGGGTGCAGCGCGACGAGGGCCTGCACGCCGAAGCCGACGACGCGGTCCTGCACGAGGTAGCAGCGCGTCATGCCCTCGGGCAGGCGCGGCTGCCAGGCCTGGTCGACCATGTGGCCACCCGACTCGAAGTAAGGCGCCATGCGCGCGATGGCTGCATCCAGCGTCAGCAACTCCTCGGCGCTGCCGCGCTGGGCGTGGCGCAGCCTCACCCGGCCGTCGGCCGCCAGCTCGAAGCGCCAGACGCCGATGCCGCTGTGCCCCCGCCACTGCTTGAGCACGCGAGCGCCAGCAGCCAGGCGCGTGGGCAGATCGGCGTGCAGCTGAGCGAGGCTGTCGACGCGCCAGCAGTCGCTGCCCCAGCCGAGATGGCGGGTCTCGACGAGGACGTCCTTGGTGCCGAGCTTGAGGATGGTGTCGGGATGCGTGCTGACGAAGACGCCTGCCGCCGCTGCGGCGCGCAGCGTTGCATCGAGCATGTCGCGCGAGCGGCCGGCCTCGATGGGGTTGACCCAGACGAGGGCGCCGTCCATGGCCAGCAACTGATCGCGCACGTCATCGGCCCAGTCATCGGCATAGACGACTGGCTCAGCCCGGACGCCCGCTTCCGCGAAGGCGGCGAACAGCGCCGCGAAGCGGTTGTTCTGCGGCGTGGCGGCGCGGCGGGCGGCGGCGTCACCGGGGTAGACGATGGCAAGGCGTGTCGGCATGCCGCCAACTCTAGCCCTGCGGAAATGACAGCTGAGCCCGGCCCGCCTCGGTCAGCCGCACCGTCCAGCGGCCGCCGTCGTCGCAGTGCAGGCTGACCCAGCCGGGGCCCGCCACGCCGCCGATGCGGGCATCGCCGAGAGGCGTGAACTCGCGCAGCAGTTCGCTGACACGCGCGTCCAGCCGCTTGGCCAGGCGCGTCAGCGGCACGGCCTCCGCGCCCTCGCCCAACTCGCGCAGCAGGTCAGCCGGCGTGCGCACTCAGGACGACCGGGATGGACTTGGACGTCGGCGTGCGCGCGCCGATGGAAAAGCTCTGCAGCGGCACCAGCGGGTTGGTCTCGGGGTAGTAGCTGGCCAGGCAGCCGCGCGGGATGTCGTAGGCGACGAGCAGGAAGCGCTCGGCCCGGCGCTGCTGCACGTCGTCGCTGCCATCACCGACGTAGAGGCTGGTGATGTCGACCCAGTCGCCGGCTTTCATGCCAAGGTCCTTGATGTCGTCGGCGTGGATGAAGACGACGCGGCGGTGGCCGTGGACGCCGCGGTAGCGGTCGTCCAGCCCGTAGATGGTGGTGTTGTACTGGTCGTGCGAGCGCAGCGTCGTCAGCGTGAAGACGCGAACGTCACGGTGCCGATCGGCGGCGCGTTCCATCGCCAGGTCGGTGGGCAACGCATGGGTGCTGAACGCCGCACGGCCGCTGGCCGTGGCCCAGACACGCTCGCTCGCCGTGTTGCGCAGGCGGAAGCCGCCCGGCGCCTTGAGCTTTTCGTTGAAGCCGGCGAAGTCGGGCAGCACGGCCTCGATGCGGTCACGGATGGCAGCGTAGTCGCCCGCAAGCCGCAGCCACGGCGTGCGGCTGTTTTTCAGCGTCGCGCTCGCCATGCGCGCGACCAGCATGGGCTCGGACAGCAGATGCTCGCTGGCCGGTGCGTTCATGCCGGCGGACAGGTGCACCATGCTCATCGAGTCCTCCACCGTGACGCCCTGCGGCCCGGTGGCCTGCACGTCGATCTCGGTGCGGCCCAGCACCGGCAGCACGAGCGCCTTGCGGCCATGCACGACATGGCTGCGGTTGAACTTGGTCGTGATGTGCACGGTCAGTTCGCACTGGCGCAGCGCGCGCCAGGTGGCGGCCGTGTCGGGCGTGGCGGCGGCAAAGTTGCCGCCCATGGCGATGAAGACCTTGCCGCGGCCGTCGAGCATCGCTTCGATGGCGCCGACCGTGTCGAAGCCCGGCTCGCGCGGCGGCTCGAAGCCGAAAACCTCGCCGAGCTTGTCCAGGAAGGCCGCCGCCGGCTTCTCGTAGATGCCCATGGTGCGGTCGCCCTGCACATTGCTGTGGCCACGCACCGGGCAGGCGCCCGCGCCGGGCCGGCCCAGGTTGCCGCGCAGCAGCAACAGGTTGACGATCATCTGGATGGTCGCCACCGAGTGCCGGTGCTGCGTGATGCCCATGCCCCAGCAGGCGATGACGCGCTCGCTGGTCGCGTAGATCTCGGCGGCCTGCTCGATCTGCGTACGGGTCAGGCCCGACGCGTCGACGAGCGGCTCCCACGGCTGTTCGCGCAGCTCGGCCACAAAGGCCTCGAAGCCGGTCGTGTGCTCGGCGATGAAGGCCGTGTCCAGCACATCCAGTTCCACGACGCGCTTGCACATGCCCTTGAGCAGCGCGAAGTCGCCGCCGACCTTCAACTGGAAGTAGTGGCTGCTGATCGGCGAGTCTCCGAGCGTGGCCATCTCCATGGCGTTTTGCGGGTCGGCAAAGCGCTCCAGGCCGCGCTCGCGCAGCGGATTGAAACTGACGATGCGCGCGCCGCGTTTGCGCGCCGCGCGCAGCTCGCCCAGCATGCGCGGGTGGTTGGTGCCGGGGTTCTGCCCGAAGACGAAGATGCAATCCGCCTGCTCGAAGTCGTGCAACGTCACCGTGCCCTTGCCGACGCCGACCGTCGGCTTCATCGCCGCTCCGCTGGGCTCGTGGCACATGTTGGAGCAGTCCGGGAAGTTGTTGGTGCCGTACTCGCGCACGAACAGCTGGTACAGGAAGGCGGCCTCGTTGCTGGTGCGACCTGAGGTGTAGAAGATGGCCTGGTTGGGGTCGGGCAGAGCCTGAAGCTCGGCAGCGATCAGCGCAAAGGCGGCCTCCCAGGTGGTGCGCTGATAACGGTCGGTCTGCGCGTCATAGACCATCGGCTCGGTGAGGCGGCCGGTGGCCTCCAGCTCGTAGTCCGACACCGTGGCCCATTCGCGCAAGGTCTTCGCACCAATCACCTCCGGCGTGGCCCGCCGCGCCGTCGCCTCCGCCGCCACGGCCTTGGCGCCGTTCTCGCAGAACTCGAAGGTGGAGCGATGGTCACGGTCCGGCCAGGCGCAGCCGGGGCAGTCGAATCCGTCGGTCTGGTTGGCGTGCAACAGCGTCTTGGCGCCCTTCACGGCCACGCCCTGCTCGTTGAGGTGCTTGGCCACGCTCTTCAACGCGCCCCAGCCACCGGCCGGGCCGTCGTATCGCTCGATCTTTCGTTCGCTCATGGCGGGTCAGCCTAGCACTGCATGCCGCCGGCACCGGCTGCTCCGGCCATGCACGCCGCAGGAACGCTGATTGCCGAAAGCAGCAACGAATTTCCAGCGAGGCTACCCATGACAGACAAGCGCACCCAACAACATGCCAACGAAGGCAATATGCAGAAGGACCCCGACGAGTGGGTGACCGGCGACGAGCCGATGACCGGTGCTCAACGCTCCTACCTGAAGACGCTGAGCGAGGAAGCTCACCAGCCCTTCGATGACGGTCTGACGAAAGCGCAGGCGTCCCAGCGGATCGAGGAGTTGCAGGCGCTCACGGGACGCGGGCAAGCAGCCGGCCGGGCTGACAAGTCCGGCGCGGGCGATGTGCCCGCCCGGGACGCAAATGCTGAAGCGGACGAAGGACCGCTGGAGTCGCTTGGCCGGGCGATCGGCGAAACCGTTCTTGGCTCGGAGCCAGATCCCCAAGACGACCGCGACGGCAAGCGGCCCGCCTGAGGTCAGCGCGCAGGCGCCGGTCGGCACACGACGGCACCGGCTCGGCGGCGGCTGTCGTTCAGCCCCCGCCGCTATCCTTGCTTCATGCATCGTCTCTGCGCCGCCCTCGCCCTGTGTCCCGCCCTCATCGCCGGCAGTGAAGTCGCCAACGGCCACGGCAAGTGACCATGCGACGAGTCCTGATCATCGACGACCACCCTGGCGTGGGCCAGGCGCTGGAGCTGCTGCTGTCCCTTCACGACATCGCGGCCAGCGTCGCGGCGAGCCCGGAGGCGGGCCTGGCGATGCTGGAGACGCGGCCCTTCGGCCTCGTCATCCAGGACATGAACTTCACGGCCGACACGACCTCGGGTGAGGAAGGCGAGGCGCTGTTCCGCGCCATCCGCGCGAAGCGGCCCGACCTGCCCATCATCCTGCTCACCGCCTGGACGCGGCTGGACGCGGCCGTGGCGCTCGTGAAGGCCGGCGCGGCGGACTATCTGGCCAAGCCCTGGGACGACGCCAAGCTCGTTGCCACCGTCGAGAACCTGCTCGAACTGGGCGAAGCCAACCGAGAGATCGCGCAGCTGCGTGAGGCGCGGCGCGAGCGGCGAGCCGCACTGGCGCGTCGCTATGACCTGGCCGGCGTCGTGTTCGGCTCGGACGCGACGGCCAATCTGCTGGAGTTGGCCGGCCAGATCGCCGCCGCGCCCGTGCCCGTGCTGATCACCGGGCCCAACGGTGCGGGCAAGGAGCGCATCGCCGCCTTCGTGCACGCCAACTCGGCGGCCAGGGAAGGCGCCTTCGTCGCGCTGAACTGCGGCGCGCTGCCGGCCGATCTCATCGAGGCCGAGCTGTTCGGCAGCGACAGCGGCGCCTACACGGGTGCTGCCAAGGCGCGCGTGGGCCGCTTCGAGGCCGCGGACGGCGGCACGCTGTTCCTGGACGAGATCGCCAACCTGCCGCTGGCCGGCCAGGTGAAGCTGCTGCGCGTGCTGGAGACGGGGCAGTTCGAGCGGCTGGGTTCCAGCAAGACGCGCCAGACCCGCGTGCGCGTGTTGTCGGCCACCAACGCTGACTTGCGCTCGATGGTGAAGTCAGGTGCCTTTCGCGAGGACCTGTTCTACCGCCTCAACCTCATCGAGCTCAAGCTGCCGCCGCTGGCCGAGCGGCGCGACGACGTCCTGCCGCTGGCCGAGCATTTCCTGGCCGGCCGCGCGCGGCTGGGCGAGGCTGCGCGCGAGGCGCTGCTGGCTCACCGCTGGCCGGGCAATGTGCGCGAGCTGAAGAACGCCGTCGAGCGTGCGGCGTTGCTGTGCGGCGGCGGCGAGATCACGCCGGCATTGCTCGGGCTGGAAGAGGCGCAGGCGAACGGTGGCGCGTACCGCAACCTCGACGAGCCGAGCCGCGAGGCCGTCGTGGCGGCGCTGGACGCAGCGGGCGGCATCGTCAGCCGCGCGGCGACGCAGCTCGGCCTGTCGCGCCAGGCGCTGTACCGGCGGTTGGAGCGTTACGGGATCGCGCCGTGAGCGCTGCGCCGGGCCGCCCCAAGCAAGCTCGCTCCCGCCTGGCGGGACAGGCCGCAGGCCGAAGGGTGCACCAATGACCTTGTCGCTGCGTGCCCGCGCCTTGCTCGCGCTGGCGGTGGCTGCGGTCGTGCCGCCGCTGGTCATCCTGGGCGTGCGTCGCCTCGGGCTGGAGTCAGGCATTGCGCTGGCTGTGGCCGTGCTGGTGATGCTGCCCTTGATCACTTGGCTGGCCGCGCTGTGGCTGGCCCCGCTGCTGCGGCTGACGCGCGCCCTGGAAGGCGCCGTGCTGAGCTACCGAGACGGCGACTTCAGCCTCAACCTGGCACCCGACGGCCCGCGCGAGCTGCGGGCGCTGACCCGCCTGCATGCTGACATGGGCCTGGCCCTGCGCGAGCAGCGCCAGCACCTGGCCCAGCGCGAGCTGCTGCTGGACACGGTCGTGCAGAACACGCCGGTCGCGCTGGTGCTGACCGGACCGGGCGGCCGCATCGCCATCGCCAACCTGGCCGCACGGCAGCTGTTGAGCGATGGCCGCAGCCTGGTCGGGCTGGACTTTGGCGCCGTCATCGAGACCCTGCCCGAAGCCTTGCGCGAGGCGCTGGCCAGCGACGCCGACCAGCTCTTTGCCGTGACGCTTGCCGATGGTGTTGAAGAGACTTTCCACCACAGCACCCGCGCCTTCCGCCTGCAGGGCCAGCCCCACCGCCTGCGCCTGCTGCGGCGCATGACGCGCGAACTCTCGCGCGCCGAGGTGGCGACATGGAAGCGCGTCATCCGCGTGCTGAGCCACGAGCTGAACAACTCGCTGGCGCCGATCTCGTCGCTGGCCCACAGCGGCGCCGAGCTGGCACGGCGCGGCAACACCGAGCGGCTGCCGCAGGTGCTGGCGAGCATTGGCGAACGGGCGGCGCATCTGCATGGCTTCCTGTCGGGCTACGCCAGCTTTGCCAAGCTGCCCACGCCCAGGCGCGAGGCGGTGGAGTGGGCGCCGTTCCTGAACCGCCTGGCCACGCTGGGCGAGTTCAACCTCGATGGCGAGGTGCCGGCCGAGCCGGGCTGGTTCGACGCGGCGCAGGTGGAGCAGGCGCTGCTGAACCTGATCAAGAACGCGCACGAGTCCGGCAGCGCCCCCGACGAGATCGCGCTGCGGCTGGCGCTGGTAGGCGCCGAACTGCGCATCGAGGTGCTGGACCGCGGCCCCGGCATGAGCGAGGCGGTACTGGCGCAGGCGCTGCTGCCCTTCTATTCGACCAAGCGCTCGGAGCCGGGCTCGCAGGGCGGCACCGGCCTGGGCCTGGCGCTGGCCCGCGAGATTGCCGAGGCGCACGACGGCCGCGTGGCGCTGAGCAACCGCGACGGCGGCGGGCTGCGCGTGGTGATCAGCTTGCCGAGATCAATACCGCCGCCAGGCCGCTGAAGGTCAGGAAGGCCAGCGCCGTCGACGCCAGGATGATGCGGGCGATGCGGCCGTTGTCTGCACCGTAGCGCTCGGCCAGCAGCGAGACGTTGCTGGCGCTGGGCAGCGCGGCGGCCAGCGTCAGCGCGACGAGCTGGCCTTGCGACAGCGGTGCACCCAGCCAACGCGCGGCCGCGGCGAGCGCGAACACCAGCGCCGGATGCAGCAGCAGCTTGATCGCCGCGACCGGCAGGTACAGCGACGGCGGCGTGACCCGCCCGGCCGCCCGGTTCGCGCGGCCCGAGCGGCTCAGCACGGCGCCGATGGTGAACAGCGCCACCGGCGAGGCGGCATCGGCCAGCATCGCGACCGTCTTGTTCAACGGCCCCGGCAGTTGCCAGCCCAGCGCGCCGACGGTAGCGCCGATGGCGATGGCCCAGGGCAGCGGGTTGGACGCCGCCGCCTTCAGCGCCTGCACAAAGGCGGCCCGCTCGGCGCGCAGGTTGGTGCCGGCCTGGGCCAGCGCGATGCAGACCGAGCTGGTCACGAACAGGTCCGCCAGGATGGTGCTGATGACCACGCCGGCGGATGCACTGCCCAGCAGCGCGACGATGAGCGGCACACCCATGAAGCCGGTGTTGGGGAAGGCCGCCACCAGCGCGCCCAGGGCGGCGTCCTTCATCGCCACGCGCGGCGACAGCGTCACGGCGACGGTGAAGAAGACGATCAGCAAGGCCGCCGCCAGGTAGACCCCCAGCAGCGCCGGGTTCAGCAGCTCCAGCACCGGCGTGTCGCGCCCGAAGCGGAACAGCAGGCAGGGCAGCGCAAAGAACAGCACAAAGCCGTTCAGGCCGGGAATGGCGCTGTCGGGCAGCGGCCCGCGCTCGGCGGCCAGCCAGCCGCACAGCACCAGGGCGAAGAAGGGGAAGGTCGTGGCGAGGACGGCGAGCATGGCGCTGGGTGTTGAAGCGGCCGGCAGTATCCGCGCCGTGAGCGAATGCGCGCCACGCACCAGTTTGTGACCGCGTGGGATGGCAACGCCCTACGGGTCCCCCCTAATATGCGGCGCCATGCGCATGCCCAACCTCTCCCTGCCACCGCCAGCCGCCGCCGCCCCGCTGGACGAAGGCCAGGCGCTGGGCGTGTGGCGGCTGGAGAAGCCGCTGCCCGACGGCGAGCAGGCCCATGCCGGCCAGTGGTACGGTGCCCACCACGCGATGGCCACCACGCAGAAGGCGGCCGTTCTCGTGCTGGACCGCAGCGACCTGGGCGCCGGCGTCATGCTGCGCTATGCCGACCAGGCCGGTGATCTGGCCCGGCTGCAGCACCCCCACATCGCCGTGCCCAGCGACAGCGGCGTGACGCCCGACGCCCACCCCTATCTCATCCTCGAAGGCGAACACGGCGAGCCGCTGCTGCCACAGTTGCACGGCTTGAGCCTGCGCCAGCGCATCGAACTGCTGGTGCAGCTCTGCGAGGCGCTGCGCTCGGCTCACCAGCAGGGCTGGCTGCTGTCGGAACTGGACCCGGCGATGGTCTGGCTCGGCAACGACGGCGATATTCGCCTGATGGGCCTGGGCCTGGCCCGCATCCCCGACCCCACCGACCCCTTCGACCGCGGCCTGAGTCTGGGCGCCTCGCCGGCCTTCATCGCGCCCGAGCGCCGCAGCGGGGAGCCGCCCAGCCTGGCCAGCGAGGTCTACGGCCTGGGTGCCCTGGCCCGCGTGCTGATCTGCGGCTGGGAAGACACCCCCCGGGGCCCGGCCCCGCTGCGCGGCAGCGCGGCCGACCAGTGGCCTAACATGCGCGAGGAGCAGCAGATCAAGCTCGACGCGCTGTTGCGCTCGGCGATGGCCGAGTCGCCCGATCTGCGCACGCGCGGCGCGGAGCAGTTGGCTGACGAACTGCGCGAATGGCTGGGCCTGAGCCCGCAGCGCAGCGCTGCCGCCCCGGCCGACGGGGATGCCGCCAAGCCGCCGGCCTGGTGGAAGCGCTGGCTGCGGCCGGCGCAGCCCCGCGCTTAGAGCGCCCCTGGGCACGGGCTTCTTGGGATGCGCCGGCAGCGGCGCTGCGCAACAATGCGCGCCCCACCTGCGGAGGTTCCATGGCCCGTCGTTCGCTGCTGATTGCGTCCCTCATCTCATCGCTGATCGCCCTGCCCCTGGCCGCGACGGCCGCCGGCTTCGATGCGGGCGACGAAGGCTGGACGACGCCGGTGGCGCCGCTGGGCGGCACCCAGACCTGGGTGGCCAGCGGCGGCAATACCGGCGGCTGGTTGCAGGTATCGGACATCGACGGCAACACTGACATCCTGATCAGCGCCCCTTCGGCCTGGCTGGGCAACTGGTCGGCCTACCTGGGCGGCACGCTGTCCTTTGATGCGAAGAACGTCAACGGCATCTCCAGTGACTGGGGTGGCTTCGGCGACATCGTCATCAGTGGTCCGGGGGGCAGCGTGCAGTTCGACATCGTCGCCGCCGGCCTGCCGCCCACCAACGGCGAGTGGCAGCGCTACAGCGTGGCGCTCACGCCCGCCGCCGGCTGGAGCCCGTCCCTGGCCAGCGTGCTCGCCAACGTGACCAGCCTGACCATCAACGGTGAATTCCATGCCGGGCCGGGCGAAGTGGTCGGCTTCGACAACATCCAGGTCACCGCCGTGCCGGAGCCGGCCAGCGCGGCCCTACTGCTGGCCGGCGCCGGCCTGCTGGCCTGTCTGCGTCGCAAGCGCTGATGGCTGCCGTCGGCGCCGTGCCTGCTGCCGGCCTGATGGGGCTGGGTGAGATGCAGCTCCGGCTGCCGGCCACCAAGACGCAATGGCTGGCCCTGGTGGCCGGCCTGGCCCTGGGCTTTCTCGGCGCCGAACTGGCCTGGCACTACCCGCTGTCCGGCCCGCTGGCCCTGGCGGCCTGGGGCGCTGCGGTGCTGCTGGCAGCGGTGTTCTGGGTCAAGACGCCGGTGCTGCTGTTCGCTCCGCTGCCGCTGATCGGCCTGGCGCCATGGAGCGGCTGGATCACCTTCGAGGAGATGGACCTGCTCGTCACCGCCTGCGGCTGCGGCGGTTATCTGGCCTACGCGCTGCAGCTCAACGCCCGCGACCGCGCGCCGGCCTGGCGCCACGCCCTCGTCTACTCGCCGGCCGTGCGGGTGCTGATCGTGGCGCTGGCGCTGTCGGCGCTGTGGAGCGTGAAACGAGGCTTTGCCGATGCCGGCGGCTTCACTTTCGGCTGGTTCCACGGCTACCACGAGGCCATGAACTCGGTGCGCAACGCCAAGGCCATCTTCCTCGTGCTGGCCCTGCTGCCGCTGTGGACGGCCGCCGCCGCCGCGCGCCCGCGGGGCTTCTCACGCGGCCTGCTGCTGGGCCTGGTGCTGGCGCTGGCTGCGGGCAGCGCCGCCGCGCTGTGGGAGCGCCTGGCCTACACGGGCCTGCTCGACTTCTCCACCGACTACCGCACCACGGCCCTGTTCTGGGAAATGCATGTGGGCGGCGCCACGCTGGACGGCTTTCTCGTGCTGACCCTGCCATTCGCGCTGCTGGCCCTGCTGCGCACGCGCTCGCCGTGGCAGTTCGGCGTCGGCCTGGTCATCGCGCTGCTGGCAGCCTATGCCTGCCTCACGACCTTCTCGCGCGGCGTCTACCTGGCGCTGCCGCTGGCCCTCATCCCGATGGTGCTGCTGGCCGATGCCCAGCGCCGCCGTGCGGCCTCCTCCGGCCCGGAGAGCAGCCACATCGACAGCACGCTGGGCCCCGTCGACGAGCCTCTGCCGCGCCTGGCCAAGCTGGGCGCGCTCGCCATGGCGGGCGCCTTCGCGCTGGCGGCGGCGCTGGTCTTCGGCGGCGGCGGCTATCGCGGCCTGCTGGCGCTGTTCTTCGTCATGCTCATCCTGCTGACCATGCCGGCCAGCCTGTGGCGGCCCGGCCTGGGCCAGCGGCTGACGGCCGTCATCATGGGCGGATTGCTGGCGCTGCTGCTGGGCGGCGCGAGCTGGGCGTTGTCCATGGCCGTGCCCAAGGCGGCCTATGTTCTGAACGTTGTCGCACTGCTGTGCTGCGCGGCGCTGCGCTGGCGCGACGTGCCCGGCCAGACACGGCCGATCTATGTGCTGCTGGTGACCACCAGCTGGTTCTGGCTGCTGTCCACCATGGTCATCGTCGCCGACTACTGGGGCGGCACCGACGGCCGCTGGACGGCGCTGGCCGCCGGTCTGGCGCTGGGCGGTGTCTGGGCCGCCATGCTGCTGGAGCCGCGCCTGTGGCCGCTGCAGGGCGCGCGCAACACGGGCGCGGCCGGCTGGCGCAAGCGCGCGCTGCTGGTGGCCGGGCTGCTGCTGGTCATGTCCATCGTCGCGGCCCTGGGCGGGGGCGCCTACCTGCGCGACCGCGTTGCCACCTGGAAGGAAGACGGCCACACGCGCCTGAGCCACTGGCGCGACGGTCTGCGCCTGCTGCACGGTGGCCAGCAATGGCTGCTGGGCAAGGGCGCCGGCCGCTTCGTCAGCAGCAATCTCTACGAAGGGCCGCCCGAGTCCCAGATCGGTGACTACCGGCTGCGCACCGACGAGGCCGAGGCCTTCCTTGCGCTGACCGGCGGCAAGCACTTGCTGGGGCGCGGCGAGCAGTTCCGCCTCAGCCAGCGCATCGTCACGCCAGCACCCGGGCCGGTGGCCATCACGCTGGTCAGCCGCACCGTCGGCGAAGCCCATCTCGTGCTGCAGATCTGCGAGAAGAACCTCATCTACCCGGACAACTGCACCAGCGTCGAGCCGGCGCTCATGCCGGTGCAGGCCGAGGGGGCGCCGGAAGGCACCCTCGCCTGGCAGACCAGCCAGGTCAAGCTCGGCGGCCTGCCGGCGCTCGGCGGCGACTGGTGGGCGCCGCGCTTCGTGACCTTCTCGATGGCGCTCAACACGCAGGGCGCGCGCGTCGACATCGGGCGCATCGCCATGCAGGACTCGCAAGGCCGGCAGCTCCTCGTCAACGGCGACTTCAACCGCGAGATGGCGCACTGGTTCTCCTCCAGCGACCGCTACCACCTGCCGTGGCACATCAAGAACGCGGCCCTGCATGTGCTGTTCGAGCAGGGCCTGCTGGGCCTGGCGCTGGTGGGCTCGGCCTATGTGCTGGCGCTTGTGCGCCTCAGCTTCGGCCGCGGCCGCGACCATCCGCTGGCGCCGGCCATCGTCGCCGCGCTGATCGGCTTCGGCGCCGTGGGTGCCTTCGACAGCCTGTTGGACGCGCCGCGCATCGGCTTCATCTTCTTCACGCTGCTGTTGCTCGGGCTGGGCTTGCGCGCCCTGCCAGGAGAGGGTGTCGCGCGAGTGGCATGATGCGCGCCCCATGTCCGCCGCCCCGCCCCCAGGCCAAGCATCGGCCGGCCTCAACCCGGCGCAGCTCGAGGCCGTCTATCACCTGAGCGGCCCTTGCCTCGTCATTGCCGGCGCGGGCTCGGGCAAGACGCGCGTCATCACCACCAAGATCGCGCAGCTGCTGGTGTCGGGCTACCGGGCCAGCCAGATCGCGGCCATCACCTTCACGAACAAGGCCGCGCAGGAAATGCGCGAGCGCGCCAAGGCACTGGTGGGGAACAAGGCGGCCAAGGACCTGGCAATCTCGACCTTCCACAGCCTGGGCGTGCGCCTGCTGCGTGAGGAAGGCTCGCGCGTCGGCCTGAAAGAGCAGTTTTCCATCCTCGACAGCGACGACGTGCTGAACGTGCTGAAGGACGCCGGCGGCACCACCGACATCAACCAGGCGCGGCGCTGGCAGTGGACGATCTCGCTGTGGAAGAACCAGGGGCTCGGCCCGGCCGAAGCCGCCCAGGTCGCCAAGGACGACGACGAGCGCGCTGCCGCCGCCGTCATGGTGCGCTACCAGGAGCGCCTGTCGGCCTACCAGGCCGTGGACTTCGACGACCTCATCACCCTGCCCCTGAAGCTGCTGACGACCCACGCCGAGGCGCGCGCAAAGTGGCAGGACAAGTTGCGCTACGTGCTGGTGGACGAGTACCAGGACACCAATGCCGTGCAGTACGAGCTGCTGAAGGCGCTGGTGGGCGAGCGCGGCATGTTCACCGCCGTGGGCGACGACGACCAGTCCATCTACGGCTGGCGCGGCGCCACCATCGAGAACCTCAAGCGCCTGCCGCTCGACTACCCCAACCTCAAGGTCATTCCGCTGGAGCAGAACTACCGCTCGACAGGTTCCATCCTGCGCGCGGCCAACAACGTCATTGCCGGCAACCCCAAGATCTTCGAAAAGAAGCTGTGGAGCGAGTTCGGCGACGGCGAGCCGGTGGTGCTGCTGGAGGCCGATGGCGAGGAGCACGAGGCCGAGCGTGCGGTGGCTCGCATCCAGCAGCTGCGGGCGGACGGCAAGGGCCCGCAGTTCCGCGACTTCGCGATCCTGTACCGCGCCAATCACCAGGCACGCATCTTCGAGCAGGCGCTGCGCCGCGCGCAGATCCCCTACAAGGTCTCGGGCGGCCAGAGCTTCTTCGACAAGGCCGAGATCAAGGACCTGTGCGCCTGGCTGCGGCTGCTGGTGAACCAGGACGACGACCCGGCCTTCCTGCGCGCCGTGACGACGCCCAAGCGCGGCATCGGCCACCAGACACTGGGTGCCCTGAGCACCTTCTCGGCGCAGTGGAAGTGCAGCATGTTCGAGGCGCTCTTTTCCGAAAGCCTGGCCACCGCGCTGACCAAGCGCGCGTTGGACGGCCTGCACGAGTTCGGCCGCAGCGTGAACGAGCTGCAGTACAAGGCCAGGCACACCGAAGGCCACACCGCCGCGCACGCCATGCTGACCGAATGGCTGAAGGACATCGGCTACGAGGCCCACCTGCTCGACAACGAGGAGAACGAGAAGGTCGCCCAGGCGCGCTGGGGCAATGTGCTGGACTTCGTCGACTGGGTCGCCAAGCGCTGCGGCGGCCAGCAGAGCGAGGAAGGCGGCGTCAGCTTCACCGAGCCCAAGCAGAGCGTGCTGGACGTGGCCCAGACCATCTCCGTCATCCTGTCCCTGGCCGAGCGTGGCGACGAACAGGACCAGGTCACGCTGACGACGCTGCATGCCTCCAAGGGGCTGGAGTGGCCGCATGTCGTGCTGGCCGGCGTCAACGAGGGGCTGCTGCCGTTCAAGCGCGAGGAGGCGGAGCTGACGGCGGAGGCGCTGCAGGAGGAACGGCGGCTGATGTACGTGGGCATCACCCGCGCGCGGACGACGCTGGCCGTCTCCACGCTGCGCCGCCGCAAGAAAGGCCGCGATACCGTTGTGGGCATTCCGAGCCGCTTCCTGGCCGAGATGAAGCTGCACGAGGGCAGCACGCGCGAGGACCCGCGCGAGAAGCTAAAACGGATGCGCGCCGAATTAGCCGCCAAGGCGGCAGCGCGTCTCGACACGGCAACGGACTGAATCGTCCATTCGCGGGGGGTCCCCTCAAGCTCGTGAAGTGTTCACACCCTCGCCACGCTAGGCTGCGAACAATGCGCTCCAGCACTTCCTCTCACGGTGAGCCCCGCATCATGAAAGTCCTGATCATTGCTGCTGTCCTCGTTGCCCTGAGCTCCGCTTCTCCTGCCGGCGCTCCGCATGACCCACGTCTGCAAAGCACGTCGGGCCAGGCCGCGACCACCGTCATTGCCGACGCCGGCCGCATCGGCTCGGCCAGCCTCACCGCACTGAACGGCGGCAGCCATTGGGCACCAGCCCAGGCGCAGACCGACAGCGAATTCGGCGCCGCAGTGCCCCAGGTCGACACCGGCATGCTGCTCGGCGCTCTGGGCGGCCTGATCATTGCGCTTTACCGCCCGCTGGGCCGTGCGCTGCGCCGCCAGGAACAGCAACGGCGCGCCGCCGCGCTGGCCAGCACGCTGGACCACGCACCGCGCGGCTGAGGCTCCCGCTGCTTCCTTTCGAACGGCCCTTCGGGGCCGTTCGGCGTTTCTGGGCTCAGATCGCCAGCGGGTCCACGTCCACCGCCCAGCGCAGCACGGCCTTGTGCTCGCGCTTCAGTGCGATGAGCGCCGGCACCCAGGCACGCAGGGCGGCCTGCAGGCGCGCACGCTGGCCGGCTTCCACCAGCATCTGCATGCGCTCCACGTCGGCCACCCGCGCCACCGCGTGCGGCACCGGCGGGTAGACCAGCACGCCCTCGTCCTGCATCAGCTCCGCCGCCGCCGCGAGGAAAGCCTTGGCCGCGTCCACCGTGCGCGCCTCGGCCCGCAGCAGGGCCAGGTGGGAGAACGGCGGCAGGCTGGCCGAGCGGCGTTCGTCGAGCTGCGTCCTGGCGAAGCGCACATAGTCGTGCCGCGCCAGCGCCTGGTAGAGGGCGTGATCGCGGTGCCAGGTCTGCACCCACATCTCCGCAGGTGATTCGCCCGACGCATCCCGACCCGCGCGGCCACCCGCCTGCATCAGCAGCGCGAACAGGCGCTCGGGCGCGCGAAAGTCGCTGCTGAACAGGGCCCCGTCCGGGTTCACTGCCGCGACGAAGCGGATGCGACGGAAGTCGTGGCCCTTGGTGATCATCTGCGTGCCGACGAGGATGTCCACGTCGCCGTCGTGCACGGCCTTGAGCTGTGCCTCCAGCTCGCCCTTGCGGCGGGTGGAGTCGGCGTCGATGCGCAGCACGCGGGCGCCGGGCAAGGCCTCGGCCAGTTGCTCCTCCAGCCGCTCGGTGCCGCGGCCCAGGGGCGCAATGTCGTGGTTGCCGCAGTTGGGGCAGGCGCTGGGCACGCGCTCGGTGAAGCCGCAGTGGTGGCAGCGCAGCGTGCGGTCGCGCTTGTGGAAGACGCGCCAGGCGCTGCAGTGCGGGCAGTCGCTCTTCCACTGGCATTCGCCGCAATGCAGCACCGGCGCATAGCCGCGGCGGTTCAGGAAGACCAGGCTCTGCTCGCCGCGGTCCAGGCGCTCCTTCAGCGCGGCCAGCAAGGGCGCGGTCAGCGCGGTCGTCACGCCGGCGGTGGGCGGCAGCGCCTTCATGTCGAACAGCTTCACCCGGGGCAGCGAGCCGCCGCCGATGCGGGCCGCCAAGGTCAGGCGCTCATAACGGCCACTTTCAGCGTGCTGCCAGCTCTCCAGCGATGGCGTGGCCGAGCCGAGCACGACGGGAACCTTGAGGTCATGCGCGCGCCAGACGGCGAGGTCGCGTGCTGAGTAGCGGGCGCCGTCCTGCTGCTTGTAGGAAGGGTCGTGTTCCTCGTCCACGACGATCAGCCCGAGCTCGGGCAGCGAGGCGAACACGGCCAGCCGCGTGCCCAGCACCAAACGTGCGCGGCCAAGATGGGCGGCCAGCCAGTTCTGCAGGCGCTGGGCCGGCGTCAGCGCGCTGTGCAGCGAGACGATGGCCAGCGGTTCGGGCAGCAGGGCCGCGAAGCGCTCGGTGAAGCGGGCTTCGAGCTGTGGCGTCAGGTTGATCTCGGGCACCAGCACCAGCACCTGGCGGCCGGCGGCGAGCGCGGCCTCGGCAGCGCGCAGATAGACCTCGGTCTTGCCGCTGCCGGTGACGCCGAACAGCAGCGCGGGTTTGGGGGCGGCGCTGGCCAGCTGCGCTTCGATGCGGGCGACGGCCTCGGCCTGTTCCGGTGCCAGCGGCGGCTTGAGCGGCTCTGCCACCGCCGCCTTGGTCGGCTTCTTGTCCAGCTTGCGCAGGCGGGCGGCAAGCTGCTCGGGCGACAGCTCGCGCAACTGCGGCGGCAGCACCGCGCTGGCCAGCTCGCCGACGCTGCGCTGGTAGTAGCCGGCTGCAAAGTCCAGCAGCCGACACCAGTCCGCGCCCAGCGGTGGCAAGGCATCGAACACGGCCGCCACCGGCCGCAGCGCCATCTCGGCCTCGCCAACGGCCTCGCCCGGCCAGACGACGCCCAGCAGCTCCCGCTTGCCCAGCGGCACGCGCACCAGCGTGCCCGAGGCGAGCGCCTGCTCACTCGCATAGTCAAGCGGGCCGTTCAGACCGCTGTGCTGGGGGGCGTCGACGGCGACGCGCACCACCGCCGCCTGGGTGGCCTCAGGCAAGCACAGCTCCATGCGTTTCATGAAGCGCAGACTCAGGAAGCGGGGGCAAGTCCATGATTAGTAAGGCTTCTTGGGTTGCCCACAATTTCTGTGGATAAGTTTGTGAGCAAATCTCGGATGCGGGCCAAAGGCGCCCGGCCGCCGGGCGAGCCGCCCCGAACTGGCCCGCCGCATGGTTTTGGGGCTTCCCTTGAAAATCAATCACTTAGGGACGATCCGGGAAAACGCCAATTTGCGTCGCACCAATCTTCAACGCGCCGCCTCGTATCCCAATTTTTGGGGATAAGTCCCCGTGCAAGTGCAGATTTCTCGCTTTGTCAGCCCGCAGCGCGCAGCTTTCGCGAGTGGCTGTGCACTTCGTCCACCAGGGCCGTGACGCTCTCCGGCGGCGTGAACTGGCTGATGCCGTGGCCCAGATTGAAGATGTGGCCGCTGCCGGCCGCCGGCTTGCCGAAGCTGTCCAGCACGGCGCGCACCTGGGTACGCACGGCCTCGGGCGGCGCAAACAGCACATTGGGGTCGAGGTTGCCTTGCAAGGCCACGCGGTCGCCCACGCGGGCACGGGCGGCGCGGAGGTTCATCGTCCAGTCCAGGCCGACGACATCGGCGCCGGCATCGGCAATCTCGTCCAGCCACAGTCCGCCGCCCTTGGTGAACAGCAGGCGCGGGATGCGCACGCCCTCGTGCTCGGTCTTCACGGCGGCCAGCACCTGGCGCGAATAGGCGAGGCTGAACTGCTGGAAGGCGCCATCCGCCAGCACGCCGCCCCAGGAGTCGAACAGCATGACGGCCTGGGCGCCGGCCTCGATCTGCGCATTGAGGTAGGCGGCTACCGAGCGGGCGTTGATGTCCAGGATGCGGTGCATCAGGTCGGGGCGTGAATACATCAGGCTCTTGACGAGCCGGTAGTCGTCCGAGCCGCCGCCCTCCACCATGTAGCAGGCCAGCGTCCACGGGCTGCCCGAGAAGCCGATCAGCGGCACACGGCCATTGAGCGCTTTGCGGATGGACGTGACCGCGTCGAAGACATAGCGCAGTTTGTCCATGTCGGGCACGGCCAGCGCCTCGACGGCGGCTTCGTCTCGCACCACCTTGGCGAACTTCGGGCCCTCGCCCTGCTGGAAGCTCAGGCCCAGGCCCATGGCGTCGGGCACGGTCAGGATGTCGCTGAACAGGATGGCCGCGTCCAGCGGGTAGCGCTCCAGCGGCTGCAGCGTCACCTCGGTCGCATAGCCCGGGTTGGTGGCCAGGCCCATGAAGCTGCCGGCCTTCTCGCGCGAGGCTCGGTACTCGGGCAGGTAGCGGCCGGCCTGGCGCATCAGCCAGACGGGCGTGTGCTCGGTGGGTTGGCGCAGGCAGGCGCGCAGGAAGCTGTCGTTTTGGAGGGGGGCGAACATGGCCGAAATTATCCCCGCTGCCATGCATGGCCCTGTTGCTGCCGTCGGGAACGCTGTTTGCCGGTGGCTGGCTCACCTTCTTCGCAGCGAGATGCACGCATGAACGCGCCCATGATCCGAATGCTTGCCACCCTGGTCGTCGCCGCCAGCCTGTCCGGCTGCGGCTACAACCAGTTCCAGTCGCTGGACGAGCAGGTCAACGCCAACTGGGCGGAGGTGCTCAGCCAGTACCAGCGCCGCGCCGACCTGATTCCCAATATCGTCAACACGGTCAAGGGCGAGGCGAACTTCGAGCAGGAGACGCTGACCCGCGTCATCGAGGCGCGCGCCCGGGCCACCGCCGTGCAGGTCACGCCGGAACTCGTCAACGATGCCGAAGCCCTGAAGAAATTCCAGGCGGCCCAGGGCGAACTGAGCAGCGCGCTGTCCCGCCTGCTGGTGGTGACTGAGAACTACCCGAACCTGAAGGCCAACCAGGGCTTCCAGGACCTGCGCGTGCAGCTTGAAGGCACCGAAAACCGCATCACCGTGGCGCGCAATCGCTACATCCAGTCGGTGGCCACATACAACGTCCACACGCGCAGCTTCCCGAACAACCTGACCGCGATGGTCTTCGGCTACAAGGCCAAGCCGAACTTCACCGTGCAGAACGAGGCGGCCATCACGACGGCGCCGACGGTGGACTTCGGCACGGCCAAGCCGGCTGCCCCAGCCGCGCCGGCCGCGTCGCAGTAAACGCGTGATGCGCTGGCTCAATGCCTTGCTGCTGCTGATGGCAGCGGCCTGTGTCCAGGCCCAGGACGTGCAGCCGGTGCCGGCCTTGAGCGCCCGCGTGATCGACCAGACCGGCACGCTGGACGCCGCACAGCGCCAGGGCTTGGAAGACCGGCTGGCCGCGTACGAGCAGGCCTCCGGCCCACAGATCGCCGTATTGATGGTCGCCACGACCGCGCCGGAGGACATCGCCGCCTATGCCCAACGCGTGGCCGACCAGTGGAAGATCGGCCGCCGCGCGGTGGGCGACGGGCTGCTGATCGTCGTTGCCAAGAACGACCGCAAGATGCGCATCGAGGTGGCCAAGGCGCTGGAAGGCGCGGTGCCCGACCTGGCCGCGCGGCAGATCATCGACACGGCGATGAAGCCCGCCTTCCAGGCCGGGGACTACGCCGGCGGCCTGCAGGCCGCCATCGAGAAGCTGCAGGCGCGTATCGCGGGTGAAGGCCTGCCGGCGCCGGCATCGGGGCCTTCCCGGCATACCGCGGACGAAGGCTTCGGCTTCCAGGACCTCGGCATGCTGTTCTTCTTCGGCGTGCCGGTCGTCGGCATGCTGCTGACCGGCATGCTCGGGCGCAAGCTGGGCAGCCTGGCGACGGCAGGCGCCGCCGGTGCGGCCGGCTGGGCCCTTGGCGGCGGCCTGGTCATGGCGGGCATCGCCGCAGTCGCCGCGCTGGTGCTGGTCGGCCTGTTCGGCATCGGCTCGGCAAGGCGCGTGTCCGGCGGCTCGCGACGCGGCGGCATGCTGGTGCCGCCCATCATCTGGGGCGGCGGCGGAGGTGGTGGCTTTGGCGGCGGCGGCGGAGGCGGCTTCTCGTCCGGCGGCGGCGGCAATTTTGGCGGCGGCGGCGCCTCGGGAGACTGGTGATGGCAGGCCTGGCTATCAAACGGCTCATCCGCCACCGCCTCTGGGACGAGGACGACGCGCGCCGTGTGCTGCCCGCCGAGGCGCTGGCCCGGCTGCAGCAGCGCGTGGCCGACAGCGAGGCGCGCCACAGCGGCGAAATTCGAGTCTGCGTGGAGGCCAGCCTGCCGCTGAGCTATCTGTGGCGCGACGCGACGGCGCGCGAGCGAGCAGTCACCATGTTCGCCAAGCTGCGCGTCTGGGACACCGAGCTCAACAACGGCGTGCTGATCTACCTGCTGCTGGCCGAGCACCGCATCGAGATCGTGGCGGACCGCGCGCTTGCGCGGCGCGTCGACGGTGCGCACTGGCAGGGCCTGGTCGACGCCATGGGCGCGGCCTTTCGCGCCGGCCATTTCGAGCAGGGCCTTGGCGACGCCATCACTGCCGTGGACGCGCTGCTGGTGGCGCACTTTCCGCGCGACGCAAGCAGCTCTGCGCCACGCCTGAACGAGCTACCCGACGCGCCGCTGCTGGGCTGAGCACCGCAAGGCCACAACGCCCAGGCCCAAAGCCAGCAACGCCCAGGTCTGCGGCTCGGGCACCGCAGGCGCAAAGCCCCGCGCGTAGTCGAAGCCGCTGCTCGAACGCAGGCTGTAGCTCGTCGGGTCGATCACGGCGCCGCTCACGCCGTCGCGCAGGCTCAGCCCCATGAAGCTGGCGGTGTTGCCGTAGTCGGCGCTGTAGCTGCAGCCGCCCACGGGCGTCGGCAGGCTCGGGTGCGGCGGCGACATCGAGAACAGGCATTGGGCCGTCAGCGACAGCGTCCAGCTCAGATCGAACTGATAGCTGCCGAACGACGGGGACACCGACCCTAACCGCATGCTGAAGCCGGTGTCGGTCACGTCGAAGGCGCCGCTGCTCTGGCTGCGCGTGCGCTGCTGCCCGCCGGCCAGCACGTTCTCGGTGGCCCAGGTGCGCTCCCGAATGCCGACGCCCTCGTTGCCCACCCTCATCCCGAGGGTGGCGTCGATGTCCAGGCGGCCACTGGCATTGGTTTCGATGCGGCCGCCCGCAGTGCCGCCGAAGTGGTAATCGACGCGCAGCACCGTGTCGGCATTGAAGCCGGCGCCCTGCAGGATCAGGCTGTCCTGAAAGGTCGCCTCGCGCAGGCTGCCCCCGAGGCCGAACTGCGTGCCGTCGTTGGCCGTCACCCGCGCCGCGCCGAACTCGGCCACGCGCAGCCGCCCAAGTTCGGCCGAAACCAGGCCGCTTGTGCTCTGCACGTTCGTCCAGGTGCTTTCCAGCGCGCGGCCGGGCTGCGGATTGAAGTGGTTGTTGCCGGCGTAGGTCTGGCCGCCGTAGGTGAAGGTGTAGCCGGGCGTGTCAGGCTGGCCCGTGATCCCGAGATAGGGCCGGCCCGCAGCCTGGGCGGACATCCCGGCCAGGCCGAGCAACAGGGTGATGAGCGAATAAGCGGCTGTGGAGTTCATGGGCGGCTCGGCTGGCGTGGCAACGAAAAGGTTCGTCACCCCACCAACGAGATCCGCTGTCAGAACCGGACAGCCTGCTGCGATGTCACTCCAGCCGCAGGCTCTGCCGCCCGACCCAGCTCTCGCCGGCCGGCAGCTCGACGGGGCGGCCGACGCAGGCCGCCTCCACGCACAGCATCTCGGACCAGCCCTCGGGCGGCATGTCGGCCAGCTTGGCGCAGCGCTCGGGGCCGGGGTTCCAGATGACGGCATCTTCGAAACCCTGCTGGCGGACGACCACCTGGCGGCGGCCCTCGGTCACCAGCAGCGGCCGCTCCATCACGCCGAAGTAGATGCGGTCCAGGTCGAGCACGCCGTTCTCGCCGGTCAGCAGCAGGTCCATGCGCTGCAGCGCCTCGGCCTGCTTGATGCTGTCGAAATAGCGCAGCCCGGCCAGGCCCTCGACGCTGACCGCGTCCAAGTCGGCCACGCGGAGATAGGTGTGCAGGGCGGCGGTGAACTGCAGCGGCTCATCACCGGCCTGGCCCAGGTTCTCGCAGGCGAGTTCCACGTCCAGGCTGCGTCCGCCGACGCGCACGCTCAGCTCCAGCTCGAAGGCATGCGGCCAGAGTGCACGCGTGGCGTCGCTGTCGCGCAGGCGCATCACGGCGAGCGCGTCGTCCTTGCCCTGCTCCTGCTGCACCAGCTCCCACGGCAGCGTGCGCGCAAAGCCATGCTTGGGCAGCGGCCCGCGCTCGGCAAACTGCGGGAAGCACACCGGCACGCCACCACGGATGGCCTTGCCGGTCGCGAACTCGCTGCGTGCGGATAGATAGAGCTGCTCGGAAGCGCCGGCGGGCTTCCAGGACAGCACATGGCCGCCATGCAGGCTCAGCGTGGCGGTGGCGCCATCGGGCGCGGTCAGTTGGATGGCGTCGTTCGCGGTCATGAAGTGCCTTCGGAAAAACAAACGGCAGGCGCTCGGCCTGCCGTCATCGTCTCACCCTCGCGGGCGGGAGACTTACTTCTTGCGGAACTTGCGCAGCGCAGCGACCTGGGCCGCCAGCGTCAGCAGTTCGTTCTGGATCGCCGCCTGGTCGAGTTCGCTCTTGGCGTTCTTGAGCGCTTCCTCGGCCTGCTTCTTGGCCTCGACAGCCTTGGCCTCGTCGAGGTCCTTGCCGCGGATGGCGGTGTCGGCCAGCACGGTCACGCGGTTGGGCTGCACTTCGAGAATGCCGCCGGCGACGAAGACGAACTCTTCGGTGCCGTCAGGCCGCTCGATGCGCACGGCGCCCGGCTTGATGCGGGTGATCAGCGGCGTGTGCTTCGGCAGGATGCCGAGCTCGCCACTCTCGCCCGGCAGGGCGACGAACTTGGCCTCGCCCGAAAAGATCTGCTCTTCGGCGGAGACCACGTCGACGTGGAGGGTTGCCATGTTCAATCTTCCTTAGCTAACCGTTGAAGAAGTCGTGCGGGAGACGGGACGCCGAAACGTCCCAATCAACCTCACTGGATCTTCTTGGCCTTCTCGAAAGCTTCGTCAATGGTTCCCACCATGTAGAAAGCTTGCTCGGGCAGGTGATCGCACTCGCCGGCCACGATCATCTTGAAGCCGCGGATGGTTTCCTTCAGCGGCACATACTTGCCGGGCGAGCCGGTGAAGACTTCGGCGACGTGGAAGGGCTGCGACAGGAAGCGCTGGATCTTGCGGGCGCGGGCGACCGACAGCTTGTCTTCCGGCGACAGTTCGTCCATGCCCAGGATGGCGATGATGTCGCGCAGTTCCTTGTAGCGCTGCAGCACCTGCTGCACGGCACGGGTCGTCGAGTAGTGCTCTTCGCCGACGACGTTGGGGTCGATCTGGCGGCTGGTCGAGTCCAGCGGGTCCACGGCGGGGTAGATACCCAGCGAGGCGATGTCACGTGACAGCACGACGGTGGCGTCCAAGTGGGCGAAGGTCGTGGCAGGCGACGGGTCGGTCAGGTCGTCCGCAGGGACGTAGACGGCCTGGATGGACGTGATCGAGCCGACCTTGGTCGACGTGATGCGCTCTTGCAGGCGGCCCATTTCCTCGGCCAGCGTCGGCTGGTAGCCCACGGCGGAAGGCATGCGACCCAGCAGTGCGGACACTTCCGTGCCGGCCAGCGTGTAGCGGTAGATGTTGTCCACGAAGAACAGCACGTCCTTGCCTTCGTCGCGGAACGACTCGGCGATGGTCAGGCCGGTCAGCGCGACGCGCAGACGGTTGCCCGGGGGCTCGTTCATCTGGCCATAAACCATGGCGACCTTGGAGTCTTCCAGCTTGTCCTGGACCACGACGCCCGAGTCCGACATCTCGTGATAGAAGTCGTTGCCCTCACGGGTGCGCTCACCCACGCCGGCGAACACGGACAGACCGCTGTGCGCCTTGGCGATGTTGTTGATGAGCTCCATCATGTTGACGGTCTTGCCGACACCGGCGCCGCCGAACAGACCCACCTTGCCGCCCTTGGCGAACGGGCAGATCAGGTCGATCACCTTGATGCCGGTTTCCAGCAGATCCTGCGACGGGCTCAGCTCGTCGTAGGCCGGAGCGGCGCGGTGGATGGAGGCGGTCAGGTCGGATGCGACCGGGCCACGCTCGTCGATGGGGTTGCCCAGCACGTCCATGATGCGGCCGAGGGTCGCCTTGCCGACCGGCACCTGGATGGTGTCGCCGGTGTTGAAGACCTCGGTGCCGCGGCGCAGGCCGTCGGACGAGCCCAGCGCGATGGTGCGGACGACGCCGTCGCCCAGCTGCTGCTGAACTTCCAACGTCAGGGCCGAGCCTTCCATCTTCAGCGCGTCGTACACCCTGGGCATGCGGTCGCGCGGGAATTCCACGTCGACGACGGCGCCAATGCACTGAACGATCTTGCCGACTGCTGCTTGCGTGTTAGCCATTTTTGCGTTCCTTCAATTCAATTCTTTGCGTGCCGAAGCGACTCAACCGACCGCGGCGGCGCCGCTGACGATCTCGGACAACTCTTTGGTGATGGCAGCCTGGCGGGTCTTGTTGTAGACCAGCTTGAGCTCACCGATCAGCGTGCCGGCGTTGTCGGTCGCGGCCTTCATGGCCACCATGCGGGCGGACTGCTCGCTGGCCATGTTCTCGGCGACGGCCTGGAAGACCAGTGCCTCGGTGTAGCGCATCAACAGCTCGTTGATGACCGTGGGAGCGTCCGGCTCGTAGATGTAATCCCACGAGTGGCCGGCCTTGTCGGTCTCCATGTCGCTGGCCTTGAGCGGCAGCAGCTGGTGCACCTTCACCTCTTGCTTCATCGTATTGATGAACTGCGTGTAGCAGAGGTAGACGGCGGACAGCTTGCCTTCGGCGTACTGGTCGAGCAGCACCTTGACGGGGCCGATCAGGGCCTCGATGTGCGGCTGGTCGCCGAGCTGCGTCGCGTGAGCGACGACGCGGGCGCCGATGCGGTTCATGAAGCCCAGGCCCTTGCCGCCGATGGCGACGACTTCGGCCGTGTGGCCCGCCGCTTCGACTTCCTTGAGCTTGGTCGTGGCCGCGCGCAGCAGGTTGGTGTTGAGACCACCGCACAGGCCCTTGTCCGTCGTGACGACGACCATGCCGACCGTCTTCACGCCCTCGTTCTTCACGAGGAAGGGATGGCGGTACTCGGGGTTGGCCTTGGCAAGGCTGGCGGCGATATTGCCGATCTTCTCGGCGTAGGGGCGAGCCGACCGCATCCGTTCCTGCGCCTTGCGCATCTTGGAGGCGGCGACCATTTCCATCGCCTTGGTGATCTTCTTGGTGTTCTCGACCGACTTGATCTTGCCGCGGATTTCTTTGCTTGAAGCCATTCGAACTCCTAGTCAGTGCAGGGCTGAGTGTTGATGCTCGGCCCCGCGTTACCGTGGCTTCTTAAGCGAAGGACTTCTTGAAAGCCGTGATGGCGGCGTTCAGTTCAGCTTCCGCATCCTTGTCCATCGCCTTGTCCGCTTCCAGCTTGGCAAGCAGTGCAGCGTGGCTGGTCTTCAGGAACTGGTGCAGGCCGTGCTCGAAGGACAGGACCTTCTTCACGTCGATGCTGTCCATGAAGCCCTTGTTGGCGGCGTACAGCGAAGCAGCCATCAGCGAGATGGACAGCGGCGAGTACTGCGCCTGCTTGAGCAGTTCCGTCACGCGGGCACCGCGGTCCAGCTGCTTGCGGGTGGCTTCGTCCAGGTCAGAAGCGAACTGCGCGAACGCGGCCAGCTCACGGTACTGCGCCAGGTCGGTACGGATACCGCCGGACAGCGACTTGATCAGCTTGGTCTGCGCAGCACCACCGACGCGCGACACCGAGATACCGGCGTTGATGGCGGGGCGGATACCGGCGTTGAACAGGCTGGTTTCCAGGAAGATCTGGCCGTCGGTGATCGAGATCACGTTGGTCGGCACGAAAGCGGACACGTCGCCGGCCTGCGTTTCGATGATCGGCAGCGCCGTCAGCGAACCGGTCTTGCCCTTGACTTCACCCTTGGTGAAGGCTTCGACGTAGTCGGCGTTCACGCGGGCGGCGCGCTCCAGCAGGCGGCTGTGGAGATAGAACACGTCGCCGGGGTAGGCTTCGCGGCCCGGCGGGCGGCGCAGCAGCAGCGAGACCTGGCGGTAGGCCACGGCCTGCTTGGACAGGTCGTCATAGACGATCAGCGCGTCCTGGCCGCGGTCGCGGAAGTACTCGCCCATCGTGCAGCCCGAATAGGCCGACACGTACTGCATGGCAGCGGATTCCGAAGCGGAGGCGGCGACCACGATGGTGTAGTCCATCGCACCGGCCTGCTCCAGCGAGCGCACCACGTTCTTGATCGACGACGCCTTCTGGCCGATGGCGACGTAGACGCAGGTCATGTTCTGACCCTTCTGGTTGATGATCGCGTCGATGGCGACGGCGCTCTTGCCCGTCTGACGGTCACCAATGATCAGTTCGCGCTGGCCGCGGCCGACGGGAACCATCGAGTCAATCGACTTCAGGCCGGTCTGCACCGGCTGGTCCACCGACTTGCGGGCGATCACGCCCGGGGCGACCTTCTCGATGACGTCGGTCATCTTGGCGTTGATCGGGCCCTTGCCGTCGATCGGCTCGCCCAGCGCGTTGACGACGCGGCCAATCAGCTCGGGGCCGACCGGCACTTCCAGGATGCGGCCCGTGCACTTGACGGTGTCGCCTTCCGAGATGTGCTCGTAGGCACCCAGAATCACGGCGCCGACGGAGTCGCGCTCGAGGTTCAGCGCCAGGCCGAAGGTCTGGCTGCCGTCCTTGGCGACCGGGAATTCGAGCATTTCGCCCTGCATCACGTCGGACAGGCCGTGGACGCGGACGATGCCGTCGGAAACGGACACGACGGTGCCCTGGTTGCGGATGTCCGAGCCAACACCAAGACCCTCGATGCGGCTCTTGATCAGTTCGGAAATTTCAGCGGGATTGAGTTGCATGCTGGGTCTCCAGTACCCGGAGCGGCCAAACCACAGCCATCAGGCGGGTCAGTCGCAGGGTGAATCGGTGGGATGTCTTGCGGTGGCTCGGGCAGCCGTCAGGCAGTCAGGGCGACCTTCATGCGCTCAAGGCGGGCCTTGACGGAGGTGTCCAGCACCTCGTCGCCGACCACCACGCGCACGCCGCCAATCAGCGCCGGCTCGATCTGCACATGCGCGTCGAGCTTGCGGCCGAAGCGCTGTTCCAGCGTCGTCTTCAGCTCGGCCAGTTGGGCGTCGCTGATTTCATAGGCGCTGTAGATGTGCGCGTCGGACACGCCGGAAGCGGCATTGGCCAGCACGTGGTACTGGGCAACGACTTCAGGCAGCGCCGCGAGACGGCCGTTCTCGATCACGGCGCGCAGGAAATTCTGCACGCCCGGGGCCAGGTCTTGCTTGGCGGCGGCGGCGATGACCGCGAGCACCTGCTCGGACTGGGCCTTGGGGTGATCGGCGAACTGGCGCAGATCGGCGTCCTGCGCCACCTGGGCCAGCGCGTCGAGCTGACGGCCCCAGGCAGCCAGGTCCTGCGACTTGGCAACCTGGAACAGCGCTTCCGCGTAGGGGCGGGCGATGGTGGCGATCTCGGCCATTTTACAGCTCCGTCTTCAGGCGGGCCAGCAGCTCGGCGTGAACGCCGGCGTTGACTTCCTTGTGCAGGATCTGCTCGGCGCCCTTGACGGCCAGCGCGGCGACCTGCTCGCGCAGGGCTTCGCGGGCGCGGGAGACCTGCTGCTCGGCATCGGCCTTGGCGGCGGCCAGGATCTTGGCGCCCTCTTCTTCGGCGCGGCCCTTGGCGGCGTCGACGATGGCCGCGGCACGCTTCTCGGCGTCCGAGATCAGCTTGCCGGACTCGGCCTTGGTCTGAGCCAGTTCCTTGGCGATCTGCGCCTCGGCACCAGCCAGCTCGGCCTTCGCCTTGTCGGCAGCGGACAGGCCAGCGGCGATCTTCGCGGCGCGCTCATCGAGCGCCTTGATGATCGGCGGCCACACATACTTCATCGTGAACCCGACCAGGATCAGGAACACGATCATCTGAACGATGAGCGATGCGTTAATAAACACCTTGGTGCCTCACAAAGTTTCGAGTGCGGAAACCGCCGGGGCAACCATGGCCACGGCGGGTCGACAGCTTCGAATTACTTGGCGCCAGCAGCCAGGGCGGTGGCGATCTGACCCAGGAAGGGGTTGGCAGTCGCGAACCACAGGGCGATACCCGTGCCGATGATGAAGGCCGCGTCGATCAGGCCGGCCAGCAGGAACATCTTGGTTTGCAGTTCGTTCATCAGCTCGGGCTGACGAGCGGCGGACTCAAGGTACTTGCTGCCCATGATGCCGATACCGATACAAGCACCGAAAGCGCCCAGACCAATGATCAGACCAGCGGCGAGAGCAACAAAGCTAATAACTTCCACGATGACTCCTTGAGAGATTTAGAGAGAGAAACGGTTGAGGAAAACTGCTTGGGAAACTTGGCCGACGCTCAGTGCGCGTCGTGGGCCTGGCCGATGTAGACCAGCGTCAACATCATGAACACGAAGGCCTGCAACGTGATGATCAGGATGTGGAAGATCGCCCACACCGAGCCCGCAATGATGTGGCCGATGGCCAGGCCGACGCCGGTGGCCGACAGGCTCCAGGCGCCACCCATCAGGGCGATCAGCATGAAGATCAGTTCGCCGGCATACATGTTGCCGAACAGTCGCATGCCGTGGGACACGGTCTTGGCGATGAACTCGATCAGCTGCATGGCGAGGTTGACGGGGTACAGCACGACCTTGTCGCCGAAGGGCGCCGAGATCAGCTCATGGCCCCAGCCGCCCGCGCCCTTGATCTTGATGTTGTAGAGCACGCAGGTGATCAGCACGCCCAGGGACAGGCCCATGGTCATGGACAGGTCGGCGGTTGGCACGACGCGCAGGTAGGCGTGGTGGTCACCGGTGATGTTCTGCCAGATCCAGGGAAACAGATCGACCGGGAACAAGTCCATCGCGTTCATCAGGAAGATCCAGACGAACACGGTCAGGGCCAGCGGCGCGACCAGCTTGCGACTGTTGGCGTTGTGGACGATGCCCTTGGCTTGATCGGCAACGATCTCGACGAGGATTTCCACGGCGGCTTGAAAACGGCCCGGAACGCCCGACGTCGCGGACTTCGCGGCACGCCACAGGAAGAAGCTGCCCACCAGGCCCAGCAGCACGCTGAAGAAGATGGAGTCGAGGTTGACGACGGAGAAGTCGACGATGCCCTGCTGCTTGCCACTCTGCGCGTGGTTCAAGTGGTGAATGATGTATTCACCAGCGGTCGGGGCTGCTGTTGCGTGGCTTTCTGATGCCATGTTTCGTTCTGCCTCGTCAGTTCCGTTGATGGCCGCGCCAAGCGAGCGCAAGCCAGTTCACTTTGATGCAGACCGCGAGGGTGCCCAGCAAAGCTGGCCAACTCAGGCCCGGCACCACCTTTGGCGCCAGTACCAGCATCGCGATCGATGCACCGATTTTCAAAAATTCCCAACCCATGAATCGCGCAGCCGCACCTGCCGCTGAATTCACTCGCTTTGTCATGCCCCGCGCCAGCAGCATGTTGGGCAGCACCACGGCCGCAACGCCGTAAAGCGCAGAGGCCATCGCCACGCCGGATGCCGTCCACAGCCAGATGACGGCCACGCACAGCAAACCGGCGACCAGCTGCATCCCCAACACACGCCAGGGCGACAGCATCGGCAACGCGGACTTGACCGCTGCCGCCTGCTCCGGGGTCAGCGCCTTGACGGGTGGCTCCTCGTTGTCGTCGTCCCAGCCGCCGGCCGTCGAAACAGCGGGGGGCCAGGTCTTACGGAGGCCGTTCTCGGTCATGGCGCCAGATCCTGGGGTGGGCGGCTCAACGTCTTCAGACTGACAGACGCTAGTTGCACCAAGATGACGCATGAGCGCCATCAACAAAGCCAGTCATTATATGTGACGAGTCACACCTGGGTAAACCTGTCCCCTCGATCAAACGCCATTCAGGCGCTTGTCAGCGTCGCGGGCAAGCCAGGCACAGCGACGCGCATTTGCAACACCGCGCCGGCCAGCGGCTCGCGTTCCAGTTCATCGGCGGGGCGCTTTTCGCGGGCCGTCGTGATGAAGAGAGTGCGCAGGTCGGGGCCGCCGAAGGTGGGCATGGTCGGGCAGGTCACGGGGAGGTCGAGGCGCTGCACGACCTCGCCGGAGGGCGCGATGCGCACGAGGCTGCGCCCCTCGAACATCGCGGCCCAGTAGTGGCCTTCGGCGTCCATCGCCGCGCCGTCGGGGCGGCCGCCGTAGGGCTCGCCGGGCGTGCGGGGCTTGAACTCGGCAAAGACGCGCGCCGACGACAGCTTGCGCGAGTCCGCCACGTAGATGCGATGCGCCTTGGTGTCGGACCAGTGCATGCGCTGGCCGTCGGGACTCCAGGCCAGGCCATTGGCCGTCGTCAGCCCCGTCACCTCGGCACTAAAGACGCGTCCGTCGAATTCGTAGAGCGCCGCCTCGGGCTCCCGCGCATCCGAAATGCTGCCTACCCATAGCCTGCCGTCGGGGCTGACCTTGCCATCGTTGAAGCGCAGCCGCGAGGGGTCGTAGGGCGGGGGCACCAGCAGCGCCTGGGCGCCGGTCGACGTGTCGAGCGTCCAAAGCCCGTCACGCCGCGCGACGAGCAGGCCACCGCTTGCGCGTGCCGCGATGCAACCTGGCTCTGCATCCTGCGGCCAGACGTCGGGCGAGTCGGCGCCCTCGCGCCAGCGCAGCACTTGGCGGCCGGGAATGTCGACCGCGTAAAGGACCTGTTCGGTCGGATGCCAGAGCGGCGATTCGCCGAGCAGGCAGCGGTGCGAGCCGAGGGGCTGGATGTCGTGTGCGAGTGCCATCCCGCCACTCTAGGCGGTTATCCGAAGTAACTCGGCCGGAAGGCGCCGAGTTCCGCCTTCAGGTAGTGGGCGCCTGGGATGGGGTTGAAGTAGAACGGGGGCACGTCCACGAAGCCCAGGCTTTCGTAGAGGCCGCGGGCCGCCTCCATGTCGTCCAGCGTATCGAGCAACATGCTGGAGTAGCCGGCCTCGGTGGCGCGGTCCATCAACTGCTGAGCGAGCATGCGGCCCAGGCCGAAGCGGCGGAATGCCGGGCGCACGAACAGGCGCTTCATCTCGCAGGCGTTGGCGTAGTCCGCATCGGGCAGCGGGCGGAAGGCGCCGCAGCCGGCGACGGCGCCGTCAACGAGGGCCAGCAGCATCAGGCCGCCGGGCTGGGCATAGGCGCCAGGCAGACCCGCCAGTTCGTCTTCGAAGCCCTGGAAGTCGAGGTCGAAGTTCAAGCTGTTCGCGTAGTCGCGCAGGATGAGGCGGGTTTCCTGCCAGTCCTCGGCGGACTCGGGCGTGATGAGCTGGATGTCGGGGCCGACCATAGGCGGCGAAGTTTAGCCAGCGGCGTCAGGACGCAAATCCCAAAACCACTCGGCGCGTCTTGGCGCTCTTCTTCTCGATCTTCGTGACGACCACCGCGCCGACCTCCGCCGTGTTGCTGACATGCGTGCCACCGCACGGCTGCAAGTCCACGCCTTCGATCTCCAGCACCCTCACCCGCCCCAGCCCACGCGGTGGCTGCACGCTCATCGAGCGGACGAGGCCAGGGTTGGCGTCCAGTTCGTCTTCGGTGATCCAGCGGTGGCCGACGGGATGCGCCTCGGCAACCAAGCGGTTCAGGCCGGCCTGGATGGCTTCCTTGTCGAAGGGCTCGTCCGTATGGAAGTCCAGCCGCGCATAGGTCTCGGTGATGGAGCAGCCGTCGACCGAGTAAGGCAGCAGCGCGCACAGCAGATGCGTGGCGGTGTGAAAGCGGCGGTGGGCTTCGCGGCGGCCGGCATCGACGTCGACTTGCACGACCGTTCCCGCCGCAGGCGGGTCGCCGTCGACCAAGTGCACGATGGCACCGGGCTGGTCCTTGCTCTTGCGCGTGTCGCTGATGCGCCACCGCTGCTCACCCGCCGTTAGGAAGCCGGTATCGCCAGCCTGCCCGCCGCCAAGCGGGTAGCAGACGGTGCGGTCGAGGATGACGCCGCCCTCGCCTTGCGCCAGCACGGTGGCCGCGCAGGCCAGCAGCGTCGCGTCGTCGCGGAAGAGCTCTTCGGTCATCACAACCTCACCTGGCCGTGGATCAGCGGCGTCACGTCGCCGCCGATCCATGTCGCCTCGGCGTCGCGCCGCACGTGCACGCGGCCGGCGCGGCCCAAGGCGGCACCTTGTGCCGCGACGTAGCTGTCACCGGCCAGACCCGCCTCCTGCAACCACAGCGCCAGGCCGGCATTGAGGCTGCCGGTGACGGGGTCTTCCGGCACGCCGAGGTCCGGCACGAAGGCGCGCACCTCGAACTGGCACTCGCTGCCGGCTGGGTGGGCACCAATGACGCCGATCTTGAGGCCCTGCATCGCGGCGAAGTCAGGCTGCAGCGCGAGCACGCTGGCGGCGTCGGCCAGGCGGGCGGCCATCCAGCCGGGGCCGTTGTCGCACCAGACGAGATCCAAGAGCGCCTCCGGCGCGATGCGCAACGCAGCGATGGCCTGGGCACGGCCGGACGCGTCGACGGGGCCGGTGCGCTTGAGCGGCGGCGCGGCAAAGGCCAGTCGGGCACCGTCACGCTTGACGCGCACCAGACCGATGGCGCATTCCTGCACGACCTCGCCGGGCTTCTTGGCGTCACCGCCGCTGGCCAGAAAGGCATGCGCGCTGCCCAGCGTCGGATGGCCGGCAAAGGGCAGTTCGCCGCCGGGCGTGAAGATGCGCACGCGGTAGTCGGCGCCCGGGTCGGTGGGCGGCAGCAGGAAGGTCGTCTCGGACAGATTGGTCCAGCGCGCAAACGCCGCCATCTCGTCGTCGGACAGTCCGCCCGCGTCGATGACCACGGCCAGCGGGTTGCCCTTGAGCGGCGTGGCGGTGAAGACGTCGATCTGGACGAAGCGGCGCAATTCAGTCATGGCGAAGTGGTGGCATTGAGGTAGAGACCGGGCCGCACGATTTCCATGCCGCGCTGCGGCGCGGCCAGCGGCGTGAAGCCGTGGCCGGTGTAGAGGGCGTGGGCGTCGCGGGTGAAGAGCATGAAGCGGCGCAGGCCTTGCAGGTCGGGGTGAGCGAGCAGCGTCTCGATCATCCACGTCGCCAGGCCGCGGCCGCGATGGGCGTCCAGCACATAGACGTCGCAGAGGTAGGCGAAAGTCGCCCGGTCGGTCACGACACGTGCGAAGCCGACTTGGCCAACGCCCTCGGCATGCAGCGCAATGCACAGCGAGTTCTCAATCGAACGCTCGACCAACGCGAGCGGAATGCCCTCGCACCAGTAGGCCCCGCGCAGAAAGGCATGCGCCGCGCGGGCATCGACATCTCCTGGCGCGAAGCTCAGCCGGTAGCCCTCCCGCTGCGTCATCAGGGCGCGTGCTCCGTGGCCGGCTCCAGCGCCTCGTGCAGCAGGCGGCCGAGCTTCTCGACACCCTCGCCGATGAGGTCAGGCGTCAGCGTGACGAAGGACAGGCGCAGCGTGCGCGGGTCCGGCTGGTGGGCGTAGAAGGCCGCGCCGGGCACGAAGGCGATGCCGGCGTCGACCGCACGCGGCAGCAGCGCCATCGCGTCCAGCCCGGCCGGCAGGCGGATCCAGAAGAACATGCCGCCCTGCGGGTTCTGCCATTCACAACCCGGCGGCATGTGCTCGCGCAGCGCCACGGCCATCGCGTCGCGGTTGGCCTTGTAGCGGGCGCGGATGGTGGGCACGTGGCCGTCCAGGAAGCCGCTCTTCACCACCTCGTGCACGACGCGCTGGTTGAAGCCCGGTGTGTGCAGGTCGGCGGCCTGCTTGGCCTGCAGCAGCTTGGGGTAGAGCTCGGGCGGCGCGATGAGATAACCCAGGCGGAAGCCGGGCGTCAGCACCTTGGAGAAGGAGCCTAGATACAGCGAGCCCTCGGGCCACAGGCTGGACAGCGCGGGCGGTGGCGGCTCGTCGAACCAGAGGTCGCCGTAGGGGTTGTCCTCGACGATCGGCACGCCGGCGCGGCGCGAGGCCTCGACGACCTCGATGCGGCGCTGCGCGCCCATGACGCGGCCGGTGGGGTTCTGGTAGTTGGGCAGCAGGTAGCTGAAGCGCGTGCCGGGCGCGTCATGCGGCAAGGCGGCAATGGCCTCGGGGCGCGGGCCTTCGAGGTCGCTGGCGAGGCTGGCGAAAAGCGGCTCGAAGGGCGTGAAGGCCTGCAGCGCGCCGAGGTAAGTCGGCGTCTCGACGGCCACCGGCGCACCGGCGTCGCAGAGGATCTTGCCAACCAGGTCCAACCCCTGCTGCGAGCCGCTGGTGATGAGCACCTGGTCGGGCGAGACCTTCATGCCCAGCGACGCGACGCGCGCGGCCACCCACTCGCGCAGCGGCGCATAGCCCTCGCTGGCCGCGTATTGCAGCGCCTCGCGCGGCGTGTCAGTCAGCACACGGTCGCAGGCGGCCTTGATGGCGGCTACGGGAAAGGTGTCCGCGCTGGGCAGGCCGCCGGCCATGGAGAGCACGCCCGGCTTCTCGGTGACCTTGAGGATCTCGCGAATGATGGACGGGTTCATGCGCGCGGCGCGGCGCGCCTGGGTCCAGATCGTGCTCATGATGGGGTGGCGGTGGATGTCAAAAGAGTCAGCCTAGCATCCAGTCGACCGCAGCGCGGGCCTGCAGCTCGGTGGAGTCGAACAGCGGCAGCGCTGCAGGCGAGCCGGCCGGGAGCGACAGGCCCAACTCGGTGCAGCCGAGGATGACCGCCTGTGCGCCGCGGTCGGCAAGCTGCGCGACCTGGGCGCGCAGCAGCTCGCGCGAGGCAGGCCCGAAGCGGCCGCGGCAGAGTTCCTCGTAGATCAGGCGGTGCACCTCGGCACGGCCGGCTTCGTCCGGCGTGATGACCTCGATGCCGAAGCGCTCGCGCATGCGGTCACGGTAGAAGCCGTGCTCCATCGTGAAGCGCGTGGCCAGCAGGCCGGCGCGTTTGACGCCGGCCGCGCGCAGGGCCTCGGCCGTCATGTCGACGATGTGCAGCACCGGCAGGCCGGCCGCCTGCTCAACCTCAGTGGCGACAAGGTGCATGGTGTTCGTCGCGATCAACAGCGCCTCGGCACCCGCACGCCTCAGCCCCGCACCGGCGTCGCCCAGCACGCGCGCCGCGCCCGCCCAGTCGCCCGTCGACTGCAAAGCCGCAATCTGCGCGAAGTCGACGCTGTGCAGCAGCAACTGCGCGCTGTGCAGGCCGCCCAGCCGTGCGGCGACATCTCGATTGATCAACGCGTACAGAGACTGGGTCGACTCCCAGCTCATCCCACCGAGGATGCCCAGCGTTCTCATGCGCCCACCCAAGCAAGGCGCCAGCCGGCGGCGGCCCGTGCCACGCGTCGACGTTGCGCAACCGGCTGCAACAGCTGGAAGGCCGCCTCGGGCCAGGCTTCGACAACGGCTTCCTGGCCCGCCGCAAGCGTCACGCCCTCGCCACGGCAAAGCCGGTGGTCATCGGTGCCGCCAGACACGGTCAGCCACAGCCGGCCACTCGTCACGACAAGCCTTCGCGGCTCGCCCGTGGCGGCCACCGTCAGCGCCTGCCCGGGGCTCAGTTGCGTGGTGAATCGGTCTCTCACGTGGCCTCCCTGAGATTGATCGGTTGCCGCTTGCCCAGCCAGACCACCGCCAGCACCGCGGCGGCGAAGACCAGCGTCATCGCGTCCAGCGTCTCGCCGAGCAGCGGCACGGCCAGCAGCATGGAAAGAAACGGTTGCAACACCTGCACCTGGCTGACACGCAGCGTGCCGCCCAGCGCCAGGCCGCGGTACCAGGCGAAGAAACCTATCCACATCGAGAACAGCGACACATAGGCAAAGCCGGCCCAGGCCGAAGGCGCGACCGGCGCGGTCGGCCGCGTCATGACGGCCAGCGGCACGGTGATGGGCAGGCTCAGCACCAGCACCCAGCAGATCACCTGCTCGGCGGTCATGTCCTTGGTCAACTGCGCCCCGCTGACATAACCCGCCGACGCGCAGACCACTGCGCCCAGCAGCAGCACGTCCGCCATCTCCAGCCCGCCCGCACCACGCCAGGCGGCGAAGCCGACCACCAGGCCCAGCCCGGCAAGCGCGCAACCCCAGAAGGCCGGGCTCGGCCGCTGGCGCAGCACCAGCGCGGCGATGACGGCCGTGGCCAGCGGCAGCACGCCGGAGATGACGGCGGCGTGCACCGCGTCCACCTGCCGCACGGCCAGGCCCGACAGCAGCGGCCAGCCGAAGACGACGCCGCCGGCCGTGAAGGCCAGCCAGCGCCACTCCCCGCCGCGCGGCAGGCGCGCGCCGGTGGCGGCCAGATAGGCCAGCGACAGCACCCCTGCGACAGCGGCGCGGCCGAAGGCGACGAAGGCAGGGTCCAGCTGCGGCGCCTCGGCGCTGCCACCGGCCAGCCTCGTCATCGGCAGGCTGAGCGCGAACATGACGACGCCGGCCAGGCCGAGCAGCAGGCCGCGGGTGGCGTCGGACGCCGTGGTGGTGGAGATGGATAACCCTTGCATGGGCTCAGTCTAGGGACAGATACCGATACAGACACAGTACAGTTGACCCAGCCACACTTGGAATCTGTACTGCCATGCCCACCGGTACACACCCGCCGCTGCAGCGCGATGCCAGCCAGCCGCTGGCCGGCCAGCTGGCCGAGCGCTACGCCCAACGCATCCGGGAACGCCTGCTGCTGCCCGGCGCCCGCCTGCCCTCGGTGCGCGACTGCGCGCGCCAGCACGGCGTCAGCCCGCACACCGTCGTCGCCGCCTATGACCAGCTGCAGGCCGCCGGCCTGCTGGAGGCGCGGCGCCAGCGCGGCTTCTTCGTGCGCGAGCACCGGCCCGCAGCAACTGCGGCCCGCAGCGCGCGCCCGGCCACGACGCTGCCCCGCCAGGCGCCCATGGACGCGACGGCGCTCATCCGCGGCATGTTCGAGGCCGACGCGGCGCGCTCGCCCGGCCTGGGCACGCTCCCGGCCGACTGGCTGGACCCGACGCTGCTGCAGTCCGCATTGCGTCGGCTGCACGGCGGCCAGGAGCAGGCGCTGCAAACGAGCTACGGCGACCCGAGCGGCGACGAGCGGCTGCGCGTGGCGCTGTCGCAGCGCCTTGCCGACCTCGGTATCCACGCCAGCCCGGCGCAGATCCTGACGACGAACGGCGCCACGCACGCGCTGGACCTGCTCATCCGCACGCACCTGCAGCCGGGCGACGCCGTGCTGGTCGACGACCCGGGCTGGGCCATCATCTTTGCGCGCCTGACACAGGCCGGCATCCGGCTGCTGCCGGTGCCGCGCAGCGCAGAGGGACCGGATCTCGAAGTGCTGGCCGCGCTGGCCAGGGAACACGCGCCGCGCGCCTACCTGACCGTGTCGGTGCTGCACAACCCGACCGGGCACAGCATCGACCTGGCCACCGCCCACCGGCTGCTGCGCCTGGCCGACGAACATGATTTCTCCATCGTCGAGGACGACAGCTATGGCTTCCTCGCGCCCGAGCATCTGCCGCGCCTGGCCGCGCTGGACGGGTTGCGCCGCGTCGTCTACGTCGGCGGCTTCTCCAAGGTGCTGACGCCGGCCTGGCGCGTGGGCTACCTGGCGGCCGCACCCGAGCGGCTGGCCGCGTTGACCGACACCAAGCTGCTGGACGGCCTGACCAGTTCGCCGGTGCTGGAGCGCGCCGTGGCGCTGTGCCTGGAGCAGGGCCGCCTGCGCCGCCATGCGCAGCGCCTGCAGGAGCGCCTGGCCCAGGCACGCCAGCGCGTGGCGACGTTGGCCGCCCGGCAAGGCTTCAGGTGGGCCGCCCCGCCCGACGGCCTGTTCGGCTGGCTGGACACAGGTGTCGATACCGAGCGCCTGGCCCAACCGTTGCTGGACGCCGGCTGGCTGACCGCGCCCGGCGCCCTCTTCAGCGCCACGCGCCGCCCCGGCTCGCTGATGCGCGTCAACATGGCCACGTCGCAGGACCCGGTCTTCTGGCGCCAGTTGCGCGCCTGCGTGGACGACATCCGCAGCCCGCAGTGAGCCGTTCCGGCACCGGCGCGGTGCAGCTCTGTGTGGCCCTGCGCAACAGGGCTTGCGCACGGATTCCTGTCGCCTGAAAAGGCTGACGAATAGGTCACACCGCCGCAGGTTTGCTGGCCGGCCGGCTCTGCGTGGGCCAGCAGAATGCCGGCTGATCGCCATGAGCGGCGGTCCGATCTGGCCATGACCGAACCTTTGAAATTTCTCGTCGTCGACCCTCTCTCCGGTGTCCAGTCCTTTGCTCGCCAGCTACTGCAAACGCAGGGCTTCTCTGCCGACAGCATCCTGTGCTGCGCCGACACGGACAGCGGGCTTGCGCAAGGACTGCTGTTCAAGCCCGACTTCCTCATCACCGACTGGTTTGCAAAGGCAGGCCTGAACGGCGTCCAGCTCTTCCAGCGCCTGCAATCGGCGCAGCCGCGTCTGCGTCTGGCTTTGCTGAGCTTCGAGATCACGCCCGAGCGCGAGCAGGAGGCGTTGGCCCTGGGTGCGCATTTCCTGCTGAAGAAACCCTTCACGGCCGAGCAGTTCAAGGCAGATCTGACGCGCGCGCTGGCTGCGCTGGCCAAGGACCCGACCGGCCTGCGCAGCCGCGCGGCGGCGCGCATCGTGCTGCCGCCACCGCCGCCCGTCATCAAGCCCGGCGACACCGTGCGCTACAAGGGCCAGCGCCATGTGGCGCAGTACGTGGTGCACCGCCCCGGCGAGACGGTGGTGCAGCTCAAGGGCATGGCAGCGTTGATCCCGCTGGACCAGCTGCAACCGAGCTAGGCCTGTTGGCACTACGGCAGTGGGTCGCGAAGGCCATCCGCCAGGGGCCAATCAAGGCGCAGCGCGCCGCTCGCATTGATATGCGAGCAAGCGGTGCAACGCCGAGTGGCCCC
>NZ_CEEDEB010000006.1:0-296279 GCF_979253795.1 Roseateles sp. AC306
GGCATGGCCGACATCACTCAATGGATCGCCGCTGCGCGTGTAGGTGACCGCAGCGCTTTCAACAAGTTGTTCGAGGTCCTGTATGACGACTTGCGCCGCATTGCGCATGCGCGCCTGGCGCGCAACGTGCGCAACACCTTGCTCGATACCACGGCGCTCGTGCACGAGTGCTACGCGAAGGTCGTCGCGCAGCAGCGGCTCAACGTCGACGACCGGTCCCATTTCCTCGCGTAGTCGGCACGTGTCATGCGTCCCATCATCGTGGACATGGCACGCGCCGGCCGGGCCGAACGGGTCGCAACGAGGACCTCGGCCCTCAACGCCGCTCCGCGTATACGCGCGGCGTTCACCGGCCTGAAACGTCTCGGCCCGATCCGGATCGCTGTCATCGTTGGCCTTGATTCATTTGGGCCAAAACGATGCCGCTAGCACCCCGCCTGGAGCTGACGCCGAAGGCCGGGCTGCCATCAGGCATCTTCCCGTTTCAATGGCACGGGTGCCTTTTTGACCTCAACGATCGTCAGCGTGATGCCGTCGAGCACGCTGAATTGGGCGACTGTCTGCCGGCTTGTCGCGCGGGACTCGCATGCTGCCTCTGCGCAGGAAGCTTGATGTCGGGAGAGACCAGCGGCCCTTTGGGCAATATCACCCTGTCCGCTTCTCGCGCCAGAGCCCGTATTTGCAAAGATAGCGCTGCGCCTTCGACGCACGACACATGACCGCAATTAACGACCTGTCGGACAACTGGCCGGCCATCAGCGCTTTGCTCGACGAGGCGCTAGCGCTGCCGGCTGCATCACAGCAACGCTGGCTTGACAACTTGACTGACACGCCGCCGGCGCTGCGTAGCGCAGTGCGGACGCTGCTTGCGGCCCATGCCCGCGCGGAAAGCGGTGATTTCATGGGTACCCTGCCCAAGCTGCCGGGTTCGCCGTTGACCGACGGCGTGGACCACAGCGCCGAGCCCACCGCCGGCGACCTGATTGGCAGCTACCGCCTGCTTGCGCCGCTCGGTCGTGGTGGCATGGGCGCGGTGTGGCGCGCCGAACGCGCGGACGGGCCGCTGCGCCGCGAGGTGGCGCTGAAGCTGCCGCGGCTGGCCTGGGGCGGGGCTCTCGCACAACGGCTGGCGCGGGAGCGCGACATCCTCGCCACGCTGGCGCACCCGAACATCGCCCGCCTGTATGACGCCGGCGTCGACGACCAGGGGCGGCCCTTCATCGCCATGGAGCTAGTGGACGGCGTGCCTATCGATGCCTACTGCATCACCCACGCGCTGGCTTTGCGCGAGCGGCTGGCGCTGCTGTTGCAGGTGGCGGCGGCGGTGGCGCATGCGCATGCCAAGCTGGTGGTGCACCGCGACCTGAAGCCAGCCAACATCCTGGTCACGCCGGATGGCCAGGTGCGGCTGCTCGACTTCGGCATCGCCAAGCTGCTGGACGGCGACGCGACCGCCGAGACTGCGCTGACACGCCAGGCTGGGCATGCATTGACGCTGGACTACGCCAGCCCTGAGCAGATCCGCGGCGAACCGTTAGGCACGGCCAGCGATGTCTACAGCCTCGCCGTGGTGGCCTACGAGTTGCTGGCCGGAGCCAAACCCTATCGCTTGAAACGCGGCAGCACCGCCGAACTGGAAGAAGCCATCGCTAACGTCGAGCCGGCCCTGCCCAGCGTGGCAAGCGTGCAGCCGAGCGTGCGCAAGGCGCTACGCGGCGATCTGGATGCCATCCTGAACCGCGCCTTGAAGAAGCGCGCGGCCGATCGCTATCCCAGCGTGGAGTCGATGGCGCAGGATATCCAGCGCCACTTGCGCGGCGAGCCGGTACTGGCACGGCCCGACACACTGAGCTACCGCGGCTTGCGCTTCGTGACGCGTCACAGATTGCCCGTGGCGGCCGGCGCGGTGGCGGTGGCTGCGCTGTTTGCTGGCACTGCGGTGGCATGGCGTCAGGCACTGCGCGCTGATGCTGAACGGACTTCAGCCGTGCTGGCGAACCAGCGCGCGGTGGTCAGCCAAGCGGCGGCCGAGTCCGAGGCCGCCGCAGCACGCGAGCAACGCAGCGCGGCATGGGCGGCGCAAGCGCGGGCGGAGTCTGCCGCCGAAGCCGAACGCTTGGCCGCAGCTGAGGCCACTCGCCAAGCCGAACGAGCGGTACAAGCGGGGCGCGAAGCTCAACGGGCCAGCCGGCGCGCCGAACTCGCGGCGACGGGAGAGCGCGAACAAGCTGGACTTGCGCGGTCCGAGGCTGAACGTGCCCGTGCTGTGCGGGACTACCTCGTCGGCCTTTTTCAGTCTGCGAACCCTGGACAGGCTGACGCGCGGCGTCACCAGTCCATGACCGCCGTGCAATTGCTGGACCGCGGAGTCGACCAGATAAACGAACTGGCAGCGGTCTCGCCCGAGGCGCGTCTGGAACTGCTGAATGTTTTCGCAATGGCCAATGCTGGCCTGGGACGTTTTGACGTGAGTCTGGCATTGCGCCAGCGGGCCGTGGTGGAGGCGGAAGCGCAGCATGGCGCCCGCTCGCTGCCGGCGCTTTCACACCGTGTCTACCTCGCACGTACGCTGGACTTGGTGGGGCGCCCCAACGAGGGCCTGCGCGAAATCGACGTGGCGCTTTCGGGCCTGGCAAGGGAGCACCCGCTAAGCAGGGCGTACGCCGAAGCGCTGGTAGGCAGCGCCTCGATACGGCAGAAAATCGATCCGTCTCGCGCCCTGCGCGATGCCGAGTTGGCAGTGCACTGGTACGAAGCTGCCGCCGCTCGCGCATCCAGCGAGGGCCGGCAGGTCGACGCTGCCCAGCAGGCCCTGTATCGGGGTGCGCTGCTCATGCTGGGCCTGCAGCAGCAGACGGGCGGCGCCTTGCGTCGGTCGCTGGCCACCCTGACTGCCACCGCTGAGCTGTCGGCGCGGTTGGTAGGCGCCGACAACCTGTACTCGGTGAATGCGCGCACCAGACGCCTGTACAGCCTGCTGGCGCTCGGGTATTTCCAGGAGGTGGTGCGCGAAGCGCCGGGATTGGTCGAGGCAAACGCCAAATTCGACGCAGCAAGCGCGACGCTGGTGCCGCAGGTGCGGCTCTACTACGCGCGCGCACTGTCGGCCCTGGGCCGCCATGCCGAGGCAGAACTCCAGGCGCGGACCGCTATCAGCGAGCGTTCGCACCAGCCCAATCCGTTCGTTTCGCCGCGGCAGGACACCTTTCGCGGCTTGCTGTGGGTGGTGCAGCTCACGGCTCAGCCCAGGGCCGATGCGGTGCGCGGGCTCGAAGCGATGCTTGAAGCCGGCGAGGGCGTTCCCAGTACCCGGATGCAGTGGGCGACCAGCCTCGTCCAGGCCTGCCTAGCGCTCGGCGACCGGGGTTGCGCTGAACGCCACGCGGCGCTGGCTTCGAGCATCGCCTCTGGGCTGGCCGCGTCTCAGGAGATGAAGCTTCAGCACTTGATCGCTGCGGCTCAACTGGCCGACGCAGCGACGCCACAGAGCGTGCTCGATCCTTTGCTCCTGGAATTGCAGGCGGCCGAGGCGGCCGCAGAATCAGACCTCGACCTGGCGCGCATCGCGCTGGCGCGTGCCTTGGCGCTACGCCACACGGGTCGCAGCGCAGAGGCCATTGAAGCGCTTCGCAGCCGCGAAGCGATTTTCGCCGGGTTGCAGCATGTGGGGTTACAGGCGCAATTCAAGGCTCTGGCCGCCTCGCTGGGCCGCCCACCACCGGCAGGTGCTGGCAGGCTCACGTCGCTCTGAATCTCCAGCAGCAGGAGCGGGACTCGGCCCGTGTGAAAGTGTCCGCGTCGCAAGAAGAACAGACGTTGGCCTAGCGAGGCACTAACGTCGCCGCCTGCTGCGCTGCCATTGCCGAGATTCGGGTCGGCCATCGCGCTGAAACCCATGCGGCGGTTTTTCCGGCCCATCATCGTGCCGGCGATCCTTATGCCTGAGCAGTTGTTTGTGTGCTGCGCAGACCGGTTGAATCCGCCATCTTTACCGAACGTTGTCGCATGTCGCTTGGACAGAGCCGAACTGAGCTGAGCGCAATCGGGGCGAGAGGCGGTCGCTGAACGTGCGTGGCCGGTCCGTTTGGAGCCTGCATACGTAATCTGGCGTGAAAGCGGACAAGGCCTTTTAGGGAGCGCGCGATCGATTGTCTGCCAGTAGATTTCGGCACCCGACGAGTACAGACAGTCATTGCAGAAAGACGTCTCGTCAGACCGACGGCCCCATAGATTCAACAGCCTGCAGGGATGCATACATATGAAGATTGAGATGATTCTGGTGCGCGCCGTGGCAATTGCCGCGTTCTTTACTTCAGTGCATTTCGGCACTGCCCAAGCCAGTCCAACGAACGTGACGGTTGACATTTCCGGCATTGCGAACATGGACGAGAGAGGCGCCGAAAGCAACATCGTCAGGGAACTCTTCATCGGCGCCGGAGCCACGATTGAGAGCTTGAGGTGGGACATCAATCTCACGTCTCACGACCCGAGCTATTTGTCAGAAATGCAATTGACTTTCAGCGATTCGCTAGGCAATGGCGTCACGTTCACGCCGGGGGGCGGAGACGACTTCGAAGGCACAGCCAGCTATGCCGGATTCCAAGACTTGCGCGTGAGCGATCAGCACTTCCACCTGGGCGGCGATGGAATGCTGCGTTTGGAGTTCCATGACGCGTACAAGGATCTGTCCTTCGACGAACCCGAGGGCGTATGGAACTTCGGTACGCTCACCTTCGGCGTTTCAGCGGTTCCAGAACCGCAGACGTTCGCATTGATTCTCGTAGGGCTGCTGTCGATTCTGGGCGTTGCGAAGCGACGCGCGATCACCTGCCACAGGGTCTGACAGCCATCTCATTCGCCGCGTTCGCACCATTTCAGAACTACGACTTTTCGAGGTCCACCCATGTCGTCAGGCTCTCTTCTTCACGCCATCGCGCGTCGTTGCTACCGTGTGCTTGGCGCGGCAGCAATCGTTCTCACGTGCGAGGTTGCCCCACCCCCGGTGTTCGCACAAGCCATTTTTGAAGTTGCCAAGCCCATTCCGCTCTACTCCTATTCAGCGGTGGGCGATGTCAACGCCGTGGTCAGCGCGCCCGCATCGCGTACCTCGCCTTCATTCGTGCTGATGGGCGGTGGCCCGGACGTGGACGCCGCTTTTCGATGGCTTATCCATCGGGCGGGCATCACACAGGCGACCGGAGGGCGGTTTGTCGTGATTCGGGCAAGTGGAACCGACGCATACAACCCGTACATCTTCTACAGCGACGAAACCATGTCGACTTCCGGCGCGGTCGCGGACCAGTGGGTCGGCGGTGCTTCACTGGGCCTGACGTCGGTCGAAACGCTGGTGATACCCAGCGTGAAGGCGGCCAACAGCGCGGCCGTCAACGCCATCGTCGCCAAGGCGAACGTGGTCTTTATCGCCGGTGGCGACCAAAGTCAATACATCCGGTTCTGGAAAGGGACGGCACTGGAGCAGACGCTGAAGGGCTTGATGCTAAAGAACGTTCCCGTCGGGGGGACGAGCGCGGGCTTGGCGGTGCTCGGGCAGTTTGACTATTCGGCCCTCTACCGCTCGGCTACTTCCGAGCTGACGATGCTCGATCCATATCACAAGGACATCACATTCGATCCCTCTCCTTTGAGTCTGAATGGGGGCTTCATCGCACCGCCTGCTTTGGAGAGTCTCATTCTGGATTCCCACTTTGACAGCCGCGATCGCCTTGGACGCCTGGTGACTTTCATCTCGAGAATCGTCTCGCCCGCCATCACGTCGGGCGGCACCCATGGCTGCATCGGCGGCGTGTTACCTGCGTCTTCCAGCGGCAACAAGACGGCGCGCGGCATCGGCGTTGGCGTAGAAACGGCTCTTCTGGTGCAAGGCAATGGCGACGGCCATCCGGTCACTGCGACTCGCGTCACCAACCCGTCGACGACGACGGAGAGCGCCGTCTATTTCGTGCGCCCTTCAACACCGCCAACCGTCTGCAAGCGTTCGACGCCCTTGTCCATTGCCACGGTGGAGGTCCGGAAGCTGGCGGACTCCACGACCGTGTTCAACTTGACCGAATGGACGGGCGTCCCGCTGTACAGGTACGTCGATGTGAACTCCGGTCAGTTATCTCCGGCGGACTGGTTCTAAGCAACGCGCACAGACCGGCCACAAGCTGTACCTGTGAGTCTTCCTTCGCGGCCTCCGTTGCCAGGTTCCGAGGCCAGCGACCGTTTCAAAATCGAAAGCTGCCGTTGCGAGCCCACTTTGAACGTCGGCAGCCAGCCGGTCCCGTGTTTCGACCGAGGTCCGCTTTGGGCACATTGCTGCCCCAGGGACGCCGGCCGCGGGTGTCAGCAGTCGGCCGAGTTCAGCATCTTTCTTAGTCGCTATGTCTCAGTGACCGCTTGGCGGCGTGGGAGTTCGCTCGCGCCGGCCGAAGGACGACAATCGCTGCAGAGCGGACGACCGCTGCTGGTCACCGCGAGCACTGAAGGTCCTTCAACTCCGCCATTTCTCCGCCACTGAACCCGGTTTCACACGTATAATCCGTGTTGCTTGATGCAAGCTAAGTGCTTGATTTTCAAGGGGAAGCAGTGGCTTTCCTCTGTGCCGGGCCACCTTGACATGGTGGGGGTCGTTGGTTCGAATCCAATCGCGCCTACCAAATTTGAAGACCGATCCAGTGGGTCGATCTTTCGGTAGGCAAGAACAAGCACTTGGCGGCGACGCCAGGTGCTTTTTCTTTGCCCGTACGAGTACGAAAACGCGGCGGCCACTTAAAGCCCCAAGCGAGTCCCCCAGCTCTTCCGACTGATGCTGCGGCCGTTTGCACCTTGGTCCAACGCATCAGATGGGTCGGCCTCGCGAACAAGCGGGGCTTTCTCGCCGAGCAAACAGGACATGGGCGCTGCCTACACCGAAGTAGCCAGCCGGAGTGAGACCGCGTCATCAAACGCTCGGCAAGCGTCGTCGGTCTGCCCGGCCCGCAACATCACGCGGCCCAACGCCTCGAGCGCGTCTGCCTCAATCCAGCGGTAGTACTGGCGCAGGGGCGAGGCACGTATACGGCCGAGCAGGTTTCTACGATCTCCCGCGATTGCCCGTCGAGCTCTTGCTGAAGCAGCGCGAGCGCTCGCAGAGCTTGCGCCTGCGTGAGGTCAACCGGCAGCGGACTGTGTTCAGCACCGCGCCTCGGCGCGACGCGAGCCAGCGCTTGCAATGCGATCTCAGGCTGTTGACGCGCGCAACGCGATGCGTGCAGTGACAGCCGAAGCGATACGCCGGGCTTGCCTGCTTTCCTTCCCAGAGCCCGCGTCAGGCTGCCATGGAAATGGAGCGCGCGATCAACAAGCTGGGCTTGAATGGATTCATCGTCAACTCTCACACCAACAATCTATATCTGGATGACCCAACGTTCGCGCCGGTGCTCGAAGCCGCTCAAGCGCTCGACCGCCCGATCTACCTTCATCCACGTGCACCCTCGAAGGGCATGGAAGTTCCGTTCCGGGAATACAGCATGGGGGGCTCGATATGGGGGTTCGGAGTCGAGGCCGGCACCCACGCTGTCAGGATGATCCTGAGTGGCGTTTTCGATCGCTTCCCGCGACTTCGAGTCGTGCTCGGCCACATGGGGGAAGGGTTGCCGTTCTGGATGTGGCGACTGGACCATATGGCTGCCAGACGGGCGAAGGATGGCAGGATGAAGCCGCTGTCCCTGGCTCCGAGCGAGTATTTCCGCCGAAATTTCCTTGTGACGACCAGCGGATTCGAGTCCTCCGACGTGCTGGCGTTGACCGTGAAGACAGGCGGTATCGACAACGTCATGTGGGCTGTTGACTATCCCTACGAAAACATGCGCGACGCAGTCGCGTTTATCGAAGGCGCGGGCCTCAGCGCTTCTGACCGTGCCAGCATCTTTCACCGCAACGCTGAGCGCGTGTTTCGAATCAACTGAGGTGTTCCGTCGCCAGGACTGTCTGAGGTCAGCGAGCTCTCGCCGGCGCTGGGATGAAGATCGACACGCCCCCGCGCCTCTATCCAACCCGATTCCGTCACTCCTGGCTCCAGCAGTCCTGCGACCGGCGGTGGCGACAGGGCAGCCACCGCACCGGCAGCGCGCTGATCGCCCACGTGCGAAAGCGGTTCAGGTGCAACCCGCGTCGATCAGCCCATCGATTGCACGTATCCCGTAGGCGGTTCACCCTGCGATCCAACAAGACGATCGCAGTGATTGGCGCACGCTCGACCCGGACTTTCGTCGTGGTGACGATCAACATCGCCGGGACCAAGGAGAGCGCCCGGGGGGCTGTCGATGTCTTGTACGAACAACCCATCCTCTGCCAGTTGAGGACGGCTGGCGACGATGCCGCGGATGAAGGCGGACATGAAGGCGCTTGAGTAGGTCATGGCGGTTCCGAATGTGGGGTGGCTCAGCGCTTGACCGGGTCCAGCGTCAGCAAGGTGATGTCGTTGCTGCGCATGGGCACGGTGAAGTTCAGTTGGCCGTCCTTGCCGACCTTGACGGTGCGATTCAGTTCGGGCCGGTCCTGGGTCAGCAGTTGCAGCTTGGCGAGCTGCGCGGCGTCGAGGCTTGTGGGCGCGCCCATCTCAAGGTAAGCGGTGTAGGCGTCGTTGGCCTTGTAGCCGGCGCGGCGCAGCTCGAGCCGGTAGGCGCCGGGCTTGAGGTTGCGCAGCGCGAGCTTGATCGCTGGTGCCGGGCCGTTGGGCACCGGCTTTGCGAAGAAGATGCCGTTGCTGGTGCTCTTCTGGTCGGGATGCTGCCAATCCCATGCCACGACGGCCGTCTTGTCGCCGTCGACTGCGGCCAGCACCTTGTCGTCGGTGCTCGGGATCTCATTGCCGCGAAGCGCGTTGAGGTACTTGTAGGCGAACCAGGTCGTCTTGCGCAGGCCATCGCGTGTCATCAGGCCGAAGCCGCCATGGAAGGCGCGGGGCGGCGGGCCCGGCTCCTCGAACAGGTCGCTGTAGGTCCAGTAGCTCATCGCCTGCGCATAGCCTCGCGTGGCGCGCAGCTTGGTCAGGATCCACGGCGCGCTGATGTAGCTGTCGTGCACCTTGTCGTACGGGTTGTAGCTGGTGCTCCACTCGGTGAGGTACAGCGGAAGGCCGGGGAACGGCGAGGCTTCGATCTCTTTGCGATTGCGACGCACGTCAGCGACGATGGAGTTGGGGTCGGGATCCAGGATGCGGTCCGACTTGCCAAACTCGTCGAGGAAGCCTTCCTTGACACCGTAGGTGTGGGTGGTGACGAAGTCGACCGGCACGCCTTCCTGCTTGGCATAGGCCAGCAGCTCCGGCACCCAGAATGCGCCGGCCGTGGCCGGGCCACCGACCTTCAGTTCGGCGTCCACCTTCTTGAGCGTGCGCGCGGTGTTGGCGTACAGCTCGAAATAGGCCTTCTGGTCGGCCTTCTCCCAGAAGCCGTCGAGGTTGGGCTCATTCCACACTTCGAACGGCCACTTGCGCACTTCTTCAATGCCATAGCGCTGAATGAGGTGGCGCGCGAAGGCGTCGATCAGCTCGGTCCAGGGCCCCGGCTGCGGGTGCGAGGTGTTGCCCTTCCAGTAGAAGATCTTCAGGTCGGAGGTCTTCATCACGGCGGGCGTGAAGCCCAGCTCGATGAAGGGCTTGACGCCGCTGGCCAGCATGCCGTCGTACAGCTTGTCGATGCCGGTCCAGTCGAACACCAGCTTGTCGCCGTCCTTCTTCACCGTGCCGTAGACGTCGTGAAAGATGTCGTGGAAGCGCACGTAGCGAAAGCCGAGCTCGTCCGCCGCAGTCTTGAGCTGGGCGATGTTTTCGGGGCGGCCGGTGGTGCCGGGGTAGTCCGCGCCAACCGAGAGATCGAAGAAGCGGTCCATGGGCTGGATGGCTGCCGCGCGGTCCAGCGTCACGACGCGAGCGCCGGGAGTGGCCGCAGGGCTCGCGGTGCACAGAGCGAGTGAAAGGAGCGTCGCCGCGAGGCTGATAACGCCTCGGGGAAGGGTAAGGGAGGTGTTCATTGGATGATTTGGGAGGACTTCAACCGCAGGCAAGTGCCCGCTCCAATCCGGAATGGGCCAAGGAATTCAAAAGGAAGGCCCGCCATGCGGCGGACCTTCGGACACCCTCACGGGAAATTACAGACCCAAAATCGGAGGGAACTCGGAAGTGCCCAGCATGGAACCGAGGAGGTTCCAGTCCAGGACCGTACCGGTCGTCGCGTCGAAGAGGTCGTTCTGGATATTCCAGCCGGTGCCACTGAAACCAAGACTGTTGATCTTGTTCTGCACGTACTTGTTCCAGTGCGTGACCGACCGGTAGTTCTGGTCCTTGTATGAGCCGGTCAGCTCGGGGAAGTGCTTTACCTCCGCTTTGTATTCGCCGATCAGCACGGGGATACCCCGGTCGGTGAAATACTTCATCTTGGCGAGCTGAATATCAATAAGGCTTTCGTCGTTCCCCGCCGCGACATTGCGATTCGTCAGCTGATTGGCCACCTTGTAGTTATATCCCCAGAAGGCCTTCCAAGTTCCCCATGTCTCGTCCGTCGTCATCAACGTGTAATCGAAGGGGTCATAAAAGTGCACCTCGACCATCCGCTTATTCGCCGGATCCGAAGGTAGATTATTTCCCCAGTTGATGGTGTTATCGATATTGGTGTTCGGCCCTTGCACGATCAGCCAGCGAACGGCATTGCCGCCGCCGTTGGCGCGCATCGCGTTGATCCAGTTCTGCTGATATTGGTACAGCACATTGGTCTGCGCCTGGGATGGCGCGTCAGGTTCGTTGGCGACGGCGAACGACAATTTGTCGCTGTCATACCATTTGAAGGTGTTCGCAACCTGGGTCCATATGTTGATCAACTTGGCGTTGATCGCAGGGTCGTAGGATTGGAAGCCGTTGCGTTCGAACCAGCCAAGGTCATAGTGGTCGTTGATGATGACGTACAGGCCAGCGGCGAGGGCCCAGTCGACCGTCTGTTTGACCTGGGCCATGAACGCAGGATTGATCGTTCCGTTGGTGGAATTGAAATCCCACGCGACGGGTATGCGCAGGGTTTTGAATCCCCTATCCCTGATGGAATCGATCAGCGCCTTGGTCGGCGGCGCATACCCCCAAAAGGAATCAAAGGTGTTGCCCAGGTTGATGCCGGGATTCGGCATGACCTGGGTCTGCGCTGCGGCCGCGCTTGGCACGGTGATCGCGAACGCCTGGGTGGTCTTGGCGCCGCAGGTGTTGGTGTACGTCGCGGTGGCCGTGCAGCTGGCAGCGGGCGTGATGGTCTGTTGGCGTCCCGAGCCCGACGTGCCGCAGCCGCTCCAGCCCCACGAGCCGCCGGTCACCGGCTGCGGGCCGAGGATGGCCGAGTTGCCAGCGGTGACCGTGGCTGAGGACGTCTGCGTCCAGGAGCCGTTGGCGCTGATGTAGGGCGTGATAGCCGTCGGCGCACAGCTGGTGCCGCGCGTGGCGCTGGCCGAGCCGGAGTTGTAGCTGCCGGCGCTGGTCGTGAACTTGACCCAGTACCAGTAGGGCGTGCCGGCGTTGGCCGAGCCGTCGGCGTAGGTCCTGGCGCTGGTAGCTGGCACGGCGATGCGGGTGCGGCCGGCGGGGTCGGCGTCGAGGTCGCGGTAGACCTCAAGTGACGTGACGGTGCCACTGACGGTCCAACTGAGCTGGTTGTTGTTGGCCGAGCCGCTGGCGCTCAGGCAGACGGTGGCGCCGCCGCCGCTGCCGCAGCTTTGCGCCTGCGCCAGTGGGGCCGCGCTCGCCCCGAAGGCGAGCAGCAGGGCTGGTATCAAGGTTCTCATGTTCTACCTTTCAAGGTTGAAAGCGCTCGGCCGGTTGTCTCCTCCGGTCTCGAGCGTTATGAAGACGCAGCTCAATGCATGGCTACATCCCGGCGATTCGGTAGTAATCGAAGTCCACACGGCCGCCAGCGGTCTTCGTCGAATAGAAGAAGAGGCCGTAGCGATAGCCCATGAAGTGCGTGGGGTAGGAATAGGTCAGGCGCGATGGGCGCCCGATGGGGGTCCAGGTCTTGCCGTCGAGGCTGTAGGAGAAGCGAGCGGCCTCGGGCGCTGGCTCAAACTCGCTTTCGACCTTGAGGTGAACGGTTTTGCCAGCGAGGGGAATGGCGGCAATCTCCTCGGGCTTGTCGGAATCGGCGCTCACCATGACGAGGGATCTCACGCCGTCGGTCATCCTCACGCCGACAAAACCGTACAGCTTCTGGAAGACGGTGAGGCCGGCCACATCGCCGTCCTTCATGCCGCTCACATCGAGGCTTGTGGTGGCGGAACTGGCAGGGCCAAAGGTGCGCTGGGTGAGGGTGTTCGTGGCCTCCGGCAACGTGGCAACGACCCGGCTGGTGACGAGGCTCAAGTGGCCCGGGCGCTTGGTGAGCGACCAGTCATTGGGCCGCGGGTTGTGATTCCATTGCCAGGCCAGCGGCAGCGCGGGGTCGCCGGCCTGGCGGTTGAATTCGTCGGACGCGACGATGCTCGAGGCGCCCGAGGCGCCCTGTGCGCCGGCCGGGATGTCGAGCGTCATCGGCACCTTGCCGTCTTGGCCGAACACGGGCCAGCCGTCCTTCCAGGTCACGGGCACGAGGTAGGGAATGCGACCGACGGCGCCGTTGCCCTTGAAGAGGTAGGCGTACCACTTGCCGTCAGGCGTATCGACGAGGCCGCCCTGGGCGATGCCGCGGTCATCGAGCACGATGCGGCTCTCGTAGGGCCCGTCGATGCGGTCGGCGCGGTGCGCGATGACGGTGGGCGCCCAGCGGCTTGCGGGCGAGGCGATGTTGAAGAAGTAGTAGCGGCCGTTGATCTTGGAAAGGTGCGAACCCTCGCCGTTGAGCCCGCCCAGGTCGGTGCCGAAGATGGTGTTCACGTTCTCGATGAGCACCTTGTTCACGCCGCCGGGCTTGATGCCGGTGAGATCGGGCTTCAGCTCGGTGAGCCTGATGCGCCCGCCGCCGTGAACCATGTAGACGCGGCCGTCGTCGTCGAAGAACAGGCTGTGGTCATGCAGCGCAGGCTCGAAGCTCGTCTCCTTCCACGGGCCGCGCTCCGGGTCACGCGTGGTGTAGATGTGGGTGCGCCCGCTGGTGTACGAGAACGTCGAGGCATGGAACACCCCGTTGTGGTAGCGCAGGCTGCTGGCCCAGGAGCCGGCGGCGTAGGCGTTCTTGCCGTTGTCCAGGCGCATCGCGTCGTTGTCGACCAGGGTTTCGTAGGCGTAGGACGCCATGCGCCAGTTGACGAGGTCCGTCGATTTCATGATCGGCAGGCCCGGACTCATGTGCATCGTCGTGCTGCTCATGTAGTAGGTCTTGCCGACGCGGATGACCGCGATGTCGGGCACGTCGGCCCAGATCAGCGGGTTGTGCGCAGGAGCCGCCTGTGCCGTCTGTGTTGTCTCTGCCGCCGAAACCGTGTGAGACGCGACGGCAAGCACGAGGGTCATCAACAGGGAATAGCGCCGGGTTGAAGAGGCGGCGGAAGGGCGACTCGGCCTCTCGGGGTGCTTGTCCATGTTTTGTCTTCGAAGTCAGTGTTTGTCGGTCAAGTGGCAGCCCGCAACCGGGCAGTCGCCTAACGCGCGTAAAGCGCGAACGCGAAGTCCGTCGGGCGGCCGCTCTCCTTGTCCTTCAGCGGTCGGTCATCGAGGGTCGCCTCGCCGTCGGCATAGATGTCACTGCGGCTGGCGCGCAGATTGATCGTCACCGCGTCCTTCTGGCCCTGCAGCGCCAGCGCATAACGGCGACCGGACTTCAGCACGACGGACGGATGGGCGCTGAAGTCGAAGCTCAGCAGCCCGGCGCCTTGCGGTCGGTAGGCGATGGCCAGGCCCTCGCCCGCGCCGAGCAGTTCGGTGCCCGCCTCCACGTCGCGCAGCGACAGGCGCAGGCTGCGGGTGGCGTCGGTGCCGTGGCCGTCGCCGGCGTACAGGCTGAGCCTGCCCAGCTGGATGTCGGCGCGTGGCACGAAGGTCTGCGTCAGGCGGGTCGAGCCGCCGTCTCGGTTGAAGCCGATGGGCTCGGGGGTCTGCTCGAACGGCCGGGTGACCGAGGCCAGCGCCGGGCTGCCCGGCCAGGTGTCGGGGTAGCCCTGGGCGAACTGCTGGACGGCCACGCGCGGGTCGGAGCGGCCCGGGTCCGGCAGCGCTGGCACCTTGCCGGTGGGCGGCTGGGGCGGCTTGCTGATGCCGGCCTCAGTCTGCGTGACGGGCCACATGCGGCCGTCGGCGTCGTAGTGGAGGTACTCCATCGCGACGGAGCGGCGGGAGGTGGCGCCGGTCTCGCCGTTCAGCGTCAGCGCAGCATTGTGATAAACGAGATAGGACTGGCCCTTGAAGTCGTCGATCACGCCCGCGTGGATGGTGAAACTGTTGGGCACAGCGCCGGTCAGCAGGCCCTGGTAGGTCCAGGGGCCACGTGGGCTGGGCGCGGTGGCATAGGACAGATGCTCGAAGAGACCCTGCTGCGCCATGGACGCGTAGGTCATGTAGTACGTGCCCTTGCGCTTGGACAGCCAGGGGCCCTCGGTGTAGTTGGGCAGCGCGATCTTCTCGATGGGGCCGTCCAGCTCGATCATGTTGGCTTTCAGCTTGGCCAGGTACATCACCGGGTTGCCCCAGGCCAGCCAGGCGGTGCCGTCGTCGTCGATGAAGACGGTGGGGTCGATGTCACTCCAACCGTAAGGGCTGGGCGTGGACGCATCCGTGATCAACGCCGTGCCGCGTGCATCCTTGAACGGGCCCAGCGGGTTGTCGGCCACCGCCACGCCGATCGCCTTGCCGTACTGCGTGTTGTCGTGCTGCACGGTGGTGTAGAAGTAAAAGCGGCCGTTGCGCTGCACCACCTGCGCGGCCCAGGCATCGCTCACCGCCCACTTGAAGTCGGTGGGCTTCATGACGGTGCCATGCGGGGTCCAATGGCGCAGGTCCTTGGACGAGTAGGCCAGCCACTCCTTCATCAGGAAGAAGTCGTTGCCCTTGGCCTCGTCGCGGCCCACATAGAGGTAGACCGTGTCGCCCACCACCAGCGGCGCCGGGTCGGCGGTAAAGCGGTCGCGCAGCACCGGGTTGGCGCCTGGCGCCGGTTCAGTGGCCGTAGCGGCAGCGGCAGTGATGGCAGCGGAGCAAAGAACGGTGTGTTGGAGCAATCTGGCGAGGCGCATGGCTGAGCGGGAATCTTCAATTCGGGTTTTGGTGTGCAGACGGCGTGTTTGCAGGAGGCGCAGACCAACTCGCGCCAGCGCAGGGCCAGTGCTGAGCAGCGGGGTCCACGATGGACGCGTCCACCTTGGCGCAGTGGCTCTCGAAATCTGCAAACAATTCAGCGCTTAATCAAGGTTTGATTAGACGTTTAATCAATTGACGAAAAGAGACGCGGCAAAGCCGCGGGAGCAATCTTAAATTGGTCGACCAATCAAGCGGACTAGGGGAAAAACCTAGCACCGTCGCCCGTGTCAGGAGATGGTCAGCGGCTCGCTTCGAGGTGCTGGCAACGTCCGCCTGAGAAGGATTTCGACAGGCAGGACGATGTCGCGAGGGCCCTCGTAGGTCTCCCCACGGCGCTGTGCCTCGATCAGTTCCATCAGTGCGCCAACCGCACGACGACCGATCTCAAGCAGGGGCTGGCGCACAGTCGTCATCCGCAGTGTGCGGGCCATCAGCGTGTCATCGAAGCCGGTAATCGAGATGTCCCGAGGAACGTTCAGCCCGCAGCCCTCCAGCGCGTCGATGCAGCCGAAGGCGATGTCGTCGCTGCCACAGCAGACGGCCTCGGGCAACGGCTGACCGCGGTGGCGTCGCAACCATTCCTGCATGGCCTGCCTACCACCTTCGGCGGTGAACCACGTGCGGACGATGTGGTCCGAAGCGACGTCCACCCCAGCATCGGCATGGGCACGCAGAAAACCATCGACCCGGCGGTCTGCTCCCTTGACGTTCACCGGGCCGCCCAGGCAAAGGATCCTGCGATATCCAAGCCCGAGCATGTGGCGTGCGATGGCATAGCCGCCCGCTTCATCGTCGGCCTCGACGTTCACCTGGGCCTGCAGCAGCGGACCGGCGTGGATCGTGACCATTGGCGTATGGGGTGGCAGCCAGTTCGTGTTGTCATCTTCCAGTTGACGCGCCAGCACGACGAGCCCGTCGACCCGACCATCGCACCAGGCGGGGATGCGCTTGGGCGCTTCTTCCCAGCCGGCGAGTGGAAAGATGCACGTCGTCTGGTGGGCTTCCGTCGCGCCCCGCACCACGCCATTGAATATTTCGAGGAAGTAGAGGTTGGGTTCCTCGTTGGCGATGTTGGCGACGAAGCCAATGGCGTTGGTGCGTTGAAATGTCAGCGCACGCGCAGTGGCGTTCGGCCGGTAGCGCAAGCGCTCCGCCGCAGCCAGGACCCGCTCCCGCGTCTCGGCCGACACGCGCGTCGAACCCTTCGCACCGCTGAGTGCGGCGGACACCGCCGCATCAGAGACACCTGCTTCTCGCGCGACGTCCGCAAGCGTGGGCAACTTGTGACGACGGCTCTTCGTTGGCTTGGAAGGCTTGGGTATCGAAGCGGACACTGTCCGGCCGGCGGGAGCGACGAGGCGCGCACTCTAGCATCGGGGATTCGCCCTCGCCATCGAGCGGTGGGTGGTAGCGATAGCCGACATGGGCCAGCTCGTGCGGCTGCGGTGACCGACGACTGCGACGTGAGCGGCTGATCCAGGCCATTCCCACTTACGGCGACGTCGTGGCCGGGTTTTCGAGTGCGGCCCGTCCGGCGCCAGGGGCTGAACGCGCACGCACAATGCGTGCTGTTGAGCAGCCGTGCAGCCTTGCCGTCTGCGGTCCTCAAACTGGATTCCATGCACGCCTCGACAGAATGCCACGCGCACCAGGAGCCCCTGCTTCAACGCCTGCTCACTGCCTGTTTTGCCGAGGTCGATCACAGCACACTGCAACTGCTGCGCGAGCGCCTGGAGTGGGTCGATGTGGCTGGTGGCGAAACGCTGATCCAGCAAGGCGCGCCGGGAGACGCCCTGTATCTGTCGGTCAGTGGCCGCCTGCGCGCCTATCGGCGTGACGGGCAAGGCGTGCAGCGCATGGTGCGCGAGTTCTCGCGCGGGCAGATTTTCGGCGAGATGAGCCTGCTGACCGGCGAACCGCGCGCGGCCGACGTGGTGGCCATACGCGAAAGTGTGCTCGTGCGCCTGAGCAAACAGGCCTTCGATGAACTGAAAGAGCGCGACCCCTCGGTCTTTGCAACCGTGACGCAGCAACTGATACGTCGCCTGTTCGGCAAGCCGATGTCACCCCTTCTCGAACGGCCGGTGACATTGGGGTTGCTGCCCATCAGCGGCCAGCTCGACATGGCGGCCTTCTGTCAGCGGCTTGCGGCGCCCTTGCAGCGCTTCGGTCGTGTGCGGACGTTGGACGCCCGCGCCATGGAAGCGGCCTTGCAGCCCCATGGCGCGAGCCTGGACCATGAGGGCCCCGAGCTGACCCGCCTCGTGTCCCTGGTGCTCGACGAGATAGAAGCGAGCGCCGATTTCGTGCTGCTGGTGGGTGACGACCGGCCCAGCGCGTGGACGCAGCGCTGCGCGCGCCACTGTGACGAACTTCTGTTGGTGGCCAACGCGGCGCAAGCGCCCGAGTTGCACGCCACCGAGCGGGCCTTCCTACAGGACCGACCCCCACACACTGACGTGGCCGAGGTGCTGGTGCTGCTGCATGGGCCGCAGCGCGCGCCGGCGGGTCAGGTGGGCCGCTGGCTGAAGCGTCGCCCCATCGCCGACCACGTGCACGTTCGCCTGCAGGGAGAACAGGATTTCGAGCGCCTGGCGCGCCTGCAAAGCCGCACCGCAGTCGGCTTGGTGTTCAGCGGCGGCGGCGCGCGCGGTTTTGCCCACCTGGGCGTGCTCAAGGCGTTGGACGAGCGTGGCATCCAGATCGACTGCGTGGGCGGCACCAGCATGGGCGCGGTAATGGCGGCGCTGGTGGCCGCCGACCAGCCGGTGGCGCAGGTCACTGACCTGGCGCGCCGGGCGTTCGCACTGAACCCCACCAGCGACATCAACCCGCTGCCTGTCATCTCGGTGATCCGAGGCCGCCGCCTGCAGCGCGTGCTGACGGACGCGGTGCGGGAGCTGCTGGGCGCCCATGCCAGCATCGAGGAGATGTGGAAGCCCTACTTCTGCATCGCCACCAACTACACCCGCGCGCGCGAAGAGCGCTTGCGCACCGGCCCGCTGCTTGAATCGCTGCTCGCCAGCATCGCCATCCCCGGTGCCCTGGCCCCAGTGGTGCGGGATGGCGACCTGCTTTGCGACGGGGGCACCCTGAACAACTTTCCGGTGGACGTGATCCGGACGCAGCGCGGTGTGGGCGTGGTGATTGGCGTGGACCTGAGCAGCAACAAGGTGCGCAGGGTCGAGTTCGGACACATGCCCAGTTGGTGGCAGCTGGCGCTGGACAAGCTGCGCCCGCGGTCGCGCAGACGCTACCGGCTGCCCAGCCTGACGGCCTACCTGATGAACGTGACCAACCTGTACAGCCAGTCACGGCGTGAGGAATCGCGAGCCGGCGCCGACCTGTACTTCAACCCGGCCATGTCGCGGGTTGGCATGCTGGAGTGGAACCGCTTCGAGAGCATCGCCCAGCAAGGCTACGACCATGCACAGCAAGTGCTGGCACAGGCTCCACCCGAACTGCTGAAGCGACTGGGGGCACGATGAGCACGGGTGTATCGAAGTGGCTGGGCCGGGCCGCTGAGGGCTTGCGGTCCCTGACGGCCGGGTCGGGCGGGCCTCAGAACACCGAGGCCTTGCCAGCCAGCGACGAGCCGCCCTGGATGACCAGGCACGCCGCCAAGCGCCTGAGCGCCGAAGAGGCCGCCGCGCTGGTGCGTCATGGCGAGCATGTCTTCCTTGGCACGGGCTGTGCCACGCCGCGCCGGCTGGTGGGTGCGCTTGAAGCGCTGGCGTTGCCCCAGGGCGACGTGGAACTGGTGCACCTGCTGACCGACGGCGCGCTGCCGCACAACGCCGCAGGCGAGTGCATCAGCCACTACCGGCACCGCTGTTTCTTCGTCGGCAACGACGTGCGGGCCGCGGTCCGCCAGGGCCAATGCGAGTACGTGCCGCTGTCGGCTGCACGTCTGCCCCAACTCATCTCCAACGGCCGTGTCAGGGTTGATGTGGCCATGATCCAGGTCTCGCCGCCGGACGAATTCGGGTATGTCAGCCTGGGGGTGTCGGTCGACGTGATTCCCGCTGCGGTGGCCAAGGCTCGGCTGGTTCTGGCCGAGATCAACCCCGCCATGCCGCGCTCAATGGGCGACAGTGCGCTGCACATCGACGACATCGACCATTGGGTGCCTGTGCCGGCGCATCTCATCGAGCACTTCCAACCCGAAGCCCAGGGCGAGGTCGTGCAGGCGATTGCCGGCTACATCAGCAGCATCATCGACGACGGTTCGACGCTGCAGATCGGCCTGGGCCGCTTCAGCACGGCGGCGCTGGCACTGCTGAGCGACCGCAAGGATCTGGGCGTGCACTCCGACGTCATCACCGACGCCATCGTGCCGCTGCTGGAAAAGGGCGTGCTCACCGGGCGCATGAAGAGCCAGCATCGCGGCAAGATCGTGGCCAGCTTTGCTCGGGGCTCGCAGCGATTGCATGCGCTGATTGATCGCAACCCGCTCTTCTGCTTCCAGACGCTCGACGCGGTTTGCGATCCCGCCGTGCTGGCAGCACAGCACAAACTCGTGTCGGTGACGCAGGCCTTCTCGGTCGACCTGACGGGGCAGGTCTGCGTCGACCAGTTCGCGGGCGAGTTTTACAGCGGCCTGATGGCACAGCCCGAATTCCTGCAGGGAGCCTCGCGCTCCGTGGGCGGCAAGGCCATCATCTGTCTGGCCTCGACCACGGCCGACGGGCAGAGCTCGCAGATCAAGCTTGCACTGGCCGACGGCGAGGCTTCAGGCATCGCGCGCAGCGATGTGCACTACGTCATCACCGAGTACGGCATCGCCTACCTGTTCGGCAAGTCGATCCGTGAGCGGGCGGCTGCACTCATCAATCTGGCGCACCCGCAGTTCCGTGCCGAGTTGCTTGCGCAGGCTCAGTTGAAGGGCTGGCTACCGGCAGAGCAGCAGCTCAAGCATCTGCAGGCCTATCCTGTAGCCGACGAGCGCCGTGTGGTGCTTGGTGATGGCCAGGCGCTGCTGCTGCGCCCCGCCATGGGCACCGACGATGTCCACGTGCGCGAGCTCTTCCACCACCTGTCCGAACGCGATGTCTACACGCGCTTCTTTCGCAAGGTCAGAGGCCTGCCGCACCGCGACGCCCAGCGTCTGTGCAACCTGAACCTGGAAACCGAGGTGGCCTTCGTGGCGGTGTTCGGACCCCGTGAAGATCCGCAGGTCGTTGGCCACGCCTGCTACTTCGTCGACGCCGCTACCAACATCGCCGAGACCGCCTTCATGGTGCATCCGGACTGGCAGGGCAAGGGCATCGGTGCAGCGCTGCAACAGCGCCTGTTGGAGCACGCCCGTAGCAGAAACGTGCAGGGCTTCGTGGCCGAGATCCTCGCCACCAACGAGAAGATGATCCGGCTGGCGCGCGCCGGGGCAGGCGACATCAGCCTGGCCGCTGAGGGCAGCGTGGTGCGCGTGACGACGATGTTCCGGTAACGCCGCGTCGACCCGGTCCGTCGCTGACGTCGTGGCCGCAGCGTGTGCAGAGCACTTCCTTCGTCCGCTTGTTGCACCGTCGATCCCCATCTTCATCTCCGCGCCGGACGCGCGGTTGCAAGGGGACGGTAGCGAGGGTCTGCGACGCGGGCGTGCTGCGAAGGCGATGCCTAGAATCCGCCCACATACGTTGGACCCACGGGGACCACGCCAGGGAGCAGGGCAGATGCAGACCAACGAAATCGAGGTGTTGCAGGGCGCCATCGCCATGCTGCAGTCCCAGCGGGCGACGTTGGGGGCCGCGCTGGTCGATTCAGCGCTGGCGCCATTGCTGGAGCAACTCCATCAGCTGACGTCCCGGGCCGCGCCTGCCGAGCCCGTGCGCCGGCTGCGCCAGGTGAGCGTGCTTTTCCTCGATCTCGTCGGCTCGACGGAGCTGATCCGTCACCTCGACCCTGAAGATGTTCAGTCGGTGGTGGACGGTGCGCTGGCGGCCTTCACCGCCCTGGTCACTCAGCATGGCGGCGAGGTGCTGCGCTATGCCGGTGACAGCCTGAAGGCGGCCTTCGGCGCCGATGGCACGCGCGAGGACGATGCCGAGCGCGCGGTGTGTTGCGGTCTGGCCCTGCTGCAGGAGGCGGCTCAACGCGGCCACGCCGTGCAGAAGGCGCATGGACTGGCCGGCTTCGACGCCCGCGTCGGCGTCCACACGGGGGTGGTGGTGCGGGGTGGTGGCGTGGAGCAGACCAACAGCCTCAGCGGCCTGGCCGTCAACGTCGCGGCGCGCATGGAGCAGGCGGCATTGCCGGGCAGCCTGCGCATCAGCATCGACACCTACCGGCTGGTGCAAGGCCGCTTCGACGTGCTGGAGCAGCCGGCCCTGCAGGTCAAGGGTCTGCCGGAGCCGATGCGGACCTTCGTGGTGGAGGGCGTTCGGGAGCGGAGGCTGCGCGGCCTGCACCATGGCGCGGACGGTGTGACCACCGCCATGGTCGGCCGCACCAACGAGCTGGCCCGGTTGCATCAGGTGGCCACTGCTGTGTTTGCGCCCGGCGGCGCTCTAGGCGCGGCCACTGTGATCGGCGATGCCGGCCTCGGCAAGAGCCGCCTGCTCGGCGAGATCCAGGCCACGCTGCCGGAACGGGCCACCGCCGTGTGGCGCGCCAGCAGCCACCCCCAGGCGCTGCACCAGCCCTACGGCCTGCTGCGCGACCTGCTGTTCTGGCAACTCGGCGTGCGTGACAGCGCCTCGCAGGCCGAGGCGCAGCAGACTTTTGCCGCCGCCCTGCTGCCGGCCTTCGGTGCGGCGGCCGATGAACAGACCGCGCTGCTGGGTCAACTCATTGGCCTGGACTACAGCGCCAGCCCCTTCATCGCCGGCATCCTGCGCGACGGCAAGCAGCTGCTGAGCCGGGGCTTGAACGCCTGGGTGCGCTACCTGCAGTCGCAGGCCGCCGCGCAGCCCCTGGTCCTGGTGCTGGACGACCTGCAGTGGGCGGACGACGAATCCCTCAATGCGCTCGACCACCTCGTGGCCACGGTGCCGGAGTTGCCGCTGCTGCTGCTGTGTGCGGCCCGCCCTGAACTGATGCAGCGCCGGCCCCAGTGGGGTGGGAATTGGCCGGGGCACCAACTGATCCCACTGTCGCCGCTGACCACCCAGAGCAGCGATGTGCTGGCCACCGCACTGCTGATACGCTTTGCCGCGCCGGTGCCGGCCTTGCAGGCGCTGCTGGCCGAGCAGGCGGCCGGCAACCCCTTCTACATGGAAGCGCTGTTGCAGATGCTGGTGGACACCGGCGTCATCCAGACCGTGGGCGAACATTGGCAAGTGCAGGCCGACCGGCTGCACGGCCTGAACGTGCCGGCCACGCTGGTGGGCGTGCTGCAGGCCACGCTGGACGCGCTGGACGCCGAGCAACGCCGCAGCCTGCAGCAGGCCAGCGTCGTCGGCGCGCAGTTCTGGGACGAAGCGCTGGCCGCCATCGACCCGCAGGCGCCCGAGCAGCTCTCCGGGCTCAGCCGGCGTGAACTGGCACTGCCGCAGGCGCAGAGCGCGTTCGAGGGCGCACGCGAGTACAGCTTTCGCCACCACCTGCTTCACCAGGTGACCTACGGCACCGTGCTCAAGGCCGACAAGCGCACAGCGCACGGCCATGCCGCGCGTTGGCTGCAAGGCCGCAGCACGGGTCGCGAGAACGAGTTGGCCAGCCAGATCGCCGAGCATTTCGAGCGCGCCGGCGACACGGAGCAAGCCATTGCCTACTGGTTGCGTGCCGCCGAGGATGCATCCAGCCGGCAGGCTGACACCGCAGCCATGACCCACGCCGACCGCGCCTTGGCGCTGGACGACGGCAGCGATCTGCCGCGCCATATCCGCCTGCATCGCGTGCGAGCCAACGTCTTCATGCGCACGGGCGACTCGGCCGGTCATGGGCGTGAATTGGAGATTCTCGAGGCGCTCGCCGACCGCACTGACGACGATGTGCTGCGCCTGGCCCTGGCGAACGACCGCGTTTGGCGCCTTTTCATGGAAGCGCGCTACGAAGAAGCAGTGGAACTGGCCGAGCGCCGACTCGCGCGCGCTGAAAGCCTCGCACCGCGCGAAGCCGGGCGTGCGCACAACGTGACCTACATGTGCCTGTCCCGGCTCGGCCGGCACGATGAAGCGCTTGCGCACGCCCTCAAGGGCCTGGCGCATGCCCGCGCCACCGGCGACCACAACACCGAGGGGGCGATCCACAACAACATCAGCGTTGGCCACATAGATGCCAATCGCGTGGGACCAGCGCTGGCTCGCTTGCAACAGGCGCTTGACGCCTACCAGGCGGCAGGAAGCCGCGGCGGAACCGCCAACGCCCGGCTCAATCTGGCGGAAATCGAAACCAGACTGGGGCACCCGAGGAAGGCGCGCGACCTGCAGGAGCAGGTCATACAGGAGTGCCGCGAAATCGGTTCGCGCAGGCTGGAGGGGTTGGCTTGCGCGAACCTCGGCGAGAGCCTCTGTGAACTCGGTGAGGCGCAGCACGGCTACGACACCGCGCTGGAAGGATTGCGCTTGGCGCGCATCAGCGGCGAGAGCAGAAGTCAGGCTTATGCGCACCAGAGCGCGCAACAGGCCGCGAGGATGTTGGGCCGCTTCTCCGATGCGCTCGACCACGCCGAGGCGGCTGCCGCTGGCTTCAGGGCCCACAACGACCTGGGCACGGCGTGGGTCAACGCCGGTGCAGCCGTTCGCCATCTGCACGGCCTGGGCAGAAACGAGGAGGCGCTGGCCGCTGCGGACGCGCTGCTGGCCGAGGTGGAGGCGCAGGGTGGCTGGGACGGTGCGTTCGAGCCGCCGTACCACCTCTACTGCGCGCTGGCGCCGCTGGGCGACCCGCGCGCCGATGAGCTGCTGGCGTGCTCGTACAGCGCCTTGACTGCCCGGGCCGACCTTTTCGCCGAGTACGTGCCACGCGACAGCTTCATGCAAAGCACCATGGTCGCCCGGGGCATCTGTGAAAGCTGGGCTGCGGCCCAGACGGGCGGCGCGATCCGGGCTGATCGCAAGGCCCCGGGATAGTCACCGGCGGCGGTCGGCGTTCTACATGATCTTCAGTGACAGCATCCATTCATTGCCGCCGCGCCGGCTGCCCGTGTAGCCGGCCGCATAGCCGGCCGACAGCACCATTTCATACCAGTGCAGCACGCCCAGCCGCAGGTCGATTTGCGCGCCCAGTGACGCATGGCGTTTGCGCTCGCGCCGGCCCGGGTCGGTCCACAGGGCAGTGGCAAAGAGTTGCGAGCGCAGCCAGGTGAGGTGCAGGTCCGGCACGCCCACCGACTCGAACAACAGGCGCGGCAGTTGCAGTTCGAACTGCTGGCGCAGAAAGGACGGGCTCGAGATCGCGTCGATATCGAACCCCGGCAGTGAGAGCGGCTCGCGGTAGCGCTGCACACGGCCGTTGTCGACCCAGTTGTTGCCGAAGCCGCCGAAATAGAAATTGGCCAGGGTGTTGCTGCGATCGCCGTGGCTGGCACCGGCCGCCGTGCGCGACCACAGTGATGCGTGAGGCCACGGCAACGCGAAGCCCACGTCGACCCCGCCCTGGAACTGCGGCGTGATTTGGCGGTTGGCGTTGCGCAAGGACAGCAGTGCATCGGCCGCCACGCCCTTCTCGTCGTCCACGGCGCCCAGCGAACGGCGCATGTCGCTGAATTTCAGGCCGAGCTCGGCAGTCGTCAGCGTGCTCGAACCCGCGGTTGCCGTCTGCGCGCCGGGCAAAGTGTCGATGCGGGTGTAGCGGGTCAGCTCCCAGCGCAGGTCCAGTCGACGCGGGGTTTCTTGAATCAAGGGCTGGTCGTAGCCGAGTTGCGCCTTCCAGCCCTTGCGGCTGCGCTGCGTGGGGCCGAACAGGTCATAGAAGTCGGAGCGGTTCCAGGCCAGCACGCCACGCCAGCCCAGGTAGGCCGCTTTGGCCTCGGCGTGCAGCTGCTCACCGGCCGGCAGGCGCTTGTCCGGCGTCACGGCCACGGTGAGGCTTGCGCTGGCGTAAGACAGCCAATCACCGAAGTTCAGCCGGTAGCCCAGACCCACGGTGTTCCTGTAGCCCTGCAGCACCGGATAGGCGCTGAGCAATTCGAGGTGCTCCAGCGGCCGGTAGATGCCGCGCGCGGTCACCAATGCCTCGTCGTCCACCGCATTGGGTGAAGCGGCCTGCCAGGTCTTGAGCACCGGGTGCAGCGCCACCAATTCGGTGCCCAGGAAGCGGATCGAACTCAGCGCGCGCAGCGGTTGCGGGTCCAGCAGCGATGGCAGCAGGCCCTCGCCGGTGAAAGCCAGCACCATCAATTTGCCATCTTCGCGCGGCAGCGGCCGGAACAGGCCCACCTCGGCATTGCTGACCGGCACCGTGCGGCCCGTGGCGGGCTCGAAGCGGAAGATGTTGGACACGCCCGTGTAGTAGCTGCTGCCATACAGGGCCTGGCCGTCTGCTGAAAAGACGAATCCCTCCGGTGCAGCCTGGCCGAAACTGGCCTGGGCGATGGTCTTCAGGCGGCCCGGTCCCCGCACCAGATCGGGCAGCGACCAGACGCGCAGAAACTGTTCGCCCTGCGGCTCGCTGACCGATGCGGAAAGCTGTTGACCATCGGGCGACACATCCAGGTCGGAGGGCACCACGCCATACGGGAAGGTGTGCAGCGGCTCCCAGCGTGTGTGCGGTGGGGCCATGCGCACCAGGGTGGCCAGGCCTCGATCGTGCCGCACGCCGATGAGGGCCCCATCGGCACGGTTGAAAGCCAGCTCTCCGATGCGGGCTTCCTTGAGCAGCTGGGTCTGTTGCCCGCTGTCCAGGTCCAGCACCATCAAGTCGCGGCGGTTGTAGTTGCGCGTGGTGTAGAAAATGCGCCGGCGTTCAGGGTCATAGGCCAGTGAGCTGACGCCGTACAGCGTGCCGCCCTGGATGTCGGTCAGCCGCGTCACGGTGCCGTCGCGGAGGCTCATGGCACCGATGTGTTCGACGATGCCGGCCTGGCGGAATGCGCCGTAGACGACCTGGCGCTCTGCATCCAGAAACAGGCGCGAGCTGGAACCGACGGCCCGCGCCGTGAGTGGCAACAGCGGTGTGATCGGCAGTCGCCGCACACCGGCCAGGTTGGCGCGTTGAAAGGCCTGCTCAAATTTGATCCAGTGCTGCCACGCGGTGTCGAGCGGTACACCGAACACCTGTTCGAACGCAGCGACGTAGCCGCGCTGGCTGCCCTCGTCGCGGCGCAGCCAGGTGACGACTTTTTCCGGCGTGTGCTCGTGGGCCAGCCACGTGAAGAAGCGCGTACCGTACAAGTAGGCGTTGGCACCCGCCTGAAAGTCCGAGCGCACGCCGCGTGTGGCCAGTCCGAGCGGGTCGTAAAACCGCGCGCCGTCACGGACCATGCCGCGGAACACCATCTCGTCGTAGCCGCCCTGGGCCCGGCCCAGGCCGCCGCCCATCCAGGTTTCCATGAACACGGCGGCACCCTCCAGCAGCCAGCGCGGTGCGGTGAAGCGCGGTGTGCTCAGGTAGCTGTAGACCAGCGACTCCGGGTTGTCGGGCTGCGCCTCCACCTTGCCCTGCAGCAGGCGGCGCCAGAAGCGGTCTTGTGCATTGGCGACATCGCCGGTGGCAAGGTGCACCAGCTCATGGTTCATCAGCGAGGCCATGCGCTCACTGCCGGGGTTGGTGTCGAAGGTATTGGCGCTGGGCGATACCTCGATGTAGAGCCTGTTCAGCGGCGTGACGCTGGCGCTGGCGATGCTTTGATCGGTGAAGTCCTTGAGCAGCACCGTGGGCTGCTCCGACGGCACCCAGCCGAATCTCTCCCGCTGCCAGCGCACTGACGACGTGAAGGTGCGTACGGTGTGCGCGGTCAGGTAATCCAACCGCGGTGACTGGAACACCAGACGCACATCGGGCGTCTCAAGCCAGTTCAGGCCGAGCGGATCGCTGGGCTGCGCCCAACTGGGCGATGCCACCATCCAACCTGCACCGATGACGGCGCACACACACGAGCAGATCGATCGCCGCACAGACTCTTCCCCTGCTCGATGAGCCATCGTTGATCGTAGAAGCAGATCTGCCAGCAGTGACGCTGGCAGATCGAGGGGAAGGCTTGAGCCGCTGCCGGCCTGCCTTCACGAGCTACAACTCGGTGCAGTCACCGAGCCGTTGCGCAGCACTCAGCCGCCACGCACACGAAGCTCGGCAGCCATGTTGCCGTCGGGCGCACGAAGCTCGGCGGCCACGTTGCCGCCACGCACGCGAAGCTCGGCAGCCATGTTGCCGTCAGGCGCACGGCGCTCGGCAGCCACGTTGCCGCCACGCACACGAAGTTCGGCAGCCACATTGCCGTCGGGCGCACGAAGCTCGGCGGCCGCGTTGCCGCCACGCACACGAAGCTCGGCAGCGGCGCTGGCGGCCTCGGGTGCGCGGTCGGCCACACGATGTGCCTGCGGCGCGGCCGGCGTTGCAGCGTGCAGCTTGATGGCCGCAGCGCCTTCCTGCACGGCGCGGTAGCGCTCGGCGGCCACCACGCTGCCCTGCAAACCCTCGGGCTGCGCATAGGCGCTGGTGAAGGCGGTGGCGCCAACGGCGATCAACGCAGCGGCACTCTTGACAATGGTCTTGCGATCGAAGTTCATGTGTGTTCCTTGAAAGATGCTGCTTTGTCACAGCGGTTGTTTCCGACTTCACCCAAGCCCTGCATCGTTTTGTTCAGGACCTGTTGACCAATTCTGTGACCGCGCAAGCGCGCGGTGCGATGCGATGTCAATAGTGAACATAGCGAGGCTTAGGGCAACGCTGAACAAGTCCCTCGCGCGCAGCTCATCCCTGCTTTGGGCGGCCTGCTGCGTTGCAAATGCTCGCCATAGCCCGCTATGGCTGTGCTTTGCGCCTTGCAGCCCATCCCAAACCAGGGCGCGCTGCATCGCGGGGACTTATTCAGCGTTGCCTTAGCTGCGGCCTGAAAGCGCCTACATTGCGGAGGCATCCCATCAATGGGGCACCGGAGTTGGCCGTGGAGGAAGCACTGTGGATCGCATCGACCGAGACCGCCGTCTTGATGGAATTGGCCAGGCACGGCGACACACGCCACTGGGACGCTGGCGTGAAGGTGGTGACCCAGGGGGATGCCGCCGACTGCATGTTCGTTGTGCATTCGGGTGAGTTGCGCGCGTTCGTGATGGGCGACGGCGGGCGGGCCGTGGAGCTGAATACGCTGGGCCCCGGCGATATCTTCGGTGAGCTGATGTTGAAGGGCGAGCTGCGTTCTGCAACGGTGGAAACGTTGACCGCGTCACGCCTGACCCGCGTGACGCGCGCCCATGTCGAGCGTTTGCTGAAAGAGCGGCCCGACATGGCCCTTGACCTGATCCAGCGCCTGGTCGAACGCGTGCGCACCTTGACGCAAACCGTGCGCAACCTGGGGTCCATGGACGTGTACCAGCGTGTCGTCGGCCTGTGCTCGATGTTGGCCAGGGAGCACGAAGGCCGGCTGTGCATACGGGGCATGAGCCAGCAGCGCATTGCACAAAGGGTGGGTGCGTCGCGCGCCATGGTCAACCGGCTGCTTCAGGACCTGGCGCGCGGTGGGTACATCGAGCTTGAGCGCGCCTGCATCGTGCTGCTACGCCCGCTGCCCCCGCGCTGGTGATCACCTCGCCATCAACAGCTCCGCCCCGCCACCGTCGCCTGCCCGGTCGTTGAAGCCGTCATCGGCCCAGGTGCGCCAGCGACCGCTTCAAGCCAGGCAGCGTGAACCCGGCTGCTGCCGCGGCTGACGGCAACCGCTGCACAGCGCTGCCAGGCGGTGGTTAAGGTAAAGAGTCTTATACACTGGCAGGTTGGAAAAGTGGATGTGCGAGCCGGCCATGCGGTAGCTGCGCATTCAACCTGGACGGGGTGCGAGCAGAATCCTCTTCATGGGCCAGAAACCTCGAAGCGCTTCTGATCATCTGCTCCGCCGTCGGGGTCTGGTGTTCGGCGCGGCTGCTGCACTGACCGGCATCTCGGCGGCCGAGCAGGTGCTTGAGTTTGTGTACCCGCGTACGCACGAAAGGCCCACGGACAGCTATTCGTTCAAGATGCTGAACGCCGCGTTGGCGGCGTCGGGGCGACAGTACACCTTGCGATTGAGCGCCGTGCAGCTGTCATCGATGCGCGCCCTCTTGGCGCTCAGCACCGGTGATGTCAATGTCATGGACACCGGCGCCTCGCCCAAGGTTGCCGAAGGCGGATTGATCCTGCCCTTTCCGCTGGATCTTGGTCTCAGTGGCTATCGTGTGATGCTGGTGCATCGCGACCGGCTCGATCGCCTGCGGGGCATACGCAGTTCTGAGGACCTGCGCGAGTTGAGCTTCGGCCAAGGCCCCGATTGGGTGGATACCAGCATCCTTCGCGCTGCGGGACTCAAGGTACAGGAGGCAGAGTTTCTGTCGCTGTTTCGGATGCTGGAAGCGGGGCGATTCGACGCGTTCCCATTGGGAGTCGATGAGGCCAGCAATCTGCTGAGACTCTTTGGGCATCTGGCGCCGTCGGCCGTGCTGCTTGAGGACTGGTGCCTCCACTACAGGTTCGCGCGGGTGTTCGCAGTTCAGTTGCGCCAGCCTGTCCTGGCCGAGGCATTGACGGCGGGTCTCTCTGCGATCTTCTCTGATGGAAGTGCGAGATCCATCCTTTCACGGGACGCTCACATCGGCCCATTGATCGATGGACAACGACGGCTGCCCGCGAAGATCTTCGAACTCGACAATCGTTTCTGGACCGCGCCGTTTCAGGCCATTCCCGACAAGCTGTTCTTCAGGCCTCGCTGAAGAAGCCTTCCATGCGCAGCCTGAAGGTCGAAGAACCGCAAGCGCACTCGGCGCGCGCAGCGTCGAACATCAGTCAATACACGCCCATGTAGTCGCGCTTGCCGATGGCGATCCCGTTGTGGCGAAGGATGGCATAGGCAGTGGTGACATGAAAGAAGAACTGCGGCAGGCCGTAGTTGGCCAGATAGGTTTGACCGATCAGCCGCTTCTCCTTGGGTGTACCGGGACGCAAGATGATCTCTCTGCTTTCGCTGCCTTCAAACTGCGATGCGCTGAGGCCATCCAGAAAGCTCACCGTCTGGGCCAATAGGACATCAAGATCGGCAAAGCTCTTCTCTTGTCCCTCGTGGGTGGGGACCTCGACGCCCGCCAGGCGTGCCGATACGCCGCGCGCAAAGTCGGCTGCGATCTGCACCTGCTTGGCCAACGCAAACATGTCCGGATACAGGCGCGCCTGCAGCAAGGCGTCGGGCTCAATCGAGTGGGCCGAGGCGTGCGTACTTGCCTGCGCCAGTTCTGCTTTAAGCGCCATCAGCATTTGCTTGAAGACGGGAACGGCGAAGGTATACATCGAACTGGTCATGGTCGTTCCTTGGAAGTAGTGAAGCTATACGGCGACGGCATTCGAGCGGCGCCCCGCCGGGTCGGCCGCCCGGTTGCTGCCAGCGGCAGAGGGCGGACGACGCAGTTCAGTGTAAGGACGCGCCAACGGGCTCGTCCGTGCGAACGCGCGGTCGACGGCGGCTGACCGAGATCCACCGCGGACATCGGACTTCTGGCAGTTCGTCTCGCTCGGCAATCTGCGGGATCGGGTTCGCGTGAACCCGCTGGCGGCTCGCGAGCGACATCTCTGTCGGGAACTCGTCGCGCTGACGCCACGGTTGACGCCACTCGCAACCCGCTGGCAGACTCGCGCCCTTCATCAACCAGCCCAGGAGAAGACCATGGAACAAGCAGATCGTGTCGCCCTTCTCGTGTCCGGCTGCCTGCGTGCCCATCTGAGCGCCCCTCGCGCCTGACCTTGCGTTCCTCGCGGGTCCATTGATCGCTGCGCCAGTCGCAGCCGGCTTCCCACCTGATTGCGCCACGCGCCACCGCGCGTGGACAGGTTCGCGCTCGCGCGGACGAAGCCAAACATCAATGGATTCCCATGATCGATATCGAATTCGAGGCGCTGCAGGCGCTCGGGCTCACACCCGCCATTGCAACGCTTGCTGCACAACTCACCGCGCCTCCCGCGTCGGACATGCGCCTGGCGCGCGTGACCGAATCGCAGCGTGACTGCTTCACGCTGCATGACGGGCGCGCCGAGTACCTGGCCCGCGCGCTGCCCCGGCTGGTGCAGCAACTGCAGGCCACGGCGCAGCCGCTGACCATCGGCGACTGGGTCGCCATGCAGGTCGACGCGCACGGCCAGGCCTGGATCGTCGAGCGCGTCGAACCGCTCACGCAGATTGCCCGCCGCGCCAACGACGGGCGGCGCCAGCCGCTCGCCAGCAACGTCGACGCGGCGTTGCTGGTGATGGCGCTGGACGCCGACTTCAACGCGCGCCGCATGGAGCGCTACATCGCGATGGTGCGGGCCTGCGGCGTGGCGCCGGTTGTCGTGCTCACCAAGCGAGACATCGCGCCGGAGGCGCAGGAGCGCATCGCGCAGATGTACGCCCGCCTGCCCGCCACGGTGCCGGTGCTGCCGGTGAACGCACTGTCGCGACAGACCTGCACGGATCTCGGCCCCTGGCTGCATGCAGGGCAGACGCTGGTGCTGCTCGGCTCGTCGGGTGCCGGCAAGTCGACGCTGATCAACACGCTGGCCAACGCCGGCCAGTCGACGGGAGCCGTGCGCACCAGTGACGGCCGCGGCCGGCACACGACGACGGCGCGCTCGCTGCACCGCTGCCCGCACGGCGGCTGCATCATCGACACGCCGGGCCTGCGCACCTTCCGGCCCGACGCGGACGCGCGCACGCTGGCCGCGTCTTTCGAGGATGTGCAATCGCTCGCGCAGCAGTGCCGGTTCCGCGATTGCCGGCACGAGGGCGAGCCCGGTTGCGCCGTGTTGGCCCATGTCGACGAGGACCGGCTCGACAACTACAAGAAGCTGATGCGCGATGCCCAACGCGGCGAGCTGACCGCGCTGGAGCGCATCGAGCTGCGCGGCAAGTGGAAGGCCATCGGCAAGGCGGGCAGCCGACGTGCGCTGGAGAAGAAGGGTTAGGACGAGTGAGCGGTTGAAAGGGCCTCTGCCACCACTGAGTTCGCTCGGGCACCGCGGCTTGCGCCCGACGACCCGGCGACGTCCCGACTACATCGTTTTATATCGCTTAACTGGTGCAACACCGGGGGCGTTCCGACACTGGCATGGCCAAGCCGGCGAGGGTTCGTCGGCACAGCAATCGCGAAGCTGGAGCCAAGCCGATGAACCACTTCTTCACCGCCCGGGATGGGGCGCGCATTCACTACAAGGACTGGGGATGCGGTCAACCGGTGGTGTTCAGCCATGGCTGGCCTCTGACTGCGGACAGCTGGGAATCGCAGATGCTGTTCCTTTCCGGCAAAGGCTACCGAACCATTGCCCATGACCGACGTGGACATGGGCAGTCGAGCCAGACCTGGGACGGCAACGACATGGATGGCTACGCCGATGATCTGGCGAGCCTGTTGGAGGTGCTGGATCTGCGCAATGTCGCGTTGATCGGCTTCTCAGCCGGCGGCGGCGAGGTGGTTCGCTACATCGGCCGCCACGGGAGCCGTCGTGTGGCCAAAGTGGTTCTGGTGGCCGCTGTGCCGCCAATGCTGATGCGCACCGAAGGCAATCCCGGCGGCGTGCCGCAGGAGGTCTTCGACGGCCTGCGCAAGAGCGAGATCGATAACCGCGCGCAGCTGTATCGGGACATCGCCTCCGGCCCGTTCTTCGGCTTCAACCGTCCCGGCGCCGTGCCCTCCCAGGCCCTGATTGATCGCTTCTGTGACCAGGGCCTGCAGGCGAGCCACCGCAGCACCCATGAGTGCATCACGGCGTTCTCGGCCACCGACTTCAGCGCCGACCTGCAGCAGGTGACCGTGCCGACGCTGCTGGTGCATGGCGACGACGACCAGATGGTGCCTATCGACGCCTCAGCCAGGCTGGCCGTCAAGGCACTGCGCAGCGCCACGCTCGAGGTCTACGAAGGTGCGCCGCATGGCCTGATAGACACCCACAAGGAACGGCTCAACGCCGACCTGCTGGCCTTCATTTCCTCCTGAATTCACCCACCCCCCCAAGAAACCACCATGAACTTCTCTCGACTCGTTCTCGCTATCGGCCTGGCCGCCGGCACGCTTCATGCCGTCGCCCAGACGCCGTCCGCCACCACGGCACCATCGGCCAAAGCCCGTTCCGCGCAAGTCGCGAAGAGCGCCAGCACCATCACCACGCGGGACGGCGTGGAGCTCTACTACAAGGACTGGGGCCCGAAGACCGGCCCGGTCGTGGTGTTCAGCCACGGCTGGCCGCTGAACTCCGACAGCTGGGAATCACAGATGATTTTCCTGGCGGGCAAGGGCTTGCGTGTCGTGGCCCACGATCGCCGCGGTCATGGCCGGTCGAGCCAGCCCTGGGAGGGCAACGACATGGATCACTACGCCGACGACCTGGCCGCGGTCATCGAGGCCCTCAACCTGAAGAACGCGACCTTGGTGGGCTTCTCGACCGGCGGTGGCGAGGTGGCTCGCTACATCGGCCGCCATGGCACGGGTCGCGTGAAGAAGGCGGTGCTGGTCAGCGCCGTGCCGCCGCTGATGTTGAAGACGCCGGACAACCCGGGCGGCCTGCCGCTGGAAGTGTTCGACGGCCTGCGCAAGGCTTCGCTGGCTGACCGTTCGCAGCTCTATCTCGACATCGCATCCGGCCCCTTCTTTGGCTACAACCGGCCGGGCACCAAGGCGTCGACAGGGGCCGTCCAGTCGTTCTGGCGCCAGGGCATGGTCGCAGGCCACAAGAACACCTACGACTCGATTGCCGCCTTCTCGGCGACCGACTTCCGCGGCGACCTGAAGAAGTTCGACGTGCCCACCCTGGTCATCCACGGTGATGACGACCAGATCGTGCCCATCGACGCCTCGGGGCGAGCCTCCGCCGCGCTGATCAAGGGCGCCCGCTTGATCGTCTACCCCGGCGCTCCGCACGGTCTTGCCGACACCCACAAGGACCGTCTGAACCAGGACCTTCTCGAGTTCATCTCCAACTGAACGGAGCGCACCCCATGAAATTCAAGTTCCTCCTCGTTGCCGCCGGCCTGCTTGCCGGCTTCGCTCAAATCCATGCACAGGCCCAGACCATGAAAACCACTCCCACCAGCAAGCCGACCATCGTTCTCGTGCACGGCGCCTTCGCCGACTCGTCGAGTTGGAACGGTGTCGTCGAACAGTTGTCAAAGGACGGCTATCCGGTCCTGTCGGCCGCCAATCCGCTGCGCAGCGTGTCGGGCGACGCACGCTATGTCGCGAGCGTCATCGACAGCATCCCCGGGCCGGTCGTGCTGGTGGGCCACTCCTACGGCGGGGCCGTGATCACCAGCGCCGCCCTCGGCAAGCCGCAGGTGAAATCGCTGGTCTACGTGGCGGCGTTCGCGCCGGACAAGGGGGAGGGCGCTGCACAGCTTGCGGGCAAGTTCCCGGGCGGCACCCTGGGCGGCGCGCTCGCCAAGCCGGTCGCTCTGCCCGGGGGCGGGGTCGACCTCTACATCGACCAGGGCAAGTTCTGGCAGCAGTTCGCCGCCGACGTGCCTGAACCCCAGGCGCGGCTGATGGCTGCGGCGCAACGCCCCATCGCCGAGGCGGCGCTTGTCGAAGCCAGTGGCGAGCCCGCCTGGAAGCAACTGCCCTCGTACTTCGTCTATGGCACGGCGGATCTCAACATTCCGGCAGCCGGGCTGGGTTTCATGGCCGAGCGCGCGCGGTCACGCAAGACCGTGGTGGTGCCGGGCGCCTCGCATGTGGTGATGACCTCGCATCCCAAGGCGGTTGCCGAGCTGATCGAGGCGGCGGCTTCGGCCCATTGAAGGGGCCGGGCGGGAGCCCGGTTCAACCCCGCTGCTGTAGCGCCATCGCGAGTACCAGCGCCGCATCGTCGTCGCTGCGCTCTCCTTGCCGATACGCGTGGCGGTGAGCTGGCTCACTCAGCGCCGCGCGGCTCAGACGTTCCGACTCGCGCCGGAACCAGGCCTCGGCCTCGTTGCGATCGATGCCACGCGTTCGGTGGCCGCTGTCCGAATAGCCGTTCAGCCAGGCCGCCTCATCGAAAGCGCCGAGCGCGCAGGCCCACACCGCCAGCGCGTCGCCCCACAGATAGAGCAGGTCATGCGCATGCGCGACCGGCAGCCCTTCACCGAAGGTCTGCCGAGCCTCGGCCGCATGGCCCGTGCGCAGCTGTGCCTGCGCCATACACAGCAGCATGAAGCTCAAGGCCGTGTGGTGCTGACTCTGGCGCAGCGCTGGCAACACGGGCTCGGCCAGTGCAATCACCTCCACGGCGCTGTCGTCCTGAAGCGCCGCCTGCATGATGTTGATCAGCAGATAGGTGCGGGCCAGCGGGTCGCAGCCCGCCAAGGCCAGCGCCTCCTCCAACGCGGCGCGGGCGCCTGCGCGGCCATGCAGGGCCATGTCGAGCTTGGCCGCGATGACGACGCCCGGTGCGCGCACGGCATCGGGCCAGCTCTCGTCATCGAGCGCTCGCAGCTCCTCAAGCGCCGCTCGCCACGCCGGCAGGTCGGGCTGGCCTTGCAGCAGCCAGCTGCCCCAGGCGGCCATCGCCTGGCAGAGCCCCTGCCGGTCATCCAGCTTGCGATAGGCGTCAAGGGCGAAGCTCAGCCACTCGCGAGCGCGAGGCCAGTCGTGCATCGACAGATGCCGGCCCGCTTCGCAGGCCCAGCGCGCCCGCAGCGCCAGAGGCTGACTGTCGTTGAAGTGCCTGGCGGTCTGCACGAAGTACTGTGCACTCTGCGACCAGCCGCTGGACCGGGCCAGCGCGTAGGCCAGCGGCATGCACAGCCGGAGTGCCAACGTCGGGTCGTGTTCCGTTGCCCATTGCCAGGCGCCTTGCGTGTTGTCGACTTCCTCGAGCAGTTGCTCCACGGCTTGTGCGATGGGCAGCTCTCCCGTCTGTGCGGCACGGTGAAGTCGTTCCTGGCGTTGGCACACCGCCTCGGCAAAGCGTGCCCGAAGCGCCGGGGCCTCCTCATGTGCGGACAACAGCTCCGTTGCAAAGGCGCGGGTCGTTTCAAGCAGGCGATAGCGCGGCGGCTCTGTCGTCCCGGACACCACGAGGGAGCGGTCTATCAGTTCCGACAGCGCCTCCAGCGCTGCCCAAGGGTCCTCGAAGTCGCTCGCGACGACGCTGCGGAAGAGTTCGAGGCTGCTGCCGCCAGGGAAAGCGCCAAGCCGGCGGAGCACCGTCCGCTCGTTGGGCCCCAGCAGCGCCACGCTCCACTGCAGCAGCGCGCGCAAGCTGCCGTGCCGGGGTGGCGCATCACGGCGCCCCGCACTCAGAGACAGGTGCCTCTCGTCGAGGGCCTGCAAGACACCCTGCAGGCCCAGCAGCGGCACTGCGGCGGCGGCGTATTCCAGCGCGAGGGGCAGCCCGTCCAGCCGCTCGCACAGGGTGGCCATGCGGTCGAACGTGAGCGGGTCGATGGGCAGCTGCCGCCCCATGGCCGCACAACGAGCGAGGAAGAGGGCCTGTGCAGGCGCGAACTGCGCCTGCTCCACGGGCGTGCCCGCAGGCGCCACGGCCAATGGCGGCACGGGCAGCACGGTTTCGCCGGCCAGCTTCAGGCGGGCCTGGCTGGTGACGAGCAGTTGCAGCCGGCTGCAGTTTTGCAGCAGCGCATGCGCCACCTCGGCCACGCTGTCCACCAGGTGCTCGGCGTTGTCGAGCACCAGCGTCCAGGCAGGGTGCCGCAAGGCCTTGACCAAGCCCCTCAGTCCGTCGGCAGCGCCAAGCTCCAGCTCGCAGCTGCGGGCGATCGTTCCCGCCACCGCTGCGCCGTCCGTCAGCGGCGCAAGGTCCACCCACACGACACGCATCCGCGAGTCGTTCGCCAGTGATGCACAGATCGCCTGCGCCAGGCTTGTCTTGCCGCTGCCGGGCAGGCCGGTCAGTGTGAGCAGGCGCTGTTGCGCCATCAGCGACAGCGCCTGCGCGAGCAGTTCCTCCCGCCCGATCAGCATTGCCGCGCCCTGCGGGCTTTCCGTGCTCGCCCGCGTCGGCATATCGGACGGCAATCGCGGCACGGTCGTTTGAACGACCTGCTGTGCGAACTGGTAGCCCCGACCCGGGATGGTGCTGATGACTTGCGCGCCAAGGCACTTGCGGATGGCCACCATATTGACCCGCAGGTTGGCTTCTTCCACCACGGTGTCCGGCCACACCAGGCTCATGAGCTCCCGCTTGGATACCACGCGGCCCTGGCGCTGTGCCAGCACGGCCAGGATGTCGAAGGCGCGCGCGCCGAGCGGCGCGGGCTGTCCCTTTAGCAGGAGTTCCCGCGATGCGAGCCGCAACTCCGCTTCGCCAAAACGAAGGACGAGGTCCGACGGCGTTTCGGGTCCAGGGAGACCGAGTGCAGAAGTGTCGAAGCGCAGCAAACCGGGGCAGGGACGGGGTTGGACAACTTCGATCTTAGGGGTGCCATCGCGAGGTCACCCACGGCCGGCACGTCGTTTGCCGGAAGGCCCCTCGACCCATGACACGCCGCATTCAAACCGCCCACCCAGGAGAAACCATGGCCACTTCGCGCAAGACAAGCATCTCGACTGCCAACAAGGGTGCCGCCGCCAAGGCTGCCGCCCGCAATACCGACAGCGGGCCCTCCCGGCCGGCGCCCGCACCTGGCGATGATGCTGCGGCGCGCAAGATGGAAGACGTGCAGACCACGGCCGCCGCCATGCCCTTCAATGCCAACAAGGCTGGCGAGCATGGCGCCGGCAACGGTGTTGCACCGCAGACCGGGCAGCATGTATCGCCGCCTTCGCCACAGGTCACCGGCAGCACCCTGACCGAAGCCAACACCAACGCCAAGGCGGGCACCCAAGCCGCTCTGGGCGGCAATCCGACGGTCGCGCCGCTCGACCGCGTGCGGGTGGACTCCAGCGGCCAGGTGCTGACGACCAACCAGGGCGTGCGCATTGCCGACAACCAGAACTCACTCAAGGCGGGTACGCGCGGGCCGGTGTTGCTCGAGGACTTCATCCTCCGCGACAAGCTGACCCACTTCGACCACGAACGCATTCCGGAGCGCATCGTGCATGCGCGCGGCTCAGCGGCGCACGGCTTCTTCGAGGCCTATGACGCGCTGCCCGACCTGACCGTCGCTGCGCCGTTCAAGGCCGCCGGCAAGATCACGCCGGTGTTCGTTCGCTTCTCCACCGTGCAGGGTGAACGCGGCTCCAAGGACACGGCGCGCGACGTGCGCGGCTTCGCGGTCAAGTTCTACACCGACGAAGGCAACTGGGACCTGGTGGGCAACAACATCCCGGTGTTCTTCATCCAGGACGCCATGAAGTTCCCCGATCTGGTCCACGCCGTCAAGCCTGAGCCGCATCACCAGATGCCGCAGGCCGCCAGCGCGCACGACACCTTCTGGGATTTCGTGTCCTTGATGCCCGAGTCCACGCACATGCTGATGTGGGTCATGAGCGACCGCGCCATCCCGCGCTCCTACGCAACGATGCAGGGCTTCGGCGTGCACAGCTACCGCATGGTCAACGCCGCCGGCGAGTCGGTGTTCGTCAAGTTCCACTGGAGCCCGAAGGCCGGCACGCATTCGCTGACCTGGGACGAGGCGGTCAAGATCTCCGGCGCCGACCCGGACTACCACCGCCGCGACCTGTGGGAGCGCATCGAGAGCGGCGCCTTCCCGGAGTACGAACTGGGTGTCCAGGTGTTCACCGAGGACGAGGCGGCGCGTTTCAGCTTCGACATCCTCGACGCGACCAAGATCGTGCCGGAGGAACTGGTGCCCATCCGCCCCATCGGCCGCATGGTGCTCAACCGCAACCCCGACAACTTCTTTGCCGAGACCGAGCAGGTCGCCTTCTGCACGGCCAACATCATCCCGGGCCTGGACTTCTCCAACGACCCGCTGCTTGCCGGCCGCATTCATTCCTACGTCGACACGCAGATCTCGCGGCTGGGCGGCCCCAACTTCCATGAGATCCCGATCAACTCGCCGATCGCGCCCGTGCACAACAACCAGCGCGACGGCATGCACCGCCAGGCCATCCACCGCGGCCGCGTGAGCTACGAGCCCAACTCGCTGGCCGGCGGCTGCCCCTTCCAGGCCGGCGCGGCGGAGCAGGGCTTCACATCGGTCGCTGCGCGGCTGCGCGCGCGGGAGGACCAGGCCAAGGTGCGCGCCAAGCCCGAGCTGTTCGCCGAGCACTACAACCAGGCGCGGTTGTTCTATGACAGCCAGTCGCCGGTGGAGCAGAACCACATCGCCGCGGCCTTCCGCTTCGAGCTCAGCAAGGTGACGGTGCCGGCCATCCGGGAGCGCATGCTGGCCTCGCTGCGCAACGCGTCGGAAGGGCTGGCCAACAAGGTTGCCGCAGGCCTGAACATGCCGCTGCCCGAGCCGATGCCGCGCGCCATCGCCCGCGCACCCAAGCCCGAGGTGAAGGTGTCGCCGGCGCTGTCGCTGTTTGCCCGGCCGGGCGACGGCTCCATTGCCGGGCGCAAGATCGTGCTGCTGGCGGCAAACGGCGTGGTGGGCGAGTCGCTGCTGGCCGTGCACGCCGCGCTGCTCGATCAGGGTGCGGTGCCGCGCATCGCCGCTTCGACCATCGGGCCGGTGCAGACGGCGGACGGCGTGGACCTGCAGGCCGACGTTTCCCTTGAGAACGAACCAGGCTTCCTGTTCGACGCGCTGGTGCTGCCCGATGGCGAGGCTGCGGTGAATGCGCTGATGCGCGACGGCCACACCTACGAGTTCATCCGGGATCAGTACCGGCACTGCAAATCGATCCTGGTGCTGGGCACCGGGCTTCAGTTGCTGCAGGCCGCCGGCCTGGGGGGCGCGACGGCATCGGAGGTTCCCGACCCTGGCATCGTCATCGCCGACGACGCGAGCGCTGGCGCCGCCGCCTTCATCCAGGCCGTGGCCAAGCACCGTCACTTCCAGCGCGAGACCGATCCACCGATGGTTTGAGCGGGGTGCAGAAGGGATGAACATGAGGGAAACCACACAGACCGACGTCGGCCTGGGCGCAATGCCCAACACGAGCACGGCGGCGTACGCCGGCCGTTCAAGCTTGTTGACGGGGTTCGACCACTTCGCATCGGCAGTGACTCGCTGGTGCGGCACGCCGACGGCCTTCTGCGTCGCGCTGCTGACGATCGCCGTGTGGGTCGCCGTCGGCCCGATGTTTGGCTACTCCGAAAGCTGGCAACTGGTCGTGAACACGGGAACGACCATCGTGACCTTCCTGATGGTCTTCCTGATCCAGCAGAGCCAGAACAAGGACAGTGTCGCGATGCACCTCAAGCTCAACGAACTGCTGGCCGCCCACAGGACGGCCAGCAACCGGATGATCGGCATCGAGTCTCTGGATGAGCAGGATCTTCGCGAGGTTGCGGCTTTCTATGCACGGCTGGCAGAGCGTGCCAAGCAGTCCGGACCGGTGAAGGAAGTGCACTCCATCGACGAAGACGGCATGCCCGTCGTGGTGCCGGGAGACGGTCGGTCGCCGGACAGGCCGGGCTTGCGGAGGTAGCGGCAGGGCGGGGGTCCTTCGTTTGGGAACACCTTTTGCTGGGTGCTTGGCCAGAGGCGCCATCAGCAGGTCTTTTCGCGGGTGGCGCAACCCATCAGCTGAAGACCACCCATCACCATGCCCGACCTGAAGGACTTTTCCCCCGACGACCTTGAACTTGAGCAGCAGATCACCGAGGTCCATGTCTTGCCGGACCACCCCTTGGCCGTGTGCACGGTCAAGCGGATCGACTCTGAGGCCGACGGCTACGCTTCATCGCTCTGGACCTTCCACCTGGAGAGCGGAGAAGCGCGGCGCTTCACTTTCGCTCAGGCCGAGGACAAGCACGCACGCTGGTCGCCGGACGGTCGCGAGCTTGCCTTTGTTTCGGACCGAGCCAGCAAGGGCACCTTCCAGATCTACCGCATGCCTTCTGACGGTGGCGAGGCGAGGCAGATCAGCCACCTGGCACGGGGAGCCACCAGGATTTGGTGGCGACCTCAGGGCGACCGGCTGTTGGCCTCGGGGCTGGTCACCGTCGACCCGGACGAACGAGCCGAGGGCTGCGCACGCGCCGACGGTGCGCAAACCGAATCGCCGGACCGCGAGAAGCCGCAACTCTGCTGGCGCCTGCCCTACAAGCTTGACGGCAGTGGCTACCTGCTCGACTCGCGCAGCCACCTGTTCCTGATCGACCCCGGCAGTGGCAATGCCAGGCAGATCACCCAGGGCGACTACGACGTGCGTGCCGCCACCTGGGCGCCCGACGGCAACCGCATCTGCTTCAGCCGGACACGCGACAAGGAAGGCGAAGAACACTGCACGGATATCTGGCTGATGAGCCTGGACGCGAACGGTGAGCCGAGCGGAGCCAAACGCCTGAGCTTTGACCAAGCCAACTCGTCCTCGCCGAGCTGGTCTCCGGACGGACGCTGGATCGCCTTCAGCGGTTCCCTGGACAGCGGGGACGCCCAGATGCGGCTGTGGCTGATCAATGTCGACGAAGAAACGGTGGCGCCGCTCGGGGCCGAGTCGCTGGAAGTCATGGGTGAGCTTCAGTGGAACCGTGAATCGACTGAACTTGCCGTCATCCAGGTCGAGCGCGGCCTGCAGCAGATTGCCGCCGTCCGCGTCCCTGGCGGTGAGGCACGCTGCGTCGTTGGCGGCGAGCATCACGTCAGCTATCTGGCCGCCAATTCGACACGGCTGGTCTACACCAGCGAAAGCCCCGCGACGCCGCTGGAGCTGCATGCCGCGCCTTGGGAAGAGCAGGAGACGCGGCAGCTCAGCCGGTTCAACGACTGGTGGTCCGAGCGCAGCGTTCCCGAGGTGGAATACCGACGCTTCAAGCTGCCCGACGGCAATGGCGGCCACGAAAACATCGACGGCTGGCTGCTCAGGCCTGCGGGCCGCCCGTTCAAGCCTGGCCCTCTGCTGGTCGATGTGCATGGCGGGCCGGCGAGCTATGTGCCGCTGAAGTTCTCGACCCACCCCTATTGGCAGACGCTGTGTTCGCGCGGCTGGTCGATATTGGCTCTGAACACGGTCGGGTCCAGCAGCTACGGGCGGGAGTTCTCGGATCGGCTTCGGGCCCGTTGGGGTGAACTCGATCTGCCGCAACACCTCGCCGCAGTCGAGCAACTCTGCCGTGAGGGCTTTGTCGATGAGCGCATCGCCATCACCGGCTCGTCCTATGGCGGCTATATGAGCGCCTATGCCGTGGGGCACAGCAAGAGATTCCGCGCCGCCGTGGTGTGTGCGCCGGTCGCCAACATGGAGTCGCATTTCGGCACGTCGGACAGCGGCTACTACGCCGATGCCTATTCGTCGGGCGGCGAGCCGGAGGACCAGCGCGAGCAGCTGGCGCGCTTGTCGCCCATGAGCGCCATCGAGAAGGTGCGCACGCCCACGCTGTTCCTGCAGGGCGCCGACGACGAACGCTGCCCGCGCGGCCAATCGGAGGAACTGTTCGTGAAGCTGCGCCGTGCAGGCGGCGCGCCGACAGAGCTGGTGCTCTATCCGGGCGGCAGCCACCATGTCTTTGGGCAAGGCAAGCCATCGCATCGCGTCGACATCCAGCGGCGAATCGTTGATTGGCTTGAGCGCTGGGTGGATCAGCCACTCAACGCCGGGTGAGTGCGATGACGACTGCACCGTTGGACCAGACGCGAGCCTTGCCGCATCCCCGGCTGGTCGTCGTCGGCGCATCGCTCGGCGGTGTCGCTGCACTCAAGCAGTTGTGCGGCGGCCTGCCGAGCGACTTCAAGGCGCCGATCTGCATCGTCCTGCACACGGGCGCGCACAAAAGCATGCTCCCCGACATCCTGAACGCCGTCGGGCCGCTCCGGGCGATGCATGCGATCGACGGCACCGCTTTGGAAGCGGGCCGGATCTACATCGCACCTCCCGACCACCACATGCGGGTCGATGGCGCCTCACTGCGCCTGTCCAGGGGTCCCAAGGAACACCATGCGCGGCCCGCCATCGATCCGCTTTTCCGGTCCGCCGCACTCTCCTGGAAGCACCGCGTGATCGGCGTCGTGCTGACCGGCCTGCTGGAGGACGGCACGCCCGGCATGCAGGCGATCAAGGCCTATGGCGGGACCGCCATCGTCCAGGACCCCAGCGAAGCCATGGCTCCCAGCATGCCGCTCAGCGTGTTCAAGCATGTCGACGTGGACCACCGCATCGGCGTTGCCAACCTCGCGCCGCTCCTGTGCTCGCTGCTGGAAAAGGCCAGCGTCGACCCCGTCCGGAGGGAAACTTCCATGCCATCTCCAACCACGCACGAAGAGGCTATTTCGCTGGGCGCCGGCAATGCGATGGAGCACCTGCGCGCCATCGGCAGCCCGTCCACCTTCACCTGCCCCGACTGCCACGGCTCGCTATGGGAAGTCGCGGGCACTGCGCCGCGGCGCTTCCGCTGCCACACCGGTCATGCCTTCACCCTCGAAACGCTGCGCGCGGCGCAATCTGGGGCAACAGATGAAGCGCTCTGGTCGTCGATCCGGGCGCTGCAGGAGAAGCGGGAGCTGAGCCTGCGTGCCGAACAATTTGCAATCGGCGATGGCGACACTGCAACGGCCGCTGCCCGGCGCGCCGAAGCCGCGCGGCTGCAGCTGGCCATCGACGCGCTCCGCGAACTTGTGGAGGGCGTGGAGGTCTGAGCGGCTCTCGGTGCCGGGAGCAGCGCCGGCTCACCGCTTCGGCAAGTTGGCAAGGCCGACCAGGGCAAGCCCTGCAGCGAAGGCGGCATAGGTCATGACCAGGCTGCGGTTGGAGACACGTTTCTCGAACCCCGGCGTCAGCCGCTCGGGCACGCACTTCAGGTCGACGACCGCTGCCACCGCGCTCACCGCTGCAGCGTCGCCAACGGCGTTCATCGCCGTCGGTTCGGCGCGGCGTGCGCGCACGGCCTCGTACAGCCCGCACCACAAGGCCGCTGCGCCGGCGTGGACCACCGCACCGGTGAGGGTGTAGCGCGGCGTGAAGCCGTCCTGGCGCAGCGCGGCGCGTGGCCACAGCCAGTGGCTGACGGCGTTGATGGGCGCTGCGGCGCTGCCGGCATCCGTGCGGCCTCGCCACATCAACACGGCCGCCGACAAGCCGCTGGACAGCAGGTCGCTCAGCAGCAGGCGCCCGGATGCGCGCGACAAAAGATGGGAAAGAAGCAGTCTCTTCATGGGCAACTCCGGCAGCGAATGACGATGGACTGCCATGGCAAACCGCTCGCCCGCACCGGGGCACGCGTTTTGCCCCATGGCCGGACACATGAAGATCCTGCTGACCGGCGCCACCGGCTTCCTCGGGAGCCGCCTGCTGCGCGAACTGCTGGCTGCCGGACACCGCGTCGTCTGCGCGGGCCGCCGGCCGCCGAGCGTCGACGACGCCCGCTGCGTCTGGCTGAAGCTCGACTTCGCCGCCACGCCGGCGCCGGTCTGGCGCGCCCATCTGCAGGACATCGACGCTGTCGTGAACCTGGTGGGCATCTTCAAGGAGAGCCCCGGCGCCAGCTTCGACGCGCTGCACGTGCAGGGGCCGCGCGCCTTGTTCGAGGCCTGCGCCGCAGCCGGTGTGCAACGCGTGGTGCAGGTGTCGGCCCTGGGCGCCAACTCGCGTGCCGAGACGCCGTATTACCTCAGCAAGTACGAGGCCGACCGCCACCTGCTCAGCCTGCCGCTGGATGCCGGCATCGCCCAGCCCTCGCTCGTCTTCGGGCCGGACGGGGCCAGCTCCCAGCGCTTCCTGCAGCTGGCCGCGCTGCCGGTGCTGCTGCTGCCGGCGCGTGGGCGGCAGCGCATACAGCCCATCCATGTCGACGACGCGGCCGAGGCGCTGCGCGAGATGGTGGAGGCGCCGGCCGGGCGCTTGCGCGGGCGGCGCCTCGGGCTTGTCGGCCCGGAGCCGTTGACGCTGCGCGTCTACCTGCTCGCCCTGCGCGGCGCGATGGGCCTGCCGGCCCCGGTGCTGACGCTGTCGGCACCCGAGCCCTTGATGCGCCTGTTGGCCTGGCTGGGCGACCGCCGACGCAATGCCATGCTGGACCGTGCTTCCTGGGTGATGCTGGAGCGCGGCAACACGACCGATGCAGCGCCGCTGGCCGCCGTGCTGGCGCGCCTGCCGCGGCCGGTGGAGGAGTTCATTGCGCCCGAGCAGCGCGAGGCACTGCGCACGCAGGCGCTGCTCGGCTGGCTGCTGCCGCTGGCGAGGCTGTCGCTGGCGGTGGTGTGGATCGCCACGGCCTTCGTGTCGCTGTTCGGCTTTCCGGTTGAGCAGAGCTACGAACTGCTGGGCCGCGCGGGCGTGCCTGCCGACCTGCAAGCTGCGGCGCTGTGGGGCGCGGCGCTGCTCGACCTTGCCCTCGGCCTGCTGACGCTGTGCTCGTTCCGGCGGCGGCGCTGGCTGTGGCTGGCGCAGGGCGCATTGATGCTGTTCTACAGCGCCGTCATCGCGCTGCGCCTGCCGGAGTTCTGGCTGCACCCCTACGGCCCGATGCTGAAGAACCTGCCGATGCTGGCGCTGCTGCTGATGCTGTGGCGGCTCGAGCCGAGCGCTGCGGTCAATCGACCACGTGCCTGAAAGGAGCCGAGATGGAATACATGATCGTCAAGTGGCTGCACGTGCTGTCGTCCACCGTGCTCTTCGGCACCGGCCTGGGCTCGGCCTACTACATGTTCTTCGCCAGCCTCAGCCGCCAGCCGGCCGCCGTGGCCGTGGTGGTGCGCCAGGTGGTCTGGGCGGACTGGATCTTCACGACGACGACCATCATCTTCCAGCCGCTCAGCGGCCTCTACATGGCCCACCTGGCGGGGATCCCGCTGGGCACGCCGTGGATCGCCTGGTCCTTTGCGCTGTACTTCCTGGCCGGTGCCTGCTGGCTGCCGGTGGTGTGGCTGCAGATCCGCATGCGCCGCCTGGCCGAGGCGGCTGCGGCCCGCGGTGAGCCTTTGCCGGCGCAGTACTTCGGCATGCTGAAGGTCTGGACGGCCCTGGGCGTGCCGGCCTTCCTCGCGCTGGTGGTGGTGTTCTATCTCATGGTGGCCAAGCCGGCCTGAACATGGGCAGCACCGCCTCGGTCCTCCAGAACCTGCTGGGCTTTGTCTGGGCGCCGCTGCTGGTGCTGGCCGGCCTGCTGGACTGGGCCTGCCATCGCCAGCAGCGCATCGAGCTGACGGCGGGCTTGGCTGAGTCTTTGTTGCACCTGCTGATGCTGGGCGTCATCGGCACCGCCTTGCTGGCCGCGTTGCTGCTCGAGCCGACGGCCGGGCTGTTCGCGCTGATCCTGCTGGCCCTGCTGCTGCACGAGGCCAGCTATATCGCCGACCTGAATGTCGCCCTGTCGCGCCGCCGGATTCCCGTCGTCGAGCAATGGGTGCACGGCTTCCAGCACCTGCTGCCGTGGGTGGGCGCGGCGGGGCTGCTGGCCTTGTCGCCCGGGCAGGCGCTGGCTTTGCTGCCGTGGTCCAGCCAGCAGGCCGACTGGGCCCTCCGGCTGAAGGCCGAGCCGCTGCCGTGGCCGTACACGCTGACGCTGCTGGGCGCCGCGCTGCTGTTCAACATCCTGCCCTTCCTGTCAGAGGCGAAGCGCAGCGCCAAGGCCGAAAGGAGCGGCCCGCGCGAACGGGCTTGATCAGCGTACGTCCTGGCGCGGACGCAACGAACTCGGCGCATTCAGATGGGCGCCGTCGGACACGCCCACACCGAGCCGGTCGACCAGCTCGCCGCCCAGCCAGGCGGTCACGAGGGACAGCAGCACGGCGGCGATGGACAGCGTTTGCGCCAGGGCGCTCGGGGAGCTCGGACCTTCGTGGCGCATCCAGGCGCTCGCAGCGAAAACCAGCAGCACGACGACATTGCCCACGGCGTGCATCGCACCCACCTTCCTGGCGCGTGTGCCCGACGGAATGGCCAGCCAGTCAATGGTGCCGAAAGGCGCAGCAAGCACGCCACCGATCAGCCCGCCGAGGATGAGGTAGTAGGACACCACGGCCAGCTGCGGGTCCGCCAGCACGTGGGCCAGGATGTCGAACACGACCGAACCGCCAAGCAGCCCGAGTGGAAACACCACCAGCATCTGGTGGATCGGATGGCCGAGAAAACGGGCTCTGCTTTCCATGACGACTCCTTGGTTGTCGTTGCGTCACAAGCTGAATGAAAAAAGGCCGCGGCGCCTTGGACGTCGCGGCCCATGTGCGGGGCAGGTCAACGTTGCTGACGACCACCCTCTTCGCGGTTGGCGCCGCCGCGGCTGGCTTCCTCGTTGGAGCCTTGCTGGCCGCGTTGGCCCTGGCCGTCCTGACGCTGCTGGTTGCCTTCCTGACGCTCCTGCGAGCCGCCCTGGCGGTTACCCTGGCCCTGGTCCTGGCGCTGCTGGTTGCCGGACTGCTGGCCTTGCGAGCCGCTGCCCTGCTGGTCGCGCTGACCCTGGCCGTCCTGGCGCTGCTGGTTGCCTTGCTGGCGCTCCTGCGAGCCGCCTTGCTGGCCCTGCGACGCATTGCCCTGTTGGCGCTGGCCTTCCTCGTTGCGGTTTTGCTGAGTCATTTGATGGTCTCCTGAATGTTGAGCCGGCAACGGTGCCGACGGCCATCTACAGGCAAGCTGGGTTCCCGGTCGGGTCCGTGCGGAGTCGCCGGTCCGGCAACGCAATGGCGGCAAATTTGTCTGGCAAAAATTTCCTTGCAAGGCGCTCGCGTCGGCGCATGGCGCGGCAGCCTTGCCGCGGGGAACGCGTCTTGCCGCCACGGCTGCTTCACACCCAGCAGGAGACCACCATGGATATCGAACTCAAGCCGCTCGCCGACCAGGTGATCGTCATCACCGGCGCTTCCAGCGGCATCGGCCTGGCCACCGCCATCGGCGCCGCCGAACAGGGCGCACGCCTGGTGCTGGCCGCGCGCAGCAAGCAGACGCTGGACGACGTTGCCCGGCACCTCGGCGAGCAGGGCCGCGAGGTCATCACGGTTGAAGCCGACGTGGGCGACCCGCTGCAGGTGGAGGGCATCGCGACGGCCGCGCTCGCCGCCTTCGGCCGCATCGACACCTGGATCAACAACGCCGGCGTGTCCGTCTATGGCCGGGTCGATGAGATCAGCCTGGAAGACGCGCGGCGCATGTTCGACACCAACTATTGGGGCGTCGTGCATGGTGCACGCGTCGCCCTGCCGCATCTGCGCGTCAACGGCGGCGCCCTCATCAACGTCGGCAGCGAGGCCTCCGAGGCCACCATTCCGCTGCAGGTGATGTATTCGGCCACCAAGCACGCCGTGAAGGCCTTCACCGACGGCCTGCGAATGGAGCTCGAGGTGGATGCCGCCCCGGTGTCGGTGACGCTGATCCAGCCGACGGCGGTGGACACGCCTTACCCCGAGCATGCCGGCAACTACCTCGACCAGGCGCCCAAGCTGCCCACGCCGATGATCGAGCCGGAGCAGGTCGCCGAGGCCATCCTCGACGCGGCGAAGTCACCGACCCGGGCCGTGCGTGTCGGCATGATGGCCAAGCTCAACACCACGCTGGCCAAGCTGATACCGCCCCTGGGCGAAATGATGGCCAAGATGCAGATGGGCCGCCAGCAGCGCAACGAGATGCCGCGCAGCCGCGAAGGCACGCTGTACCGGGCCGGTGAATCGGGCCGCGTCCACGGCCGCGGCAATGCCAACGCCGCAGACACTGAAACTGCCAAGGCCTTGAACACGCGCTGAACATCCTTGGCGCACGCTGAAGTCACGCGACATCCAATGCCCGTCAGTCATCAGGATTCCGGCCCCGCGGAGCGCAGTGATGTGCTCGACTGCGTTGTCGTCGGGGCCGGGCCGGCGGGGCTGACGGCCGGCCTGTACCTGCGCCGGTTCCTGCGCGATGTGCGGGTGGTCGACGCGGGCGCGGCGCGCGCGCGGCGCATCTCCCGGTCCAACAACGTGGCCGGTTTTCCCGATGGCATTTCCGGCGAGCAGTTGCTGGCGCGAATGACGCGGCACCTGGAAGAGGCTGGCGGACTCGTGCTGCCGGGGACCGTTCATCACCTTCAACAATCGGCCGACGGCCTTTTCGAGATCGGGCTTGGTGGCGACACGCTGCGGGCCCGCACGGTCATCCTCTGCACCGGCGTCAAGGACCGGCTGCCCAAGGTCCCAGGTGCTGGCGAAGTCGACGCTGCCGACCTCTTGCGCCACTGCCCGATATGCGACGGCTACGAACACCGGGGCCAGCGGATTGCGGTCCTCGGCAACTCGGCGCATGGCGTCAGGGAGGCGGCCTTCCTGCAGGCATTCAGCCCCCATGTGACATTCGTCGGTGTCGGCCGGCCTACTGAAGAGTTCGGCTCGGACTTGCGCGCTGCAGGTGTTCAGGCCCTGCCTGGCGTGGCTGCGCGGCTCGCGGTCGCGAACGACCGGGAGGTCGTCGTCACCACGGCAGACGAGACCGAACACCGGTTCGATGTCCTGTACGCCGCCCTGGGCGTTGACCCCTGCGCCAGCCTGGCGGCCGCCGTTGGCGCGCGGCTGGACGACAAGGGAAACATCGTCACCGACGCGCACGGACGCACCAGTGTCGAGAACCTCTACGCCGCTGGCGACGTCGTCAGTGCGCTGGACCAGATCGGCGTGGCGGTCGGGCAGGCCGCGATTGCGGCGACCGCCGTCCACAACAGCCTCTAGCCGTTACGGCGCAGCGGGCCCGGGCTAGCGGCCGGGCAGCGCGCGGGGAACGCCCATTGCTGCCGTTGCTCACCCTTCAGGGAAGCATGCGACTCATGGAAATCACACTCAAACCGTTGGCAAGACAGGTGATCGTCATCACCGGCGCGTCCAGCGGCATCGGCCTTGCAACGGCACTCGCGGCGGCGCGAGAGGAAGCCAGTCTCGTGCTGGTTGCGCGCAGCCGAGGCACGCTGAGCGTCATCGAGCGGCAACTGCTGGCGCAGGGCAGGCAGGTGCTCGCCATCGATGCCGACACCAGCGAAAAGACGGAGATGGACGCGGTGGTGAGCGCTGCCGTAGAGCGCTTCGGCCGCATCGACACCTGGATCAACAACGCGGGCGTCGCCGCCTATGGCCGTGTCGATGACATGAGCCTGGACGACAGCCGGCGGCTGTTCGACGTGAACTACTGGGGCGTCGTGCATGGCTCGCTGGCGGTGCTGCCCTGGCTTCGTGCCAACGGCGGCGCCCTCATCAACATCGGCAGCGAAGCGTCGGACGCGCCCGTTCCACTCCAGGTCATGTACTCGGCGGCCAAGCAGGCGGTGAAGGCCTTCACCGACGGCCTGCGCATGGAATTGGAGATGGACCGCGCGCCCGTATCGGTCACCCTCGTCCAGCCCGCGGCGGTGGATACGCCGCTTCTGGAGCATGCCGCCAACTATCTCGGTCAGGAACTCAGCCTGCCCACGCCGATGATCGAGCCTGAGAAGGTCGCCATGGCCATCCTCAAGGCCGCGGTCTCGCCGATGCGGCATGTCCGCGTGGGCGCCATGGCGACTATCAGCCACACGCTGGCCATGCTGACGCCGATGCTCGGCGAAGCCATGTCGAGGGCGCCGGCTGGCAGCCAGCAGCCCGACCTGACACCGCCGGATCGCGAGGGGCGGCTTTACCGCTCCAGCGATTGCGGGCGTGTGCACGGCCGCAGCAGCCGGAACACGGGCCCCAATGACCCCAAGGCACTCGATGCCCGATAGCGATGCGGGCCGGCGCGCGCACGACGAATCACGGAGACGACGATGAATCCCATTCTCTGGTTGATGGCCGGCCTGGCAATCGCCTGGCTGGGCAGCTGGTGGCAATCGACACTCGGCCGGCAGCGACTGTTCGTCAATGCCATGTTCGCCGCCGTCGGTGCAGTGCTCGGCGGGCTCAGCGCAACGTCATTGGGGTCGTTGGTTCCCGGCGATACGGACTGGACCGGCCTGGCAGGCGCGGTGCTCGGCGCGGCGGTTTTTCTGTGGCTCGGCAGCTTGAGGGCGCGGCGACTGCAGCGCGATGACTGACCGGCTCTCCCGCGTGACGCAGGACCGCAGATTGCCGACCTCGCCCATGGAGTTTTCCGAGCTGTTCACCCTGGCCGTCAGGCAGGTCGTCCCGTTGGCGTGGAACAAGGGCCTCATTTCCTACTTCGACTGCTCCGGGCCACGCATCGAACTTCTCATTTCCGACGCGGGCGTCCGCGCGGCCATCCATCGCATCCTGCTGGCGATGACCGATTGCCTGGACGGCGGATTTCTGCTGTTCAGCGCGCAGGCCGAAGCGCCGGTGGACGGCACGAGCCGGCTGGCGATCCAGGCGACCGGGACAGGCGCGGTATCGCCCGAGCTGGACCGTGTCCTGGAGCGATTGCAGCTGGCGCCCTTGCCGGCCGCGGACGGAAGCCGTCCTGCCCCCGTGCTGCACGCCCGGGGCACATGCCCCGCGACCGGTGGCCCGGTGCAGTTCATCAATGCCGGTGCGGATGGACTGAGCTTTTCCGTGGAGACGCGGGTGCCCGCCGTGCAGGTGCCCATGGCCACCGATGAACCGCCGCATGCGGGTGGTGCCGTTGCGTGGCTGGTGAGCACGTCGCCCGGGCGCCTCGATTCCATGGACCACCGGCTGCGTCGACTGGGCTGGCGCGTCGCCTCGTTCGACTCGCCGCAGCAGGTGGTGTCGCACCTGCTCGACGGCAAGCCTGCGCGGGACGCCTTGCCGATGATGTTGATGGTCGCAGAGGCCGACGGCAGCGAGCTGGCATCCCTGGAACGCGTGGCGTCGGCGCTGCCCGCCATCACGACCATCCTCGCCGTCATGGCCGGATCGACCTCCCTGCAGGCCCGGGAACGAACACGCGTCGACGTGCGCATCCTGCCGCTCAGCCCGGCGGAACTCGAGCGACTGACGGCGCGCGTCGACCGCCGGCTGTCGACCGCTCAAATGCGCGAGGCTTCGCCCAGCCCGGCCTATGCCCACGACGTGAAGCAGGTGCTGGTCGTCGATGACAGCAGCGTGAACCAGTTGCTGGCGAAAGCGCAGCTTGAAGCGCTCGGCTACGACGTGGCGGTCGCCAGTGATGGCGCGGAGGCTGTGCAGGCCTGCCTGGCGGGGCCGCCCGACCTGGTGCTCATGGACGTCGAAATGCCCGTCATGGGCGGCCTTGAGGCGACGGAAGTCATCCGCAGCATGCAGCAGGTCGGCTCGATCGCACCGTTCCCGATCGTGGCGTCCACCAGCCTCGAGGGGCCGGCGATAGAACAGGCCTGCCTCGACGCCGGCATGGACGGCGTCGTCAGCAAACCGATGGAATTGCCGACGCTCGCCGACGAAGTGCACCGTGTCCTGCCCGCGCGGCCCATCGTTGCGCCGGCGCACCAGAAGGCCAGCGCGCCAGTGCGGCAGGACCGCTTCCTCGACCGCAGGGGCCTGTCGTCACCCGGGGTAACGTAGCGCCGGCGTGGACGCGGAAGGCAGCGCCGTTGGCGCTGCCTTCCGCTTGCAGCGTCAAGCAGTCTCAAGCAGCCGCGCCGGCGTCGGCCAGCGTGAGGCGGGAAACCAGGCCCCTGATCGTCTGCAGATGCACCGCCTCCTGCTCCACGGCGATGGTGAAACGGTCGGCGATGGCGTCGTGGCCGGCGGTACGCGCGAGCTGGACGAGCAGCTCCCAGCTCGCGTTGTCGATGAGCTCGGCATCCAGCATCACATGCAGGCCCTGCAGCACGGAGGTGCGTGGGTCGCTCATGGCCTGCACGAGGCCCATGCTTTCCACGCCGACCAGGTCGGCGCAGGGCGTCTGCGCGGTCGGGTCGCCGCCGAGTTCCTCGATGGCCCCCACAACCAGCGCAAAGTGCTCGGCTTCCTGCTCGCGGAACTGCTGCAACGACGCGATCTCGTCTTCGCTCAGCTCGGCGCCCATCGCCTCGCATTTCACGAGCAGCCCGTCGTAGAGCCGCACGCCACCGCGCTCAAACGCCAGGCGCTCGCCCAGCTTGTCGATCAGCACCTGCGGCCGCTTGCCCGTGAGCATGTCCATGCCGGACTTGGCAACGCCCTTCAGCGTGCCGGGCACGGGGACGGAGCCGAGGCTGTCGGCCTGCAGCGCGTAGCTGCTGCGAAGGCGGGCGTCGGCCAGCGCGGCCCGCGTGTCGGCCGTGAGCAGGTCAGCGTCGATGGCGGTGGGCGCAATGGCGTCCGCGATGTCGTCGGCCTCGGCCAGCATGTCGGCCGTGTCCATCGGCGACATCTGGATGCCGGTGCGGTTCATGCCCAGTTCGGTTCTTGCTTCCATGGTGGTTTCCTTTCGAGGGTGAGCGGCGTCAAGCCGCGCGCTTGAGTTCGGTGCCGGGCCGCCAGCGGTAGCCGTCGGCGACCTGCTCGGTGGGCGAGCCGGCGGAGTTCAGTTGTTCGCGGTAGTCGATGGAGCGTTGCGGCTCCTGCGCCTTGTCAACGAACTGGGTGCCGTTGGCGCGCAGGTCGACCTCCGAGGCCAGCACCTTGCGCACGAACTCGCGCTGCGACTCGATGGGAATGGGGTCGGGCAGTTCGTTCGGCAGGATCTGCGCGATGTCGCGGCCGTCCAGTCGCTCGAAGTGCTCGATGGCCAGGTGCAGCTGGCCCAGCTCGTAGTCGAGGAAGCGCTCCCACAGCGCCTTCAGCCGCGGGTTCTTCTCGTTCTGCATGCAGCCGTGGTAGTTGTAGACCTCGTTCGCCTCGTGCAGCACCCACTTCTCCAGCCAGGTCTCGGTCGGGTCCATCAGGCACTCGTACTGCGTCGTGTGCTGTTCCTCGATGGATGCGATCTCGGCGTAGAGCAGCCGCGCCATCGGGTCGCTGAACAGCGGGCCGACGTTCATGTAGTAGTTGTGGGTCTGCTGCTCGGCAGCCATGATGGTCAGCGCATGCAGCTTGGACAGCGGATGCACCGCCATGCGGTCGTAGGGCTCGCGCAGGTCGTCCAGCGGGTCGCGGTGCTCGACGAGGGTCGGGCGGCCCGGCAGGATGTCGGTGTAGCTCTGCAGGATGTTGTTGGCGTCCTTGCCCTCCAGCCGGTCCAGCAGGGCCGAGTAGCGGTACATGTGGTCGAAGTCCTCCAGCAGGCCGAAGCGGTAGACCTGGGCGAGGTATTCGTCCGGCTCGCGCAGCGCGACACCGGCGGTCACGTCGATGGCCACCTGCTCATAGGCGATGGTCGTCTCCAGCGGCGAATGGTCGGCGCCGATCAGCCAGTTGATCGTCGTGGCCTGGTGCTGCTCGACGCGGCGCAGCTGCGCCAGCACCGGCTGCAGCTCCTTGTTCTTGCGCGCGCAGGCATGCGAGAAATTCAACGCTTCCAGCTCAAGGCCGTTGAGCAGGATGATGTGCACGCGGGTGTAGGCGTCGTCGTCCAGTTTGCTGATCGGCTTCTGGACCATGTCGCGCCAGGTGAAGCGTTGGCGGTCCAGTGCCACGCCTCGGTTGTCCATGATGTTCAGCCCCATGGCCTGCTCCTTCTCGGTTGAAAGGCGGATTCACCGCCGGGTCTCGTGGTGCGGCAATGCGCGTTCCGTTGCAGGCGCCGCGGTTCACGTGATGCGGCCCGGGGACCGCGACTTGCCGCGTTGCGACCTCTGCCACGACGAGGACGGTTGACCATGGAACACAACGCCAACAGGGAAAGCTGCGCATGCGGGGCACCGGCCAGATGCCAGGGTGCCGAGAGTCGCCAGAGTCCACAGGGCGAGGGCCACGATGGGAATGAAAACCCCGGGGCCAACCGGCGGCGCCGCCTTTCAGGGCGAGCCTACGATCTGTTCGGAACCCTCGTGCTCGACGGCAAGCGCGTGCCGGTCGGGCCGTGCTGGGTGCGGCAAACCGGGGGCAAGACGATCCTCAGCTGGGCGGATGCCGATGGTTCGGAAAAGACCCGGGAGATCAGCACCCCCGTGCTTCGCCAACTGTTTGACGAGGGGCTGCTGCAGCGTCGCGATGGCGGTTGAAGCGGCTGCTCAGCGGCGCTGGAACTTCAACGCCGCTGAAGCAGGAAATCTTGCTGCAACCGAACTTCAACCGTTGCCAATCAGGCGCCTCGGGCGTAGTCGGCGAACCCGGGCCGCACGATGTCGGCGTCGCTCGACCTGTCGGCCGGCATGCCGGCTTGAAGCGCCGAAGGCCCTCGTTGCTGAGAGTCGCCCGCAAGCGTGGGTTCGCCGCCGGCGTCGCTGACCGGTCCATCGGCCATCGGCAGGGCCGCGCCTGAGGACGAGTTCTTCTTCAGCCAGACGCCGAGCGTGACGAGGCCGGCGGTGATGAGCAGGATACGGATCATGAAACTTTCTCCAGTCTGTGGATGGTGTCAGGCCGATTGGCCTCGGCGTGGAATGGCGCGATGGCGCCGGTGGCGGCGGCCTCACCCGAGGCGATGAGCGCCCGGATGCGAGCCGTCGAATAGTCGAACTGGCCGGAGATGCCTTCGTGCGGCTGCGGCGAGCGCGTGATGTCGATGCGGTGGCCAGGGCCGACGGGCTCGTCCGCCAGCTTGTCGGCCAGCAGCAGCTGCAGGCTGCGGTCCAGCAGTTCGTGCGAGGTACGCGGCCTGCGGTCGGCCGTGCGGCTGAACTGGCCGATGGTGATCAGTTGCAAGGGCTCCTGCGGGCCGACGCGGCCACCGTCACGCAGCGCCTCGACGAAGGCGCCGATCGGTGAATGCCGGTTGACCTCGCCGTCGCAATACAGGCGGCCGTCGATGGTGATGGGCTCGAACATCAGCGGAATGGCCGCGCTGGCGCTCAGTACGGCCGTGTCGATGGGCCGCTCGTCGCTCGTGAAGACACGCAGGCCGCCGCTCAACACGTCGGTCGCGGCGACGGCGAGGAGGGGCTTCGATTCGTCGCCGCTGGCATAGCCTTCACCGACGACCTCCGCGAACAGTCGTTGCATCCGCTGCTGCGAATACAGCGGCAGCACCGCGCGCTGCAGTCCGGCCAGAGGATGCCAATGGACGTAGATCGGCGTGAACAGCGCCGGGTTGCCAAGGGCGAAGCCCGACCAGAAGCCCGACCAGGCCCTGAACTCGTCGGCCATCGGCCCCAGCCAACCGGGCGCCGTGAGGGCCAGCGAGGGCGCGGCCGCGATGCGCTCACGCCAGAGGCGCTCGAGCGCGGCGGCGCCGAGGTCGGCACTGTCTGCATGGCAGGCGACGACCGCGCCATTGAGGGAGCCGATGGACGCGCCGGCGATGCCCACGAGTTCATGCCCATGTTCCCGAAGCCACGGTGCGACCGCCAGCCAGGCGCCGCAGCCGAAGGCGCCCAGCGGGCCACCGCCTTGAAAGACCACAGCGGTTTTCATCGCGCTTCTGCCTGGCCGCGTTCAGCCGCCATTGCCCGCTGCCGGGTCGTCCTGACCCTGATCGCCTTGCGGCGCCTCGCCGTCTTCGGGCGGCGAGGCGGCTTCGCCGTCCTGGCCCGCTTCCTGGGCGATTGCGGCGGCATGGGAAGCGGCGATCAGTGGTGCGGCCATCGCGCCGGCGATCGCACCGCCGATGTTGCCGGCCACCTGCGCCATGCTGGCGGCAACGGCCTGCGCCAACTGGGCCGGGCTGGTCGCGAGGTGCCGGCCGTTGGTCTGCGCGCCGGTGTTGGGCTGTTCGTTCATGGGGGGCTCCTTGTCGTGGGTCAGATCAGGCGGCCGGCCGAGCGCCGTCCGTCGCAATCCCCGGCAATGGGCATTCCGGTGAAACGACATCACCGCGTCGCTGGCGCGCAGGGCATGGCCTCTGCGCGGCCTGAGAGCCGCTCGAACTCCACGGGGTCGTGCGAGCAGCAGACCTCGACCTCCGGGTGCCCGGCCGCAAAGCGGCGCAGCAGCTGCTGATTGGCCAGACGGCTCCTGCGCGACTTTTCCATCAGGGTCTGGTAGGCCCGCAGCCCCGGTGTGCACCAGGGGTCGTGCAGGTCCATCTCCCGGTGATGGAAATAGGCGTCGCCGGCCTGCAGCACCCAGCGGCCATCGACGTTCACCGCCACACCGGGCTGACCGAAGGTGTGGCCCGTCAAGGGCACGAGGGCGATACCGGGTGGCAGCCCGGCACCCGTGCACACGTTCTCGAAGCCCAGCCAGCCCTCGCCCCCGCTGGCGCCATGCAGGCGCCAACGCGCGTGCGAGCTCCATTGCTGCGGGCGAAAGCGCTGGCGGTCCAGCCAGGTCGTCTGGCGGAAGGCCTCGTCCCGTTCGCGCTGCAGCAGGTGGATGGTCGCTTCGGGGAAGTCGTCCAGGCCGCCGGCGTGGTCGAAGTCGAGGTGCGTCAACACGATGTGGCGCACGTCGGACGCGCGCCAGCCGAGCACGGCCAGTTGCCGCACTGCGGTCATCTCCTCGCGGAAATCGGGGCTGAGCAATGCCAGGAAGAAGCCGCTGAGCCGGCTGCGCGGGTTGGCCGCGTCGCGCAGCCCGAAGCCGGTGTCCACCAGCACGAGCCCGTCGCTCGTCTCGACGAGCAGGCAATGGCAACACAGACTGCCGCGTGCCAGCACGGATGGCGAGCGCCCGTCCATCAGACGGCCGCCCAGCGGGCAGGACGACACGCAGTTCAGGTGGTGCAGGCGGTATGCAGACATCGAGCGTCCTTCGGCTAGCGAGACGCTGCGGACGCGGCTGATTGCGAGGCACCGCCGGCGGGTTGTTGCGTGGCACCGGCGCCGCCCGGGCCGATGCCGCCGCCCGTCAGTGGCGCGCCCTGTTCGCTGCCAACGCCCTGGGCAGCGGGTGCGGTGCCGACCGGCCCGGACGTGGCGGGCGGCAGCGTGGACGTGAAGGCGGCCGGTGTGCGGCCGGCCGGCGCGGGCATCGGCAGTGATGCGTACCAGGCCGCCACCGCACGGGCATCGTCGGCGCCGAGGGCCTTGGCGATGCGCGGCATCTGGCCGCTCGGGTCGTTGTTGCGGCGGCCTTCGCGCCAGGCGGCGAGTGCGTCTTCCAGATAGCCCGCCGGCTGGCCGGCAAGCGGCGGGATGCGGTCGCCCAGGCCGCCGCCATCGCGGCCATGGCAGTTGGCGCAGGCCACCAGCTGGCGCGGCTCGTCACCCTGCCAGGCCAGGCGTGCGGCCATGCCTGTCGTCGCCGCTGGCTTCGGTGGCTGTGCTGCGGTCGTGGTCGGGTCGAGGGAGGCGAAGTAGGCGGCCACGGCGCGGCGCTGGTCGGGTTGCAGCGCCTTGGCGATGGGCTCCATGACGGGATGCTGGCGCGTGCCGTTGGCGTAGCTGTCCAGCTGCTCGCGCAGATAGGTGTCGCCCAGGCCGGCCAGGCGCGGGAAGCGCGCCGCAGCCTGCCCCTCGCCATGGGCGCCATGGCAGCTGCTGCAGGCCGCTGCGGCGCCCGAGCCCTGGGCGGCCAGGCGTGCGCCGGCTTCGATATCGGCCGGGCTGGGCCGGGCCTCGCTTGCCGGCGGCACGGGCACGGCGACGACGGCTGGCGGGGCGGATGCGGCCTCGGTGGCTGGCGCGGCGGCGGTCGGCTCGCGCTTGTTGCAGGCGGCGAGCAGCGTTGCGGCCAGCAGGGCCGCGCAGAGTGCGGGCTTCATGCCAGTGCTCCCGGCTGCTTCGCCCAGCGCTGGGTGATGGCCTGGGCCGTCCAGTAGGCGAGGGCGCCGACCGTGTCGGTGGGGTTGTACGAGGCGTTCTGCGGAAAGTTGGACGCCCCGATGACGAAGACGTTGGGCACGTCCCAGCTCTGGCAGAAGCGGTTGACGACGCTCGTGGCCGGGTCGGCGCCCATCACGGTGCCGCCGGTGTTGTGCGTGGTCTGGTACTGCGTGGTCGTGTACGGCCCCTTGCGCGGCAGGCCCACCACCTGCTTGCCGCCCATGGCGCGGCCTATTGAGACGGCCTTGTCGGTCAGCCAGGCGGACATCTTCAGGTCGTTGGCGGGCAGCTCGAAGGTCAGCCGCAGCAGCGGCAGGCCCCAGGCGTCCTTGTAGGTCGGGTCGAGGTCGAGGTAGTTCTGCCGCATGGACACCGAGCTGCCGTGGATGTTGAGCACCGAGGTGTGGTTGTAGTGCTCGGCCACGGCGCGCTTCCAGCCCGAGCCCCAGGCTGGCGTGCCCGGCGGCGTCGGGTGGAACTCGATGGGCCGACCGTGCGACATCACCTCGCCGATGTAGGCGCCGCCGACGAAGCCGAGCGGCCCGTGGTCGAAGTTGTCGCCGACGAAATCGGCGATGACCGTGCCGCTGGCGCCCGAACGCATGAAGGGGTTGATGTTGATGCTGCGGTCGAAGAAGACCTGCACGGCGCTCATCGTCTGGTAGGCATAGCCACGGCCGACGACGCCCTGTCCGGCGGCCGGGTCATAGGGCTTGCCGATGCCCGAGAGCAGCAGCATGCGCACGTTGTTCAGCGCGAACATGCCGACGACGACGAGGCGTGCAGGCTGCTCGAACAGCCGGCCCGCCGCGTCGGCATACACGACACCGGTGGCGCGCTTGCCGGTCGAGTCCAGCAGAATGCGCTGCACTTGGCACTGCGTGCGCAGCTTGAAGCGCGGCTCCTTGGCGAGGGCAGGCAGCAGGGCGGTCTGCGGTGAACTCTTGGCGTAGTGCTCGCAGCCGAATCTCTCGCAGAAGCCGCAGAACATGCAGGGCTGCATCTGCAGGCCTTCGGGGTTGGTGTAGGCCTGGCTGAGGTTGCAGGAGGGCTGCGGGAAGGGGTGGTAGCCCAGGCCCTCGGCGGCCTTGCGGAAGATGGCGCTGCCGTAGGGCTCCTTCTGCGGCGGCGTCGGGTAGTCGCGCGAGCGCGGGTCCTCGAACGGGTTGCCGCCTGCGACCTTGCGGCCTTGCAGGTTGCCGGCCTTGCCGCTGGTGCCCATCAGGTATTCGAAGCGGTCGTAGTGCGGCTCCAGGTCGGCAGCGCTAACGCCCCAGTCCTGCACCAGCAGTTCATTCGACAAGAAGTTTTTGCCGTAACGCTGTTCGGTCAGGCTGCGCATGCGCAGATCGCTGTCCTGGAAGCGGTAGGTCTGGCCGTTCCAGTGCACCGCCGAGCCGCCGACGCCGGTGCCGGGCAGGAAGCTTTCCCAGCGGCGGATCGGCAGCGCCGTCTGGCTGGCCTGGTTGCGGAAGGTCAGCGTCTCGCGCGCGGTGTCCTGCATCATGGCCTTGCGCACGGCGTAGTTCAGCTCGTCGTGCATCGCGGGGCCCTGGAAGTCGGGCACCGTCGCACGCGGTTCGCCGCGTTCCAGCGCCAGCACGTTCATGCCGGCGCGCGTCAGTTCGCGGGCCAGGATGGAGCCGACGAGGCCCATGCCGAGGATGACGACCTCGGCCTCGGGCAGCCGCTTCGCGTTGGATGTTGCGTTCGTGGCCATGCTCAGCGCCTCCCCGTTTGCGAGGGCTGATCGCCGTGCATGCCGTGCATCCCGTGGGGATTGCCGCCGGCCTCGGCGAGGCTGCGCGGCGGGCCGGTGAAGGCCGCGCCGTGGCGGTCCACCCAGTCGAAATAGGCGCCGTGCGCGCCGGGGAAACCGATCATCTGCCAGGCCGCCATGCCGCGATTGCCGCCGTAGACCGGGTCGCCGAAATAGCCTTCGATGGTCATGGCCAGCAACGACTCGAAGAAGACCTTGGACGGCACGCCGTCGAGGTCGATGCCGCCGTTTTGCAGCGCACTGAGATAGGCGTCCTGCGCAGGGCCTGCCAGCTGCTCGAAAGCCGGCTGGCCGCGGCGCGACAGCTCGGCCTGCGCGCCACGCAGCGCGTTGCGGAACAGCTGGGCCGGCGTGAACGGCAGCTGGTAGCCCTGCGTCGGCAGGCCGGGCGCCCACGGCCCGGCGCGGTACAGGCGCTCGCCCGCCCCCCAGGCGCCGGCGAGCTGGCGGTCGATGAAGGTGACGACGCCGGCCTCCATCGCGCTCGGGCCGAGCTCGTCGGGCGGGATCAGCCGCTGTACGGCCGCCTCCATGAAGGCGGCCTCCTCGCGGTTGAAGAAGCGGTAGGGCTCGGGGGCCGCAGAGGCCGCGGATGCTGCTGTCGGTGCTGCTGCGTGGGCCGGCGTCGGCAGCACGGGCACGAGGGCCGCGCCGCTGCTGACGGTGAGAAAGATGCGTCGCTTGAGGTCAGGCATGGCGGGGTCCGGGGTGAGCGGCCTTGCCAGCAATCGAAATGCCGCTGGTGTCGCCATCGCCCGGCTTCGCCAGCCCCAGGTGCACCTCCGTCAGCATCGGAAAGCGCACACGGATTTCCTCGCGCAGCGCCTCGCACACGCCGGCGGCGCGCAGGGCCGGCACCTCGGGGCGGAACAGCAGGTCGAGCGTCAGCAGGGCCTCGTCCGGGCCGAGATACATGCTGCGCACCGGGCCGGTGGCCAGCACCTCTTCATGGCGGCGTGCCATGGCCTGGATTTCGGCCGCCGTGGTGGGCTGCACGCCTTCACCCACCAGCAGCCCGCGCGCCTCGCGCACCAGCAGCACGGCCACGCCGGCCAGCAGCAGGCCGATCAGCAGGGAGGCGATGCCGTCGATCTCCGGCCGGCCAAGCGCGTGCGCCAAGGCGATGCCGACGGCCGCGATGACGAGGCCGGCAAGGGCCGCACCGTCCTCGGCCAGCACGGTGTAGGTGGTCGGGTCCTTGCTCATGCGCAGCGCCGTCCACAGCGGGCGATCGCGGGCCTGCTTGCGGGCCTGCTTGCGGAACTCCCGCCAGGCCACCGCGAAGCTGGCGCCCTCGAAGACCATGGCCGCGCCGAGCACGACGTAGTTCCAGAACGGGTCGCGCAGCGGCTGCGGATGGCGCAGATGGCGCACGCCCTCGTAGAACGAAACGCCGCCGCCCAGGCCGAAGATCAGCACCGCGACGATCAGGCTCCAGAAGTAGAGCTCGCGGCCATGCCCGAACGGGTGCATCGCCGTGGCGGGCCGGCGGCTGCGGTGCACGCCCCAGAGCAGCAGCAGGCCGTTGCCGGTGTCGACCGCCGAATGGATGGCCTCCGACAGCATGGCCGAACTGCCGGTGACGGCGGCGACGACAGCCTTGGTGATGGCGATGGCGACGTTGGCGGCGATGGCGCCGTAGACCGCCAGCGGCGATTCGCGAGGCCGTACTTCGGGCGTCATCGCCTGCCGCGCCTGCTAGGCGCCGTGGGAGAGGCGCAGCGCGCTGCGCAGTTCGCGTGCGGCGAGCGCGCGCTGCGGCGGCGCGGCCCGCGCGCCGACCTCCAGCCGCTCGCGGCCCGCGCGCAGCAGGATGGCGCCGCTGTCGGCCACCTCCATGCGCACCAGCGATGCGCGCCAGGCGACGCGCCGCAGTTCCGACCCGCACTGCTGTTCGATGTAGAGCATGCCGTCGTTCCCGAGGGCCAGCGTGTCGCCGTCCAGCGCGTGGCGCGTGTAGAGCCAGAGCGCGGCGCCCAGCGCCACCATGTTGACCAACGCGAAGAGCGCGATCCACCACCAGCCCTGCGCGGCCCAGAAGACGGCCACGGCCAGCAGCCCCAGCATGGGGGGCGACCACGCCGCCAGGGCCTGCCGCGGCGTGAGGGAACAGTTGCGCCTGAGGCGCCAGCTGGCGGCGGGCATGGTGCTCAGCTGACGATGCGGGTGGCGCTCGCGTCCAGCCTGGGCGGCGTCTCGAAGGTGTGGAAGGGCGCCGGCGACGGCACCTCCCACTCCAGACCTTCGGCGCCTTCCCACGGCTTTTGCGGCGCGCGTGCACCGCGCTTGCGCATGACCGGCAGCACGATGAAGAGGGCGAACCAGGCCTGCGTCAGGCCGAAGACGAAGGCCGCGACGGAGGCGAGCTGGTTGAAGTCGGCGAACTGCATCGGGTAGTCGGCGTAGCGGCGCGGCATGCCGGACAGACCCAGGTAGTGCATCGGGAAGAAGGCGACGTTGAAGCTGATGATCGACAGCCAGAAGTGCAGCTTGCCGCGCAGCTCGCGGTACATGACACCGGACCATTTGGGCGACCAGTAATAGAAGGCCGCGAACAGGGCGAACAGCGAGCCGGCCACCAGCACGTAGTGGAAGTGCGCGACGACGTAGTAGGTGTCGTGCACCTGGATGTCGATGGGCGCGACCGACAGGATGATGCCGCTGAAGCCGCCGATGGTGAAGACGAAGATGAAGCCGATGGCGAACAGCATCGGCGTCTCGAAGGTCATCGAGCCCTGCCACATCGTCGCCGTCCAGTTGAAGATCTTCACGCCGGTCGGCACCGCGATCAGCATGGTCGCGTACATGAAGAACAGCTGACCCGTGACGGGCATGCCGGTGGCGAACATGTGGTGCGCCCAGACGATGAAGGACAGCACCGCGATGGCCGCGATGGCATACACCATGGACGTGTAGCCGAACAGCCGCTTGCGCGCGAAGGCCGGGATGATGTGGCTGACGATGCCGAAGGCCGGCAGGATCATGATGTAGACCTCGGGGTGGCCGAAGAACCAGAAGATGTGCTGGTAGAGCACCGGGTCTCCGCCGCCGGCCGGGTTGAAGAAGGCGGTGCCGAAGTGGCGGTCGGTCAGCGTCATCGTGATGGCGCCGGCCAGCACGGGCATGACGGCGATCAGCAGGTAGGCCGTGATGAGCCAGCCCCAGCAGAACATCGGCATCTTCAGCAGCGTCATGCCGGGCGCGCGCATGTTGAGGATGGTGACGATGATGTTGATCGCGCCCATGATGGAGCTGGCGCCGAGCAGGTGCAGCGCAAAGATCGCAAAGTCCATGCTGGCGGGCATCTGGTAGGTCAGCGGCGCATAGATCGTCCAGCCCGCCGCCGGCGCGCCGCCCGGCATGAAGAAGCTTCCAACCAGCATCAGCGCGGCCGGGATGGTCAGCCAAAAGCTGAAGTTGTTCATGCGCGCGAAGGCCATGTCCGACGCGCCGATGTGCAGCGGGATCATCCAGTTCGCCAGGCCCACGAAGGCCGGCATGATGGCGCCGAACACCATGATCAGGCCGTGCATGGTGGTGAACTGGTTGAACAGCTGCGGGTTGAAGAACTGCAGCCCGGGCTGGAACAGCTCCGCGCGAATCAGCAGGGCGAGCACGCCGCCCACCAGGAACATCGTGAAGCTGAACAGCAGGTAGAGGGTGCCGATGTCCTTGTGGTTGGTGGCGAGCAACCAGCGCCGCCAGCCGTGGGGCATGTCGTGGTGCTCGTCATGGGGTTCGCCGTGTGCGGGCGCGACGGGGTGGGGAGCGACGACGGTGCTGCTCATGCAAATCTCCTCGGCGTGACAAGCGGCTGCGGCCGCTGCGAGAGCAATCCGGATACCGCTCAGCCGCCGCCCACGCCGCCCGTGACCTTGCCGGCGCCCAGGCAGTTGGGGCAGTCCCCGCCGCCGGGGCCGTGGCCGCTGCCCCCACAGGCAGGGCAGACACGCTCGCCGGTGCCGGGCGTTCCAGGCGGCGCCTCATCACCGGGTGCGGCCGGGGGCGGTGCAGACGCAGGAGAGCTTGGAATCGCGGCGTTAGGCGTTTCGGGCATGGCGGGCTCCATAGGTCCGCCGGCGGAGCAAGCAGGGGGCCCACGAAGGGCCTGGAGCCTACGGGTTTGTCATTTGCCGGGGGAGGTGCCCCCAACCGACAAGGAGAACGCCGCCATGCTTGCCATGAACTACCGAGGGCCGTATCGCGTGCGCGCGGCTCACAAGCCCGACCCCTGCATCGAGCACCCTGACGACGCCATCGTGCGGGTGCTGCGCTCGTGCATCTGCGGCTCCGACCTGCACCTCTATCACGGCCTCGTGCCCGACACCCGCATCGGCACCACCTTCGGCCACGAGTTCGTCGGCGAGGTCGTCGACGTGGGCAGCGGCGTACAGCGCCTGAAGGTCGGCGACCGCGTGCTGGTGCCGTTCAACGTCTTCTGCGGCACCTGCTTCTTCTGCCGCCGCGAGCTGTTCGGCAACTGCCACGACACCAACCCCGAGGCGACCGCCGTGGGCGGCATCTACGGCTACTCGCACACGGCCGGCGGCTATGACGGCGGCCAGGCGCAGTTCGTGCGGGTCCCGCGCGCCGACGTCGGCCCGACGCTGATCCCGCAGGACATGGACCTGGACGACGCGGTGCTGCTGACCGACGCGCTGCCCACCGGCTACCAGGCCGCCGAGATGGGCGACATCGCCGAGGGTGACACGGTGGTCGTCTTCGGCGCCGGGCCCATCGGCATCTTTGCGGCCAAGTCGGCCTGGCTGTTCGGCGCCGGGCGGGTCATCGTTGTCGACCATGTGGAAGAGCGTCTCGCCTTCGTGCGCGACTACGCCCAGTGCGAGACGCTGAACTTCCGCTCGGTGAACGACATGGCCATCAAGATCAAGAGCATGACCGATGGGCTGGGGGCCGACGTCTGCATCGACGCCGTGGGCTGCGAGGCTGCGGGCAGCCTGCTGCAGCAACTGACCGGGGTGAAGATGAAGCTGCAGGCCGGCGCCGCGACGGTGCTGCACTGGGCCATCAACTCGGTGCGCAAGGGCGGCAACGTCTCCATCGTCGGCGTCTACGGCCCGACCTTCAACGCCGTGCCCATCGGCAACGCGCTCAACAAGGGACTGACGCTGCGCATGAACCAGGCCAGCGTCAAGCGCCATCTGCCGAGGCTCATCGAGCACATCCAGGCGGGGCACCTCGATCCCAAGCGGATCATCACCCACCGCATGCCCCTCGAAGAGGTGGCCGATGCCTACCACCTGTTTTCCCACAAGCTCGACGGCTGCATCAAGACGGTGCTGATCCCGCCGGGCGTGACGGTCTGAACACGAAAGGAGCCCGCCATGGAACACAACCACGACCACGACGACCTGCTCGAGCCGGGTGTCGATACGCAGCGCTTCTCCCACATCAAGGGCTGGGGCAGCGACCTGCCGCGCGAGCGCCGCCCCGCCGTGCCCATGGAGCGCACGCCGCCGCGGCTGGAGGTGCAGCCCGCGCCGCCGGCCCAGCAGCCGGTGAACGTCGAGATCCTGCATTCCAGCGAACGCCCCGGTATCACGCCCCTCTTCGGCACGCCGCTGCCACCCAAGGGGCTGAGCGGCGTCATGCGCCGCCATGCCTTCCGCCACAGCGAGAACGACCTGCGCCACTGGCTGATGCTGCTGGCGGCCGACCGCGTGGACATGGTCGAAGGCCTCGTCAGCGACCTGGCGCGCGGCCATGTGCCGCGCATCTATGCAGAGACGGGCGGCCGAGCGGAACTGCGGCACAACCCGGCCGGCGCCGTGCGCAAGGCGGCCGGGCTGTTGGTGGCGGTGGGCGTGGTCTGCTGGCTGTGGAAGCGGCGCAGCCGCACTTGACCAGAGCAGCGGCGCTAACGGCCATCAATGCCGCTGATGGTCGTCCTGGCGCCGGCCTCGCCAATTTTGACTTCGTCGTCAGCGCCATGCTGGCTGCGCTGGCCCCGGCGTTGGCGGTTGCCATCCTTGCGTGAGGCGTTCGGGCCGCCTTGCCCTTTCTCGCCTGGCTGCTGCCCCTTCGACGCGTTGCCCTGTTCGCGTTGGCCTTCCTGCTTGCTGCTGCCCCGACTCATCATGAATCTCCTGAACTGCGTCGGCGACCTTGCCGACGGGTTCATCAAGGCAAGCCAGAGCCCTGCAAGCAACGGTGCTTCGGGCGGCTTCCGACGGCGGCGCAGAAGACAGACTGCGTCAAATCTGCCAGTCCGAGTTTCAGAAAAAATGACAGCTTCAACAGGTTTGAAGTACCGCGTACCGCGGCGCGCCTGTGACCCGGAGAAGCGCTTCTGCGGTACGCGATTTGCCAGATGAAAGGGCCAGGCTTTCGCAAAGCGATTGGCGTTTGTCTACCCACCTCATACGGAGCACACCATGTCCTATTCCCCTCTTCGCATCACCAGCATGGCCATCGGCGCCATCAGCGCCCTGGTCGCCGGCACCATCACCGTCGCCCAGGTCAACAGCGGCTCGACGTCCGGCACGTCCGACCGCAACAACACGGCCACCGGCTCGACGACCGGCAACTCGACCAGCAGCTCGACCAACTCGACGGGTTCCAGCAGCACCGGCAGCAATTCGTCGAACACGCTGTCCGGCTCCAACGCCACCAACTCGTCCAACGCCGGCAGCGGCACGACCAACAGCCCCGACGCCACCGGCACGACGGGTAACCGCGCCGGCGCTGGCTCGATGAGCGGCACGGGCTCGACGAGCGGCTACAACCAGAACAACGGCAGCTCCAGTGGCACCGCGGCCGGCACTACCGGCAGCACTTCCGGCAGCAACAGCGGCTCGTCCAGCAATTCGTCCAGCAATTCGTCGAACAGCTCGATGAACAACGGGTCCACCGGCAGCACCACCAGCGGTTCGGGCTACAACAGCAACGGCTCTACCGGCAGCACCGGCAGCGACTCGGGCTACAACAGCGGCTCGAGTGGCTACGGCAACAACAGCGACACCCGTGCCGCGCGCGCTGACCGCAATTGATGGCAGCCAGGCCGGCAACGCACACGCGGCGTTGCCGGCTTGAGAGCCGCCTGCTCAGGCCGGCTCAGGCCTTTCGAGCACACCGTCCGCCAGCAGGCGGCGCAGCTGTTCCAGGTCCATGTCCAGTTGCTGCATGGCGCCGTCCGCGTCTCGCCAGAGCAGCGTTGCAACCTGCGCCGATTGCTCCACCCAGCACGGCCCGGCGGGCACCAGGCGGTTCTCGACCACCTGCGCACGCGTCAACCGCGCGTCGCAACGCGCCGAGCGCTCGCCTTGCCGCCCGGGCGCTTCTTCGCTCACCTGTCCCACCGGTTTGCAGGCGCCCGGCTTCAACGTCCAGTCAACGCAGTCGCGCGTCGTGGTGTGCGGTTCGTGCACCTGCGTTGCGGCGCTGATCGCGGGTGGATCGCTCGCGGGAAAGGTGTCGTCGAGTGCGGCGTCGAGCAGGTCCTGATAGCTCGGCACCTTGGCTTGCGGGCAGGCGGCGCGGCCACTGAGGCGTTCGTCCTGCCTGGCGATCTGGTCGGCTTGCAGCATGGCAATCTCCTTTGAGGCTGAAGCGGGGCAAGGCCTGTACCCGTCCGCCGTCCTCGCCCGGCAGCGGGCTTCGTTGCTTCAGCGGGTCAGGACTGAACGCGTCGGTCTGCGCGACCCCAGCGCCTGCGCGCCGACCCACAGCCCGACCCACAGATAGGCCAGCCCGCCGGGCACCCACATCACCAGGCCGCCGAGCTGCTGGTCCGCCAGCGGGTCGAAGCCCAGCGCTGCGGCGCGGTCGCCGTAGCTGGCGTACCAGAGCGTGGGCGACAGCGTCAGCAGGGCGCCCAGCGCGGCCGTGTGCAGCATGGTGGTGAACAGATAGGCCAGCGCCGCGCCCGTGCCCTGTCGTGACCCGGCCAGCGGCGCCCACCAGAACAGCACTGCGCTCAGCAGAAAGCTGGTGTGCTGCAACGCATGCAGGTCGGCCCGCGCCAGGGCCGCCTCGAACAGCGCCGGCACATGCCAGGCCCACAGCACCACGCCGTGCAGCGCCCAGGCCGCCGCCGGCGCGCTCAGCAGCCGCCAGGCGGCGCGCAGACCGCTGCGGCGCAGGCCATGGCCGATGGCCTGCCGCGTTGATGCGTCGAAAGCCCAGACGGCGGCGGCCAGCGGCCGGCCGATGACCAGCAGCGGCGCGGCCACGATCATCAGCAGCTCATGCTGCAGCATGTGCGCCGAGAACAGCGATGCGCCCAGCGCCTCCAGCGGCGAGGCGGTCGCGATGGCCAGCGCCAGCCAGCCGCCCAGAAAGGCCGCCGCCTGCTGCACGCTGATGCCGTGGCCGCGGCCGGCCTGGCGCCACAGCCGCCTCAGGCCAAGCAGGTAGAGCGCCAGCGCGACGGCCAGGCACAGCGCGCTCCACGGCTCGGGCGACCAGCGGGACAGCAGGGGTTCGTTGGCGGCCAGCGGCGCATGGGCCCGCGCAACGCCGCAGGCGCAGGCCGCCGCCGCGGCGATCAGCCGCCGCAAGGTGACATCACCCATACCGAGGCCCACTGCGCCAGCGTCACCAGCGTGAACAGCGCCGCGCTCGGCACGGCCAGGGCACCGACGAAGCGCCGGCGCACAGGCGCGCTGGCGCCGTCGTCGCGCTGGCCGGCGGGCAGGCCGTGTTCACGCCAGGCCATCGCCAGCAGCAGCAGGCACAGCGCGACGCTCGACGCATGCAGCGCATGCAGCGCCAGCTCGGTCTGCTGCGCGCAGGAGGGCGTGACCAGGGCATGCGCGAGGCCGAGGTTGCCGAGGCTGACCAACGGCGTGCCGAGCAGGGCGAGCCAGGACCACATCGCTGTCTCCTTTCGCGCGACCGCGCTACAGCCCGCGCGGGGCCCAGTACAGCACCGCGTAGATGGGCAGCCAGCTGGCCACGACGAAGTACCAGTACTGGCAGTTCTCGCTGATATCCACGCGCCGCTGGCCCTGCACAGGGCCGGTGAACATCAGCACGGCAAGCACGCCGGTGTCGTAGGCATCGGTCAGCAGGTGCACCGTGTGCAGGCCCAGCAGCAGCCAGACGATGGAGCCGTAGGCATCGTGGTCCCAGCGCACATTGAGGGCGCTGAACTCGAAGCCGCGCAGCACGAGAAAGGCCAGCGAGAACGCCAGGCAGGCGATAAAGCCGAAGCGGATGCGGCGCAGGCTGCCGCCCTTTTCGGCGGCGCGCTTGAGCACCTCGTTGGGCCACAGGCTGAGCAGCAGCACGAGCAGGTTGAGGCTGCCCCAGAGCAAGTCGGGCGGCGGCGAGCGTGGCGGCCAGGCGTCGGCATGCACGCGCAGGTAGAAGTAGGACGCGATGGCCAGCGCGAAGACCGTGCCCTCGATGGCGATCAGGCCGAGCGTGCCCCACCACATCAGGTTGTGGTGGCCGAAGGCGTAGCTGGGCAGGTCGGATGCGTCGATGCCGCCGCCCCGCTGCGGCGCGCGGTGGCGCGGGTCGATGGGCTCCCAGGGGGCGGTCATGGCGCCTTCTCCACGGCCAGGTCAAGCGCGGTTTCGTCACGGCGCGGCCAGAACCAGGCGGTCGTGGCGATAGCCACCGGCACGGCGCCCCAGACGACCGCCCACGGCGTGAAGATGGAGCCGATGAAGAGGATGGCCGTGGCCACCGCCGCCAGGAACGGCCAGGGCGTGGGCCGGGGGAACTGCTGGCGGTGGTCGGGACGGGCGTCGAGCACGCTGGTGACGAGCTGCTCGCGCATCGTCGTCGCCAGGCCCGCCACGCCGGTCGGCGCGCCGGGGTCCTGCTCGTCGGCTTCCCACACCGGGTCGCGGCCATGCACCACCGGGATGGCCTCGAAGTTGGCGGCCGCCGGCGGCGATGCGGTCGCCCATTCCAGCGTGCCGCCGCCCCAGGGGTCGCAGCCCGGCCGTACGCCGTGGCGGCGGCTGCGCCAGAGGTTGACGATGAAGAGCAGCACCGCCGCCGCGACCATCAAGGCGCCGACCGTGGCGGTCAGGTTCAGCCCGCCCCAGCCCATGTCGGCAGGGTAGGTGTAGACGCGCCGCGTCATGCCCACCAGCCCCAGCAGGTGCATCGGGAAGAAGGCGACGTTGAAGCCGATGAAGAACAGCCAGAAGGTCCAGCGGCCCAGGCGCTCACTCATCAGGCGGCCGGTGAACTTCGGGTACCAGTAGGTCACCGCGCCGGCCAGCGGAAACACGGCACCGCCGAGCAGCACGTAGTGCAGGTGGGCGACGACGAAATAGGTGTCGTGCACCTGCAGGTCGATGGGCACCGACGCCAGCATGATGCCGCTCAGCCCGCCGATGACGAGGATGACGAAGAAGGCCAGCGCGAACAGCAGCGGCGTCTTGAAGTTGAGCCGGCCGGTGGCGAGCGTGGTGATCCAGCAGAAGATCTGCACGGCCGACGGGATGGCGATCAGCATGCTGGCTGCGGTGAAGAAGCCCTTGCCCATCTCGGGCAGGTTGGTGGCGAACATGTGGTGCACCCACAGCCCGAACGACAGGAAGCCGGTGGCGATGAGCGCCAGCACCATGGCCGTGTAGCCGAAGATCGGCCGCCGCGCGAAGGTCGGGATCATGGCCGACAGAAAGCCCAGGCCGGGGATGAAGATGAAGTAGACCTCCGGGTGGCCGAAGAACCAGAACAGGTGCTGCCACAGCAGCGGGTCACCGTTCTGCGCCGGGTTGTAGAAGTGCGTGCCGACGAGGCGGTCCATGATGAGGCCGGTGCTGGCCAGCATGACGGCCGGCATCGCGAACAGCACCATGAAGGCCGTCACCAGCATGGCCCACACGAACAGCGGAATGCGGTTCAGCGTCATGCCCGGCGCGCGCAGCTTGAACACCGTCGTGATGATGACGATGGCCTCCAGCAGGCCCGACAGTTCGGTGAAGGTGATGAGCTGGGCCCAGAAGTCCACGCGCTTGCCGGGCGAGTACTCCGGGCCGGCCAGCGGCACGTAGGAGAACCAGCCTGCATCGGGGCCGATGTTGAGCAGGAAGGCGCCGTAGAGCATCAGCCCGCCGAACAGGAACACCCAGTAGGCATAGGCGTTCATGCGCGGGAAGGCGACGCTGCGCGCGCCCACCATCAGCGGCACGAGGTAGACGGCCACGGCCTGCATCACCGGCACGGCGAACAGGAACATCATGGTTGTGCCGTGCATGGAGAACAGCTGGTTGTAGAGGTCCGGCCCGACGAGATGGATGTCGGGTTTGGCCAGTTGCAAACGCATCAGCAACGCGAGCAGGCCGCCGGCGACGAAGAAGCCGAGCGTGGTCAGCAGGAAGCGCTTGGCGACGTTCTTGTGATTGATGATGCAGAACCAGCCGACAAAGCCGGGCGGGTCTCGCCAGGTGTCGGCCAGGCGACGAGCATCGTCAGCGGTAGGCGGCACGGAGTTGACTGGGGGCTTCGGAGCCGGGGCTGGCTGCAGGTCCTCGAACCTCGCGCTCATGACAAACCCTTCAGATACGCCACGATCGCCGAAAGCTCCTCGTCCGACAAATTGGACGCGGGCATGTTGACGCCCGGCTTGAAGGCCTGCGGGTTGCGGATCCAGCGTTTCAGCGAGGCCTCGTCATTGGGCAGCGTGCCGGCGGCCAGCGTCTCGCGGCTGCCGACATGGCTGAGGTCGGGCCCGCGGCGGGCGCTGGCCTGGGTGCCGGCGATGGCATGGCACATGACGCAGGTGCCTCCGAGCACGAGCAGGCGGCCGCGCCACTGGGTGTCGTTCGCCGGCACCGCGGCCACGGCGCGCTGCCGTTCGGCCCAGGCCTCGTACTGCGCGGGCGTCTCGGCGATGACGCGAAAGGCCATGAAGGCGTGCTGGAAGCCGCAGAACTCCGCGCACTGGCCGCGGTAGGTGCCGGCGCGGTCGGCCTGCATCTGCATCTGCGCGGTGCGGCCGGGGATCAGGTCCTTCTTGCCCGCCAGGTTGGGCACCCAGAAGCTGTGGATCACGTCGTTGGACTTCAGCGTCAGGATGACCGGCCGCCCGACCGGGATGTGCATCTCGTTGGCGGTGTTGAAGACGCGGCTGGCCTGCGGGTCGTCGTAGCGCAGGTCCCACCACCACTGGTTGGCCGTGACCTCGATGTGCAGCGCGCCCTTCAGCGACATGCGCGCCAGCGCCCGATCGGTCACGAAGCTGGCGGCGATGAGGAACAGCAGGCCGAGCGTGGACACCGTCACCGCCGCCGCGACGCTGCGCTGCGCGCCGCGCTCGGGGCGGTCACGCGAGGCAAGGTCGGGTGCGGTCTCCGCGTCGGCGCGCGGGCGCTTCCAGAGCGTCCAGATCAGCGCGGCCAGCACGGCGGCGAAGACGATGCTGCAGATCGTCAGCGTGATGTTCCACAGCTGCTGGATGTGGGCCGCCTGCGGGCCGGCGGCGTCCAGCGCCCGCTGCGGCGGCTCGGCGGCCATGGCGCAGGCCGCCACACCGAGGAGCAGGATCGCGGGCCAGCGCTTCATTGCTGCGCCCCATCGTTGGGCTTCACGATCTTGGGCTTCTCGCGGTCGCGCGCGTTCTCGGGCGGCGCCTCCTGAAGTGCGTCCGCGCGGCTGGGCGCCACGTCCTTCTTCAGCTGGCCGGACAGCGAGCGCACGTAGGCGACCAGCTGCCAGACCTGGTCCTCCGTGACATGGCTGCCAAAGGACGGCATGCCGTTGGGCCGGCCCTGGACGATGCTGGCGAAGATGTTGGCCGGCTCACTGCCGTAGACCCATTGGTCATCGGACAGCGCCGGGCCCCAGTCGCCGCCGCCGCCCGGCGCATGGCAGCCCGAGCAGTTGTACCAACGGTAGAGGCGCTTGCCCTGGGACACGGCGAACGCGTTGCCCTCCACCGTGTAGGGCGTGTTCGGCAGGCTGGGCGAACTGGCCGGCGCGGTGGGCGCCGCCTGGCCGGGCTGGATCGAGACCTCGCGCACCTTGGGCGCCGAGGCCGCGCCCTGCGGCGGGTCGAAGTCCCGCTTCTCGCGCTCGCAGGCGGCCAGCGCGAGGGTGAGGCACAGCAGGCCAACGCACCTCATCGCACGGCCTCGGGGATGTCGGTACGTGGCACGGCGTAGCGGGCCAGCAGCGCGTCGATGTCGCCACGGCGTTGCACGAGCGCGCGGTCGAGGGCTTCGCGCAGCGTCAGGTCGGCGGGCCGCACGCCCATCGCAATGTCGAACTCGAAGGGCAGGGCGGCCATGTCGGGCGGCGGCTCGACGCGCTCCAGGCGAAGCGTCGTGCTGCGCGCCCAGCTGCCGACCTGCGGGCCCCACAGCACGGCGGCGTCGAGCTGCCCCGCGGTGATGGCCGCCACCATGCGCTGCGCCGGCGGGCGGTCGTCACTGGCGGCCGTGTAGCCCACGACACGTGCCGAGGGCGCATGCCGCGCCAGCGCCAGGCCGGCGGGCGAGGTGCCGGGGTCGATGCCGATGAGCTGCACGCCGACGCGCCGGCCGCTCAGCCGTTCATCGTCGAAGCGCCGTATCGGCGGCTGGTCGCTCGGCACAACGAAGTAGAAGGTCGAGCGGTAGTAGGGCTGCGTGGTGGCGACGGCCGGGAAGCCTGCCGGCAGCCCGATGACGACATCGCAGCGCCCGGCCAGCAGCGTCTTGCGCACGAAGCCGCGCCGGTCGCGCAGCCAGGTGGTTTCGAGCGGCCGCTGCAGCTCGTCGGCCAGCAACTGCGCGATGCGGTTCTCGAAGCCGCTGCCGTCGCGTTGCGAGAACGGCGGGTTGTCCGGGTCGGCGCATACGCGCAGCGGCTCGGCGGCCGTTGCAGAGCCGGCTCCGATGACCAGTGCCAACACCAACTCACGGCAAGGCGAACACATCAAGTGCGCCTCCCTTGGTCGTGTACTGAGGCAGGTCGCGCATCGCGCCGGCAAAGCCCTTCGCCGCCGTCGGGTCGCGCACGTCCAGGTCCTTGGAGACGACCGCGCCGGCCCAGCCGCCTACGCCGCTCATGACGGCGATGTATTGCTTGCCGTCAGGCCCGCGGTAGCTGATGGGCTGGCCGATGATGCCGGAGCCGGTCTTGTACTGCCACAGCAGCTTGCCGCTGCGCGCGTCCACAGCCTTGAACCAGCCTTCCATCGTGCCGTAGAACACCACGTCGCCGGCCGTGGCCAAAGCCCCGCTCCAGACCGGGAAGCGCTCCTTGATTGACCACACCATGCGCGCCTTGACCGGGTCCCAGGCGCCAAACACGCCGCGGTGGCCGCCGGGGCCGGGGTACATCGTCACCTCGGCGCCGAGGTAGGGCGTGCCGGCGATGTAGCTGGCCTGCACGGCCATCATGTCCTGGCACAGGTTCTGGTGCGGCATGTAGAGCAGCTGCGTGCGGGGCGACCAGGCAGAGGGCTGCCAGTCCTTGCCGCCGGGCGAGGCCGGGCACACGCCGCGCATCACCTCACCGGTGCGCGGCGCGGTCTTGGGGTTGAGCATGGGCCGGCCGGTGCGCAGGTCGATGCCGGTGGAGGTCGTCACCTTGACGAAGGGCGTGGCCGACAGCACCTCGCCGCTGGCGCGGTCGATGACGTAGACGTAGCCGTTGCGGTCGGGGTGCACGAGCACCTTGCGCTTGGCGCCCTTCACGTCCAACTCCAGCAGCACGTTCTCGTTGGTACCGTTGTAGTCGTGCAGGTCGTGGGGCGCGTACTGGTAGAACCAGACGGCCTCGCCGGTGTCGGGCCTGCGCGCGAAGATGCCTGCGGTCCACTTGTTGTCGCCGGGGCGTTGCTCGGCGTTCCAGGGCCCGGGGTTGGCGGTGCCGTAGAAGATGAGGTCGAGTTCGGGGTCGAAGGAGATCCAGCCCCAGGCCGTGCCGCCGCCGATCTTCCAGGCCTCCGTGGGCCAGGTCTTGACCCCCAGGTCCTTGCCGCGGTCGCCTTCGTAGAAAGGCTTGAAGTTCGGGCCGATCAGCACGTCCTTGTCCGGCCCGGTGGCAAACGCGCGCCAGGCGACCTTGCCGGTCTTGGTGTCCAGCGCCGTCAGCCAGCCGCGCACGCCCATCTCGGAGCCGGAGTTGCCTACCAGCACCTTGTCCTTCACCACCAGCGGCGCCATCGTGACCGTCTCACCCTTGGTGATGTCGCCGAGCTTGGTGCGCCAGATCTCGCGGCCGGTCTCGGCATCGACGGCGATGGTCTGCGTGTCCAGCGTGTTCATGAAGATCTTGCCGTCGGCATGGGCCACGCCGCGGTTGACCACGTCGCAGCAGGCCACCCCCTGGGCGCCGGCCTCGGGCTTGGGCTCGAACTTCCACTTCACCGGCGCGCCGGGCTTGCTCAGGTCCAGCGCGTACAGGTGGTTGGGGTAGGGCGTCTGCAGATACATCGTCTGGCCGATGACGATGGGTGCGCCTTCGTGGCCGCGCGTCACGCCGGTCTGGAAGTTCAGGACCGGGCGCAGGTTGGCGACGTTGCCGGTGTCGATGTCGGACAGCGGGCTGTAGCGCGTGCTGGCGTAGTCACGCGCCGGCATGGGCCATTCGCCGTCGGTGGCGGCATGGGAAGCCGGCACGATGAGCGCGAGCAGGGGCAGGGCGAGGCCCGCCCAGCGGAAGGCGACGATGCGCATGAAGGCTGGAATAGTTGGGTGACGTCCAAGAGCAATGCTCATTCCCAAGCCGGACGAGCCGGACGACAGGCTCGGGCGCCCGGTGCGATCAGCGGCGCGGGTCGCCGTTGCTGCAAATTTCTCTGGACGTTTGCGGGAGTCATTTCGAGTTCGATGACACGGAGCGGCCTTCGGAAGCGAACGGGCGCTGTGCGCCAGGGCCCGTTGTTTGCCGGCACACTGGCAGGCGACATTCAAGGATCCAGATGCATCACTTCGGCTTTGCCAATACCTATGCCCGCGACCTTCCGGGCGCCGCCGTGCCCTGGAAGCCTGCCGTGGTTGCAGCGCCGCGCGTGCTGTTCGCCAACGCCGAGTTGGCCGAGGAACTGCGCCTGCCACCCGACGTGTTGAGCGGCCCGGACGCAGCGGCCCTGTTCTCCGGAAACCTGCTGCCTGACGATGCCGAGCCCGTGGCCCAGGTCTATGCGGGTCATCAGTTCGGCGGGTTCTCGCCGCAGCTGGGCGACGGCCGCGCGCTGCTGCTGGGCGAGGTGGTCGACCGGTCGGGTCGGCGCCGCGACATCGCCTTCAAGGGGTCGGGCCGCACGCCCTTTTCGCGCGGCGGCGACGGCAAGGCCGCCGTCGGCCCGATGCTGCGCGAGGTGCTGATCGGCGAGGCCATGCATGCCTTGGGCATCCCCACCACGCGGGCCCTTGCCGTCGTGGCCACCGGCGAGCCGGTCTACCGCGAGACGCCCTTGCCCGGCGCGGTGCTGACCCGGGTGGCCGCCAGCCACCTGCGCGTGGGCACCTTCCAGTTCTTCGCGTCGCGTGGTGACCTGGAGACCCTGGGCCGCCTGGCCGACTACACCATCGCCCGCCATGATCCGTCGCTCATCGATGCCCCCGACCGCCACCTCGGCCTGTTGCGCGCCGTCGCGGAGCGCCAGGCCCGGCTGGTGGCGCAGTGGCTGAACGTGGGCTTCATCCACGGCGTGATGAACACCGACAACATGGCGCTGTCGGGCGAGACCATCGACTACGGGCCCTGTGCGTTCATGGAGGCCTATGACCCTGAGGCCGTCTTCAGCAGCATCGATCACGCGGGCCGCTACGCCTATGGCAACCAGCCCGGCATTGCCCGCTGGAACCTGGCGCGATTTGCGGAGACCTTGCTGCCGCTGATGGCGGACGGCGACGACGAACCAGCCATCGAGGCCGCCGTGGCGGAAGTGACGGCTGTCATCGACGCCTTTCCCGCGATGATGGCCGGCCATCTGCTGGCGGGCCAGCGGCAAAAGCTCGGCTTGCTCGCTGCCACGCCGGCGGACGACGAGGCCGACGAGGCCGACGCCGCGCTGGTCGACGAGTGGCTGACGCTGCTGCACACGCAAGCGGTCGATTTCACGCTGGCCTGGCGCCATCTGGCCTCCGCAGCCGAGGGCCGCGCCGAGCCGCTGCGCGACCTGTTCGCCGACCGCGCGGCGCTGGACGCCTGGCTGCAGCGCTGGCGCGAGCGGTGCGCCCGCGACGGCGCGGTCGACGTCGCGGAGCGCGTCGCGCGCATGCGCGGCGCCAGCCCTGCGGTCATTCCGCGCAACCACCTCGTCGAGGAAGCCCTGGCCGCGGCCACCGAAGGCGATCTGCAGCCCTTCAACGCGCTGCTTGCCGCGGTGCTCAAGCCCTGGGACGAGGCGGCGTTGCTGACGCCGTATGCGGTGCCAGCGCCCACCGAGGTGACCGCGCGTTTCCGAACGTTCTGCGGCACCTGAACTTCACCCGGCTGCAAGCTCCGCTACGGGCGCCCCAAATCGCGGGGCTCGAAAGCATGCGACCGCTTGCTGAGCGTTCCGGGGCCGGTTCTCTCGATGTAGCCATCGAGCAGGGCTTTCTCGAACGCGAGTCGACTGTCCTGTGTGGACATGCCGTGCGCGGTCAGTTCGCCAAGCAATGCGGTCTCGTCAAAACCGGCATCTGGAAGATTCGCGAGTGCGCCCTTGATGGCCATGTCCAGGTTCATGTCGATGCTCCAGCAATCCGGAGCGTGGACGGCAATCGTGGTGCCCGTCCCGGTTCTGACAAGGTGATTCCTCAGAGCTTGGGCTCGCGAAAATCTCGAGCGAAACGGGCAGTCGATTGAACAGGAGGTCGACCTCTTTCGCCGAAAATGATTCGACACGGGAAAGAAGGAACGACATGGCATCGGTGGCGGTTGTTGGTGCTGGCGCAGTCGGCTGCACCGTGCTGGCATGGCTTGCTCAGGATTCGAACCTTCGCCTGCAGGTTCTGTCGCGTTCCAAGGTCCCCGAGATTCAGGTCCAGGCACCTGGCCGACTGCTGCGCGCCGAACCACAGGTCGTTGTTGAAACGGCCGAATTACGCGGTTGCGACTGGGTGCTGGTCACGACCAAAGCCTATGACTCGCCGGCGATTGCAAGCAGCCTGGCCAGCCTGGCCGGAAGCGACACCAGGCTGGCCGTCATGCAAAACGGCGTGGAGCACATCGAGCCGTTCAAGCTTCATTTCGCGGCCAGCCAGTTGCTGCCCGTGATGGTGGACATTCCGGCGACGCGAACCGGGCCGGGTCGGGTCACGCAGCACCGTGACGGCGGCATGCGCGTGCCGCAGGGTGGCTTGGGCGCCGGCTTTGCCGCCCTCTTCAAGCGCACTGCCATCGAGGTGCGCGAGGTAGATGACTTCAGGGCCGAGATCTGGAAGAAGCTGTGCCTCAACGCGGCGGGCGCTTTCTCTGCAGTACTGTTGAAACCGGCGGTGATCGCGCGGCACGAAGGCGTGGCGCATTTGATGGAGCAGCTGATCGCGGAAGCGGCGGCGGTCGCCCGCGCCGAAGGCGCAGAGCTGCCTGACGACCTGGCCGCCACGATTCTGGACAGCTATCGGCGCTCACCCGCCGGCGTCAACTCATTGCATGCCGACCGGCTGGCCGGCCGCCCGATGGAGATAGACGCACGCAACGGCGTGGTCGTGCGGCTGGGCCGCAAGCACGGCATTCCGACGCCGGTGAACGAGATGGTCGTGTCGCTGCTCGAGGCAAGCCAGCTGCAGGCGGATTGACAGCGATCAGATGAACGGGCGCCGGTCGAGCGTGAGCTTCAAGGGGCGCTCCGTGCGCAGCAGCCCGGGCAGCGCCTGCTGAAGTTCAGCCAGTGCGCTCATGACGCCATTCAAGGCGTGGAGGTCCTGGAAGGGCTGCTTGTGCCGCTCGACGCGCTGGAGCAACTGCTCGACGTAGCCGTGAGCGAAGCGCTGCAGTTCATCGCGCACTTCGGTGAGTCGATGCCCACACTGGCGCGTTGCGCGCGTGACCACATAGAGCCAGTCCAGCTCAGCGAAACCGGCGCCTTGCCCCAACTGCGGATACAGCCCCTCGCGATGGATTCGCAGCGCGGTGTCGATCAAGGCCTCGGGGCGCGGGATGGGCTGACGCAAGGCCGTGTGGTTGAAGAGGTAGTGAAACGCGGCGGCGAGCGCATCGAAGGGGGGCGCGCCGTCCGGGTTTTCTGCGGACTGCAGGAAGCCTTTGCGCCACAGGCCGGTCGCTGGGTCTTGCTCATGTGCCAGCCAGGAGAAGTAGCGGGCCTGCAGCGAGGCCGTGGCCTCTCCAGCGATGACGAGGGCCGCGAAGGCGCCGGCCCCTGCGTGTGAGGCCGGCCAGGGGCGCTGCCAGTCCAGACCGTCGAGCAAGGCCTCCATTGCGCCGGCCTCATTGAGCGAGCGCAATGCATGCAAGGGGTGAAGCGCGCCGGCATCGAAGAGTTCCAGGGCCGCCAGCACATAGGCCGTGGCGTGGGTCGCACTGTGGTTGGCATCCGCGAAGAGGCCGGTTGCGGCAGATTGCCCGCTGCGCAGATAGGCCACGTAGGCATTCCGCTCGTCCGGCGCTCGCGGAAAGTGGCCCACCGTGTAGAGGATGCAGGCGGCGGCCGCACTGCCGTAGCTGCGCGGCTCCGCGCCTGCGGGGCGCTGAACGGCGAGATCACCGACGAAGCGGCTGCATTCGCCGGGCCGCACGGTGGCGCGTTGCACGGCGGCCAGGGCGGCGTCGACGATGGGCTGGACGTCCAACGGTCGGGCGGAGGCGGCGATTGGCGAGGCAGCAATGGCGTCGCCCCACCCGCAAAGCGCGATGGAGGAGCCGAGCAGATGGGCCAGGCACCGGCGCCGCGACGCTGGATCGGCCCGCATCGATCTCCTGATGTGATTCGAACGCATGAGGTGTCGACCGCTCCGGTTTGGTCTGGCTGGCTCGCTCACAAAAAGTGGCCCCCGGCAGTCTGCCGGGGGCCAGAACTTCTCCGCGGGGTACCGCCTCGAAGACCCTGCACCAGGACGTTGCAGGAAACCTGTTGGAACCATGCCTGTTCAGCGGAAGTCGACCTCCTCCTGGGGACGCGAGGCCTCAACACCGCCGAATCAGGGTTTCGGTTTGCCGACCGTGGCCGGGTCGTAGGCGAGGTCGATCATGGCCTGCCGCTCGGCCATGGCGCGCTCCCAGCGCAGCAGGCGCTCGGCGTCGTTGCCATCGGGTTTCGGCAGCAGCGCGATCGGCAGGCGCAAGGGGCCGGCTGGATCGCGGCGCGGTTCAGCGACCGGGAGCCTGGTCACCGGCCGGCCCAGGTTCATCACCTCGGTGCCGGCAATCAGCAGCCCGCCGCTGCCGTAGAGCTCGTGATCGTCTGCGCGCGACGGTTCAGGCTGGTCACCAGCGCGTTGGGCATAGCCGAGCAAGCCGTTCGGCTGCACCAGTCGGGCCAGCCCCGCCCAGGCGCGCGTGACGCGGGGCAGATAGGTCGGGCGGTCCAGCAGGCCGTGGTTGATGCCCCAGGCGAGCGCGTAGGTGTAGAAGGCCGATCCAGTCGACTCGGCGCCCGATGGATCGTTCTCGTCGAGCAGGTTCGTCGTCCAGAGCCCGTCCGGCCGCTGCAGCCGCGCGATGCTGGCCATCATGGTCTGGTAGACCTGGATATAGCGCGGCCGCGCGGGCCAGTTTTCGGGCAGCGTGTCCAGCAGTCGGGCCAGGCCCGCGACGACCCAGCCGTTGCCACGGCCCCAGAACATCGGCTTGCCGTTGCGCGCCTTGCGTGTGATGAAGCGCTCGTCACGGTAGAACAGGCCGTGCTCGGCCGACCACAGCCGGTCGTAGGTGCGCCACCACTGCACGTCCATGGCCTGCAGATAGCGCGGGTCCTGCGTCTGCGCGGACATGCGGGCATAGACGGGCGGCGCCATGAAGAGGGCATCGCACCACCACCAGACGAGTTGGTCAGGCGCGGGTTGCACCTGGAGGTGCGGCAGCGTCCAGTCCAGGCGCTGGCGCAGCGGCGCGATCTCGCCGGCCTCGCCGCTGCGGGCGTGCAGTTCCTGGTAGACCTCGCCGATGGCGATGTTGTCGGCGTCCAGCATGTTGCGGGGCGACCAGGCACCCAGCAGACCGAAATTGAAATGCTCCGACACGTTGCGCAGGTAGGCGCGCGGGCCGGGTTCATCGGACACACGCGCCAGCCGGCCCAGCCCGATGAGGAAGGTGGCGGAGATCCAGTTGGCCGACACGACACCGCGCCCTCTGCGTGACGGGATGTGGAGCGGTGCGTCGGCCAGGCGCGCGATCTCGGCGCCAGCGCTGTGCTCCATCAGCTTCAGCACCTTTGCGGTGTCCGGCACTGCGGCGGGATCGAAGCGCAGATCCGTCGCGGCGAGCGGTGCTGGCGACGCTGTCGCCGATGCCTGCCTCGGCGTCTGCGCCATCGTGACGACGGGCAGTGCCAGCAGCAAGGCGGCCAGGGTCCGCCGGAAGCGCCGGCAATGTGCGGGATGGGAAGTCATCTCTGTGCGTGAAAGGCCCCCGCACGCGGCTGGCGCGCCAGTGCGTGGACGGTCGGAGATCAGGCGCCGTGGGCGGCATCGCCCACGGCTGGGCCAGCCAGACTTCGGCTGGGAAGGGCCTGCGGCCGCAACCCCTGCCAAGGGGGCACGGGGGTTTGCCGCGCGGCCTGGCAGGACACCCGGCCGCCGGCCGGGGCGGCATCTTTCGATGCCGGACTTCGTCAGAACTTGTACGACATGCCTGCGCCGAACGTGCGGCCGAAGTGGGCGTACAGCCACGTGTCGTCACGCTGGCTGTCGCGGCCATAGCGCAGCGGCTGGTCCGTCAGGTTCGCGGCTTCGACGGTCAGCTTCAGCTTGGGCGTCACGTTGTACGACGCAGAGAAGTCGACGTTGGTCGAAGCGTTCACGAACGAGACGTCATGGCCGTTCACGTCACCCAGCACGTTGATCAGGTACTTGGACCGGTACGCTGCGGAGATGCGCGCGCTGAACTTGCTGTCCTCGTAATAGAGAGTCAGGTTGCGGGCATCGGGCGACATGCCCACCAGGTTGGCGTTGATCGACAGCTGGGGCAGCGTCGGCGTGGCCGTGCGGGTGATGTAGTTGATGGTCGACTTCACATGCGTGACGTTTGCCAGCAGGCCGAAGTTGCTCCACACACCTGGCAGGAAGCTGAACGGCAGCTGCAGGTTGGCCTCATAGCCGGTCAGCGGGCCGCCCGGCGTGTTGGCAGCGCGGCCGACCGTCACGATGGACGACGGCAGCGTCGGGCAGGTCGGGTTGGTGCCGGTGATGGTGCAGGTGCCGCCGCCGGTCAGCAGGCCGTCGGGCAGGCCAAGGGAGCTGTACGGGACACGCTCGCTGACACGCTGGATGTAGCTGTCGATCTTCTTGTGGAAGACGCCCAGCGACACCAGCGAGTTCTTGGCGAAGTACCACTCGGCCTGCAGGTCGTAGGTCTTGGCGCGCACGGGGTTGAGCTCCGGCGCGCCGATGCTGACCGTCTGCGCATTCGTGTTGACCGCGGCCGTGGGTGCCAGGTCGGCGTACTCGGGGCGCGACAGCGTCTTGCTGGCCGAGAAGCGCAGGTAAACGTCTTTGGGCAGTTGCGCCGTCAGGTTGAAGGAGGGCAGCGTGTCACGGTAGGTCTTGTCGAAAGACACCGGCTGCAGCGCGCCGTTGACGTTCACCAGCGCAGACGCGTTGGCCTTGGTCTCGGCGGTACGCACGCCGACGTTGCCGCGCAGCACGACGGGGCCGACGTCGTAGTTGAAGTCGGCTGCCAGGTAGGCCGCGTTGATCTTTTCCTGGATGGTGCGGCTGGTCTGCCCCAGCACGTTCAGCTGCGAGCCGGGAACGGCCGCGCAATGGCATTCGATGTCCCACACCTGGCGGAACTTGTCGAGGTCGACGGCCACCCACTGGTTGGGGTAGCCCGAGCCTTCCAGCCCCTTGCCGAAGTTGGAGATCATCCGCGTCACGCTGGCCATCTGGAACCCGGCCGGGTTGGCCAGGCCGTTCTGCGTGCCGGAGCCGATCTCGAGGTTGTCCCAGGTGTTCTTGCGCGATGACAGGCCGCCGCGCAGCGTGATGTTGTCGGTGGCTTCCCAGCTGCCGCCGACGGCGTTGGTGCGCAGGTTGTTGCCTGTGTTCAGGACACGGCCCACGAAACCGCCGCGGACCGTGCCGTCCGCCAGGGTCGGCGCGAACACGAAGTTGGCCGGGTTGGCCACGTCGGTGCCGAAGGTCAGGTTCGGCACGTTGCGGTTCTGACGGAAGTCGAAAGAGAAGCCATTGACGTTGGGCACGTCGAGCTGCACGGTCGCGCGCATCGGCGAGTTCAGCCGGCTGTTCGAAATGCCGGTCATCAAGTCGATCTTGATGGTGTCGGTCAGCTTGTGCGTGACGTTCAGCGCATGCTGGCGGAACGCCGTGTTGTTGACGTCGACCAGGCCCTCGGAGCGCACGTCCACGCCGTTGAACTTGCCGTACTCCCAGCTGCCGTTGCTGTTGAACGAGGCTTCGAGGATGGAAGTCTGCGGCTTGCCGTTGGAGGCCAGCGGGCGGCCGAAGGAGATGGCCGAGATGTAGTTGTCGTAGCGGTTGTTGTCGAACTTGCCGCCGAGCAGGTCCAGGCTGACTTCGGTCGCCTCGGACGGCTTCCACTGCAGGCCCGCCGTCACGCCCAGGCGCTCGTATTCGGCGACGGAGCGGCGATAGCGCGGGATGCGCGGATGGAAGGAGCCGCTGCCTGCGGCTGGCGTGGCCACGGTGCCGCCGAAGTTGTCGGTGCGGCCGAACACGTCCTGGTAGGCGGCCAGGTTGGACGTGCGGGGCAGATTGACGCCGCAGTTGTTGGCGTCGATGCCCTTCACGGCGTTGTTGGCCGGGTTCTGAGGGGTGAAGCCGACGGGGGAGCAGAAGCCGGAGCCGCCGTCGCTGGCGGGCAGAAGTTCGACGGCTTCATAGCCTTCTTCCGTGGCGCTGCGCTTGGACCAGGCGCCGGACACAAGGAAGCCGACCTTGCCGATGTCGGTCTGCGCGCTGGTCGTGAACAGGGCAGACAGGCGGGGCGCCGAGCGGCGGGCCAGCGTGTTGTAGTTGGTCTGCGCGCCGAAGGTCAGCGTCTGATTGCGGAAGTCGAACGGGCGGGCGCTGCGCAGGTCGACCGTGGCGCCGAGCGAGCCTTCCTCGACGTCGGCCTGCGAGGTCTTGCGGACCGACAGGCTGTTGAAGAGCTCGGAAGCGAAGACGGAGAAGTCGAAGGCGCGGCTGCGGTTGGTGCTGCCGTTGATGTCGGACGCGCCGGTGGCCGAGATGGCCTCGATGCCGTTGATGCGCACCCGCGTGAAGCCGGCGTTCAGGCCGCGCACAGTGATCTGCTTGCCTTCGCCGCCGTCGCCGCGCGCAAGGGCCACGCCGGGCACGCGCTGCAGCGACTCCGCCAGATTGGCGTCGGGGAACTTGGAGACGTCTTCCGCCTTGATGACGTCGACGAGGCCGTCGGCGTTCTTCTTCAGATTCAGTGCGCTGTTCAGGCTGGCGCGAAAGCCGGTCACCACGACCGCGTCCAGCTTGTTCGGGTCTTCCTGCGCCATGGCGCCCCCGGTTGCTGCGCTGATCGCCATCGCGAGCACGCTCAGACGCAACGGCTGGCGGGCCGGGTTGTCACGGTGTTTGTTCAATTAGGTCTCCTGGAATTGTGAAGGCCCCTGATGGGACGAATCGAATGGTCGTCGTACAACAAGGGGGCTGCAATACCCGCTCACCAATCACTCAACGCGATGCGCGGAGTTCACTGCTGCCTGATGGAAACCCCCATGAATATTGGGCAAAACCGCTGCGACTTCGCAACACGAGGGTTATCGCCATCCATGCACTAACGCCGCCAAAAACGGGCGTCGACACACTCATGTTTCACGTCGTCGTACAACGCGGGCGCAGCGGTTCACTCGGGCCGCTTGCTTGCCGTTCAGCGCTGCAGGGTCCCGGCTGGCTGGTCGAGCAGTTGTATGGAAGTCGCTGGTCCGAGGTTCGGTGAAGTCCATTCCCGCAACGCCCAGACCACCTTCTTGTCGGTTGTCACTTCCAGCACCTGGACCGATCCCGACCATTGCGCTGGCTTGAGGCTGCCGGCCACCCAGTTCGAGATGACCGTGTTGCCGTTCGCAAGCCGGGACACTTCCTGGACATTGCGCAGGTCGTAGCCGGCCGCCGCGGCATCGGCGCGTGTGTACGACCAGACCACCGCGCCCGATGCATCGACCTCGCGAACAAAGCCCTTGTTCGACGACACCAGCGTGTTGCCGTTGTGCAGGCGGATGGCGTGCCAGGGTGATTCGACGTCGGCCGACCAGATGGGCTTCACCGCGTCGTCGTACTCCACGACCTTGTTCATGTCCATGTGAGCGACGAGGAAGGTGCCGGCGGATGTCAGGCGGGCGCGCCGGAGCTGTCCATGGACGTTGTCCGGCCTGGCGACTGGAATGACGATGGTTCGTTCGACGGCGTTGCGCGTCTTGTCGATGAGCAGCAGCTTGGCCGGGCTGCCGTTCTGCGCCAGCAAGACCCGGTTCGCGTCGACCGACTGGAGCGAGTGGATCTCCGTGCCGCTCGGCGCGATGTACTGCCAGGCGACCGTCTTGTCCGGCGTGACCTCCATCGCGCCGAAGCGGGTTGTGAACATCACATGGCCGTTGGGCAGCAGGGTGCAGTCGCCCAGTTCCTGGATGTCGGGCTTCTCGTCGCGCAGCACGCGGAACTTGATCGCGTAGCTCCACACCTCCTTGCCGCCGCGGATGAGGTGGACGGTTTGCTGATCGGCGTTGTGCTCGTACTCGCCGCAGTACAGGAAGGGATGCTCCGCCAGCCCTTTGCCGGGGAGCTGAGGTGGCGACATGGCGCTCTGTGGCTCGAGCGCATGGCCGGCTTGCGAGAGTGCCGCCAGCGCCAGGAGAAGCACGGTTGATTGACGCATGGTGTTGACGCTGCCGACCCTAGCGCGGGTCGAAGTTGAGCCGCTCGCGAGTGACATGCGCTTCCCACTCCTGGCGGTTGTGGAAGTCCAGGCCTTGGTCCCAGGCGGAGCCGATGTAGTAGACGAAGGGCTTGCCGGGCTTGACCCGCACGCGGATCAGGTAGTTGTCGGCGTCGCTGCCAATGTCCACCACCATGCTGGGGTCCACGCGCACCGCAGTGCCGATGGCGCCGTGGGCGGGATGGGTGGGCTCCCAGAAGGCCAGCAGGCCCAGGTCCTTGTTGGCCAGCAACACGCCCTTGCCCGGCGCCGTGGCGCCCTTGCCCAGCCCGATGCCGACGATCAGGTCCTCCGGCCGGTCGGACTGGATCACGGATTGAAGCCGCGTGAAATTGCTGCCGAGCGGAAGCGTGAAGGTTCGGGTCTCCCAGACCTTGCGGTCAACGCCCACCGGCCAGGGTGCGTACTCGACCTGGAACGAGGCGATGTCCGGCCCGTTCTTGAGGATCTTGTGGCTGGCCCAGTTGCGCGACACCCAGAGCTTGTCCTCCGCCCAGATGCCCAGGCCGCCGACGCCGCGGCTGGCCTTGACGTTGTAGTAATCGAGCCCTTCGCCGTAGTCGTTGTGATACGAGGGCGTCTTGAGCTGCCGGTCCATGAACGGCCAGCGCACCTTCTTGGCCCAGGTGTCGATGCCGGAGCCTGACGGCGGCTCGATCTTTTGCAGGGCCGGGCCATAGATGCGATGGGCGACGCGGTCGTTCTCCCAGATCAGGTCGTCGGCCCGGTCGGGCGCATGGCGAACGGTCGCACGCGGCGCCTGCTCGGCCAGGGTAGGGGGCCTCAACTCCGGCACGGTGGGGGCCTGTGCCATCGAGGCCGCCGCAGTGACGCAGGCAGCCAGCAGCAACGTCACTTTCATCGCGTCCATCGCGTTTGCTCCAGTTGGGTTTCGTCGATGGGAAGCCTGCGGATGCGTACGCCGGTCGCCGCAAAGATCGCATTGCAGACGGCCGGCAGCACGGGTGGCAAGGCAGGCTCGCCGAGGCCGGTCGGTGGGTGATCGCTCAGAACGAACTCGACGTCGATCTGCGGCGCGTCGGCGATGCGCATCAGGGCCATCTGGTGGAAGTTGGTTTGCTCCACCCGCCCCTTGCTGAACGTGATGGCCTGCCTGAGCTGCCCGATGCCATCGATGATGGCGCCCTCCACCTGGTTGCGGGCCGCGGAGGGGTTGACGATGGTGGAGCCGACGTCGCCGACGGCCCACACCTTGAGCACACGCCAGCTGCCATCTGCGTTCACGCGCACCTTGGCCACCTCGGCGAAATAGCCGCGATGGCTGAAGTAGGTTGCCATGCCCAGACCCACGCCCTTCTCGGCCGGATGGCCGCCCCAGCCTGACCGTTCCCGCAGGACCTTGAGCACCCGGCCGATGCGTTCGAGGCTGTAGGGCGCGGCGCGGGAGTTCAGCGGCGGGTCGGTCGGGCGCCCCTCGCGCGCGCGCAGCATGTCAAGCCGCAGCTCGAAAGGGTCCTTGCGGGACTTGGCGGCGATTTCATCCAGGAAGCACTCATGGACGAAGGCCAGTGAATTGGAGGAAGGCGCGCGCAGATAGCCGGTCGGAACGGCCGTCTCGATGAGGGACTGGTCGAGCCGGAAATGGTCCAGCGTCTGGCGCATGAAGTCGTGCGGCAGGAGGTCGGCCCCTTGCGTGGGCTTGCCGCCGCGCGAATAGGTGACGCCATGGGCGGCGCAGGCCGTGATGCGCCCATCGGCGCCAAGGCCGGCTTGCAGCAGGTGGTGGTTGCCGGGCCGAAAGAAGTCGTGCGCGATGTCGTCTTCCCGGGTCCAGAGCAGCTTGACGGCCTCGCCGGACAGCCGGGCGATGGCGGCCGCTTCGACCATGTAGTCGTTCTCCAGACGCCGCCCGAAACCGCCGCCCACGCGTGTCATGTGCACCGTGATGTCGGCCTCGGCCAGGCCCAGCTCCTGGGCCACGAGCTTGACACCCCAGCCCGGCGCCTGCGTCGGCGCCCAGATCTCGACGCCATCCGCAGTCGGGCGTGCCGTGGCGTTCTGGGGCTCCAGCGTCAGGTGGGCAATGAAAGGCGTGTCGTAGCGCGCCTTCAGCACCTGGGCGGCCTTGGCGAGGGCGCTGTCGGGATCGCCCTTGTTCACGATCGTGTTGCCCGGTTTTCGCAGCAGTTCGTCGGCTCGGGCGGAGTAGGCCTGCGTGTCATGCGGCGTGCCCGCCGACTCGTCCCAGGTGATGCTGAGCTGGCTGCAAGCCGCCTTTGCCCGCCACCATTGGTCAGCCAGGACCGCCACGCCGTCCTGAAGACCCTTGAAGTTGCCCGTGCCCTTGAGCACCAGCACCTCGTGCACACCCGGCAGGCGGCGTACCTCGTCGAGATTGGCCGAAAGGAACTTGGCGCCGAAGACGGGTGGCCTGCACACGACGGCGAACTTCATGCCGGGCAAGGTCGTGTCGATGCCGAAGATCGGCTCGCCCTTCACGATGGCTGGTCCGTCCACACCCGCCTTCGGTGTGCCGATGATCTTGAACGCGGCGCTGCTCTTGAGCGCGACGCTCGACGCACTCGGTACGGGCATGGTCGCTGCGAATTCGGCCAGTTGGCCGTAATCCAGCTGCTTGCCACTCGCCTCGTGATGGACGACACCGCTGCGCACGACCAGCTCGGCAGCCGGCAGCTTCAGGCGTTGCGACGCCGCCTGGACGAACATCGCCCGGACGGTGGCACCGGCTCGGCGCATGAGGTCGTAATTGGTCGGAATGCTGGTGGAGCCTCCCGCCGTTTGCGGCCCGTATTGCCTCTCGTCGACAGGCGCCATCTCCACACGGACGCGATCCCAATCGACGTCCATTTCCTCGGCGATGACCATGGCCAACGTGGTCTTGATTCCCTGGCCGATCTCGGGATTCTTTGCGCGTATCGTCACCCGCCCTTCGGTGGAGACCAGCACGTAGTGGCTCAGCAGGGTGAGGGCGCTCTTGGCCGCGCGCGCCGTGCAGCCGTAGCCGGCGATGAAGGAGCCTCCCACCGTGGCCGTCGAGACGAGGAAGAAGCGGCGGGTGCTCTGAACCATGTCAGCTGCCCCGCCTGTCCGTCGGGTCCAGGCCGGCGGCAAGCTTGATGGCCGCCCGGATGCGCACATAGGTGGCGCAGCGGCAGAAGTTGCCGTTCATGGCCGCATCGATCTCTGCGTCAGTCGGCTTGGGCGTCGCCTTCAACAGCGCGGCAGCGCTCATGATCTGGCCGGCCTGGCAATAACCGCACTGCATCACGTCCAGCTTCAGCCAGGCCGCCTGCAATGCCTGGCCCTGAGGGCTGGCCGCAATGCCCTCGATGGTGGTGACCTGCGCACCGTCGGCGGCGCTGACGGGGGTGAGGCAGGACCTGATCGGCGCGCCATTGAGATGCACGGTGCAGGCGCCGCACTGGGCCATCCCGCAACCGAACTTCGTGCCCGGCAAACCGAACTCGTCACGAAGCGCCCATAGCAAGGGCATCTCCGGGGCAAGGTCCCGCTCATGGGCCTTGCCGTTGATCGTGAGTTTCACCATGACCGAACCTGAGCAAGCCGGTCAAAGGCCGAGATCGGCCACCGCGGTGCCGGCGAGCAGGAAAGCGCCGACGCCATAGAGCTGGGTGTCTTCATAGCTCACGCTGTCCGGCCGGTCGCTGACGGGCTGCACATAGCCGAGCTTGCCGTCAGGATGCACGGCGCGCAGCAGCGCCGCCCATCCCTTGCGGGTTGGCGCCTCATAGGTCGCCCTGTCGAGGATGCCTCGCTGGATGCCCCAGGCGAGCCCATAGGTGTAGAACGCGGTGCCGCTCGACTCCGGCGGCGTCTCGGCGCCGTTCGCGAGCAGCGACGGGGCCCAATAGCCGTCCGCCTTTTGAAGCGTCTTGAGCCTGGCGGCCATGCGCTGGAAGACGTCCACCATTCGCTGGCGGTCGGGGTCTCCTTCGGGCAGCCGGTCGATCATTCTGGCCAGGCCCGCAAACGCCCAACCCACGCCACGGCTCCAGAACACCTTGCGGCCAGCCGCATCCCTGCGGGTGAAGAATCTGGAGTCGCGGAAGTAGAGGTTTTCGCTGTTGTCGAATAGGTAGTCGGTGGTGGCCCAGAATTCCTTCTTGGCGAATGCCGCATATTTCGCGTCGCCGGTTTGCCGGCTCAGTTCAAACCATATGGCGGGCGCCATGAAGAGGGCGTCTGACCAGCACCAGCGCGATTGGCAACCCAGGGCGGCAAGCCCGGCCCCCTCGCGGTGTTCGACAAATTCGAAACCGACCGTCGACGGGTTTTCGAGTATGGCGTCCAGTTCTGCCTTCACCTCGGCCTGGGCTGCTGGGCCTGCGCCGTTCTTGGTGGCCCATAAATACGCCTGGCCGATCGCCTGATCATCGGCATAGTATTTTCGCGAGGCGAGTTTCCATTGGTTGGCCACGCCGCGCTGCATGATCAATTGCTTGTAGCGCGGGTTGGCACTGCGATCGGCCAGCTCCGTCATGCCAACGAACAATGCCGCCTGCACCCAGCCCTTGGGGTTGGGGTAGCCCTCGCCGCTCTTGATGGGGTTGAGCCCGGCGGCCATGGCGGTGATCTGATAGTCGGCCACCCTTTCCAGAATGCCGAGGACCTCCGGCGCCCGAGCAGATTCGGCAGATGCAATAGGGCTCGAGGGAGCCGTTTTGGCTATTGACGTTGGTTCAGTCTGACCCGGGTTTGCCGCGCATGCAACCGATATGGCCATGGATGCGGCGAAGCTTAGAACGCTGCTCGTGCTCTTCATGAATTGTCGAGATCAGGATTTGGCCAAATGGGTTTTGCGGCGTTGCTGGTGCACCGGTGTGCAATAACTCGTCGGCAATGGGAACGGTGTTGCCACCACTGGCTGACCGACCAGCTTGCAAATTCATGGTAGCCGGCCGGGTCCGTGAGTGCCGCTCAATGATTTGAGTGGTTGTACGACATCGCATCAGATGGATGCAAATACCCACGTAAACCCGCAACGCAAGAGTAAATCTGCCCTATGACCGGAGCAGGGAATGCCGCACAAACGCCGCACCGCCGACTGCCGTGGCAAGTTCCCCGTACCTGGCGACGCGGATGGACGGCGGCGAGGCGCCGGCATCCTGGCCGAAGCGCTCCAACCGCCCGACCGCCGCATCCAGAAAAGCGCTGCCGCCGAGGGCCACGACCTCGCCGCCCAATACGATGGCCGTCGGCTTGAAGGTGGACCAGACGTTCTGCAGCAGCACGCCCAGGGCGTCGCCGGCTTGCCCGAAGGCCTTGCGCAGGCGTGGTGGTTTGCGCCTGGCCAGCGCGGCACGCAGGCTGACCATCGTCATGTCGGGGTCTCGCGGCACGCCGGCTGCGGCCGCCACGGCGCGCAATCCGATGTAGGCCTCCGCGCAGCCCCTGCGGCCGCAGGAGCAAGGCACCCCGTCGGGACGCATGATGGTGTGCCCGATCTCGCCGCCCGCGCCGGTTGATCCGGCGAACAGCGCGCCGTTCAACACGATCCCGGCGCCGACTCCGGCGTTGCAACTCACGTAGACCAGCAGGCCGTCGCCACTGCTTTCGTTGCCGAATTCACTTTCCCCAATCGCGGCCAGGTCCGCCTCGTTCAGGCAATGGATGGGCACATGTTGCAAGCCCGCTTTCCGCAGCTGGCGCAGCAGCGGCTCTTTCACGCAAACGTCCCGCCACCCGAGATTCGGGGCTGCATCGATGACGCCCTTGCTGACATCGACCGTGCCGGGCAGCCCGACCCCGACGCCTGCCACCTGCCAGCCTTCCGCGGTCAGCCGGGCCGCCTCGGCGGTGATGAGCTGTCCCAACTGGTGCAGCGCAATTTCCGGCGTACGGTCGTGCAGCAGTTCGACGACCGAGCCAAGGACCTCACCCTGCGCGGTGGTGCTCACGACCCGAATGCTGTCCACGCCAAGTTCGCTGCCGACAAGCGCCAGGGCGCCGACCTTGGATTGCGTCAGCGTGGTGGTCTTGGACAAATGGCGAGCGCCGATGAACGGACTGTCGATCATCGACAAGCCCGCCGGTAGAAAACCGATGCCAAGGAGCCTCCCGCGCTGCTTGCGTCGGCGGCATGCGAACGCCGACGCCTAAACTAATTTCCAAAGACTAAACGTTTAGTTCAGCAATGTAAACGGGCGCGGCAGAAAATCGTGGCACCAGAAAGGTGGCCAGCGAACTACGCAAGCGCACTTCGGCTGCTGCGTGAACGCTTGCGAGCGGGCGGCGAGTCGGGACTGGCGGAACTTTCCCTGACCACCAGTTCTACCGGCAACACAGTCTCACCTGGAACCACCTTGCCTTGAATCAGCGCCATTGCGGCCTCCCGGCCTATGGCTTCCTTGTCCACCCGGACGGTGGACAGCGACGGACTGCTGCGACACGCCAGGGCAATGTCGTCGTATCCAATGAATCGAATGTCCTGCGGCACAAGCAGGCCCGCCTCGGTACAGGCCGCAATGGCATTGAGAGCCGTGTCATCGTTGTACGCAAACACGGCGTCAGGCGGCTGCGGCAGGGCCAGCAACTGGCGCATCGCTCGCCGACCGGCCTCGCCGTACTCGAGGCTGACGTCCAGTTCCACCTCAAGGTTGGGATTCGCCAGCAGGCCAGCCTCGAACAGCGCCGACCTGAAGCCCCTGGCCCGTTGCGCCATGGCGGTGTGCGCCAGTGGCCCGACGATCAACGCAGGACGGCGCGCGCCGCTTGCCACAAGATGCTGGGTTGCGAGATAGGCCCCCCGAAGGTTGTCGTCGTTGATGCAGTGGTAGGCGGGATGCGAGTTCAGTGCAAGCACCATGGGCAGATCGCAGGCCCGCAGGGCATTCATCAGGTCCGCATCGAAGTGGCCCATGGCCAGCAGAGCGTCGGCGTTGTCGCGGTGCACCTGCCGCGCGATGTCATCGCCGGTAGCCACCGACAGCAGGCTCAAGGACACATCTTCTTCGCGGCAGGCGGATTCGACGCCGTGCAGGACCATCGAGTAGAACTGGTTCGCCGCAACGGCACCGATGACGCGTGGGTAGACGAAAAGGATGCGTTTCGGCTTGCTCTTGCGCAGGCGGTTGGCGTCGTAGCGAAGGTTGGTCGCAACCTTCAGGATCTGGGAACGCGTGTCGTCCGAAAGCCCCGGTTGGCCCTTCAATGCCCGGGACACGGTCCCGATGGACACACCCGAAGCGAGGGCGATCTCGCGGACGGTGATCTTCTTCCCAGGCATCAAGTTCTCTTTTGGCAAGGCACCTCGCCCTGAAACGCGCACCAAGCTGCGCGACGGACGGGATCATGTTGTGGTATCGGTCCAGCGCGATCAGTTTACTAAACCTTTAGCTGGATCAAACCGCGCGGACACGCCTCTGCGCGCCGCCTGCCACCTCAAGCCGGGATGCTCAGGACTGCGTTCTCAGCAGCTTCAGCAGTTCGTCGGTCCGAACCGGCTTGCTGAAGATGAAGCCCTGGTACATGTCGCAGCCCAGTCCGGCCAGACAGTCGCGCTGGGCCTGCGTTTCCACACCTTCCGCCGTCACGGTCATGCCCAGGCTGTGGCCCAGTTCGACGACGGTGCGCGCAATCGCCAGGTCGGCAGCCTGGCCGGGCAGGTCCATGACGAAGGAACGGTCGATCTTCAGTTCGTCGAGCGGGAAGCGTTTCAGGTAGCTCAGCGACGAATAGCCCGTGCCGAAGTCATCGATGGACAGCGTGACGCCGAGCGACTTCATCTCGTTCATCAGCGAGATGCCGTTCATGACGTTGTCCATCAGCATGCTCTCCGTGAGCTCGATGACGATGCGATGCGCCGCTATGCCGGCGTCCGCCATCGCTCTGCGCAGGACGCCGCAGAGATCGCCGGAGATGAACTGGGGTTTGGCCACATTCAGTGCCAGCTTGAGCTGGCCGAAACCGGCCTCGGTCCAGCACGCGGCGTCGCGGCAAGCCTGCTTGATCACCCACTCCCCGAGTGCCGAGATCAGGCCCATCTCCTCGGCCAGGGCGATGAAATGCCCGGGTTGCAGCAGGCCGAGATCGGGGTGCTGCCAGCGCACCAGCGCTTCCGCTGCAACGATCTGGCCGGTGGGGAAGGCCACCTTGGGCTGGTAGTGCAGCAGCAGTTCGCCGCGCTGTATGGCGCCGCGCAACTGGGAGCCCAGCTTCAAGCGCTCATAGGAAACCGCGTTGAGCTCCAGGGATGCGAACTGGATGTGCGTCAGCGCCTGGGCGCGGGCATGGGTGGACGCCAGCTCGGCGCCTTTGCGCATCGCCTCGGCCGAGGTGCCGTCTTCCGGTGAAACGGCAATGCCTATCCATGGCGTGGCCACGATGTCGTGCGCACCCAGCTCGACCGGCTCGGCCAGCAGCGCGACGAGCCGCTTGGCCAGCACCTCGATGGCCGCCGCACTGGGCTGGCCTTCCAGCAGCAATCCAAAGTGGTCGGCGCTCAGCCGGCCGACCCATGCTGCCGGCCGAACCGCCTTGCCGTTGTGCGGCGGTGGGTTGTGCTCATTGGCGAAGCGCTCCAGCCGGTGCGCAAGCGCCTGGCAGAGCCGGTCCGCCGTGGCTTGGTCCACCGTTTCCCGCAGCTGCTTGTATTCCGGGATCTGGATGCTGAACAGCGCCACCGATCCGCCCACCGCCTCGCGTTGCTGCAGCAGCGCGTCGGTGTGGCGGTCGAACTGGCGCTGCTGGGGCAGGCCCGTGAGTGCGTCGAAGTTGATGCGCTGGACGTGGTACTGGTGATAGGCAAGGGTGTTGCGCACCCGCAGGACCAGCTCGCTCGCGTCCACCGGCTTGGCGAGGAAATCGGTCGCGCCCAGCTGCAGGGCGCGCAGCTTGGCGTCCGCGCCGGTCGAGGCGGTCAGCACGATGACGGGCGTGTAGCGCAGCTCGGGGTCGGCGCGGATCGCCTCCAGCACCTCGAAGCCGGACATCTGCGGCATCATCAGGTCGAGCAACACCAGCCCCGGCTCCTCCTGCCGCAACAGGGCCAGCGCCTCGCGCGGGTCGTTGGTGGCAACGAAGTTGGCATAGCCCTCGTCTTCGAGGTAGGTCTGGATGAGGTCCGTCATCAGGGCCTCGTCGTCGACCATCATGACCTTGGCCTCGAGGAGCGGGGCGTAGTCGGGGCGGTTCGGTGCCTGCATGGCGGACTTGTCGGCGGGTGCGGCTGCAACTGACGGCATGGTGGTGGGGCTGCGGGGCGTCATCAGATGGCCCCTGTGGTGTCGGTGGCGGGCGTACCGCGGAGGATGCGTCTTTCAAGGCTGCGCAGCAGCGCCATCGTCGTGCGTGCGCCGTGGCTGTCGCCACGCGCAGCGGCTTCTTCCAGCGCGCAGGCCGGCTCGAACAGGTCGTCATAACCCATGCTGCCGCCGGCACCCTTGAGCCAGTGGGCCAGCGCTTCCAGCGCCGCCATGTCGGCGGCTTCGAGAGCGGCTTCCATCTCGGCGAGCTTGAGCGTGAACTGCGTGACGAAGCGGGCAATGATGCGGCCCAGCTTGGGGTGGCCGATGAGGCGGGAGACGATCGCCTCGCCATCGGCGACCCTGGCGGGTGACAGCGTCGCCTGCGCATCGTCGGCATCCGCGGGGACGACCTCGCCGCCCAGCCGCATGGCCAGTTCGCGCATCAGGGTGTCCACGTCGATGGGCTTGGTCAGGTGGCCGCTGAAGCCGGCTTCGTCGAGTTCCCGCTCGAAGCCCTTCATCGCGTTGGCGGTCAGCGCAATGATGGGCAGCGTCACGTCACGAGCGCGCAGCAGCCGCGTCGCCGTCTGACCGTCCATCACAGGCATTTGCATGTCCATCAGCACCAGGTCGTAAGACGCGGTCTCCATCAGGTCCAGGGCCATCTTGCCAGTATCTGCCTCGCTGACCCGCAGACCCGCGCCTTCAAGCAGCACGCGCACCAGCTGGCGGTTCTCGGCGCCGTCGTCGACGACGAGCACATGCCCCGCTGCAAAGTGCCAGCGTTCCTCCGGCAAGCGGCGTGCCGTGGCGATGTCGCTGACGCGCAGCACCGCCGGCTCCAGCAGCGTCGTGGCGGCCAGCGGGCCGGCGGCTAGCGAGAGCGTGAAGGTCGTGCCGGAACCATGGATGCTGCTGGCAACGATGTCACCGCCCATGGCCCGCGCGAAGCCGCGGCTGATGGTCAGCCCCAGGCCCGTGCCGCCGAAGCGGCGTGTCGTCGTCGACTCGGCCTGCACGAAGGGCTCGAAGACGGCGTCGAGCTTGTCTCCCGGGATGCCGATGCCGCTGTCCTGCACGGCGATGCAATAGCGCGTCGCGGGGCCTGCCGTGTCGAGATACAGCCGTACGCGCACGCCGCCGCGCTCGGTGAACTTGATCGCGTTGCCGACCAGGTTGGTAAGGATCTGGCGCAGCCGCACGGCGTCGCCCTCGATGCGCGCCGGCAGGGGCTCGGGGAACTGCAGTTCGAGCGTCAGCCCCTTCTCCTGCGCGCGTTCCGACAACGTGTGCACCACCTCGTGTGCCACCTGATGCGGCGCGATGGGCAGGCGCTCGGCCTCGAGGCGGCCGGCCTCCACCTTGGACAGGTCGAGGATGTCGTTGATGAGATTGAGCAGGTGGCGGCCGCTGGAATGGATGATGTCCAGGTGCCGGGCCGCCTCGTCGGACTGGCGCAGGCCGCCGCGGCGCAGCACCTCGGTGAAGCCGAGAATGGCGTTCATCGGCGTGCGGATCTCGTGGCTCATGTTGGCCAGGAACTGGCTCTTGGCTTCGTTGGCCGCATCGGCCTGCTCCTTGGCCACGCGCAGCGCCTGGCCGCGCTGCTCCAGCTCCGTCACGTCCTGGAAGCTGATGACCACCGCCTGCAGGCCGCCTTGTTCATCCAGGATGGGCGAACAGTTGGCGCGCAGCGAGAAGCGCACGCCGTCCGTCTCGCGCGTGACGTTCAGATGCACGTCGCGCCTGGCGCTCTGGCTTGCCAGGGCCTCCTGCCACGGCAGCGTCTCGGCCGCGACGGCACCGGCGTCCTGGTGGCTCCACGCAAACTCCGACGGCGAGCGGCCCACCAGCTTGCGCTCGGGGACGCCGAGCATCTGGCTGGTCGACGTGTTGGCCAGCACGATGGCGCCCGCGCGGTCCATGACGATCAGGCCCTCGGTCAGCGTGTCGTAGGCGGTGCGCACGCGCTGCGGCACGGCGCGCGACGGGTCCAGCTCGCGCAGCATGCGGCGCAGATAGCCCCAGAACAGCAGCACGCAGACGCTGAATGTGAAGGCCGACAGCCGCAGGCTAGGGTCCTGCAGCAGGCTGCGCCAGCCATCGGCACGCAGCGGCTCGAAGCGCAGCTCGACCTGGCCCCAGGGCTGGCCCGCCTGCCAGACCGGCACGACGAGCGCGGCGTCCGTCGAGGCGCCGGCGGCCGGGGCCCGCCAGTGCTCGCCATGGCCGGCGAGGTCGATCAGCAGCTCGCCCGCCTGGTCGCGCACGCCGATGGATTTCACATCGGGGTTGCGCTCGCGCAGGAAGGCCAATGTCGCTTGCAAGGCCTCGGGCTGGGTTTCATCAATGACGCTGGAGACCGTGATGGCCACGGTCTCGGCGAGTGCGGCGCGGTGCTGGCGCGTCAGTTGCTCAGCGTCCGGCACGAGGCCGAGATAGCTGGCGGCCAGGCTGACGCCGACGGCCAGTGCGGCAAGGCCAAGCGCCAGGTGCACGCGCGACGACATCCAGCGCGTCAAGGCGGACAGTCTCATTCAGTGGGCTCCGGAGTGCGGCTGCGGCGGTCGTCGAACAGACGCTCGACATCGGGGTCAGCCTCGCGCGCGGCGCGGTCACCGCGGCGGCGCTTGGCGGCGCTGGCGGCGGCCAGCACCGGCAGCGGGTCGATCATCTGCCAGGCCGGCAGCGCCGACAGCATGGAACTGACAAGCACGCCGCCACGCACCAGCCACACGACATAGCCGATGGACAGGCCGCTGGTAATGGCAATGCTGGAGGCCATCACCTGGCGGTGTTCGGCGCCAGGCTCGGCCATCTGGCGTTGCAGTTCGTCGAGGCGGCGCAGCAGGTCATCGCTGCGCAGCAGTTGCGACAGCGAGGTGGCGGTCAGGTCGCCGTACTGCGGCAGCAGGGCCGCGGCCAGCACCGCGTCGGAGCGGCTGGCCAGGCGCGCAGCCGACGTGGGCGCATCGCTCGACGTGGCAGCACGGCGCGCGTCGGCCGGGGCCAGGGCGGTGTCGATCAGCAGGCGGGTGTCATGGCCCGCAGCCGGTGGCTCGCTGGCTACCGGCACGACCGGTGCTGCGGCCGACGGCGCCGGTGCTTCGGCGGCGATCTTTGTTTCTTCGGCCACCGGTGCCGCAGGCGGCTGGGGCGCGGGGACGTCGATGGGTGCGACCGCGACCGGCGGCGGCGTTGGCTCCGCCACCGGCGCCGGCTCGACGACGACGAAGGCGAAGATCATCTGGGCGCTGGCGCCTGCGGCGTCGCTCGCAGTCACACGCACGAGCAACTCGCCGGCATCCGCCAGTGCCGGCTGGGCCGTGAACACCCGGTGTTCGGCATCGAAGCTCAGCCAGGCCGGCAAGGCGGAGCCGTCCGCCAGGGTCGCCGCATAGGTCAGCGCGTCGCCGGCATCGGCGTCGGCGAACGTTGCCGGCGGCATCGTCCACTGCACGCTGCTGCCGGCGAGCGCGGATTGCGCAGGCATGGGTTGCGCCAGCGTCGGCGCGTCGTTGACGTTCGCCACGGCGAGCGTGAAGTGGGCGGCGGCCGTTGCGCCGCCGGCGTCGGTGGCCGTGACTTCCAGTTCCAACGCGCCGACGTCAGCGTTCGCGGCGGTGCCGCTGAAGGTGCGAGTCGTGGCGTCGAAATGCAGCCACGCCGGCAGCGCCGCACCTGAGCCGAGGCGGGCGCTCAGCGTGAGCGTGTCGCCGGCATCCACGTCGGTGAAGAGGCCGGCGGGCAGCGTGAAGCTGAAGGCCTGATCCTCGGTCGCGGTCTGCGGGGCGATGGCGCCCGCCAGCACCGGCGCCTCGTTGATGTTGGCCACCGTGAGCGTGAAGCTGCCACGGGCGGTCGCGCCGCTGGCGTCGGTGGCGCTCACCTGGAGCGCGAGGCTGCCGACGTCGGCATTGGCCGGCGTGCCGCTGAAGGTCTGCGTCGCCGTGTCAAAGTGCAGCCAGGCCGGCAGCGCCGCACCGGAGGCGAGGCTGGCGGTGATGGCCAGCGTGTCGCCGGCATCCACGTCGGTGAACAGCCCCGCCGGCAGCTTGAAGACGAAGCCCTGCCCCTGTGTGGCGGCCTGCGTGGCGATCGGGCCGGCCAGCACGGGAGCGTCGTTGACGTTGGCCACCGTGAGAGTGAAGCTGCTGCCCACGCTGGCGCCGGCGGCATCGGTCGCCGTGACGGTCACGCGCAGCGAGCCCACGTCGGCGTTGGTCGGCGTGCCGGTGAAGCTGCCGCTGGCGGCGTCGAAATGCAGCCAGGCCGGCAGCGGGGCACCCGAGTCGAGCCGGGCGGCCAGGCCCAGCGTGTCGCCGGCGTCGATGTCGTTGAACAGCCCGGCGGGCAGCGTGAAGCTGAAGCCCTGGTCCTCGGTCGCCGTCTGCGCGGCAATGACGCCGGCGACGGGCGCGTCGTTCACGTTCGCCACGGTGAGCGTGAAGCTGCCGGTGGCCGTTGCGCCACTGGCATCGGCGGCGGTCACGTTGACGGTGAAGGCGCCGACATCGCCGTTCGCCGGCGTGCCGCTGAAGGTCGCGGTGCTGGCGTCGAAGTGGAGCCACGCAGGCAGCATGGCGCCCGAGCCGAGGCGGGCCGTGAGAGCCAGCGTGTCGCCCGCGTCGATATCGCTGAACGCCCCGGCGGGCAGCGTGAAGCTGAAGCTTTGATCCTCGGTCGCCGTCTGCGCGGCGATGACGCCGGCGACAGGCGCGTCGTTCACGTTCGCCACGGTGAGCGCGAAGCTACCGGTGGCCGTCGCGCCGCTGCCGTCGGTGGCCGTCACGTTGACGGTGAGGGCGCCGACATCGCCGTTGGCCGGCGTGCCGCTGAAGGTCGCGGTGGCAGCGTCAAAGTGCAGCCACGCCGGCAGGGCCGCGCCGGAGCCGCGGCGGGCGGTGAGGGCCAGCGTGTCGCCCGCATCGATGTCGTTGAACAACCCGGCCGGCAGCGTGAAGACAAAGCTGCTCCCCTGGGTCGCCGACTGCGCGGCCAGCGCTGCGGTGAGCTGGGGCGCGTCGTTGGTGTTGGCAACGTTCAGCGCGAAGTCGACGTGCGCGTCGGCGCCGTCGTGGTCGGTGGCGGTCAGGCGCAGGCTGAGCTGTCCGACGTCGCCGTTGCCCGGCTTGCCGCTGAGCGTCTGCGTCGCGGCGTCGAAGGCCAGCCAGGCAGGCAGCGGCGCGCCCGAGGCGAGCGTGACGCTGTAGGAGAGCGTGTCGCCGACGTTGATGTCGGTGAACAGCCCCGCCGGCAGCGCGAACACGAAGGGCAGGTCTTCCGTCGCGGTCTGGTCGGCCACGCTGCCAACCAGCACAGGCTCATCGTTCAGGTCGATCACGGTCAGCTGGAAGTCGCTCGTTGCGCTGGCCCCGCTGGTGTCGGTGGCCGTGACTCGAATGGCCAGCGTGGCCACGTCCACTTCGCCTGGCGTGCCGGTGAAGCTGCGGCTCGCGGCGTCGAAATGCAGCCAGGCCGGCAATGCCGCGCCGCCGGCCAGCGCGGCGCTGTACGTCAGCGTGTCGCCGGTGTCGATGTCGCTGAAGCGGTCCGCCGGCAGCGTGAAGGCGAATGCGGCGTGCTGGATGGCGGATTGGTCGGCAATCGCGGCCGCCGGCTGCGGCGCGTCGTTGACCGGCGTGACCGTCAGGCTGCTGCCGAAGCTGGCGCTGCTGAAGGCGCTGCTGCCGCCGTTGCCGCGCGTGTCGGCCAGGGCGCCGGCGCTGCCGCTGGTCTGGTCCCAGGCGCGCAGGCGCAGGCCGTTGACGAGGCTGCCGTTCCAGTCGGCGGCGGGCACGAAGCGCACGGCCGTGCCTGCATCGGCTGCCAGCAGTCGGGACGCGGCATCGCTCACCGGGCCAATGGCCTGCCAGGTGATGCCACCGTCTTGCGTGTACTGCCAGCTGCCGTGGGCATCGTCCACACCGATGACGGCGACGCCGGCCAGGGCCGCGTCGTCCGCGTCGCCGACATGGCCGGCGAGCAGGGCCGACACCAGCATGCCGGCGTGCCCGGTCAGGTCCTCGGCGATGGCATCGAAGTCGCTGATGCCGCCCAGCGTCGGCGCGTCGTTGACGGCGGTGACGCCGAGCGTCCACTGGCGCGCCGCGCTGTCGGCAATGCCGTCGTTGACGCTGAGCGTGAAGCCCCGCGCGGCCGTGGTCGGCGCGTCACTCGCATTGGCGTAGCTGACCGAGCGGAGCGCCGCCTGCCACTGCGCGAGCGTGGCCGTCTGGCCGGCCGAGCTGAGGTTCAGGCTGCCGGCGCTGTAGGTGGCAACGATGTTGCCCATGGTCAGGCCGTCGTTGGTGAAGCGCAGTTCGTCCTGCACGCCCGCGTAGCCGCTGCTGATGCGCCACTGGGCCCCGGCCAGCGTGGCGTTGTCGGCATCACTGAGCGTCAGGCCGGGGGCCAGCGCGAGCGGCGCGCTGCCCTCGGTGAAGGTGGCGGCCGGCGTGCCCAGGGTGAGCACCGGCAGGGCATCGGCGCCGATGGCGATGTTGATGCTGCCGCTGGCCTGGCGGGCGCCGCCCAGGCCGGTGCCGCCGAGGTCGTCGACGCTCACGTCCAGCCGCGACAGGCTGGCCGAGCCGGCGCTGAAGCTCAGCGTCTGCAGCGCGGCATTCAGGTCGGCGGCGCTGCCGAGCAGCACCACCGTGCTGTCGAGCGTGCCGCTGCCGCTCACCAGCGTCAGGCCGGCAAGGCTGCCGAAGCTGAGCGTGCCGCCACCGGCCAGGTTTGCGGTGGTCAGCGTCAGCCGCAGCGAGGTGGCGCCGCTGTCGATGTCGGCCAGGCGGATGGCGTTGCCGCCCGAATCGGCGAACGGCAGCGGCGTCAGCAGTGGCGTGGACTGAGCGCCGGGCAGGCTCAGCGTCGGCGCGTCGTTGACCGCGTTGACGGTGATGGCCACGCTGCCGGTGGCGGTGCGGGCGCCGCCGCTGCCGGTGTTGCCGAAATCGCTGACCGACAGGTCGAGCTGGTCCGCGCCGTTGTAGTTGCTGTCCGGCCGGTACTGAAGGCTGGCCAGCGCCGCATTGATGGCGCTCTGGCTGCCGCCGAACACCAGGCTGGCGTTGTTGCTGCCCGTGCCGACGACAAAGGACAGGCCGGCGGTCTGCGTCAGCGTCAGCCGGCCGTGGGCGACCGACAGGCTCATCTGCATCCAGCCGCTGCCGCCGGCGTCGACATCGCTGATGCCAGGCGCGGCAATACCGCTGAAGCTCAGCACGCCGTCTTCGTTGACGGCCTGCGCTGCGGGCAGGCTCACCAGCGGCGCGTCGTTCACCGCTTGCACCGTCAGCACGAAGCTGGTGCTGGTGCTGAACTGGCCGTCCGACACGGTGACGGTGATGGTCGTCGTGCCGCTGGCATTGGCCGCCGGCGTGAAGCTGATATTGCGCGCACCGCCGCTGCCGCCGAGCACAAGGCTCGCCGTTGGCAGCAGCGCGGCGTTGCTGGAGGTCGCCGTCACGACCAGGCTGCCCGCGGCGGTCTGGGCATCGGCCACGGTGAAGGCAATGGCGCCGGAGGCGGTGTCCTCGGCCAGCGTCTGGTCGGCGATGGCGCTGATGGTCGGCGCCTGGCCGGCGGTGCTGTATTCGTAGGCGCCGATGTCGGCGCGGCCGACGTAGGCCGTGCCGCGCTGGTCGGCGTTGAGCGCGGTCACGGTGTTGGCAGCATTGCGCGCCGCGCTGCCCGAGCCAATCGCGTGCGTGCGGCCAAAGCCGCCGTTGTCCGACAGCGCGGCAAGCGCCAGGGTACTGAAGGCGACGTTGCTGCGGTCTGTCGCTGCGTCGAAGCCATCGGAACTGTCGTCGCTGATGTTGTAGCCGGCCGAGTTGAAGGTGCGGTTGCTGTTGGCGCCGCTGTTGCCTGCAAACAGCGAGTTCGCCACGGTCACCGTGTGCGAGTTGTCGTGCTGGAAGACGCCGCCGCCGTTGTTGCCGCTGTTGCCGACAACGCTGACGTGGTCCAGGCTCATGCTGCCGCCATCCATCCACAGGCCGCCGCCTTCCGACGTGGCGACATTGCTGCTGACCGTGACGTTGGTCAGCTCGGCATCGCCCTTGCTCCACAAGCCGCCGCCGCGCTTGGCCTGGTTCTCTGCGAGCGTGACGTTCTGCAGCACGGCGGTCGCGTCGTCATCGACGTAGAGGCCGCCGCCGTCCTTGTCCTTGGCGGCGACGTTGCCGCGGATTTCCGAATCACGCATGGCCAAGGCCGCGTCCTTGGCGACATAGATGCCCGCGCCGTCGACATCGCCAGAGGTGGTGTCGCCGTTGTTCTGAACCAGCGTGCGCAACAACGTCAGCGTGCCGGCGTTGTAGATGCCACCGCCGCTGCTGGCGCCCTTGCCGACGTTGCCCTGGACGACTGCGTCGCTGAGCGACAGGTCGGCATTGGCGGTCACGCGGATGCCTGCGCCGCTGTTGCTGGCGCCGCCCTGCACGGTCAGGCCCGACAGGCTGACCGTGCCGGCGCGCACGTCGAACACGCGGTCCAGCCCGGCGCCGTTGATGACGGTGCGCGTGCTGCCGTTGCCGACGATGCGAAGGCTGCCGGTGATGTCGAAGTCGCCGCCGTTGTTGTTGTCGTCGCCGTTGCCTGCGGCCAGGTCGATGCGGCCGTCGATGGCGAAGACGATGGTGTCGGTGCCGGCGTGGGCATTGGCCTGGCTGATGGCCCAGCGCAGCGTGCCGGACACGTTGGCCGCGCCGGCGAAATCGGCCGTGCTGGTCACGGTGTAGGTGGCAAGCACGCCGCCCCACTGGGCCTGCGCAAACAGCGTCGGTGCAACGGCGGCCTCGATGCCGCCGGTGGTGTATTCGAGCACCCAGTCGCCGCCGGCGGTCGCCGCGCCCGTGAGGTCGGTGCTGGCGGCCACGTCGGCGCCGGTCAGTGCGGCAAGGCCCTGCACGAGCCGCTGGCCGGCCGCGGTCTGCGCGAGGTCGCAGCCATACAGCAGCAGGTCGGCGTCGTCGGTCAGCGCCTGGCTCCAGCCGGCGATGGTGCCAGCCTGCTGCATCAGCGTGGCGCCGTCGAGGCGGCTGCTGCCGAGCTGCAGCTGACCGTCGCTGCCGTGGGCCAGCACGTGGACGGCGCTGACCTCGTGGCGCGCGGCCAGCGTCTCGCCGATCAGCGCCAGGCCGTCGTCACTGGCGGCGATGGTGATGATCTCGATGGGCCGGCCGGCGTCGCGCTGGGCCTGCAGGTCGGCGATCAGGGACTGGGCGTCCGTCAGGCCGGCGTCGACGAAGACGATCTCGGTGCGCGTGACGGCCGCGCTCGCGGGCGCCGTCGTGGTCGAGGCGTGCAGGGCCGCGTCGCCGCTCCACAGCAGCGGCGCCAGGTCGGCCGAATGCAGGATGCGCGGCTCCATTACCTCGGTCAGCAGCCGCCAGTTGGAAGCAGTGGCGGCCGAGGTGCGGGCGGGGTCGGCCGCGCGCCGGAAGGGGTTCACAACGTCGCGGCCTTGGTCCCGCTCGGCTTGCGGGCGTCTATCGTGGTGGCGGCCTTGCGGGCCGCTGCCGGCGCGGGTGTCTCGGGCGCGGCGGCAAGGTCGGCCTTGCAGCGCAGGCCGGCCGGCAGGCGGTGCTGAGGGTTGGGCAGCTTAAGGCGCACGCGAAAGCTGTTGCTGGCGGCGTCGAGCACCTGGTCGATGTGGCTGACGGTGGCGACGACCGGCTCGGCGCCGGGCAACTCGGGGCGAATGGTGACCTTGTCACCCGCGGCGATCTGGCCGTAGCGAGAGGTGGGCACCATCAGCTCCACGCGCAGCGGGTCGATGACGGCGATGCGCATCAGCGGCCGGTCCTCCACGCGCTCGCCCATGTTGACGTAGCGCTCGACGACGACGCCGGCGAAGGGGCTGCGCACGGTGCGCAGCTGCAGCTGGGCGTCGGCCACGCGCTGCTCCTGCTCGAAGATGCGCTGCTGGCCGCGCACCTGGCGCAGCTTCTGGTTGGCCACCTCGGCTTCGCCGCGCGCCTGCTCGACGGCCTGGTCGGACACGAAGCCCTGGGCCACTAGCGCCTCGGCGCGCTTGACCTTCTGCAGCGACAGGTCGTGGCTGGCCGCGGCGGCCATGATGTCGGCGTCGATGCGTGCACGTGTCTGCGCGGCGCCCACATTGGCCTGCTCGACGTCGGCGCGCAGCTTCAGCAGCGGTTGGCCGGCAGCCACCGAAGCGCCGCGGTCGACATGCAGACGCTCGACGAGGCCGATGACCTGCGAACCGACCTCGGCGACCTGGTCGGGCTCGATCAGGCAGCCCATCGGCTTGTTCGCCGCAGCGGCAGGGGCCGCCAGGGCAGGTGGCGCACCGCTCAGCAGCGCCACGGCGCCGGCAAAAGCCGCTAGGCGTCTTGCCCGGCGAACGAGAGCCGGCGCTCCCAGTGCAGGTCCTGTTCCAGCAGGCGGCGGCGCATCACGGCGCGCCGGTGTTCTTCTCGCCATTGGGTCCAGGCCCGGAGCAGGGTGGCGCTCCGCAGCCAGCCGGCGACGGCGTTGGGTGGTATCCATATCCGCTCAATATCGGCGTTTTCGGGCTTTTCTGGAGTGGAAGGATTTCTCGCGAAGCAGCGTTCTGTGCTGCCCGGGTCGCCGTGGCGGCCTGCGCGGCCGGCCAGCTGGCGGTCGAGCCGGCGCGACAGGTTGTTCTGGCATGAAATGACGTGCAGGCCGCCGGCGGCGCGGGCGGCGTCGTCCAGCTCGATGTCGGTGCCGCGCCCGGCCATGCGCGTGGCGACGGTCACCTGGCCGGCCCGCCCGGCGGCAGCGACGATGGCGGCCTCCTGCGCATCGTGCAGCGCATTCAGCACGGCGGCGTTGATGCCGGCTGCGGCCAGCCGGGCGGCGAGGGCCTGCGAGGCCGTGACGCTGTCCGTGCCGATCAGCACCGGCCGCCCGGCAGCGCTCAACTCCGCGGCGCGCGTGGCGACGGCGTTGAACATCGCGCCCACGCTCGCAAAGCCGCGCGCCGGGCCGTCCTTGCGGCGGCTAGGCCGGTGCAGCGGCACGTGGACGACGCTGGCGCCGTAGACCTCGCGCAATTCGGCCCTTGCCTCCTTCAGCGTGCCGCTGATGCCGGCCAGGCGCCAGTAGCGCTGGAAAAAACGCTGGAAGGTGGTCTGTGCGACGGTCTCGGTCTCGGCCGGCGGGTGCAGGCCTTCCTTCAGCGCCACCACGGTGTGCAGCCCGCGCGACCAGACGCGGCCGACGGAGATGCGGCCGGTGATCTCGTCCAGCAGCTCGACGGCGCCGTCCTTCACCACGTAATGCTCGTCGCGCCGGTAGACGTGCAGGGCGGCCAGCGCCGTCAGCACGGCCTCGCGGCGGTAGCGCGGGCGCAGCCAGGGGCCGCCCAGGCCGGCTGCGAGGCTTGCCAGCCGCTCCTCGCCGGCGGTGGTCAGCCGGGCCTGGCGGTCGGCCGGGTGCAGCGAGAAGTCCGCATCCACGGTCAGGCCTCGTGCAAGGGACAGCGCCTGCCAGAGAAAGGCCCGGCGCGCGGCATGCGGCGCGGCGCGCGACAGGATGAGGGGCACCTCGGCCTCGTCGAGCAGGATGCTGTCGGCCTCGTCCAGCAAGGCCATGCACAGGCCGCGCAGCAGCGGTGCTGCGCCGTCCTTGCGGCTGCCCGCCAGGCGGTCGCGCAGGAAGTCGAAGGCGAGGTCCTTGGCGGTGCAGTAGACGATGTCGTGGCCATAGATTGCTCGCCGTGCGTCGTCGCCGCTGACGCCGGCCAGCGCGGCGGCACGCAGGCCGAGTGCGCTGAACAGTGGCGTCAGGCGTGCGGCGTCGCGGGCGGCGAGGTAGTCGTTGGCGGTGATGGCATGCACCGGCATGCCGGCCAGCGCCGCGACGGCGGCGGCAAGGCCGATGGCGAGCGTCTTGCCCTCGCCGGTGGCCATCTCGGCCATGCGGTTGTCCAGCAACGCGGCGGCGGCGAACAACTGGGTGGGCCGCGCCTGCAGGCCGAGCGTGTCAGCCGCGACACGGGCGACGAGGCCGAGTGCGGCGGCCACGGCGCCAGTGGCAAGGCCTTCGCGGCGCAGGCGCATTCGTGTGGCGAGCAGCGCCTCGGCGAGATCGCCAGTCAGCGGCCCGCCAGTCGCTTGCAGTGCCTGGTTCGCCACCCGGCGGCAGGCTGCGGCGGGGCTGCGCCAGGCCAGGCGCCGTGCCGGTGGTGCGCGGTCGTCGGCAGCACGCATGGGGCAGTCGCCCCACACCGGCCCGGGCACGGGCAGCAGATGAGCCAGCGTGATCGCCATGCTCAGAACTGCGGGTTGAAGCGCGTCAGCACCAGGCGCTGCAGCCCGCGCGCCCATTGCAGCGCGAGTGGCGCCAGGCCGGCGTCGAAGCGCACCCAGGCGCGTTCGCCGATGCGGGCCACGCCGCCCACGTCCGCGCGGCTGTCGAGCTGCACGTCCAGCAGCACGACGGGTTGCAGCGGCTTGAGGTCGTCGCCTTCCTTGGGGTCGGTCGGGATGCTGCCGCCATGGCGCGCGCTGAGGGCGGCGCTGGGCAGTTGCAGCGTGGCTGCCAGGCTGTTGCGCAACAGCGTGCCCGGCATGGCGAGGCTGCGGTCGCTGGCCAGCCGCACGCTGACCGCAGCCTGCGCCTGCCGCAGCGTCTGAGCCTCGGCCTCCGGCAGCGCCAGGCGTGCCAAGCCGGGCTCATTGCCGAGGATCTGCCCGAACAGCCGGCCCCGTTTGGCGAACTGCCCGGCCAGGTCCCCCGCATTCGGCAGCGCGACGCGGCCGGCGCTGCCCGCGCGCACGTCCAGCGCGGCGACGCGCTCGGTCAGGCGCGCGAGTTCGGCCTGTGCGGCGTCCAGCTCGGCGCTCGCATTGCCCTTGCCGGCCCCTTCGCCGGGCAAGGCGTTGAACAGCTCGGTTTCAAGCGCGTCGACCCGGGCCTGCTGCCGTTCCAACTGTGCGGAGAGGGCTGGATTAACCAGCTCCAGGATCAGCTCGCCCGCTTCGACCACAGCACCGTCCGCCACATGCATGGCGTGCACGAAGCCGTCTTCGTCTGCGCGCAGCTGTGCCCGGTCTGCCGGCCAGATGACGCCCTGCACGAGAACGCCTTGTGGCACAGGCAACCCGAGCGCCAGCACCAGCAGCGCGATGCCGCCCAGAGCGATGAAGCGCCAGCGTCGCGCCGTGCCGGCGCTTGCCAGCGCAGCCTGGCGCAGTTGTTTCAGCAGCCGCACGGCGGGCCGCAGGAGCAGTTGCCAGCCAAACAGCGCGGCGCCGGCGAGGCCCAGCGCCAGCGACAGCTGACCCAGCCACACCAGCGCCAGCGCCGCCAGGCCCAGCCCGTAGAGCCAAGACAGCGGCGCGTAAACCGCCAGCCAGCGCGTCTCGCCGCGCGCCACGGCCATGGGCTCGATGTCGCGCAGGCCGAGCAGGCGGCGCTGCAGCAGCGCCAGCCACCAGGCGCGGCTGCGCGGCGCGAGGTTGGGCAGGTCGAGCAGGTCGGTGGCGATGAAGTAGCCGTCCAGGCGCTGCAGCGGGTTTGCGTTGAAGAGCAGCGTGGAGACGCCGGCGATCACCAGCGTGACGAAGGCGGCGTCGCGCGCCAGGCCGTCGTCCAGCCACAGCCACAGTGGCAGCGCCGCGGCGGCCAGCAGCATCTCGGCCAGCAGGCCGGCCGCGCCGACCAGCACCCGCTCGCGGCGCCGCACGAAGGCGGAGGCCGCCGAGGCATCGACATAGGGCATGGGCAGGCCGAGCATCAGCGTCACGCCGGCCTCGTGCGACTGCCCGCCCCAGCGCCGCACGGCCAGGCCATGGGCCAGCTCGTGCAGCAGCTTGATAGGCGCGTAGAGCAGCGCGGCGATCAGCGCGTAGCGTGGCGTGGCCAGCCACTGCTCGCCATGCGCCCAGAGCTGCGGCCCGTGCTGCACGGCCAGCGCGAGCAGCCAGGCCAGCGCCAGCGCGCAAATCACCGCGCCGGCGGGCGAGAACGCGGCGCGGGCCAGCGGCAGCAGGCGGTCGAGCAGGCGGCTCGGGTCCAGCAGCGGCAGACGCCAGGCCAGCAGGCTGCCGCCGCGGCCCGGCCCGGCCACTTCTTTCAGATGGGGCAGCAGACGGTCGAAGTCGGCGGTCTGGTCGAGCTGCACGAGGCCGGCTTCGCGCAGTTGCGCCAGCAGGTCGATGACCTCGTCCTGCGTCGGCGGCTCGCCGGCCTGGGCGAGCTGGGCATCCCACAGCGCCTGCACGGTCTGTTGACCGTCGAAGCGACCTGCGAGCGCGTAGGCACCGGCGTTGAGCCGCACGCTGCGGCCACCCGCGGCGGCCGTCAGCAGCAGCCAGCGTTCGCCACGCAGCTGCTGGCGCCGCACGCGCAGGTTGTGCACCAGGCGGGGCCGCAGGCTGCTGACACGGTGCCAGCGCGAGCTGTGCAGGCTGCTCATCGCACGCGGCCTCAGCCCAGCCAGGCCCACCAGGCCACGCGGGTGCGGTCCAGCGCATGGCCGGCCCAGGCCCACAGCGGCGGCATGCGGCCGACGACGAGGCTGGCGCGGCCGAGCAGCCCCGGCCGCACGTCGTCGCGCGGCGCCAGCAGGCGGGCTTCCACCTCGAAGACATTGCGGCCGTCCACCGCCTTGGCCAGCGGCGTGATGCGCTCCACGACGATGTCCTGCCGGTCCCAGGGCAGCGACGACAGCGCCAGTTGCCCCTGCTGGCCAGATTGCACGCGGGCGATGTCGACCTCGTCGACCTGCACGATGACGCGCTGGCGACCGGTGGTGGCGAGCGTCAGCAGCGTGTCGCCCTGGCGCACCGGCATGCCGATGGACTGGCTGAGGTCACCCTGGATGACGAGCGCATCGAAGGGCGCCACCACGCGGCCACGGGCGAGCTGCTCGGTGACCAGCGCCAGTTGGGCCTGCGCCTCGGTGATGCGGGCCAGGCTGGTGGCTGCGGTCGCGCGGTCGGCCTTGGCCATGGCGGCGGCGTAGGCGTTCTCGTGCTGCGCCAACTGGCTGGCGCCGCGCTCCTGTTCAAGCCGCAGGTCGCCTTCCAGCAGGTCCACGAGCGGGGCCTCGGCCTTCACCCGGTCGCCCGGACGCACATGGGCCGCCTTGATGAAGCCATCTGCCGGTGCGACGAGCACGCGTTGCTCGGCCCCCTCGATGCGCGCGCGGCCACTCACCTCGCGCTCCAGCGGTGCGGCGGCCAGGAAGGTCAGCAGCAGCGCACCGCCCAGCCAGAGCCGCCGCGCTGTGGCGCGGTCCGGCTGGCGCAGGCGTTGCCAGCCGAGGCCCACATCGCGGCGCAGGCGCTGCCAGGCCGAGGACTGGCCCTGGCGCATCCACTGCAGCGCGGGCACGGCAAGGGCCATCAGGGCCTCCACCTTGCGCAGTTCCGCCGCAGTGAATGGCGCGCCGTCGCGCTCGATGCACACCGCGCCGAAGACCTCGCCGGCCTGGCCCAGCGGCACCACGGCAATGGCGCCACCGGCCAGGCGCTGCAGCGCCCGCAATTCGATGGTGATGGGCGGCAGGCCTTCCGCAGCCTCTTCATCAGCCATCGGGAAGCGGGTGCTGACGGCCTGGTCGATGGCCTCATCCAGTGCGCCGACGAGTCGCTGGGTGGCGTCGTCCTGCGGCTTGGCGGCGTCGAGCCAGGAGCTGGCGAGCAGCGCCGTGCGCCGGTCCTGCACCATGCCCAGCGAGACGCGGGACGGCTCAAACCGCTGGCTCAGCAGCGCCACGAGCCGATGCGCCGCTGCTTCCAGCGAGCTGGCGCTCAGCACCTGGGCGTAGAAGTCCAGCGCCGCCTGTGAATCAAGGGGCGGCGCTGGCGTTGGCGAAGCGGGCAGGGCGCTTGGCAGCGCCCCGGTTGTCGCGTCGAAAGGGGCGAAGCGCATGAGCGACGGCGGGGGACGGACAGAAATGGCTTTGGAATTGTGTCGGCGGCTGGTCGGCGCAGTCAGGCAAACAGCGGCGAAAACCAGCGTCAGCGGGAACTATTGACGGCGCGGATCACCACGCTGGCAATCTCGCATTGCCGATCACGTCCCCTGTCCATGGCGATGTGGCTTTACAGAGACTCAGGGAAACCCGTTCGGAGCGACATTCGGGGTCTGCCTAGAATTTGTTGCACTGCACAGGAGATTTACGCATGGCGACTGCCCGCAAGAAGCCGGCAACCACTGAAGAGACGTCCGCTGGCGAGGCCAAGCCCGGTCTGCGCATCCTCAAGAAGTACCCCAACCGCCGCCTCTACGACACACAGACCAGCAGTTACATCACGCTGGCCGATGTGAAGCGCATGGTGCTGGAAGGCATCGCCTTCGAGGTGCACGACGCCAAGACGCAGGATGACCTGACCCGCGCCATCCTGCTTCAGATCATTCTGGAAGAGGAAACCGGCGGCGTGCCGATGTTCTCGACGGTCTCGCTGGCCCAGATCATCCGGTTCTACGGCGGCGCCATGCAGGGCGTCATGGGCGGCCTGCTGGAGCGTCAGATGCAGGCCTTCACCGACCTGCAGTCGCGCTTCACCGAGCAGACGCCCGGCGGCATCCCCTTCACGCCTGACGCCTGGACCGGGCTGATGGGCGGCTACGCCGAGCAGTCCAAGACGCTGATGAACCAGTGGCAGGAACAGCTGAAAAATGCCGGCGCGTTGTTCCCGTTCACGGTGCCGCCAGGCAACAAAAAGCCTTGACCGTTCCACATCGCCGAAAATGCGGCGATGAATGAATCTGCAAAAATCGCCGCTTTGGTCGCCGCTTTGGTCGCCGCGCCCAAGATCGGCTTCGTCTCGCTTGGCTGCCCGTAGCGCACCGAATCTATACCGGCCGCAAGGCCATGAAAAAGGCCCGCCGAAGCGGGCTTTTTCGTTCGTGCAGACGTCTGCAGCGTTCGGGGGTGGGAAACAGTGTGAGCCGGAGTGCCTTGGTTTCGTCGGTAGGCGGCCGCGCCAACAAGAAGGCCGGCTAGCCCCGACGACGATTGACGCAGGCCGGCGCGGCTGTCACGCTCGGATATCCGGTGCCGCTGCGCGGCGCCAACCACTGCATTGCGCCCGGGCGCGCAGTTCTCATGGAGCCGACGATGAAAGCTGAAGTGCGCCACCTTGCCCCTCTTGTGTTTGGCTCGCTTTTCGCGCTCGCCCTTGCGCCGGCGACAGCGCAGGCGGTAGTGTTGATAGACCAGCCACTGTCGAATGGCTTCGGTGTGATGTACCCCTACATGCCCGGTCAAACCTTCACTGCGGTGGGGGCCCGGGTCGACACCATCGGCGTCGAGTTGCGCAACATGAATAAGTTTCATACAGGGCGCTACGTCTCTCTGAGCTTGTACGACGGTGAGGGCAGCAGCGGTGAGTTGCTTGCATCGAGCAACGTGGATGTGCTTGCCATTCTTGGTGACAGTGGCGGCGCGATGCTCGTGGACTTCAACCTCGGCGCCGTTAAGGTGCAGGCAGGGCAAACCTATTCTTTTCAGCTCACCGCATCGGACGAACGCTTCGGCGTGTCCTATCGCTCCGTGTTTGGAGAAGACGCCTACGCAGGCGGCCACACGTTCAACGCTTTTGGAGGCCAGCCACTAGCCGACCTGAGATTCAACGTCACTGCAGTTCCGGAGCCCGGCATCGCTGCACTACTGCTGATCGGTGGTGCATGGCTGGCTGGAGTGCGACTGCGCGCGAGGTGGCACCGCCGACACCGGCCTTCCTCCAGCGGGTTGCTCATGGCCGGGAGATGCCCCAAGGGGTCCACATCTAAACCGGCGAATCTCGTGTGAGCAAGTTCCTGATCGCAGGCGTCGAGCCCAAACGGATTGCGGCCGGAACTTACGAAATTGAAGCGCCATCGTGGCAGTGGTTTGTGAACCATTTGCTGGCTGCTGAGGACCACGGGATGCTGCGGTTCAACTCCTACATCTGGCGCGGCCAGCGAAGGGCCGACTGGCGCTTGGAACCAACATTAGACCGTCTGCTGCGGTCCAAGTTGCTGACGGGACTGGCAGCGACAAATGCCACTTCGTTTCTGCTGGACAGCTTTAAGTTCGCTGTGCGTGGCCGTCGCGGGCCCAACCCGCCCAAGCTTGACACGGAAGACGATTGGTGGGCACTTGGTCAGCATCACGGGTTGGCCACTCCGCTTTTGGATTGGACCACCTCACCCTTTGTTGCTGCCTTCTTCGCGTTCAGTGACAGCGGGGGGGAGCAGACACCCCAGCGCGCGATTTATGCGCTGCATGCGCCGACTCTTGAAGGAACCGCGAGATTGAGGGCGCAGGTGATCAACAACGACAGAGCGAACCGGCGCGAATTGATGCGCGAAGGCGGGCCTTTTTATGAAGACTTGTCGGAGCCAGACCCTCCAGAGCAGTTGAGGTTCATCAAACCTCTCATGGACGGAAACGACCGGCTGTTGAGTCAAGGAGGGCTATTCAGCAGGCTGCTGGTAGCAACTTCGCTAGAAGATTGGGTTGCATCGGATGGCACCGACGATGAATCGACGACCTTGATCAGGTATCTGATTCCTGACCAATTTCGTGAAGACGCGCTCTTGTCGTTGAACCGTATGAACATCAATTTTTCTTCGCTGTTCCCTGACCTTACTGGAGCTTCGCGCCATTGCAACACCGCCTTCGAGATCAATGGCTACTAGGCCGACACCGGTTTGAGCCACGGCAGTGAGCGATAACGGCTTTCACGGCGGGCCTCGCCGCCGCAGGCGTTTGCACTTAAAGCTTTGTGAATAAGGAGGAGGCCGATGCTCAAGCGTTTGAAAGACTGCAGAGAATTGCTCGATGACGTTTTTGCGTCCATCGCGATCATTCGGCAGGAGTACGACAAAGCAAAGTTCTCGGAGGAAATGGCCCTGGTGTATCGGCCAATGGTCAAGTCTTGTCTTGAGCACCTACGCAGCGTGCTTGAATACATCGCGACAGACTTGGCTGAAACGTTGCCTGTTGTTCCAAGCAGGCCGTACTTTCCATACGGGCGGGACGCAAAGCTGTATAGCGAAAGCTTGCAAAGAAATTTGCCCGGGCTTGAGCCAAAGTATCGAGTGCTGATCGAGTCGCTTCAGCCGCATCGGTGCGGGGAAGAATGGCTGGTGCAACTCGCCGATGCGGCTAACCGGAACAAGCACAACGAGCTCGACATTCAGGAACGAGAGAACATAGAGCCGTCGCTGAACATCGGCCAGATTTGCTTCGGTTCAACCGCTGTCATTGGCGAAATGTGGATCGACGGCATTTTGGTGAATCCTGACGGAAGACCTGTAACTGTCGAAACTTCCTTGGCGGAACTTAGAGATTCGTTGCCCGATGTCGCGATCAGTCGAGACTTCGAACGGGTTCGATTTGTCCTCAAAGATTCGGGCGTCGACTTGCTCGACTTGTTGATTGCATCTCACTTCCACATTTCGAGGTTCGTCGCCGATCTGGAATCAGCGTCATCAACTGCGGCTTGAATGGCTTGCCGTCCGCCTACGGCGGCGGAATCGTCAATGGCTTGCTCATCACGCGCAGGTGGCCGTGGCCTTGCCAGAAGTTGCGCTGGCAGTTGTGGGCGACGGCCTCGACCTCGCGGGCGACGAGGGGGCTGGCGGTGATGACATGGCCGTCGTCGTCGACGATGGCCAGGCGGGCGGGCTTGCCGTCGACGGTGACGCGCAGGCCTTCGTGTGCGACGGCGCTGATGACGATCCCTTCAAGGGCGCCGGTGGGTTGGGTGCCGATCAGGTGGGGCTCCTCGATGTGGCGGACGTGGGCACGAGCTGGAGCGCGTAGAGGCCGGTAGGCAACGCCTGGCCAAAGGGGGGTGAGCCGCAGGCCGTAGCCGTGGGCGGTGGACTTAGCCAGCTTGGCAACCACGGCGGCCGCGGCTGCTTCGTGCTGGGGCTGAACGGGCGCCTCGCCCGTGGGGCGGTCGGCCCAGGCCGTGACGTCGCCGCGGATCTGCGTGCCGTCGCCGGCGTTGAGCCAGCCGTGCTCGACGATGTAGAAAGCCGGCTAGGTGCCGGCCTGGCCAGCGACACGAACGAGGACGGTGCGCTCGGTGCTCGGCGGGATCGCCGGCGAGAACCAGGCGATGACCTCGACGTGCATGGGCAGCGGCGGCTCGATGGCGTGGCGCGGGGTGGGATGGACGCCGATCAACCCATCACCTCGGCGAGCAGGCCACGGTAGGCGGCAACCCCGCCGACGCCCTTGGCCTTGCCGCCGGGGCGGGCTGGCTTTGAGCCTGCACCGCAGGCTGGGGTTTCGGAAGCGGCTACACCTGGACCGGGCTGATGGGCGGCTACGCCGAGCAGTCCAAGACGCTGATGAACCAGTGGCAGGAACAGCTGAAAAATGCCGGCGCGCTGTTCCCGTTCACGGTGCCGCCAGGCAACAAAAAGCCTTGACCGTTCCACATCGCCGAAAATGCGGCGATGAATGAATCTGCCACCCTGGCCGTTCCGGCCGCCGCGCCCAAGATCGGCTTCGTTTCTCTGGGCTGCCCGAAAGCCCTGACCGACAGCGAACTGATCCTCACGCAACTGCGCGCCGAGGGCTACGACACCTCCAAGACCTTTGCCGGCGCCGACCTGGTGATCGTCAACACCTGCGGCTTCATCGACGACGCCGTCAAGGAGAGCCTGGACACCATCGGCGAGGCCCTGGCCAAGAATGGCAAGGTCATCGTGACCGGCTGCCTCGGTGCCAAGGCCGGCGCCACCAGCTCGGCCGCCGGCGGTCTGGTGCGCGAGATGCACCCCAGCGTGCTGGCCGTTACCGGCCCGCATGCCACGCAGGAAGTCATGGACGCGGTCCACCTGCATGTGCCCAAGCCCCATGACCCCTTCGTCGACCTGGTGCCCAGCTACGGCGTCAAGCTGACGCCCAAGCATTACGCCTACCTGAAGATCAGCGAGGGCTGCAACCACCGCTGTTCGTTCTGCATCATCCCCAGCATGCGCGGCGACCTGGTGTCCCGCCCCATTGGCGACGTGCTGAACGAGGCCCGCGCGCTGTTCGAGAGCGGCGTGAAGGAACTGCTGGTCATCAGCCAGGACACCTCGGCCTACGGCGTGGACGTGAAGTACCGCGTGGGCTTCTGGGACGGCAAGCCGGTCAAGACGCGCATGCTGGACCTCGTCGCCCAGCTTGGTGAGATTGCCAAGCCGTTCGGCGCCTGGGTGCGCCTGCACTACGTCTACCCCTATCCGCATGTGGACGCCGTGCTGCCGATGATGGCCGAGGGCCTGGTGCTGCCCTATCTGGACGTGCCTTTCCAGCATTCCCATCCCGATGTGCTCAAGCGCATGAAGCGCCCGGCCAACGGCGAGAAGAACATGGAGCGCATCCTGCGCTGGCGCGAGGCCTGCCCGGAGCTGGTCATCCGCTCGACCTTCATCGCCGGCTTCCCCGGTGAGACCGAGGCCGAATTCCAGCATCTGCTGGATTTCATGCAGGAAGCGCAGATCGACCGCGCGGGTTGTTTCGCCTACTCGCCCGTGGAGGGCGCGAGCGCCAACGACATCGAAGGCGCGCTGCCCACCGAGGTCCGTGAAGAGCGCCGCGCGCGTTTCATGGCCGTGGCTGAAGCGGTGTCCACCGCCAAGCTGCAGGCCCGTGTGGGCCAGACGCTGCAGGTGCTGGTCGACTCCGCGCCGGGCCTGGGCCGCAAGGGTGGCGTGGGCCGCTCCTACGCCGACGCGCCGGAGATCGACGGCACCGTGAAGATCCTGCCGCCCGAGAAGGCCAGCAAGACGATGAAAGTCGGCGACTTCGTGCGCGCCCGCGTCGTGGCGGCGGATGGGCATGACCTGGTGGCTTCGCTGGTATGACGAGGAAGCCGGCAACCGAGCTGATCCACCACCCCTACCGCGCCCCCGAAGGCTGGGATGCGGTGCCCGTGCCGGTGGCCAAGGCGTCGACGGTGCTGTTCAAGGACACCGCCGACCTGCACAAGCCCCGGCCGCGCGACGGCCTGAGCTACCGCTACGGCCTGCACGGCACGCCCACCAGCTACACGCTGGCGGCGCGAATCGCCACGCTGGAGCACGCCGAGCACTGCCTGCTTGTGCCCAGCGGCCTGGCCGCGGTGACGCTGCCGTCGCTGGCCATGCTCCGCCCCGGCGACGAGGTGCTGGTGCCGGACAACGTCTATGGCCAGAACCGCTACCTGACCGAGTCCTGGCTGCCGCAGTGGGGCGTCACGCACCGCTTCTACGACCCGCTGACGGTGCCGGAGCTGCGCGACACCACGAAGCTCGTCTGGCTGGAAGCGGCGGGCTCAATCACGCTGGAGTTCCCCGACCTGCTCGGCACGCTGGCCGCCTGCCGAGCGCGCGGCATCACCACCGCACTGGACAACACCTGGGGCGCGGGCCTGGCCTTCAATGGCTTCGAGCCGGCGCCGGAGACCCACCCGGGCCTGGGCGCCGACATCGTCATGCAGGCGCTCACCAAATACCCCAGCGGCGGCGCCGACGTGCTGATGGGCTCGGTCTGCACGCGCGACCGGCGGCTGCACGACCGGCTGAATCACACGCACGAGCACCTGGGTTACGGCCTGGGCCAGAACGACGTCGAGCTGGTGCTACGCGGCCTGCCGACGATGCCGCTGCGCTACGCGGCGCAGGACCGCGTGACACGCGAGCTGGCGAGCTGGATGGCCGGCCGGCCGGAGGTCGCGCGCGTCTTCCATCCGGCCCTGCCAGGTTCGCCTGGGCATGAGCATTGGCTGGCCGTGGGGGGGGCGGGTGCGGCCTGCCTGTTCTCGGCCGTCTTCAAGCCGGAGTACAGCGCGCGTCAGGTCGATGCGTTTGTCGACGCCTTGCAGTTCTTTGGTATCGGCTACTCCTGGGCCGGCCCGATGAGCCTGGCCGTGCCCTACGACATGAGCCGCAGCCGCAATCTGCCGCTGCCGTTCGCCGGCGGTACGTTGGTGCGTTTCGCGGTTGGTCTGGAAGACGGCGTCGACCTCAAGGCCGACATCGAGCAGGCGCTGTCAGCTCTTGTTTGACACCTTGTGCCGCATCAGCTGGCCACGCTCTCTTTCCCAATCGCGCTGCTTCTCGGTGTTGCGCTTGTCATGCTCGGCCTTGCCCTTGGCCAGCGCGATGTCGGCCTTCACGCGGCCGCCCTTGTAGTGCAGGTTCAGCGGCACGAGAGTGAAGCCCCGCTGCTCGACCTTGCCCACCAGCCGCTTGATCTCGGCCTTGTGCATCAGCAGCTTCTTGGTGCGGTCCGCCTCGGGGTTGACGTGGGTTGAGGCGCTGCGCAGCGCGTTGATGCGGCAGCCGATCAGGAACAGCTCGCCGTTCTTGATCAGCACATAGCCGTCGGTCAGCTGGACCTGGCCCGCGCGTATGGCCTTGATCTCCCAGCCGGACAGCACCACCCCGGCCTCGAACTGTTCTTCGATGTGGTAGTCGTAGCGGGCGCGGCGGTTCTCGGCGATGGACATGGGTAGGCAGTTGGGGGCTGATCCCCTCAATACAATTTGTGGATTCTATGAAGCAGGTCAAAAAGTCCGTTCTGCTCTGGTACACGCCCCGCGAGATGTACGAGCTGGTCACCGCGGTGGAGCGCTATCCCGAGTTCCTGCCGTGGTGCAACAAGGTGGAGGTGCTGGCGCGCGAAGGCGATGCCGTCACGGCCCGGCTTCACCTGGCCTACGCCGGCGTGCGCTATGCGTTCACGACGCGAAACCGCAACGATGAAGCCGGCCCGAGTGTCCAGATGGGGCTGGTGGACGGCCCGTTCTCGCATCTCGACGGTGTGTGGCAGTTCCTGCCGCTCAACAAGCTTGGGACCGAGGGCGACGCGACGGCCTGCAAGATCATCTTCGAGCTGAGCTATGCCTTCAGCAGCGGCGCGCTTGAGGCGGTGGTCAGCCCCGTCTTCGACCGCATTGCCAACACCTTTGTCGACAGCTTCGTGCAGCGCGCGGAAAGCCTCTACGGTGCGCGTTGAGCTGGTCTGGAGCCCGTCGCCCGGCGACGTGCAGCAGCGCTGGCTGGACGTGGAGGAGGGCGCCACGATCGAGTCTGCGTTGAATGGCTGTGCCGACTTCAACCTGCCGCTGGATCAGTTCCGCGTCGGCATCTGGGGCCGTGTGCGGCCGCCGGAAACACCGTTGCGCGAGCGCGACCGCATCGAGGTCTATCGCCCGCTGACCGTCGACCCGATGGAGGCGCGCCGGCTGCGCTACGCGAAGCGTGGCGAGCGCATCGTCTCGCGTCACCGGCCCAAGGCGGGCAGCGGCTGAACAGGCCTTACTTGCACTCGCTGACGACCAGCCCGCGAGCGCGTTCGGCCTCGGCCTTGCGCTGTACATCGTCCATGAACACGCGCTCGCCCGCCTCGTTGGTGCGGGTGATGCGGATGCCGCTCTGCAGGTCGCGCAACTGCGCCTGGGCGCGGCTGCAGTTCTCGCGCCGTTGTTCGGCGACGCGGCGCTCTTCTTCCTTCTGCTTGGCGTTCTCGCGGTCCTGGTCCTGCTTCTGGCGCGAGGCCGCGTCCTGCTCCGCCTTGGTCGGCGCGCTGGCGGCCAGGCGCGGGGCGGAAGCCGGGGCGCTCGCGGGAACACCGGCCGGCAAGACCGTGATGCTGCGTGCAGCGGCCGTGGCGGGGCGCTGAAGAATGTCCTTGTCCGGCGTGCCGGCCGGGGGCGGCCGGTCGCTGTACTGCACATTGCCCTTGGCGTCCTTCCACTTCCATTGCGCCTGTGCGGACAGGGCAAAAACCAGGCCGAGGAGGGCGACGAAAAGAGGCTTGTGACGCATGGCCGCAAGTTTAGCGGCCCATTGCCTCGGGGTTGACAGGCCCGTCGTGAGGCCCTCCGTATAATGCCGCTTTGCGACTGGAGCTTTCCTCATGCGCCTTCTCGGCAAAGCGCTCACCTTCGACGATGTTCTGTTGGTGCCAGCGTTCTCCCAGGTGTTGCCCCGCGACACCAGCCTTGCGACCCGCCTGTCGCGCAACATCCCCCTGAACCTGCCGCTGGTGTCCGCCGCGATGGACACCGTGACCGAAGCGCGTCTGGCGATCGCCATTGCGCAGGAAGGTGGCATCGGCATCGTTCACAAGAACCTGAGCGCCGAAGCGCAGGCGCGCGAAGTGGCCCGGGTCAAGCGTTACGAGAGCGGCGTCGTCCGCGAACCGCTGACCATCGACCCCGACACCACCGTGCGTGAAGCGGTGGAACTGACCCGTCAACATGGGTTCTCGGGCTTCCCCGTGGTCGAAGGCAGACGGGTCGTCGGCATCGTCACGGGGCGCGATCTGCGCTTCGAGACCCGCATGGACGCCCGCGTCAGCGAGATCATGACGCCGGCCGAAAAGCTCATCACCGTCAAGGACGGCGCGTCCACCGGCGAGGCCCAGGCGCTGATGCACAAGCACAAGCTGGAGCGCGTCGTCGTCGTCAACGATGCCTTCGAGCTGCGCGGTCTGATGACCACCAAGGACATCACCAAGCAGACCAGCTTTCCCAACGCCGCGCGGGACAGCCACGGCAAGCTGCGCGTCGGTGCGGCAGTCGGCTTCGGCGACGACACCGAGCAGCGCGTCGAACTGCTGGTGCGTGCCGGTGTCGATGCCCTCATCGTCGACACTGCCCATGGCCACAGCGCCGGCGTGCTGGAGCGCGTGCGCTGGGTCAAGCGCCAGTATCCGAACGTCGATGTCATCGGCGGCAACATTGCCACGGGCGCCGCAGCGCTGGCGCTGGTGGAAGCTGGCGCGGACGGCGTCAAGGTCGGCATCGGCCCCGGCTCCATCTGCACGACCCGCATCGTCGCGGGCGTCGGCGTGCCGCAGATCACCGCCATCGACAACGTCGTCACGGCCCTCAAGGGCACCGGCGTGCCGGTGATTGCCGACGGCGGCGTGCGCTACTCGGGTGACCTGGCCAAGGCCATCGCGGCAGGTGCTGACTGCGTCATGATGGGCGGCGCCTTCGCCGGCACTGAAGAAGCGCCGGGCGAGGTCATCCTCTACCAGGGCCGCACCTTCAAGAGCTACCGGGGCATGGGCTCCATGGGCGCGATGGCCAAGGGCAGCGCGGACCGCTACTTCCAGGACACGTCGGCCAACAACCCCAACACGTCCAAGCTGGTGCCGGAAGGCATCGAAGGCCAGGTGCCGTACAAGGGTTCCGTCGTGCAGGTCATCTTCCAGATGGCCGGCGGCCTGAAGGCGTCGATGCACTACTGCGGCTGCGGGTCAATTGAGGACATGCAGAACCGCGCGGAGTTCGTCGAGATCACGACGGCCGGCATGCGCGAGAGCCATGTCCACGACGTGCAGATCACGAAGGAAGCGCCGAACTACCGCAGCGAGTGAGCTGCTGATCGGAACAAACGGGGCGACCTCAGATCGCCCCGTTTCTCTTTTAAGAACCACGATGAGCCCCTCTCCGACGCGCACCCCGGCCATGGGCTTCATCATGGCCGCCGTGCTGATCGACATGATCTCGATCGGCCTGATGGTGCCCGTGCTGCCTCACATCGTCGGCACCTTCACGCACAGCAACGACGAGCAGACCTCGGCCTACCTGCTGGTGACCATGGCCTTCGGCGTGGCCAACTTCGTCGGCTCGCCCGTCCTCGGCGCGCTGTCGGATCGCTTCGGCCGCCGGCCCGTGCTGCTGATCGGCTTTGCCGGCCTGGGCCTGAGCTTCTTCGTCACTGCGATGGCCACGGCGCTGTGGATGCTGGTCGCGGTGCGCCTGTTCTCCGGCGCCATGCAGGCCAACATCGCCATCGCCAACGCCTACGTTGCCGACATCACACCACCTGAGGACCGTGCACGTCGCTTCGGCCAGCTCGGCGCAATGTTCGGCATCGGCTTCATCCTCGGGCCGGTGGTGGGGGGCTGGCTGGGCCATTACGACGTGCACTGGCCGTTCTACGCTGCGGGTTGCATGGCAGTGCTGAACTGGTGCTACGGCTTCTTCGTGCTGCCCGAATCGCTGCCACGGGACCGGCGCACGCCCATCAACTGGCGCAAGGCCAACCCGGTCAGCGCGCTGCGCGGCCTGGCCGCATTGAAGGGCGTCGGCTCGCTGGTGTTCGTCATCGCGCTAGCGTCCCTGGCCCAGTTCATGTTGCACATGACCTGGGTGCTTTACACCAAGTTCAAGTTTGGCTGGGGGCCGCTGGAGGTCAGCTGGTCGCTGTTCACGGTGGGCATCGTCTCGGTGATCAGCCAGGGCGTGCTGCTCAAGCCACTGCTGGCGCGCTTCGGCCCGCAGCGTGTGGCCCTCATCGGCATGGGCTCGGCAGCGCTGGCCTACCTGGGCTTCGGCCTGGCGACCGACCCCTGGATGATGTATGCCGTCATCGCCTTCAACCTGCTCGGTGGCGTCGCGACGGCGGCGGTGCAGAGCATCATCTCCAACGCTGCGGGTGCCGACCGGCAAGGCCAGGCCATGGGAGCCGTGTCGTCGTTGAACAGCCTCACGGCCGTGCTCGCACCCCTTATCGGCCTGACCCTGCTGGGCTGGGTCTCGCACCTGCCGGCCACCGACCCGCGCATGGGCCTGCCCTTCTTCACCTGTGCCGCACTGCAACTGATCGGCCTGATCGTTGCCTACCGCTTCTTTCATCGCCAGCGCCTGGCTTTGCAAACCGCCTAGGGCCAACAGGCCCCAACACCATGCAACACGACAAAGTCCTCATCCTCGATTTCGGCTCGCAAGTCACCCAGCTCATCGCCCGCCGTGTGCGCGAGGCGGCAGTGTTTTGCGAGATCCACCCGAACGACGTGTCTGACGACTTCATCAAGTCGTTCGCGCCCAAGGCCATCATCCTTTCGGGCAGCCACGCCTCCACCTACGAAGACCACGAGCTGCGCGCGCCGCAGGCCGTGTGGGACCTGGGCGTGCCGGTGCTGGGCATCTGCTACGGCATGCAGACCATGGCCGTGCAGTTGGGCGGCACGGTCGAATGGAGCGACCACCGCGAGTTCGGCTATGCCGAGGTGCGCGCGCATGGCCACACCAAGCTGCTCAGCGGCATCCAGGATTTCGAGACCCCCGAGAAGCACGGCATGCTCAAGGCCTGGATGAGCCATGGTGACAAGGTCACCGCGCTGCCACCGGGCTTCAAGCTGATGGCCTCCACGCCCAGCTGCCCCATCGCCGGCATGGCCGACGAGGAGCGCCGCCTCTATGCCTTCCAGTTCCACCCCGAGGTCACGCACACGATGCAGGGCGCGGCCATCCTGACCCGCTTCGTGCGGGAGATCGCCGGCTGCAAGGGCGACTGGGTCATGGGCAACTACATCGATGAGGCGGTCGCAAAGATCCGCGAGCAGGTCGGTGACGAGGAAGTCATCCTCGGCCTGTCCGGGGGCGTGGACTCATCCGTGGCTGCCGCGCTCATCCACCGCGCGATCGGCGACCAGCTGACGTGCGTCTTTGTCGACCACGGCCTGCTGCGCCTGAACGAGGGCGACATGGTGATGGACATGTTCGTCGGCCGTCTGCATGCCAAGGTGATCCGCGTCGACGCCAGCGACGTCTTCCTCGGCAAGCTGGCCGGCGTGACCGACCCGGAGCGCAAGCGCAAGATCATCGGTGCCGAGTTCGTCGAGGTCTTCCAGGTCGAGGCGAGCAAGCTGAAGAACGCCAAGTGGCTGGCGCAGGGCACCATCTACCCCGACGTCGTCGAGAGCGGTGGCACCAAGACCAAGAAGGCCACGACGATCAAGAGCCACCACAACGTCGGCGGCCTGCCCGAGACGCTGGGTCTCAAGCTGCTGGAGCCGCTGCGCGAGCTGTTCAAGGACGAGGTCCGCGCACTCGGTGTCGCGCTGGGCCTGCCGGCCGACATGGTCTACCGCCATCCTTTTCCAGGCCCGGGCCTGGGCGTGCGCATCCTCGGCGAGGTGAAGAAGGAATTCGCCGACTTGCTGCGCCGCGCCGACGCGATCTTCATCGAGGAGCTGCGCAACACCATCGACACGGCCACGGGCAAGAGCTGGTACGCGCTGACGTCGCAGGCGTTCGCCGTGTTCCTGCCAGTGAAGAGCGTCGGCGTCATGGGCGACGGCCGCACCTACGACTATGTCGTCGCCCTGCGCGCCGTGCAGACCAGCGACTTCATGACGGCCGACTGGGCCGAGCTGCCCTACGCGCTGCTGAAGAAAACCAGCGGCCGCATCATCAACGAGGTGCGCGGCATCAACCGCGTGACCTACGACGTGAGCAGCAAGCCGCCTGCGACCATCGAGTGGGAGTGAGGGCGCGCGCTGCCACCTTGGGGTAGCGGCGCCCGTGCCGGGTGACTAATCTTGTTCCGCCGCCGTGTCAGGCGTTGGAGGCATAAATGGGCACGCGCAGACGGCATGTTCCCGCCGATGTTCCTGTGTATTGCGATCTGCCTTTCTGGCCGAAGGGCATCGGGGACGATGACCCCATCTATTGCAGCTACTGTGGCGCCTGGATGGATGACTACGATGACCCCGGCCTTTGGGACGTGGCATTCGCCGAATTCGCGACGGCGCACGAAGAAGGCATACGGCATCCTTACTTCGTTGGCCCGGACATCGGGCATCCGCATGTGGTGCTCCGAGGCGACATCGTGGCCCGCAAGGTCTGCTTGCACATCTGCCCCGCCTGCGGCTGGTGGCTTGCCGAAGATCGCGCCGTGTTGTCCGCAATGCAGTGGCAGCACTGGGCCGTGACGCTGGCCTCCGCGCCGGCACTGGAAGAGTTGGCGCTGGACGACATCGACACGCCGCTCCAGGAGGTGCGGCGCTACCTCGTCAGAAAATTCGACGCGCGCGCGGCCATGCACCCTCGGCTGTTCGAGCTCACCGTCGCCAGCGTGTTTCGTGATCTCGGATATCGCGCGCGTGCGACGGCCTATGCCAGGGATGGTGGCATCGACATCGTGCTGGAAGACGGGACCGGGGCGCGTATTGGCGTTCAGGTCAAACGACACAAGAACGCCGTCGAGGTCGAGCAGATCCGGGCCTTTCTTGGTGCGCTGATGTTGGGCGGCTATGCGAGCGGCGTCTATGTGTCGGCTTCACGCTTCAGCCGTGGCGCCGAGGAAGCCGCGTCGTCGAGCACGCAGGCGATCGTGCCGATCCATCTCGTGGATGCGGGGCGGTTCTTTGACATGCTTGGCTATGCACAACTCAAGCGAATACCGCGACCGGCGGATTGCGGCATCACCCGGGCCAGGCCATTGAAGTTCCAGGCGTATAGCCACTGCAACCTCAACAGCTTGTAGCGCCGCGCCGGCGCAAGGTATTTCAACGCCAGGCACCCAGGATGCCGCCCATCGCCGTGAAGGCCACGATCTGGTAGCCGCTGTTGATGAGCCACAGCTTCAGCGAGCGCTGCTCGAACAGGTAGATGACGCCCAGCGCCATCGCCACCCAGCCGATGCCGGTGGCCGCACCGGCGAACAGGCCGAAGCTGAAGCTGGCCTTGGCGCCAAGGAAGGCCGCGAGGTTGAAGGCCATGACGAGTGAGGCCAGCGCCGACAGGCCGAAGATGCGGCCCAGTGGCGGCTGCTGGACCTGCGCCTCGGTCAAGCCAGCCTCGCGTGCCCAGGCCTTGGCGAACAGGATGGGCGAGTACCAGAGCCCGCCGATGGCGAAGTAGACGAGGGCGGCGGCGGCGATGGCCAGATAGTTAAAGTGAATGTCTTCCATGCAGGGCTCCGTGGTTGATGGCGGCGATGCTGGCCGCTTGCCCTCACGGCCGCCAGGGGCCGCCCGCCCAGACAGGACATCCGCTTGCCGAACCCCGACCTGGACACGCTGAACCCGGTGCAGCTGGACGACCGGCTGGTCATGACGGTCGGCAGCCTGGGCTTTGGGTTGTCCATTCCGTGGCTCACCGGGCTGTTCGGTCCGCTGGGCCCGGGCGACGGCGTGTTCTGGGTCGGCTTCATCGGCTTCATCGTGCTGGCCGCCGCCATCTGGGGCGGCAACCGCTGGCTGCTGTTCAAGCAGCGCGAGCACTTCGACTGGTTCCAGCGCCCGCTGCGCAAGCTGCTGATGCTGGTGGTGGCCAACGTGCTCTACACGGCGCCCATCACCGTGCTCGGCCTGCTGGCCTGGTACTTTTTCGCCGGGCTGCCGGTGGACCGCAGCACGCTGCAGATCGTCACGCTGACCAATGTCATCTGCGTGCTGTTCGTGACGCATGGCTATGAGACGCTGTTCCTGATCCGCGAGCGCGAGTCCGACCTGATCCGCGTCGAGCGCTCGGAGCGGCTGCGCGCCCAGGCCGAGCTGGGCGCGCTGAAGGCCCAGGTCGATCCGCACTTCCTGTTCAACAGCCTGAACACGCTGGGCCACCTGATCCAGTCCGAGCCGGTGCGCGGCCGCGAGTTCTGCGACGCGCTGGCCGAGGTCTACCGCTATGTGCTGGACAGCCGCCAGCGCGATCTCGTGCCGCTGGCCGAGGAGCTGGCCTTTCTTCGCCGCTATCACCGCCTGCTGGAGTTGCGCTTCGGTGCGGCCATACCGCTGGCGCTGGATGTGAAGGCTGACGGCTGGCGCATCGTGCCCATGGCGCTGCAGACGCTGCTGGAGAACGCCGTCAAGCACAACCAGGCGAGCGCGTCCGAGCCACTTCCCGTGACCCTTGTGTTGGGCGATGCCAGCGTGACGGTCGGCAATGACATCCGCCCGCGCCGCACCGCGCTGCCCTCGGCCGGTGTGGGCCTGGCCAATCTCGACGAGCGCTGCCGCTTGCTGACCGGCCGCGCGCTGGTTGTCAGCGAGGTCGATGGCCGCTTTGAAGTCACCGTGCCTCTACAGTCTTCCGCATGAGAGTGTTCATTGCCGAGGACGAGCCGCCGGCCCGCGAGCGCCTGATCGAGGCGCTGGCCCGCGTCGCGCCGCAGGTCGTCGTTGTCGGCCATGCCGACAGCGTCCGCGCCACCGCCCACTGGCTGGCCACGCAGCCGCCACCGGACCTGCTGCTGCTGGACATCCAGCTCGGCGATGGCTTGTCGCTGGAGCTGTTCGACGGTCGCGAACTGGCGGTGCCCGTCATCTTCACGACCGCCTTCGACCAGTTCGCCATCGCCGCCTTCCGCGCGCTGGCGGTGGACTATCTGCTCAAGCCCGTCGACGAGGCCGCGCTGGCCCAGGCCATTGCCAAGGCCGAGCGGCTGCGGCGCGGCTTTGGCAGCGACGTGATGGCCGTGCTGGCCGAGCTGCAGCGCCCGCGCTGGCGGCAACGCCTGCTGGGCCGCAAGGCCGCGGCGTTCCAGGCTTTCGACGTGGGCGAGCTGGCCTATGTCGTGTCGCTGGACAAGCTCAGCCACGCGGTGCTGCACGACGGCAGCCGGCTGCTGCTGGAGACGCCGCTGGCCGAACTGGAGACCCAGCTCGACCCGGCGCAGTTCTTCCGCGCCAATCGGCAGACCCTGCTGGCCGCGCACGCTGTCGTCGGCTTCGCGGCGGCGGGCAAGGGGCGCTTGAAGCTGCAATTGCGGCCGGCGCTGGCCGGCGAGCTGTTCGTCAGCCAGGAGCGGGCGGCGGAGTTCAAGGCCTGGCTGGAGCGTTAAGCTCATTTGACCTTCGGAGTTTCTTCATGCGCGCTGCCCTCAGCCTCCTCGCCCTCGTCATCGTCGCGGCCATCGTGCTGTCGCTGGTCAAGAAGCAGGCGACGGCGCTCAAGCCGCCGGCTGCGGGCGCATCGGCCGCGGCCGCGCCCCTGCCTCGGCCGCAGGCCGTGGGAGCGCAGGTGCAAGACAGCCTCAACGACGCGGCCAGGCGCGCTGCGGACGAGGCCTCGGCCGCCACGAACTAAGCCCATGACCGGCCACAAGCTCTTCTTCGCGCTGCGGCCCGACGAAGAGACCGCCGAGCGCATTGCGCGCGTCGTGACCGCCGAGCACCAGGCGCGCGGCCTGGCGCCCCGGTTGCGGCCCAACCGCATCTTCCACATCACGCTGCACTACTTCGGCTATTCCGACGGGGAGCCCGATGCGGGCATCGTCGCCAGTGCCTGGCGTGCGGCGTCCGAAGTCGTCCGTCCGGCCTTTGACCTCAGCTTCGACAGCTTCACGAGCTGGGGCGAGGCGGGCGCTGCCAGGCATCCCTTCGTGCTGACCGGCGGCCGGGGCCTGGAGGCGGTGCGCGAGCTGCGCGATGCCCTTGTCGAACGCCTCGTGGCCCATGGCCTGGCCGCGCCGGAGCGGGACTACGAACCGCACCTGACGCTGCGCTACGACAAGCGGCCGGCGCCCGCCTGGCCCATCGACTTGCACGGCTGGATCGCCAGCGAGTTCGTGCTGGTCAAGAGCCCGCAGGGCCTGACGCGGCACGATGTCATCGGCCACTGGCCCCTTCAGGCCTGAGTCCTACAACCTGTGCAGCCGCCCGCCGACCCGCGCTGGCGAGGCCAATGGCCAGCATGGGGCGTCCTTGCAAGGAGACATTGCCATGATCATCAAATCCCTCATTGCCCTGCTGGCCACCTCGGCGCTGGCCACAAAGCTGGTCCAGCACCTGAGCCGCAACAACCAGCTGCGGCGCGTACGCGACGATCACCAGCGCCACCATCATGACGTGACGCGCTGGGAAGGCGAGGGCGGCAACCTGCCCATCAAGCCGCAGCGCTGAGCACCGAGCGCCACCAAGGGCGCAAGGAAAAGCCGCCTCGCAAGGCGGCTTTCGTCATGGGCGACGGCCTCAAGGCCTGGTGAACCAGTCGTCCGTCACGCGGCGCTCCCAGCTGGCGATCTGCATCTCGGCTTCGTACTTGGCCAAGCCGTAGCGTTCCTGGATCTTGCCGGCCAGCTGGTCGCGACGGCCGGCCACGACGTCGATGTCGTCATCGCTCAGCTTGCCCCAGTGCTCGCGCACCTTGCCGGCCACTTGCTTCCACTGGCCCTCGATGCGATCCCAATTCATGTTGGACTCCTCTTGCTGATGCGGCTGGCGCCACGATGGGTCCACTGTGCCGGGGCAAGCGGCGCGCCGAGGTCGGCCCAGATGGATCGCCGTTGTAGGACAGAACCGGTCAGCCCTGTCCGACGGCTTGCGCCAGCGCGCGCACGCCCGGCGCCGGGCGCTCTGCGCGTTGGCGCTTGTGCAGATGCGTCAGGAACGCAGCTGCACACCGGCAGCAATCAGCGCGGCGTGTATGGCGCGTGCGAAGGCCAGTGCGTGCGGCCCGTCGCCGTGCAGGCAGATGGTTTCAGCGCGCAAGGGCACGGTCTCGCCGGTCACGGCGACGACGACGCCCTCGCGCACCATGCGCAGCGTGCGCGCCACGGCGTCGTCGGTGTCGTCAACAAAGGCGCCGGGTTGGCTGCGCGGCACCAGGCTGCCGTCGGCGCGGTAGCCGCGGTCGGCAAACACTTCGGCCACGGCGCGCAGGCCGGCGCGCTCGGCGGCGCGCAGCAGCTCGCTGCCGGCCAGGCCGTAGAGGGCGAGGCCGGGGTCCACGTCCAGCACCGCGCCGGCGATGGCATCGGCCAGCACCGGGTCGCGCGCGGCCTGGTTGTAGAGGGCGCCGTGCGGCTTGACGTGATGCAGCCGGCCGCCCTGGGCCTTGACGAGGGCGTCGAGCGCGCCGAGCTGGTAGATCAGGTCGGCCTGCACGTCGGCGGGCTTGAGCTGCATCTCGCTGCGGCCGAAGTTCTCGCGGTCGGGGTAGCTCGGGTGGGCGCCAATGGCCACGCCGCGCGCCAGCGCCGCCGCGACGGTGGCCTGCATCAGCCGCGCGTCGCCGGCATGCCAGCCGCAGGCGATGTTGGCGGAGCTGACGAGGGCCAGCAGTTCGGCGTCGTCGGGCGCGCCTTCGCCGAGGTCGGCATTCAGGTCGACATTGAACCTAGATCCGGCAGTTGACCGCTCGCTATTCATCGAAAGTTTCATGGCATCAACATGTTGGCGATGTCGCGATGTTCACCACTTTGGTGTCAAGCGCTGCACGCCCGCTTGCCTGGCGCTCCGGGCCGCTGGCTGCGTTGCTTCTTCTTGTGGGCAAGAGCCCACTGCGTCGGCGCGCCTTGCCAGCGACCCGCCTCGCCAGGCCCTCGGGCGCGCCCACCGCCGGATCTAGGTTCACAGCGCAATCCTCATCTGGTCCAGCAGCAATCGTTGTTCGCGCAGCGCCGCCACGGCGGCGGCGGGCGTGCACGGCAGGAAGCGCAGCCGAGCACCCAGGCGCAGCTGGCCGAGCTTCCACAGGTCGGCGCGGATGACGACGCCGATCTTGGGGTAGCCGCCCGTCGTCTGTGCATCGGCCAGCAACACGATGGGCTGGCCCGACGACGGCACCTGGATGACGCCGGGCAGCACGCCGTGCGAGGCCAGCTCCTCGCCGCGTTCGCGCTCAAGCTGCGGGCCGGCGAGGCGATAGCCCATGCGGTTGCTCTGCGGCGTGATGGTCCAGTCGGCGGCCCAGAAGGCCTCGCGCGCTGCCGCCGTGAAGTCCTCGTGCTCGGGACCAGGCAGCACGCGCACTGCGGGGCTCCACTCGGGAGGGCGCATGCCCACGCTGCGTGCGGGCAGGGTAGGCGAAGCGTTCAGCGTCAAGCGGTCGCCATCGCGCAGCGCTCGGCCGTCCAGCCCGCCAAAGCCGCCCTTGAGATCGGTGCTGAGCGAGCCCAGCGCGGCCGGCAAGTCCAGCCCGCCGGCCATGGCGACATAGCTGCGCATGCGCTCGCGCGGCGCGGTGAGCTTGAGCGTCTGGCCGGCGCGCACGTGCTGGCGCCACCAGGCGCGCAACGGGCGGCCGTCGAGGCTGGCGTCGGCATCGGTGCCGGTGACGGCGATGCAGGCGTCCGCATGAAACCGCAGCGTGGCCGCGCTTAGCGTGAACTCCAGGCCGGCCGCGCCGGGCGGGTTGCCGACGAGCAGGTTGCCGGCGTGCAGCGCGAAATGGTCCAGCGCGCCGCACAGGCTCAGGCCCCGGTCGCGCCAGCCGGGGCGGCCGAGGTCCTGCACGGTGGCGAGCGGGCCGGCGCGCAGGATCTCGATCATTCGCTTGCGGCCACGAAGCGCACGCGGTCGCCCGGCGCCAGCAGCGTCGGCGGCTCGGCCTGGGGGTCGAAGAGGGCCAGCGACGTGCGGCCGATGAGCTGCCAGCCGCCCGGCGTGGCCAGCGGGTAGATGCCGGTCTGCGCGCCGCCGATGCCGACGCTGCCGGGCGGCACGGCCACGCGCGGTTCGGCGCGGCGGGGCGTGTGCAGCGATTCATGCAGCCCGCCGAGGTAGGCAAAGCCGGGCTGGAAGCCGATGAAATAGACGACGTAGTCGCCCTCGGTGTGGCGGTGCACGACCTCGTCGACGCTGAGCCCGCAGTGCAACGCGACGTCGCCAAGGTCGGGGCCGTCGTAGATCACAGGGATGTCGACCAGCCGGCCAAGCTGCTGGCGGCGCGGCGGCTTGGCCCACAGGGTCATCACGGCCGCCCGCAATTCTGCGGGGTCCGTATGCAGAGGGTCGAACAACAGGGTCAGGTTGTTCATGCCGGGGATCAGTTCCTGTACGCCGTCCATGTCGGCCAGGCCCGCCGCCAGCTGCCAGATGCGTTGCTGCTGCTCCAGCGACAGCGGCGCCGGCAGCGTGCAGCACAGCGCCGTTTCGCCGAGGGGATGGACCGACAAGTCACTCATGCCGCCAGCATGCCATGGGCGTCACCTAAACTGCCGCCCCTGATGACCGAGCCCCTCTTCACGCCCGCCGACGAGTACGCGATGCGGCTTGCGCTCGACCAGGCGCAGAACGCCTGGCTGGTCGGCGAGGTGCCCGTCGGTGCCGTCATCACCCGGCACGGCCAGGTGGTCGCCACCGGCTACAACCGGCCGATCACGACGCACGACCCGACCGCCCACGCGGAGATCGTGGCCCTGCGCCATGCGGCCTCGCTGCTGGAGAACTACCGCCTGCCGGAGTGCGAGCTGTTCGTCACGCTCGAGCCCTGCGCCATGTGCGCGATGGCGCTCATGCATGCGCGCTTCAAGCGTGTGGTGTTCGCGGCGCCCGACCCCAAGACGGGCGTGGCGGGGTCGGTCATCGACCTGTTCGCCCAGCCCCAGCTCAACCACCACACGCGCATCGAAAGCGGGCTGATGGCTGACGCCTCCGCCAAGCTGCTGCGCGAGTTCTTCGCTGAACGCCGCGAGGCCGCGCGTGCACGCCGTGCCGAGCGCCAAGGCCTTATTCCGACCGGCGAAGCCACGCACCTGGACGACACCCCATGACGACGCTCACCCTGTTCACACCGGCCGGCGCTTTGCCCAAGGCCGAGCCGCTGAAGCGTGCCGCCAAGCGGCTGGCGCAGCTGGGCTTTGAGGTCACCACGGACGCCGATGCGCTGGCCAGGCATCAGCGCTTTGCCGGTGATGACGCCACGCGCCTGGCTGCACTGCACCGCATCGCCGATGCCGCGCCGTCCATCGCGCTGGCCACCCGAGGCGGCTACGGCATGACGCGGCTGCTGGACCAGATCGAGTGGGGCCGCATCGCCAACAGCGTGGAGCAGGGCACGCGCTGGGTGGGCTACAGCGATCTGACCGCTCTGCAAAACGGCTTCATCGCCCGCCACAAGGGCCTGGCGATGTGGTCTGGCCCGCTGGCTTGCGACGACTTCGGCCGCAGCGATGCGGATGGCGGCGTCGACGAGGTCACGCGCGACTGTTTCCTCGAAGCCATGAGTGGTGCTCTCGAAGCTGTGGGCTTCCGCGAGCCGACCGGCGGCTTCGACGGGCTTGAAGCGCGCGGCCGGCTCTGGGGTGGCAACCTGACGGTGCTGTGCTCGCTGCTGGGCACGCCGCACTGGCCCAGGGTCAAGGGCGGCATCCTGTTCCTGGAAGACGTCAACGAGCATCCCTACCGCGTCGAGCGCCAGTTGTTGCAACTGCAGCAGGCGGGTGTCATCGACGCCCAGGCGGCGGTGCTCCTGGGCGACTTCAGCGGCGCGCCCAAGACGCCGAACGACCGGGGCTACGGCCTCAAGGACGCGGTCGCCGCGCTGCGCGCGCGGACGAAGACGCCGGTGCTGACTGGCCTGCCCTTCGGCCATGTGCGCACCAAGGTCTGCCTGCCGGTGGGCGGCACGGTGGAGCTCTACGTGCAGGGCCGCGAGGCCATCGTGGGCTGGCAGTCCGACCCGCGGCTGGCGCATGGCGCGCATGAGCACGACGACGATTGCGGCGACGACTGCGGGCACGACCATCACTGAGCCAATTGCTGAACCCACTCCGGGTTTTCCACGCCGCGCTCTCACGGGAGCCCGGCCTGTATAGACGAGTTGCCCCTCTATGATCCCGCCATCGCCTCGGTTTGCGCCGGGGCGTCGTTTTTTGAGGGCGTCTTCTTGGGTGCAGTTCGTTGGGTCAAGGCAGTCTTGGGCGCATTTGCGTTCATGCTGCTGGCCGGCTGCAACAACAGCCCGCATCCACTCGGTGCCGAGCGCGAGAACACGCTCTACATGGCCTTCTCGGAGCGCTCGCCACGCTACCTGGACCCGACCTCGTCCTATACGGCGCCCGAGAGCACCTATGTCTACGAGATCAGCGAGCCGCCCTACGGCTACCACCCGCTCAAGCGGCCTTACACGCTGATCCCGCGCGCCGCGGACGCGCTGGCCAAGCCCTACTACCTCGACGCGCAGGGCCGGCGCCTGCCCGACGACGCGCCCGACGAGCAGATCGCCGAGGCCGTCTACGACGTGCCCATACGCCCGGGGCTGAAGTGGTCGCCCCACCCCGCTTTCGCCAGGGACGCGCAGGGGAACTATCTCTATCACCAGCTCAAGCCTGGGGAGCTGGGCGGCAGGCGCAGCCCCTTCGATTTCAAGCAGCTGGCCACGCGCGAGGTCGTCGCGGAGGACTTCGTCTACGCGCTCAAGCGACATGCCAGCCCGCGCCTGGACGCCCCCGTGGCGGCGGTGTTCTCGGAGCACGTCATCGGGCTGAAGGACTACATGGCCACGGTCAAGCGCGAGAACGCCAGTCAGCTTGCCGGCCTGCCCCAGAACCTGGCCGACAAGCCCTTCCTGGACCTGCGCCGCTGGCCGCTGGCGGGCGCCGAGGCCATCAACAGCCACCTGCTGCGCATCCGCCTCAAGGGCCGCTATCCGCAGTGGCAGTACTGGCTGGCCACCAATTTCACGGCGGCCATACCGTGGGAGGTGGACGCCTTCTACGCCCAGCCCGGCATGGCGGCCAACTCGCTGGGCTGGAACCGCTGGCCGGTCGGCAGTGGCCCCTTCATGATGACCGAATACGTGCAGGACCGCCGGCACCTCATGAGCCGCAACCCCAACTACAGGGCCGACACCTACCCCTGCGACGGCAGCGAGGGCGATGCCGAGGCGGGCCTGCTGGCGGACTGCGGCAAGCGCATCCCCTTCGTCGACAAGGTCGTGGCCATCAACGTCAAGGAGAAGGTGCCCGTCAAGGAGCTGTTCAAGCAAGGCTACTTGGACCTGCCCGAGATGGACCGGACCGACTGGGGCGTGAACCTCGCCGTGGACCGCGACGACTCCGACGCGGTGCGTGCCTTCTTCGAGCAGCGCGGTTTCCGGCTGCCGATGAATGTCGACATCACCAATTGGTACCTGGGCTTCAACTGGCTGGACCCGGTCGTCGGCCAGGGCGACACCCCGGAGCAGCAACGGCGCAACCGCGCGCTGCGCCAGGCCATCTCCATCGCCATCGACTGGGAAGAGGGCTATGGCCGCATCTTCCGCGACCAGGGCGGCGACGCGGCCCATGGGCCCATCCCGCCGGGCGTGTTCGGGTCCAAGGAAGCGCAGCCAGGCGAGTTCAACCCGGTCACGCACCAGCTGGTGGGCGGCAAGGTCGAGCGCCGGCCGCTGGCCGAGGCTCATCTGCTGATGGAGCAGGCCGGCTACCCCGGCGGGCGGGACGTGAAGACGGGCAGGCCGCTGGTGCTGAACTACGACTTCCAGCGCGTCATCACGCCCGAGCTGAAGGCGCAGAACGACTGGATGGTGCGCCAGTTCGCCAAGCTCGGCATACAGCTCGACATCCGTGCGACCGACTTCAACCAGTTCCAGGAAAAGATCCGCCAGGGCAAGCACCAGATCTTCTGGTGGGGTTGGTTTGCCGACTACCCCGATGCCGAGAACTTCCTCTTCCTGCTCTACGGGCCGAACGCCAAGAGCCTGCACGAGGGTGAGAACACGGCCAACTACGCCAACCCGGAGTTCGACCGCCTGTTCCGCAGGCTGCAGGCGCTGGAGGACGGCCCGGAGAAGGCCAGCGTCATGGCGCAGATGAACGACCTGGCGCGCCGCGATGCGCCCTGGGCCTGGGGCTACTGGAGCTATTCGGGCCTGGCCTTCCAGCATTGGGTCTACAACGGCAAGCCGGGCGTCGTCGTGCGGGACCGGGCGCGCTATCTGCGTGTGGACGTGAACGAGCGCGCCGCCAAGGTTGCCGCGTGGAACCAGCCGGTCTGGTGGCCGCTGCTGGTGCTGGCCGGTGGGGGGCTGGCCATCTACATCGCCACGCGGCGTGCCTGGCGCAGACGAGAGATGGCCACGGCCGTCGTGAAAGCAGAGGCCGCCTGATGTTGCGGTTCATGCTGCGCCGCGTGGGCTACGGCCTGGCCATCCTGGTGGGCGTCAATCTCTTCACCTTCTTCCTGTTCTTCTCGGTCAACACGCCCGACGACATGGCGCGCTTGAACATCGGCGGCAAGCGCATCACGCAGGCCCAGATCGAGGCCTGGAAGACCGAGCGCGGCTATGACAAGCCGCTTTACTTCGACGACAGCCGGCAAGGCGCCGAGCAGTTCACGCGCACCATCCTGTGGGAGCGCTCGGTCAGCCTGTTCGCGCTGGAATTCGGCAAGAGCGATGCGCGCCAGGCCGTCAACATCGGCCACGAGGTCAAGGTGCGCATGGGCGTGAGCCTCGCGCTGGCGCTGCCGCTGTTCCTCCTGCAGGTGATCGTCAGCATCGCTTTCTCGCTGCTGCTGGTGTTCTTCCGACACACGCGCATCGACTTCTGGGGCGTCGTGCTGTGCGTGCTGATGCTGTCCATCAGCAGCCTGTTCTACATCATCGTCGGCCAGTTCCTGTTCGCGCGTTTGCTCAAGCTGGTGCCCATGAACGGCTTCGCGCCGGGGCTGGACGCGGTGCGCTTCCTGGCGCTGCCGATCCTGCTGTCGCTGCTGTCGCGGCTGGGCGGCGAGGCGCGCCTATACCGGGCGATGTTCCTCGAGGAGATGGGCAAGGACTACGTGCGCACGGCGCGCGCCAAGGGCCTGAGCGAAGGCCGCGTGCTGAGCCGCCACGTGCTGCGCAACGCGCTGATCCCCATCATCACCAGCGCCGGCAGCTACCTGCCCTACGTCTTCCTGGGCAGCCTCGTCTTCGAGAGCTTCTTCGGCATCCCGGGCCTGGGCGCCTTCGTCATCGAGGCCATCACGGGGCAGGACTTCGCCATCGTGCGGACGATGGTGTTCCTCGGCGCTCTGCTCTACATCGCCAGCAATGCGCTGATCGACATCGCCTACACGTGGGTTGATCCCCGCGTCCGATTGGCTTGAGGCTGCTATGAAGTTCGTCCTGCTCTGGACCGACCTCGCGCTGTGGCTGATGGTGGTCGCCGTCGTCGTCTACGCGTTGCGCGTCAGGGCCCAGGCCAACCTGCGCAGCACCTGGCGCCGCGTGCTGCGCGACCCCATCGCCGCGAGCGCCGGTGTCGTCATGGCGCTGTTCCTGCTCGTCACGCTGGTCGACAGCGTGCACCTGCGGCCTGCGCTGGCGACCACCGATGGCAGCGTCGTCTACGACACCCGAACGCTGTCGACGCTGGACCTGCTGCTGGCGCGCCAGGTTGCCATGCGCGAGGTCAGCTACTCGGTGCCGCTCGGCACGCATGGCTTCAACAAGGAGAGCTTCGTCGATGCCCAGGGCCGCGCCGGGCGCGACTATCCACGCCTGAAGTTCGGCGGCGCCCACCTGAGCGACCCGGCCGCGCAATGGGCCGGCGACGTGGCCCGCCGTGCCGCGCTGGGCATGGCCTGTGGGGCTGCCATTGCCGCCTTGCTTGTCGCACTGACCGCCGCCGCGCTGGCTCGCCATCACCACGGCTGGCGCCATGCGCTGGCCGACCTCGCCGCCGACCGAACCGTCTACCCGCTGCGCGCCGTGCTCATCATGCTGACGGTCATCCTGCTGCTGGCCGGCCCCGCCATCGCGCTGATGCCGCAGTACCACGTCTTCGGCACGGATCGCACCGGTAACGACATCCTCGTGCAGGCCCTGAAGAGTGTGCGCACGGCGTTCGTCATCGGTGCGCTGTCCACGCTGGCCACGCTGCCGCTGGCGCTGCTGCTGGGCGTGCTGGCCGGCTACTACAAGGGCTGGGTGGACGAGGCCATCCAGTACCTCTACACGACGCTGAGCGCCGTGCCCAACGTGCTGTTGATTGCGGCCTGCGTGTTGATGGTGCAGGTCTTCTTCGACAAGAACCCCGAGCTCTTCGAGACGGCCGCCGAGCGCTCGGATTTGAAGATGCTGATGCTCTGCCTCATCCTCGGCCTGACCGGCTGGGCCGGCCTGTGCCGGCTGGTGCGCGCCGAGACCCTGAAGCTGCGCGAGCTGGACTACGTGCAGGCCGCGACGGCCTTTGGCGTCGGCGACCTGCGCATCATGGCCCGCCACATCTTGCCCAATGTGATGCACCTGGTGCTCATCACGGTCGTGCTGAGCTTCTCCGAGCTCATCCTCTACGAAGCCGTGCTGACCTACGTCGGTGTCGGCGTGGACCCGACCACCAGCAGCTTCGGCAGCATGATCAACCTGGCCCGTGCCGAGATGTCGCGTGACCCCATCGTCTGGTGGAGTTTTGCGGCGGCTTTCGGCTTCATGGTGGGCCTGGTGCTGGCGGCCAACCTGTTTGCCGACGGCGTTCGGGACGCCTTCGACCCCAAGGCCCGCTCGGCGCGGCCGCGCGTCTTCGTGCGCCGGGGAGCGGCCGATGCTTGAGATCGCCGACCTGCACGTCCAACTCGACGCCGATGCCGGCCTGGTGCGCGCCATCGACGGCATGCGTCTGAGCCTGGCGCGCGGCGAGACCTTCGCGCTGGTCGGCGAGAGCGGCTGCGGCAAGAGCATGACGGCGCTGGCCTTGATGCGCCTGCTTCCAGAGAGCGGCCGCGTCGCCAGCGGTGCCGTGCATCTCGATGGCCAGGACCTGCTGGCTCTGCCCGAGAGCCGCATGCGCGAGGTTCGGGGTGGGCGGATGGCCATGATCTTCCAGGAGCCATCGACCAGCCTGAACCCGGTCATGCGCGTGGGCGACCAGATCGTCGAAGCCATCGAAGCCCATACGCCGCTGCGCGGGGCGGCGGCGCGCGCCAAGGCCATCGACTGGCTGGCGCGTGTCGGCATTCCTGAGCCGCAGCGCCGCATCGACGACTACCCCTTCCGCCTGTCCGGCGGCCAGAAGCAGCGCGTCATGATTGCCATCGCGCTGGCCGCCGAGCCCGACTACCTGATCGCCGACGAGCCGACCACGGCGCTGGACGTGACCATCCAGGCGCAGATCCTCGACCTCATCCGCGACCTGCAGCGCGAGCGGCAGCTCGGTGTGCTGCTCATCACGCATGACCTGGCCGTGGTCAGCGGCATGGCCCATCGCGTGGCGCTGATGTATGCCGGTCAGATCATCGAAGTCGCGCCAGCCGCCGAGTTCTTCGCCCATCCCAAGCATCCCTATGCCCGCCTGCTGCTGCAGGCCCTGCCCGACGCCGCTCGGCGCGGCGAGCCGCTGGCGGCCATCGCCGGCACCGTGCCGCCGCTGTGGCTGGACTTTTCCGGCTGCCGCTTCGCGCCTCGTTGTGACCAGGCCATGCGCCACTGCGCCAGCACGCCGCCGGCACTGACCGAGGAAGGCCCGCAGCACCAGGTGCGCTGCCTGCTTTACAGCCAGCCCGGTGAGGCGCTGCCGCGCGAGGTCCCCGTGCCCAAGGCTTTGCCAGCGTTGTCGGCGGCGCAGGGCGCCCCGCTGCTGGACGTGCGAGATCTGCACGTGCGCTTCGCACTGAAGACGCCGCTCCTGCATCGTGGCCCGCGCCACTTCGACGCGGTCGACGGTGTCAGCTTTCAGCTCCACGCCGGCCGCACATTGGCGCTGGTGGGCGAATCCGGCTGCGGCAAGACGACCTCCGGCAAGGCCGTCGTCCAGTTGCTGCGCCGCCAGGCCCGGATCAAGGGCCAGGCGCTGTTCGACGGCCAGGATCTGTTTCGGCTCGAAGGCGCCGCCCTGTTGAAGGCCCGGCGCAGCATCCAGATCATCTTCCAGGACCCCTTCGCGTCTCTGAACCCGCGCATGCGTGTCGCGGAGGTGCTGGAGGAGGGCCTGATCGCGCTGCGCCCCGAACTGGACGCCGCTGGCCGCCGTGAGCGCCTGCACGCGCTGCTGGACCAGGTCGGCCTGCGCCGCGAAGCGCTGCAGCGTTGGCCGCACGAGTTCTCCGGCGGCCAGCGCCAGCGCATCGCCATTGCCCGGGCCTTGGCCGTCGAACCCAGGCTCATCGTCTGCGACGAGCCCACATCCGCGCTGGACGTGTCCGTGCAGGCGCAGATCCTCAACCTGCTGCGCGACCTGCAGCGCGAGCAGGGCCTGGCCTACCTTTTCATCACCCACAACATCGGCGTCGTCGAATACATCGCCGATGACATCGCCGTGATGCGCGCGGGCCGAATCGTTGAGCAGGGCTCTTGTCCCGCTGTGCTGGGCCAACCTGGTGAAGCCTATACAAGGGACTTGCTGGCGGCAGTGCCTCAGCTTGCTGTCAGCTTCGTTTGAAGTCGCGTCGCGTCGCGGCAACGCTAGGGTTTGGCCCCTAGAGTGAGAAACGCCGGAAATCCCTTTGAAATCAACGATTTACGTTTGAAGTCCTACAGCGTAGGGGCATCTACCGGGCGAGGCCCATGCTGCGACCGCACAAACTTCGCGCAGCCCAAATCTGAGCCTATCGCTCAGCCCAGGGATTGGCCCCACCCGGGCCAGCACCGCCGTACACCACGGCGGGCCCACTCTCTTCATAGGAGTTTCAATGTTCAAAAAAACCACCATCACGGGCGCCATTCTTGCGCTGGCCGCTACGAGCGCGCTGGCCCAGGAAGCGCAGAGGCTCGAACGTATCGAGGTTACCGGCTCAAGCATCAAGCGCATCGACGCTGAAACTGCGGTGCCACTGACCATCGTCACGCGCGAATCCATCGACAAGTCCGGTGCGTCAAACGTCCAGGAACTCGTCGACCGCCTCAGCTCGAACAATGGCGGTGGTCGCTCTCTGGGTGAGTCAATTGGAGACTCTGCCGCCACGGGCCAGACCGGCGCCTCTTTGCGGGGCCTGGGTCGTGAGCGCACCCTTGTGCTGCTGAATGGCCGTCGTCTGGCGATCTACCCCTTCGCTGGCGCTGGCGTCGACTTGAACGCCATCCCCCTGGCTGCCATAGAGCGCATTGAAATCCTCCGTGACGGCGCTTCTTCGACCTATGGCTCCGATGCCATCGGCGGCGTCATCAACTTCATCACGCGCAAGGACTTCCGTGGCGGTGACTTCACCGCCGGCTACGAGCAGCCGCAGGACACCGGCGGCAAGGTCACTTCGCTGCAAGGCGGTATCGGCTTCGGTGACCTGGCCAAGGACAAGTTCAATATCCTGGGCACGTTCAGCTACCAGAAATACGACGTGATCCACGCGGCGGATCGCGAGTTTGCAAAGACCGGCAATCGCCCTGATATCGGCGTCATCAAGTCGTCAGGCAATACCTTCCCGGCCAACGCATACAACGGCACGACGGGAGCCTACATTCCCGGCGTCGCCAAGTTCCCGACCTGCGTGCCGCCCGACAGCTTCCCTGGTGGCGCCAACTGCCGTTACGACTACACCAGCAAGATTGACATCGTCCCCGCGTCCAAGCGCATGGGCGGCCTGCTGCGTGGCACTGCCGAGTTGAGCTCTGACCACCTGCTGTTTGCCGAGCTGTCCTACTCGAAGAACGAGATCACGCTCGGCTCCTCCCAGACGCCTTCGAGCACCACGGGCCGCGACGACTATCTCTACCCCGGTGGCGGCAAGTACTACCCCACGGCGGCCGTGGACGCATCCAGCAGTGCTGGCTACCGAGGTGACCTCATCATTGCGTGGCGCATGGTGGACGGCGGCCAACGCTTGACCAAAGTGACCAACGACATGACCCGTGCCCTCGTCGGCGCTGAGGGCACGTTCGCGGGCTGGGACTACAAAGTGGGCCTGATGAAGGCAACGTCCAAGGCCAGCGAGGACTTCCTCACCGGCAACTTCTCCGACACCCAACTGGTGCGCGTACTGAAGACCGGCAACGTGAATCCCTTCGGTCCCAACGATGCCGCTGGTCTGGCGCTGTTGAAGGAAGCCGAGCTTTCGGGCAACAACCGCTCGTCGAAGACGACGCTGAATGCGTTCGACGTGTCGCTGTCGCGCGAGCTCTTCGCGCTGGCTGGTGGCAACGCCGCAGTGGCCGCTGGTCTGGACATCCGCAAGGAAAAATATCTGGACGGCTACTCCGATATCGCCGGCTCCGGCGACATCGTGGGTGGGTCGGGCAACGCCGGCAAGGTGAGCGGCGAGCGCAAGACGATGGGCTTCTACGCCGAGTTGATCCTGCCCGTCATCAAGAATGTCGAATTGAACGCCGCAGTGCGCGCCGACCGCTATACCGGCACCAAGGGCGAGTCCCGCGACGGCGCATTCACCTCGCCCAACCTGTCTTCCACCAGCCCGAAGTTCAGCATCCGCTGGACGCCGACCAGAGAATTGCTGGTTCGCGCCTCGGTGGGCAAGGGCTTCCGCGCGCCTGCGTTGGACAACCTGTACGCACCTGCAGCGGGTACGAATACCGGCGGCAATTTCACCGACCCGTACTACGACTCTCTCGTTGGTTGCGCGGCGGTTCCGAATCCGAACTACTGCGACACGCAGCTGACAGCCGTCAACAACAGCAACCGCAACCTCAAGCCTGAGAAGTCCAAGACCGCCACGGTCGGCGTTGTCTTCGAACCGGTCAAGGACCTCTCGCTGGAGCTGGGCTACTTCAACATAAAGATCACCGACGGCATCAAGACGTTGACCGGCGACGACATCCTGAAAGACTGGTTCTCGCACCGGACCAGCCCGACGAGCACGACCAGCAGCTCGGTCTACTCGAATCGGCTCATCAAGAACGCCCAAGGCTATCTGGATCACGTCGAGGCGTCGCTCGAGAACGTCGGCCAGGCCAAAGTTTCGGGCTTTGATCTGTCCGCACGCTACCGCGTACGTACGGACTTCGGCAGCTTCACGCCGAGCTGGGAAGGCACTGTCGTGACCAAGAGCAGCGAGACCAACGTCGTGACGGGCGAGGTTGAGGACACGCTGGGCAAGTATCTGCGTGGGGGCCCGGTGGTTCGCTTCAAGCAGAACTACAGCGTCGATTGGGATACCAGCGCCTGGGCGGCCGGCGTGCGGTACTTCCGCCAGAGCGGCTACCGTGACTATGACGAAGTGCGTCATGTGCCCCACTACGACTTGTGGAGCCTGCAGGGTCAGTACAAAGGCATCAAGAACCTGATTCTCACAGCCGGCGTTTTGAACCTGCTGGACAAGAAGCCGCCGACGACGGTCCAGGAAGACTATTTCCAGGTTGCCTTCGACCCGACCTACGCCGACGTCAAGGGCCGCAGCTTCTATCTGCGCGCCAACTACAAGTTCTGATCTTCATCGGCAGAGCAGTTCAGGCAGGCCTTCGGGCCTGCTTTTCATTGACGTTCAATCTTCCATGGACTACATCAACTCGGCCCTTGATCTGAGTCAGCTGCGCGCGGCGTTCGGCCGCGACCGCCGCCTGCTCATTCGCAACTTTTTCACCCCGGAAGTTGCTGATGCATTGGCGCGCGCCGTAGAGGCGGTCGATTGGAGCCTTTCGTACCGGGACGTACAAGGCGACCGGCGGCTGACGGGTGATCAACTGCGTGGGCTTAGCCCGGCGCAACGAGCCCACCTGGTCGAAGAGATTGCCGAAGTCGCTCGGCACCAGTTCCAGTTTTCGTTCTTTACCGAGTCCCTTGCCGACGCGATGAATCGTGGTGAGACCGGGCTGCTTTCACGCTTCATTCGCTGGATGGCCGGTGAAGCCTTCTTGTCAGTGATGCGCGACATCAGTAGGGATCAATCGATCACCCGCGTGTATGCCCAGGCCACCATGTATGCGCCTGGCAGCTTTCTCGTCGCGCACGATGATCATGTCGACGCCGAGGACCGCCGGTTGGCCTACGTCATCAACCTGACCCGCCAATGGCGTCCCGACTGGGGAGGCATGCTCAACTTCAGTGAACCGGACGGAACGGTTAGCGAAAGTTATTTTCCGCACTTCAATTCGCTCGCACTTTTTTCGGTGCCGCAAACCCATTTCGTTTCCTATGTGCCGCCCTTCGCTCGAGGCGAACGTCAGGCCATTACAGGTTGGTTAATTGCTGCATGAAGACGGTCACGGCGGGGTGAAATTCGGGCGAGATCGGCACCTTACGTAACTCGCTGTTCTTCCGGCCCGGGTAACGCTTCTTCAATCGCATGAGCATCGCTGAAAAGCGTCTGTTTGGCTTTCCACACTCGAGCACCGCCTCCAGGGCCCCTCGCCAATTGCTCTTTTGACAATCATTGCTTGTAATCACCCTGTTTCGTCTGTCCGGGTTAGCCCCAAGAGGGGGGGAGAACCGTGGGGATAAGATGACGACATGGCCAAGTTTGGCCGGAGGTGTGGTTTTTCCGCACCTGGTTCGTGGCGATGAAATGCGTGCCCGACGGCTTTGCCACCGGGCGTTTTTTTTGGCCAGAACAGGTGCGAGGGAATCCTTGCAACCCCGGGCAACTGCGTGTTTCCAAGAGGTGGGTGCGTGTTTCCCGCGATCTAGAATGCGTGCCCTTCAGGGGCGGCTAGTCGACGGCAGGAGCGCAACTTCCGCCATTGCACAGTGGCCACTTTCCAGAGAGTCATTGACTGTGATTTGTAGTTGCAAGAAGGAGCGCGCATGAACTTTGCGCAGGAGAAGCCGGGCGCGTCCCGGTTCACGGGTTTTGGCATCGTTGTCCTGATTCACGTGGTGGCCATCTACGCGCTGGCCAGCGGCTTGGCGAAGGATCTGGTCAAGAAAGTCACCGGCCCCATCGACGTCAAGGTGATCGAAGAAAAGGTCAAGCCGCCGCCGCCGCCCGAAAAGGTCGTGCCGCCGCCACCGGACCTGAAGGCTCCGCCGCCGCCTTTCGTGCCGCCGCCTGAATTCCAGGTGACCGCGCCCGCACCGCCGGCCCCAGCCATTGCGTCGACGCAGGTCGCACCGCCGGCGGTAAGCGAAATCCGTCCGGCGCCCGCCGCCGCACCGGCCGCTCCGGTGGCTGCGCCGCGGCCTGCCAAGGTCACGGCCGGCATGGTTTGCACCAAGATGTCCAAGCCTGAGACACCTTCCATGAACTGGAGCGGCGAAGCGCTCTACAAGGCTGTCGCCACCGTCAAGGCCGGTCGCGTCACGTCGGTGGAAATTACGCCGTTGCGCGGCGGTGTGGACCGCAAGGCGCAGCGCGCCATGACTCAAGAGATCACGCGGACGCTCCAGGAAACCTACGAATGCCCGGGCGATCATGTGTTCGAGCAGGAGTTCCAGTTCAAGATCGAATAAGAAACACTCGCCTCGAATGCTGGCGCCGTGCTTCAGCGGCGCATCCAGAACGTATCAAACCAGAATCTTTCCCTAGGAGTTGACTCCATGATTTCTCGCATCACCGGCTTCCTTGCCGCTATCGCCATGGCCGCAACCCTGGCCATCTCGCCTGCCCACGCGCAAGATCAGAAGCCGGCCGACGCTGCCTCGGCCGCCATGGTCGACGCCGCCGCCGCTCCGGCTGCCGCTGCTTCCAAGCCTGCTGACAATCCCTACAGCCTGACGAACATCCTTGCCCACGGCAACGTCGTCGACCAGGCCGTGCTGATTCTCCTGGGCATCATGTCCATGGGTTCCTGGTACATCCTCGTCGTGCGCCTGTGGGACACGAGCAAGCTGGCCTCGGAAGCCAAGGAAGTCCGCGCCACCTTCTTCAAGAAGGCCAGCCTGGCCGACGGCGTCAAGAGCCTGAAGGAAGAAAGCGCCTTCCGCTACATCGCCACTGCCGCCATCGACGCCTCGGAGCACCATGAAGGCGCCCTTACCGAGAACATCGACCACAGCAGCTGGGTGACGATGAACGTCGACCGGGCCGTTGCCGACGTCAATACCAAGATCTCCGCCGGCCTGGGTTTCCTGGCTACCGTCGGCTCGACCGCTCCCTTCATCGGCCTGTTCGGTACGGTTTGGGGCATCCTGAACGCGCTGACCGCCATCGGTCTGGCCGGTCAGGCGTCCATCGACAAGGTGGCCGGTCCTGTGGGCGCCGCGCTGATCATGACCGCCATCGGTCTGTTCGTCGCCGTGCCGGCCGTGCTGGGCTACAACTGGCTGGTCAACCGCAACAAGAGCGTCATGAGCCAGGTCCGTTCCTTCGCGGGCGATCTGCATGGCGTGCTGATGGGCAACCGCTCGGTCTCCAAGCGCTAAGCCCAGCCCGCTCAAAGGAGCCAAGCCATGGGCATGAACGTCGGATCCTCCTCCGGCGATGAAGAAGTCGTCTCGACCATCAACACCACGCCCCTCGTGGACGTGATGTTGGTGCTGTTGATCATCTTCCTCATCACCGTGCCGGTGGTGACGCAATCGATCGCGGTGAATCTCCCCAAGGAGACCAACCAGGTCCGCGTCACGAAGCCGGAAAACATCGAAATCTCGGTCAGCAAGGACGGCGACGTCTATTGGGGCACGAAGCTGGTTCCCGACATGGAGGAGCTCGTGAAGCGCCTCGGCAAGGAATCGGTCAAGAACCCGCAGCCCGAGGTGCATATTCGCGGCGACGACAAGTCCCGCTACGAGTCGGTCGGTCGTGTGATCTTCGCCAGCCAGCGCGCCGGCATCATGAAGATCAACTTCGTCACCGAGCCGCCGGCTCGCAACTGATCCCAGGAGTCAAGCATGGGAATGAATGTTGGAAGTGCGTCGCCGGACGCCGAACCGGAAGTCATGATGGACGTCAATACGACGCCACTGATTGACGTGATGCTGGTGCTGCTGGTGATGTTGATCATCACCATCCCGATCCAGCTTCACACGGTCAACTTGGATATGCCGCCGCCGAGCCCGAATCCGCCTACGACGGAGCCGGTCGTGCATACGGTCATGATCGACTTCGACGGCACCGTCTATTGGGACGAGAACGCACTGCCGAGCGTGGATGCGGTCAACGCCAAAATGCAGGAAATCGGCGCCTTGTCCATCGGCGAGCAGCCTGAAGTCCACATCAAGCCGAACAAGCTCGTCGACTACGGCGTGGTGGCGGCGGTGATGGCTTCAGCTCAGCGCCACAACGTCAAGAAGATGGGTATGGTTGGTAACGAGCAATACGTCAAGTGACGTGGTCTCGGGCCAGTTGACGCCGATACTTTGATGCGCGCTGCCCGAAAGGGTGGCGCGTTTTTGCTTTGCAGGAGAGCAAGTTGAAGACTTTGAAAACCGTGGTGGCTGTCGCCGTTGGCGCGCTGGCCCTGTCCCTGAACGGCGCGCCCGGCGCCGAGTTCGGTTTCAGCCAGGCGGCTGCCCAGGAAACCGTCCGCAAGGAAGTGGGCACGCCGCTGGGCGATGCGAGCAAGCTGGTCAAGGCCGGCAAGTACAAGGAGGCGCTGGCCAAGCTGCGCGATGCCGAAGCTGTCGGCGGCCGTACGGCGGGTGAGAACAATGCCATCGAAGGCGTGCGCTTCTCGGCCGCGATGGGCGCGAACGAGCCCGACACGATGGTGCGTTCATTCGATGCCCTCAAGGGTGCCGGCAAGCTGGGGCAGGCGCAGCAATTTCAGTACATGGAAGCCATTGCGGGTACCTACCTTCGTGGCGGCAATGCGGCCAAGGCGCTGGACTGGGCCAACAAGTACTTCGCGGCCGGTGGCAGCAGCTCGACGGTCAAGCAGGTGCAGCAGCAGGCCCAGTTCAAGACGGGCGACGTGACGGGTTTCCTGAAGGACACGCTGGCCGAGATCCAAAGCGACGAAAAGTCTGGCCGCGCTCCGGCGAAGGACAAGCTCACCAACCTGCTCTGGGCGGCGCAGAAGAAGGGCGACACGAACGCTGAGGCCCTCGCGACCGAGAAGCTGCTGAACTACTACCCCGATCCCAAGTTGTGGGCGCAGATCCTCGGCGGCCTGCCGGAGAAGAAGAGCTTCGACGGCAGCCGCTATGCGCTGGACCTCTACCGCCTGCGCCTGGCCACCGGCAACATGTCGCGTGGCGCCGAGGACTACATGGAGATGGCGCAGCTGGCGGCCCAGGCTGGCGTTCCTGAAGAAGGCAAGCAGGTCGTCGACAAGGGTCTGGCTGCCGGCGTGTTGGGTCAAGGCGCCGAAGGTGCCCGCCACAAGCGTCTGGCCGACCTGATGACCAAGAAGATCGCCGAAGCCAAGGCTGGCGCGGCCGCCAACGAAAAGGCCGCCGCGGACGCCAAGGACGGCAACGCCTTCGTGACGCTGGGCCTGGGCAATGCCTTCGGTGGCAACGCCAAGAAGGGCATCGAGCAGATCCAGCAAGGCATTGAAAAGGGCAATCTGAAGCGACCTGAGGACGCCAAGCTTTATCTGGGGCTGGCGTATCAGCTGGCGGGCGATCACGCCAAGGCCCAGGCCGCCTGGCGGTCGGTCAAGGGCACGGAAGGCGCTGCCGATCTGGCCCGCCTGTGGATCATCCAGTCGCGCAAGCGCTGATCCGCAGTCGCGCAAACGAAACGGGCCTGGTGCGAACCAGGCCCGTTTTTCATGGCGCCGTTGCCTACCTCGGCGCCAGGCGAATCGCGCCGTCGAGGCGGATGACCTCGCCGTTCAGCATCTCGTTCGTGACGATCTGGTGCACGAGCTTGGCGTAGTCCTGGGGCGTGCCCAGGCGGCTTGGAAAAGGCACGCTGGCGGCCAGCGCGTCCTGCACCTCCTGCGGCATGCCGAACAGCATGGGCGTGCCGAAGATACCGGGCGCGATGGTCATGTTGCGGATGCCGCTGCGGGCCAGGTCTCGGGCGATGGGCAAGGTCATGCCGACGACACCGCCCTTGGAGGCCGAGTAGGCTGCCTGGCCGATCTGGCCGTCGTAGGCCGCCACCGAAGCTGTCGAGATCAGCACGCCACGTTCGCCGGTCGGTTCGGGTTCGTTTCTCGCCATCGCTTCGGCAGCGAGACGGATCATGTTGAACGTGCCGACCAGGTTGACGGTGATCGTCTTTGTAAAGCTGGCGAGCGGATGGGCGCCGTCCTTGCCGACCGTCTTGATGGCCGGTGCGATGCCGGCGCAGTTGACTAGGCCGACGAGTTTGCCCAGGCCCGTGGCGGCAGTGACGGTTGCCTGACCATCGGCTTCCTGACTGACGTCGCATCTGACGAAGACGCCGCCGAGCTCGGCGGCGACCGCCTGGCCGCGTTCAGCCTGCAAATCCGCGATGACAACCTTGGCGCCGTGGCTGGCCAGCATGCGGGCCGTACCTTCGCCGAGGCCCGAGGCGCCGCCGGTGACGATGAACACCCTGCCTGCGATTTCCATGGTGAGGAACTCCTGGGTAAAGAGAACGTCGACCAAGTCCCGCCGGGAGCACACGCTCATGGAGACTCGTCCACCGTTCCTGATTGACGTGAACGTCAATTGTTGCCGACAAAAAAGCCGCAGGGCTCGCGCGCTGCGGCTTCTTCGCGACGAAGCAGGGATCAGGCCAGTGCGGCCAGCGCGCGGCGCGTGATGTCGTCGACCGAACCCAGGCCTTCGATGCGGCGGTACTTGGGCGCGCTGGCGTCGCCGGTGGCGGCCCATTGCGAGTAGTAGTCGACCAGCGGACGGGTCTGCGCGGAATAGACGTCCAGGCGCTTCTTGACGGTCTCTTCCTTGTCGTCGTCGCGCTGCACCAGGTCTTCACCGGTGGCGTCGTCCTTGCCTTCGACCTTGGGTGGGTTGAACTTGACGTGGTAGGTGCGGCCCGACGCCGGGTGGGAGCGGCGGCCGCTCATGCGCTCGATGATGGCGTCGAAGGGCACGTCAATCTCGAGCACGTAGTCCAGCTTCACGCCGGCGGCCTTCATCGCATCGGCCTGGGGAATGGTGCGAGGGAAACCATCGAACAGGAAACCTGCGGCGCAGTCGGGCTGGGCGATGCGTTCCTTGACCAGATCAATGATGAGGTCGTCACTGACCAGTGCGCCGGACTTCATGACTGCATCGGCCTTCAGGCCCAGGGGTGTGCCGGCCTTGACGGCAGCGCGCAGCATGTCGCCGGTGGAGATCTGCGGAATGCCGAATTGCTTGCAGATGAAGGCCGCTTGGGTGCCTTTGCCGGCGCCCGGGGCGCCCAGAAGAATCAATCGCATGGGTCTCCTCGTTGTGTCGGGATCGTTAAAAACGCCCCGCCTCGATCAGCGATCAAGTATCGCATGTGGACTTTCGCCGGCCTGACGCCGGCGGGCTGTTCAAGCCTTCAGCAAGCGCCGGACGCGTTCCAGATCTTCCGGCGTGTCGACACCCGGACCCGGCCGTTCGGCGCTGACATGCACGGCGATGCGCTCACCATGCCAGAGGACGCGCAACTGCTCCAGCGACTCGATCTGCTCCAGCGGGCTGACCGCCAGCGTCGGGAAGCGGCGCAGAAAGCCGGCGCGGTAAGCGTAGAGCCCGACATGGCGCAGCGCCTGGTTGGGCTGGCCGGCGCCGTCGCGCCACCAGGCGATGAGCGCGCGCGAGAAGTAGAGGGCGCGGCCGGCCTTGTCGGTGACGAGCTTGACGACGTTCGGGTTCGCGAACTCGGAAGGATCGTTCAGCGCGTGGGCAACGGTGGCCATCACGCAGTCCATCTGAGCGGCGAGCGTCGCGGCGCAGGCGTCGATCATCGCGGGCGCAATCAGCGGCTCGTCGCCTTGCACATTGACGACGACGGCATCGTCGGCCAGGCCGAGTTGTTCGACGGCTTCGGCGAGGCGGTCGCTGCCGGAGGGGTGGTCGGCACGTGTCATCAGTGCCCGCACGCCGTGAGCGGCGCAAGCGGCGGCGACCTCGGAGGCATCGGTGGCGACGACGACCTGGCTGGCGCCTGATTCGGCCGCGCGTTGTGCCACGCGCACGATCATCGGCAGGCCGGCGATGTCGGCCAGCGGCTTGTTGGGCAGGCGGGTCGACGCCAGCCGCGCCGGGATGATGACGGTGAAGCTCATTGGTGCACCCTTCGGCCTGCGGCCTGTCCCGCCAAGCGGGAGCGAGCTTGCTTGGGGCGGCCCGGCGCGGCGCTCACGTTGCCAGCACGACCGGCGGCGCGGGGGCGTCCGGGTCCCAGGCCTTGGCCTCGCTCTCCAGCATCAGCGGGATGCCGTCGCGGATCGGGAAGGCCAGGCGGTCGGCGCGGCAGGCCAGGGCGGGCAACTCCAGTCCGGCGCCTTCGCGCAGCAGCGTCAGCGGGCTCTTGCACAGCGGGCAGACCAGCATTTCGATGAGACGTTGATCCATTAGGCAGGAGCGAAAAGTTTTTGCAGTTGGGCGTCCAGCGCGGCCTCGAAGCCGGCGCCGGGCGAGAAGTCTAGCGCCACGACCCAGACGGGCAGGGCGCCGACGCGCTCGGGCGGCAGCTTGACGGCGTCCTTCTCGGTCAGCACCACGCCGGCTGTGGCAGCCGGCCAGGGCAGGGTGATGAAGTCGGCGTGGTCGGGCAGGGCGAGCGTGTCGACCCGCAGGCCCTCGGCGGCCAGCATGTCGAAGAAGCGCTGCGGTCGGGCGATGCCGGCGACGGCCAGCAGGCCCGGTCGATCGCGCAGCGAAAGCAATGCGTCCATCGTTGCCGGCTCACCCGCCCACCAGCCGGCCAGCGAGACGGCACCCGTCAGCCGGCGCTCGGCGACGAAGCCGGGCAGCGCGGTGCTCGGGCGCGCTGCGTTGTAGACGACGAGCTGGGCGGCCGTCGGCAGCTCGGGCGGCTGGCGCAGCGGGCCGGCCGGCAGCAGGCGGCCGTTGCCGAGGCCGCGCTCGTCAAAGACCAGCAGGCTCAAACGCCGCGGCAGCCGCCAGTGCTGAAGGCCGTCGTCGCTGACGAGCAGGTCCAGCTTGGGGTGGGCCGCGAGCAGGGCCCGCGCGGCGGCCACGCGGTCGCGGCCGACGGCCACCGGCACTTGGCCACGCAGATGGATGAGCAGCGGTTCGTCACCGGCTTTGCGGGCCGTTGAATCGCGGGTAACGAGGTAGACGCCATCGCCTTCGCGCCCATAGCCGCGTGAGACGACGCCGGCCTGTAGACCGCGTGCGCGCAGCAGCTCAAGCAGGGCCAGCGTCGTCGGCGTCTTGCCGGCACCGCCGACGATCCAGTTGCCGACGACGATGACCGGCACGGGCAGTGTCTCGGTGCGTTTCAGGCCCAGGCGGTAGGCCAGGCGGCGCAATGCCAGCAGCGCGCGGTAGACCCAGCTCAGCGGCAGCAGCGCGGCGGACAGCGGCCCACCGGTCAGCCACTCGCGTTGGAGCCGTGTGGCCAGCCGCTCAGCGAGCGTCGGTCTGCGCGGCGAAGGTGACACGGCTCAGGCCGACGCGGCGGGCCGCGTCCATCACGTTGATGACGGCCTGGTGGGGCGTGGCGGCGTCGGCCGAGATGATGATCGACGCCTCGGCGTTGCCGCCTGAGGCCTGGCGCAGCGCGGCGATGAGGATGTCGACCGAGCGGCCTTCCACGGCCTGACGGTTGATGACGAAGCGGCCATCGGCGGCGATGCCGACGATGACCTCCTGCGGCCGGTCCTTGAGCTTGTCAGCGTCGGCCGAGGGCAGGGTGATCTGCAGTTCCGTGAACTTGGAGTACGTCGTCGACAGCATCAGGAAGATCAGGATCACCAACAGCACGTCGATGAAGGGGATCAGGTTGATCTCCGGCTGCTCGCGGTGGGGTGAACGGAAGCGCATGGCATCAAACGGTGTAGCGGCGCAGCTGGCCCAGCATGCGGTCGGCCGCAGCTTCAAGCTCGAGCACGTACTCCTCGATCTTGCCGCGGAAGTAGCGGTAGAACATCAGCGCGGGAATCGCGATCATCAGGCCGAAGGCGGTGTTGTAGAGGGCGATGGAGATGCCATGCGCCAGCTGGGCGGGGTTGCCGCCGCCGGGCGTCTGGCTGCCGAAGATCTCGATCATGCCGACCACCGTGCCCATCAGGCCCAGCAGCGGCGCAGCCGTGGCGATGGTGCCCAGCGTGTTCATGTAGCGCTCGAGCTGGTGAACGGCGCGGCGACCGGCGAACTCGAACACCAGGCGCAGCTTGCCTTCAGGCATCTGCGGCTCGGCGGTCACGGCGCGCAGCCCCGAGGCCAGCACCTCGCCCAGCACCGAGTTTTCGGCCAGACGGTCCACCATGTCGGGCGCGGGCAGTTGCTGGGCGCTGACGTTGAGCACGTCTTCCAGCAGGCGCGGCGGCAGGACGCGGCTGCTGCGCAGGCTGGTGAAGCGTTCGATGATCAGGGCCAGCGCCACCACGGAGCACAGGAGCAAGGGCCAGATCGGCCAACCGGCGGCTTGTATGATCGAAAACAAGGGCGTCCCCGTCCAAAAAAACGGCCGCGAAACGGCCAGGAAGTGCGCGGGATTATGGACCCAGGCTTGGCCCCTCTGGCCGGAGCTTCAGCGCCAGGAAAGCGTTCTCACAATCCACCGTTGCTGTGGATAACTTTGTGGGCAACGCTGGTGCGCGAGCCGGCAGAGGCCGTCAAATCAAGGCCTTGGACAACTTGCCTCAAGATTGAGCAGCGGAATTCGAATTGAAAAACAAGGCCTTATGTGCTTATGACGGTACGGTGACAGGTGAGATGAGCCGGAATCGCCCGCCAGCCCAGTATCGGCGCGGCTGTGGACTTCCAGGCCCGCGCCGGCATTGGGTTTGCGCGTGATTGACGGGCGCGAAGCCGCATCAAATCGTCGTGTCTGGGGTGTGGCCGGCCTGCTGGAGGCGGTCGGCCAGAGTCTCGCCGAGCGTTTCTCGGTGGTCGTCGTCGGTGGCGAAATCTCGGGCTTCACGCGGGCGGCCAGCGGCCATTGCTATTTCGGCCTGAAGGATGCGGACGGCCTGGCTGCCAGCCTGCGCTGCGCGATGTTCCGCCGCGCGGCGGCGATGCTGGACTTCACGCCGGGCGACGGATCGCTGGTGGAGCTGCGCGGCCGCGTGGCCGTCTACGAGCCGCGCGGCGAGTTGCAATTCGTCGTTGAGGCCATGCGCCGGGCCGGTGCCGGCACGCTGTACGAGCAGTTCCTGAAGCTGCGCGCGCGGCTGGCGGTCGAAGGGCTGTTCGACGAAGACGCCAAGCGACCGCTGCCCGCGCTGCCGCGGCGCATCGGCGTGGTCACGTCCACGGCCGGCGCGGCCCTGCACGACGTGCTGACGGCGCTGGCGCGGCGGGCGCCGCAGGTCGAGGTCGTCGTCTATCCCAGCCCCGTGCAGGGCGTGGAGGCGCCGCCGGCCCTCGTCAGCGCGCTGCGCATCGCCAACGAGCGGGCCGAGGTGGACCTGCTGCTGCTGGTGCGCGGCGGCGGTTCGCTGGAGGACCTGTGGGCCTTCAACGACGAGCGCGTCGTCCGCGCGGTGGCGACGTCTACGCTGCCGGTCGTTTGCGGCGTCGGGCACGAGACCGACATCACGCTGTGTGACCTCGCCGCCGACCTGCGCGCGCCCACGCCGACGGCCGCTGCCGAACTGGCGGCGCCGTCGCGGGCTGCGCTGCTGCAGATGCTGGCCGGCCTTGAACGGTCGATCGGCCAGCGCGCCGAGCAACGCCTGCAGAGCCTGGCCCAGCGCCTGGACCGCATCGCGCTGCGGCTGTCCCGACCCAGTGACGTGCTGGCCCGCCAGCGCCGCCTGCTGGACCTGCTGGCCCAGCGCGCCGCTGCGGCACCGGGCCGGCGCGTCGAGCTGCAGCGCCAGCGCCTCGCCCACCTGGCCCCGCGTCCGGCGCGTGCGCTGGCCGAAACGCTGCGCCGCCAAGGCGTGCGCCTGGACGCGCTGCAGGCCCGCCTGCAGGCGCTGGACCCGCAGCATGTGCTGGCCCGCGGCTATGCCTGGCTGGACGACGGGCAGGGCGGTGCGATCACGTCCGTGCATGCGCTGCTGGCGGGCCATGAGGTGCGCGCCGTGCTGGCCGATGGCAATGTCGACTTGCGTGTTTTGGGGGTACAGCCTTCGCCGCAAGGTTGATGCTCGCTCCCTACAATCGTCCGCGTCTCCCTTCCCCCCAACACTTGAGGATTCCACGATGGAACACACGCTGCCCCCGCTGCCTTACCCCATTGATTCGCTGGCCCCGCACTACAGCAAGGAAACGCTGGAGTTCCACCATGGCAAGCACCACAACGCCTACGTGGTCAACCTCAACAACCTGCAAAAGGGCACCGAGTTCGAGAGCAAGACCCTGGAAGAGATCATCAAGACCTCCAGTGGCGGCATCTACAACAACTCGGCCCAGATCTGGAACCACACCTTCTTCTGGAACTGCATGAAGCCGCAAGGCGGCGGCGAGCCCGGCGGCGCGCTGGCCGAGGCCATCAGCGCCAAGTGGGGCAGCTACGCGGCCTTCAAGGAGGCCTTCGTGAAGAGCGCCGTCGGCAACTTTGGTTCGGGCTGGACCTGGCTGGTCAAGAAGCCGGACGGCACGGTGGACATCGTCAACACCGGTGCCGCCGGCACGCCGCTGACCACTGCCGACACCGCGCTGCTGACCGTCGACGTGTGGGAACACGCTTACTACATCGACTACCGCAACCTGCGCCCGAAGTTCGTCGAGACCTTCCTGAGCAACCTGGTGAATTGGCAGTTCGCCGAAGCGAACTTCGCCTGATCACTTTCGCCTCGAACAAAGGCCGGCATCAGCCGGCCTTTTTCGTTACTGAGACACCTGGATCACCCGCCGCACCAGCGGGTAGACCTGGTGCTGCCAGCGCCGCCCGCTGAACACGCCGTAGTGGCCCACGTTGGGCTGGATGTAGTGGGTGCGCAGGTATTGCTTCAGGTTGCTGGCCAGGTCCTGTGCGGCCAGGGTCTGGCCGACCGAGCAGATGTCGTCGCGTTCGCCTTCCACGGTCAGCAGCGCGGTGCGGCGCATGGCCGCCGGGTTGACGCGGCGGCCCTTGAACATCAGCTCGCCGCGCGGCAGGTCATAGGTCTGGAAGACGCGTTCCACCGTCTCCAGGTAGAAGTCCGCCGCGAGGTCGGCCACCGCCATGTATTCCTCGTAGAAGGTGCGGGTGATCTCGGCCTTGTCGAACTCGTCGTTGACGAGATGCTTGTAGTAGTCCTTGAAGGCGTTGGCGTGGCGGTCCTTGTTCATGCTCATGAAGGCCGACAGCTGCACGAAGCCCGGATAGACCTTGCGCCCCGCGCCGCCGTGCTGCCAGGGCACGTGGCTGATGAGGTTCTTCCTGAACCACTCGATGGGCTTGCTGGTCGCCAGTTCGTTCACGGCCGTCGGGTTGACGCGGCAGTCGATGGGGCCGGCCATCAGCGTCAGGCTGGCCGGCGTGGCGGGGTGGTCGTCCTCGGCCATGATGGCGACTGCGGCCAGCGCACTGACGCAGGGCTGGCAAACCGCCACGACATTGGCGCCAGGCCCCATGGTGGCAAGGAAGTCGATCAGGTGCTGGGTGTATTCGTCCAGCCCGAAGCGGCCGGCCGACATCGGCACGTCGCGCACGTTGTGCCAGTCGGTGACGTAGACGTCGTGGTCCTGCAGCAGCGTGCGCACCGTGTCGCGCAGCAGCGTGGCGAAGTGGCCCGACATGGGCGCCACGACCAGCACCTTGGGCGCCGCCGCCGCGCCCTCGCGGCGAAATCGCAGCAGCGTGGCGAACGGCGTGATCAGTACGGCCTCTTCGACGACCGGCCAGTGTTCGCCGCCGCTGGCGACCACTTCGGCAATGCGCCAGGCCGGGCGCTTGTGGGTGACCTGAGCCAGCTCGAAGACCTGGCCCGCTGCCGCCATCTGGCGTGCGGGCAGCCAGTTGTTGTCGGCCATGCTCGGGTCCTGCAGGAAGGGCAGTGACCAGCGGGTTGCCGCGCGCAGCGGCCAAAGCAGGTCGACATGGGCCTGATAGGCGGGGTACATGGTGTCTCCTGCGTTGGAATGGTGCCTCTGGCATCGCAAGGAGCGCGCCAGCGTGGCATGGGGCTTGCGTCGAGGCAGACGAAGCCCCGACACCAAGGAGATGCCCATGCCCGTTGCCACGCCGACCAAACCACCCAGATCCACGGCAGGCAAGTCCAGCAAGGCCATCGCGCCTCCCGCGCCGGCCCTGCCGGTCGCCACGCTGACCTTGAGCAGCAAGAACTACTCGTCCTGGTCACTTCGCGGCTGGCTGCTGACGCGCTTCGCGGGGCTGACCTTCGAAGAGGTCATGCTGCCGCCCGACGACGCGGACGCGCGCAAGGAACTGCTGCTGCTGGCGCCATCCATCCGCGTGCCTTGCCTGCGCCACGAAGGCGCCACGGTCTGGAACACGCTGGCCATTGCCGAGTACCTGAACGAGACCTTTCCCAAGGCCGGGCTGTGGCCGGCGGACCGTGTGGCGCGGGCCCATGCGCGGGCGGTCTGCGGCGAGATGAACTCGGGCTTCGCCAACCTGCGTTCGGCGCTGCCGATGAACCTCAAGGGGCACTTCCCCAAGCACAAGATCTGGGCAGGTGCAAAGCCGGACATCGAGCGCATCGTCGAGATCTGGAGCGATTGCCTGGCCACCTACGGCGGCCCCTTCCTGTTCGGCAAGAAGCGCAGCGCGGCCGACGCCATCTTCGCGCCCGTGGCCACGCGCTTCCAGACCTACGGCGTCGCCTTGCCGGCAGCTTGCGCGGCCTACCGCGATGCCATCCTGGGCATGACGGAGATGAAGACCTGGATCGCCGAGGCGAAGCTGGAGCCGGAGGAGATCGACCTCCTCGACATGGACTTCTGAACTGCGTCGTTGAACGGCGCAAGGGCGCCGTTCAACGCATCAGGACCAGGGCGTGGGAATAGGCACGTCGCAAGGCGCCGGCGCGTCGATGGACTTGAAGTCCGCCGGCGACACGATCTCCAGGTACTCCATGTCCGGCGAATAGTCGAACAGGTAGTGCACGATGCCCGGGCGCTGGTGCACGCAATCGCCCGCCTCGACGAGGGTCTCCTGGTCGCCGTACATGAACTTGGCCCAGCCCTTGGTCATCAGCACGATCTGGAAATCCGCCTCATGGCGGTGCCATCCCGTGCCCTTTTCCGGGGCCATGTTCGCCTTCACAAGGTGCGCGATGACCCGGCCGCCCGTAGCGGCGGCGATGCCGAGATCGCGGTAGAGGAAAAAGTCCCTGAGACCGTCACTGCGCCAGGGCGTGTCGCCCGGCTTCACGTGAGAGAACGCCGTCGCGGTTGACGTGCCGATGGGTTCTGAAAGATCCGACATGGCTGGGCCTCCTGGAATGCTGGGGAGGCCCTGCGGGCATGCAAGACGCATTCCCGGCAACGGCGAGCGCGAAGACTGCAAATGCCTTGATGCAGATCATGGGCGCGTTTGGCGGCGCGACCTAGATTGCAGGCGTGAGTGCTTCACCCCCTGGCTTGCACGCGGCCGACGCCGACGCGCAGGCCCTCGCCCCTTTCACGACCTGGCCCGACGGCCCGGGCGGTGCGGCGCTGTCGCAATTGCAGGTGGCCGGCATGCATTGCGCGGCCTGTTCCGGGCTGATCGAAGCGGCGCTGCTGAAGCTGCCCGGCGTGGAGGCGGCCAGCGTCAACGCGGCGTCGGCGCGGTTGGCCTTGCGGTGGCAGCCCTCGCGCGTCGCACTGGCCGATGTGTTGACGGCGTTGCAGACCGCGGGTTACCGCGCGAGCCCTGATGTCGCCGCACCGGCGCGCGAACTGCGCCGCCAGGAAAGGCGGCAGGCGCTGTGGCGGCTGTTCGTCGCAGGTTTCCTGATGATGCAGGTCATGATGCTGGCGACGCCCGCCTATGTGGCCGAGGCCGGCGAGCTGGCGCCCGACCTGGACCGGCTGCTGCGCTGGGGCAGCTGGGTGCTGACGCTGCCGGTGATGGCCTTTGCGGCGGGCCCCTTCTTCAGCGGCGCGTGCAAGCAATTGAGCACCGGGCGTCTCGGCATGGACGTGCCGGTGGTGCTGGGCATGGTGGTCACGTTCGTGGCCAGCACCGGTGCGCTGTTCGACCCAACCGGGCCGTTGGGCCACGAGGTCTATTTCGATTCGCTGACGATGTTCATCGCGCTGCTGCTGCTGGCGCGCTGGTTCGAGCTGGGCGCGCGGCACCGCGCGGCGGATGCGCTGGAAGCCGTGGCCGGCGCGCTGCCGATGGCAGCCGAGCGCTTGAACGCCGACGACAGTAGCGAGCGCGTGCCGCCCGAGGCGCTGCGGGCGGGCGACCGCATCCGTGTCGCGGCGGGCGAGGGCTTCGCGGCCGATGGCTGTGTGCTGTCTGGCCAGGGATTTGTGAACGAGGCGCTGCTGACGGGTGAATCGGCGCCGGTCGCCAAGGCGGTGGGCGACGCGGTCGTGGCGGGCAGCATCAACGTGGACGGCTCCCTCGTCATCACCGTGCAGCGCGTGGGCGCGGACACGACGGTCCAGGGCATCGTGCGGCTGATGCAGCAGGCGCAAAGCCACCAGCCCTTCGTCAACGGCATGGTCGATCGTGTGGCCGCCGGCTTCACGGCCGGCGTGCTGCTGCTGGCGCTGGCGGCGGGCATTGCCTGGTGGTGGATTGACCCGTCTCGCGCCGTGGCTGTCGCGGTGGCTGTCCTCATCGTCACCTGTCCGTGTGCGCTGACGCTGGCGGCACCCGCCGCGTGGCTCACGGCCAGCGGCGCCTTGGCGCGGCGCGGCCTGCTGCTGGCAGACCTGTCGGCGCTGGAGCGGCTTTGCACGGTGGACACGGTTGTCTTTGACAAGACCGGCACGCTCAGCGAAGACCGGCTGCAACTGCGCAGCCATTGGGCCGAAGGCGCCGACGCCGACGCGTTGCTGCGTGCGGCGCGCAGCCTGGCTGCGCTGTCGCGGCACCCAGCCGCACAGGCCTTGGCCGACGGCAGTGCGGGCAGTTGGGCCGACGTGAGGGAAGTCGCCGGTCGTGGCGTGCAGGCGCGCGACGGGACGGGCAAGCGCTGGCGCCTGGGGGCTCCTGCCTGGGTCAGCCCGCAGCCCGACCCGGCCGCGCGGCTGGCCTTCGGCTGTGGCGACTGCGTGTTGTGGCTGGACCTTGCCGAAGCACCGCGCGCCGATGCGGCCGAAGCGATCAAGGCGCTGCGTTCGCAAGGCCAGCGTGTGCGCCTGCTGTCCGGCGACCAACCGACCGCTGTCGCACGCATGGCTGCCGCGCTGGACATCGCCCACTGGCGGGCCGGCGCCACGCCCGAGTCCAAGCTCACCGCCGTGCGCGAATGGCAGGCTGCCGGTGAGCGCGTGCTGATGGTGGGCGACGGCATCAACGATGGGCCGGTGCTGGCCGCAGCGGACGTGCGGATCGCCATGGGGCAGGGCGCCATGCTGGCGCGCAGCGCGGCCGATGCGCTGCTGGTGTCCAACCGGCTGATGGCCATCCCGCAGGCGCTGGCCCTGGCGCACAAGGCGCGCCGCGTACTGCGCCAGAACCTGGCCTGGGCCGCGCTCTACAACCTGGCCTGCGTGCCGCTGGCGCTCACCGGGCTGTTGCCACCGCTGGCGGCGGGCATCGGCATGGCGTGCAGTTCGCTTTTCGTCGTGTTGAACGCCCAACGGCTCAATCGTTGATGGACATCCTCTACCTCCTCATTCCGTTCTCCGTCGTGCTGGTGCTGCTCATCGTGGCCGTATTTGGCTGGGCCGTGAACGCCGGGCAACTCGATGGCTTCGAAATGGAGGCTGAACGCATCCTGCTTGACAAGGATCAAGGCGCCTGAAGCCTCCGCCGAGAAGAATCGTTCGCATCAGACCGAAGGAGCCGCGATGGCGAACGACAGAGTCCTGGTGGCATTGGACGCCACGGCCGGGACGACATACGAGGACGGGCCCGTGCGCGCATTCGCGCTGGCCGCCGTGCTCTGGGGCGTGGTGGGCATGGCGGTGGGTGTGTTCATCGCTGCGCAGCTGGCCTGGCCCGAGCTGAACTTCGGCATCTCATGGTTGAGTTATGGGCGCTTGCGGCCACTGCACACCAATGCGGTCATCTTCGCGTTTGGTGGCTGCACGTTGATGGCGACGAGCTATCACGTCGTGCAGCGCACCGGCCAGACGCGGCTGTTCTCGCCCATGCTGGCCTGGTTCCATTTCTGGAGCTGGCAGGCGGTCATCGTCGGTGCGGCCATCACGCTGCCCATGGGCTTCACACGCGGCAAGGAATATGCGGAGCTGGAGTGGCCCATCGCGCTGCTGATTGCCGTGTCGTGGGTGGCCTACGCCATCGTCTTCTTCGGCACCGTGGGGCGCCGCAAGATCCGCCACATCTACGTGGCCAACTGGTTCTTCGGCGCCTTCATCCTGGCGGTGGCGCTGCTGCACATCGTCAATGGCGCGGTGCTGCCGGTCACGTTCTGGAAGAGCTACTCGGCCTATGCCGGCGTGCAGGACGCCATGGTGCAGTGGTGGTACGGCCATAACGCCGTGGGCTTCTTCCTGACCGCCGGCTTCCTCGGGATGATGTATTACTACATCCCCAAGCAGGCCGAGCGGCCGGTCTACAGCTACCGCCTGTCCATCGTCCACTTCTGGGCGCTGATCTTCACGTATATGTGGGCGGGCCCGCACCACCTGCACTACACGGCGCTGCCGGACTGGGCGCAGAGCGTGGGCATGATCTTCAGCCTGGTGCTGCTGGCGCCGAGCTGGGGCGGCATGATCAACGGCGTCATGACGCTGTCGGGTGCCTGGCACAAGCTGCGCGACGACCCCATCCTGAAGTTCCTCATCGTCGCCCTGTCGTTCTACGGCATGGCCACCTTCGAGGGGCCGCTGATGTCGATCAAGACCGTCAATGCGCTGTCGCACTACACCGACTGGACCGTCGGCCACGTGCACGCCGGCGCGCTCGGCTGGGTGGGCCTCATTTCAATGGGCTCGCTCTACCACCTGATCCCGCGCATGTTCGGCCGCACCGAGATGCACTCCAAGAGCGCCATCGAACTGCACTTCTGGATCTCGACGCTCGGCATCGTGCTCTACATCGCCGCGATGTGGATCGCCGGCGTCATGCAGGGCTTGATGTGGCGCGCGGTGAACCCCGACGGGACGCTGGTCTACACCTTCGTCGAGAGCGTCAAGGCGACCTGGCCCTTCTACGTGACGCGGCTGGTGGGCGGGCTGCTCTACCTCGCCGGCATGCTGGTCATGGCCTGGAACGTCGTCAAGACCATGCAGGCCGGTCAGCCGCAGCGCGTGCGCATTCCGCAAGTCCTGGCACACGCTTGAGGAAGTCAACATGAGCAACAACAACACTGACCGCATCACCGGCCACCAGCGCATCGAGACCAGCAACCTGCTGATGATCGTGCTGGTGCTGCTGACGGTCTTCGTCGGCGGTTTCGTCGAGATCGTGCCGCTGTTCTTCCAGCGCTCGACCACGCAGCCGGCCCCGGGCCTCAAGCCCTACACGGCCCTGCAGGTCGCCGGCCGCGACATCTATGTGCGCGAGGGTTGCTACAACTGCCACTCTCAGATGATCCGCCCGCTGCTGGCCGAGACGCTGCGCTACGGCGAGTATTCAAAGGCGGGCGAGTTCGTCTACGACCGGCCCTTCCAGTGGGGCAGCAAACGCACCGGGCCCGACCTGCACCGCGTGGGCGGCAAGTACAGCGACGACTGGCACCGCATCCACCTGACCAACCCGCGGGACCTGGTGCCCGAGTCCAACATGCCGGCCTACCCCTGGCTGGTCGGTGCGCCGGTGGACGCCGCCGGGCTACCCGCACGTTTGAGCGCATTGCGCACGCTGGGCGCGCCCTACAGCGACGCCGAGGTGCAGGGCGCCGCGCAGGCCGCTGCCGGCAAGACCGAGCTGGATGCGCTGGTGGCCTATCTGCAGGTGCTGGGCACGGCAGGCGCATCCGCAGCTTTGACCAAAGAGGCCTCGAATGGGCATCAATGAACTCCGCGTGGCCGTGACCCTCGTGTCACTGGCCGTCTTCATCGCCATCGTCGTCTGGGCCTGGCGCGGCCACTTCGATGCGGCCGCACAACTGCCGCTTGAAGGGGGTGATCTGTGAGCGACTTCTTCAACGAGGGCTGGTCGATCTTCGTCGCCGCGTCCACGGTACTGGGCCTGATCGCCTGCATCGCGCTGCTGGTCATTGCCAGCCGCCGCCAGCCCTCGGCGGCGGACAACACGACCGGCCATGTCTGGGACGAGGACCTGCGCGAGCTGAACAACCCGCTGCCGCTGTGGTGGATGGGCCTGTTCGTGCTGACGGTGGTGTTCTCCGGCGTCTACCTGGCGCTCTACCCGGGCCTCGGTAGCGTGGCCGGGTCGCTGGGCTGGACGAGCACGGATGAACATGCCCAGGACATCGCCCAGGCGCGAGCCGCGATGGCGCCGGTCTACGCGGCGTTCACGCGCCAGTCACCCGAGCAACTCGCCAAGGATTCCAAGGCCCATGCCATCGGCGAGCGCCTGTTCGCCAACAACTGTGCCCAGTGCCATGGGTCGGACGCCAAGGGCTCCAAGGGCTTCCCCAACCTGGCTGACAAGGACTGGCTCTGGGGAGGCAGCTTCGAGACCATCAGCCAGACCATCACCCAGGGCCGCGAGGGCAACATGCCGGTCATGGCTGCTGCGGTGGGCACGAGCGAGGACGTGCGCAACCTCGCCCACTACGTGCTGTCGCTGTCAGCCAGCCCGCACAACCCGCTGTATGCGCAGCTCGGCAAGCCGAAGTTCAGTGCGTGCGCGGCCTGCCACGGCATCGGCGGCAAGGGAACGGCCGCGCTGGGCGCCCCCAACCTCAGCGACAAGGTCTGGCTGCACGGCTGGGGCGAAGAGGCCGTGGTCGCCATGATCAACAACGGCAAGCACAGCGTGATGCCGGCGCATGGTGAGCGGTTGACGCCGGAGCAGATCCGCGTGCTGGCCGCCTACGTCTGGGGCTTGAGCCAGTAAGGCGATGGCTGATTCCGAAGCCGTCATCCGGCTCTACAGGTCCGAAGACAAGATCCACCCGCGAGCGGTGGACGGCTTCTTCGCCCGCTGGCGCTGGGCCATGGTCGCCCTGACGCAAGCCGTCTTCTACGGCCTGCCCTGGCTGAGCTGGGGCGACCGCCCGGCCGTGCTGTTCGACCTCGCCGCACGGCGCTTCTACGTCTTCGGCCTGGTGCTCTACCCGCAGGACTTCGTCTACCTGACGGCGCTGCTGCTGATCTCGGCCTACGCGCTGTTCCTGTTCACGGCGGTCGCCGGGCGGGTGTGGTGCGGCTATGCCTGCCCGCAGACGGTCTATACCGAGATCTTCGTGCGCATCGAGCAGGTGTTTGAGGGCGACCGCAATGCGCGCCTCAAACTCGACAAGGCGCCCTGGTCGTTCAACAAGCTCTGGCGCAAGGGCGGCAAGCAGGTCGCGTGGATCGCGCTGGCCCTGTTCACGGGCATCAGCTTTGTCGGCTACTTCACGCCCATCCGCGAACTGATGACCTTCTCGCTCGGCGGCTGGGAGGCCTTCTGGGTGCTGTTCTACGGCTTCGCCACCTACGGCAACGCAGGCTATATGCGCGAGCAGGTCTGCAAGTACATGTGCCCGTACGCGCGCTTCCAGAGCGCGATGTTCGACCGCGACACGCTGATCGTGAGCTATGACCCGGCCCGTGGCGAGCCGCGCGGCAACAACGCGCTGCGCAGCAAGAAGGGCGAGGCGCGCAGCCAGGCCGTGGGCGACTGCATCGACTGCCACCTGTGCGTGCAGGTCTGCCCGACCGGCATCGACATCCGCAAGGGCCTGCAGTACGAATGCATCAGCTGCGCCGCCTGCATCGACGTCTGCGACGGCGTCATGGACAAGATGGGTACGCCGCGCGGCCTCATCCGCTACGACACCGAGAACGGCATGGCCGGGCAGCTCACGCTTGCCCAGCGCTGGCGCCGCATCTTCCGCCCGCGCGTGCTCGTTTACGGCAGCCTGCTGCTGGCCTTGAGCACCGCTGTGCTGTGGAGCCTGATGAACCGCCACGACTTCCGCGTCGACATCGTGCGCGACCGCGCCACGCTGGCCCGCCAGGTGGAGGACGGATGGATAGAGAACCTGTACCGCCTGCAGCTGATGAACGCCACCGAGGCGCCTCAGCAGCTGAGCGTCGAGGCCGATGGCCTGCCTGGCCTGCAGCTCAGCCGCGCGACCACGGTGACGTTGAGCCCGGCCGAGGCGCGCTGGGTGACCGTCGCGCTGCGTCTGCCGCCAGAGGCGGCGAGGCAGCTCAAGCCCGGCGCACAGCCCATGCGCTGGCTCGTGCGCAGCACGGCTGGCGACAGCGTCACCGAGAAATCCACTTTCGTCGTGCCGCGCTGAAGCGGTGGGAGATCCGAGATGTCCACTCTTCAAACGACTTCTTCCGCCTGGCGCGAGCCCATGGTCTGGCTCGTCGTCGCCGGCCCGGTGTCGGTCATCCTCGCCAGCATCGTCACCGTGGCCCTGTGCATCCGCTTCCCCGACCCGCCGCTGGTGACGCGTGCGAACGACGCCGCGCCCGCACAGGCGGCGCGCAACCATGCCGCCACCGGCGTGGTGCCGGGAGTCAAGCGGTGATTGACGCGCCGTCACGCGTCGCGCGCTACGCGATGGCCGTGGCCTGGTCGTCCTTCCTGTCGGCCGGCGTGCTGGAGGCCCTCGTCTTCGCCGTCGTCGACCCGCATGAATTGCGTTGGTTCGGCGCGGCGCCCGTGCAGTTGTCGGCCCAGGCGGTCTACACGCTGAGCTTCCTGATCTTCTGGGCCGTCGTCGCGCTGGGCGTCAGCGTCGCGCTGCTGCTGGTCAACCTGCCGGCGGACGAGCCCGGGCCGCAACGTCGCTCGCCGGGCTGGCCACGCTGACCACACGCGCGTTCCTGTCATGGGTCCAGTACGCCCAGGCCCAGTCCATCAGCACGACGAAGCGGTTGCGGAAGCCGATCAGGAAATAGACGTGGGCGAACAGCCAGAACAGCCAGGCGAAGTAGCCTGAAAAACGCAGCGCGCCCGCCGGCGTGCCCAGGTCCACGACGGCGCTGTTGCGGCCGATGGTGGCGAGGTTGCCGTAGTCGGCATATCGGAAAGCCTGCGTCGCCTCACCGCGCAGCTGCCGATGGATATTGGCGGCGGCGCAACGGCCCATCTGCTTGGCGCCGGGTGACACGCCAGGCACGGGCTTGGGGTCGCGCCCCGGCACATGGCTCTGCGCGGCGGCCAGGTCGCCGATGACCTGGATGTTCGGATGCCCCTTGACGCTCAGGTCGGCTTCCACGACGACTCGTCCCGCGCGGTCCAGCGTGCAGCCGGTCGCCGCCGCCAGCGCGCGCCCCAGCGGCGACGCGGCCACGCCCGCGGCCCAGACAACGCAGCGGCTGTGCAGGCGCTCCTGGCCGGCCGCCGTCGTGACGTCCAGCCCCTCGGCATCGATGCCGGTCACGCGGGCATTCAGCTTCACCTCCACGCCCAGCGCGGTCAGCTGCTCGCGGGCGCGCTCGCTCAATCGTTCGGGCATGGCGCCCAGCACGCGTGGGCTGCCTTCCACCAGCAGCACGCGCGCCTGCCTGGGGTCGATGCGGCGGAACTCGCCCGGCAGCGTGTGCCGTGCGATCTCCGCAAAAGTGCCGGCCAGCTCCACGCCCGTCGGCCCGCCGCCCACGACGACGAACTGCATCAGCGCCACGCGCCGGGCCGGGTCATCCTCGCGCTCGGCCGACTCGAAGGCCGTCAGCACGCGCCGGCGGATCTCGAAGGCATCGTCCAGCGTCTTCAGCCCCGGCGCGTGCGGCGCCCAGTCGTCGCGGCCGAAGTAGCTGTGCGTGGCGCCGGCGGCAACGATGAGGTGGTCCCAGCGCAGCGTGGCGCCGTCCTTCAGCGTGACCGTGTGCTGCGCAGCGTCGATGCCGACGACCTCGCCCAGCAGCGTCGTCACATTGGGCTGCCGGCGGAACAGATGCCGGATGGGCGCCGCGATGGATGGGGCCGAGAGCCCAGCGGTTGCCACCTGGTAGAGCAGCGGCTGGAAGAGGTGGTGGTTGGTCTTGTCGACGACGGTGATGTCGACATCCGCAGCGCGCAGGGCGCGCGCCGCCTCCAGGCCGCCAAACCCGCAGCCGATGATGAGCACTTGAGGACGCATGAAACCCATGGTACGCCCGGTTTTGTGCGCTGCAACATGGTGCGGTTTTCGGATGGCGGCAGGGCCGTTGCATCGTGATGCAAAGCCGGCCCGTGCTGCCGGCATTGAGACGCGTTCGGGTCCTAGCATGCGGCGCCCACGATGCCGTCCCACACCCTGGATTCCGCCCTCGCGCCCGCCACCTCCACCGAGCCCTCGTCTCCGACCGACTCGGCCCGGCAGCGCCTGCGCGGCCTGTCTTTCCACCAGTGCCTGCTGGCGGCGTTCCTGCTGATCACCGCCGTGCTCGGCGGCGCTGCGGCCCAGGCGATGTTTGCGCTGGAGCATGTCGCGCTGCAGGGTCGCCAGGCCTCGCAGGACGCGGCTGCGCTGACCGCCCAGGGCCAGCGCCTGGCCGAGCGCACCGTGGCCATGGAGCGCAGCGCGCGCCAGTTCCTCGTGCTCGACGACGCCAGCCTGCGCGACCGCTATCAGGCGGCCTGGGTCGACGCCAAGGCCACGCAGTCGGTGCTGACGGAGCTGATGCCCGATGCCGCCTCGCAGCAGTTGTTCAACGACTGGGCGGCGCAGGCCGACGCGGCATGGCGCGTGCTGCAGAACCCCGGCCTTGCCCGCAACCGGGCCGCCGCGCTGAAGCAGCTGACGCCGGTGTTTGCCCACCTGCATCGCCTCAACGACGCGCTGGCCGAGCGCAGCCAGCACGCCATGGACCGCCGCAGCGATGCCGTGCTGGCCGAGCTGGAGCAGCAGCGCCGCCTCATCAGCGCGCTCGTGCTGGGCGCCATCGCGCTGGCCGGTGTGCTGGCCTTGGGCTTTGGCCATTGGCTGCTGCGGCCGCTCTCCCATGTCGAGGCCGCCATCAACCGCCTCGGCGACAACCGCTTCGACGAGCCCGTCGTCGTGCGCGGCCCGGCCGACCTGCGCCGGCTCGGCCGCCAGCTCGAATGGCTGCGCCAACGGCTGGCGACGCTGGAGTCCGACAAGACCCGCTTTGTGCGCCACATCTCGCATGAGCTGAAAACGCCGATGGCCTCGATCCGCGAGGGCGCGGCTTTGCTGCGCGAAGGCGTGGCCGGCCCGCTGACGGCCGACCAGACCGAGATCGTGCGCATCCTCGGCGACAACAGCGCGGCACTGCAGGGCCAGATCGAGGACCTGCTGCGCTACCAGACGCTGGCGTCGGATTCGCAGCAGCTGCAGCGCCGGCCAGTGGACGTGGGCGCGCTGCTGACGCGCGTCGCAGCCGACCAGCGGCTGCTGTGGCAGGCCAGGGGGCTGACGGTCTGCATCGATGCCGAACCCTGCACGACGGTCGCCGACGGCGAGAAGCTCGGCGTCGTGCTGGCCAACCTGCTCGTCAACGCGGTGCGCTTCAGCCCGCCCGGCGGCGTCATCTCGCTGGCGCTCGCTCAGGCCGATGGCAAGGTGCGCATTGACTGCATCGACGCCGGCCCCGGCGTGGCCGTCGAGGATGCGGACCGCATCTTCGACCCCTTCTACCAAGGCCGGAACCAGGCGCCCGGCGCCCGCCGCGGCAACGGCATCGGCCTGTCCATCGTGCGCGAGATCGTGCAGGCGCATGGCGGCACGTGCCGCCTGCTGCCGAGCGAGCGCGGCGCCCATTTCCGCATCGAGATTCCCCATGCGAAGACTGCTTGAAATTGCTTGTGTGCTGCTGTTGGCGCTGCTGAGTGCTTGCCAGACGCCGCCGCCCGCTCCCGCGCCGCCACCGCCTGCGCCGGTCTGCCCCGAGCCGCCTCCACCGCCGCCCGAGATCGAACAACTGAAGGCCGTGCTCGGCACTGTCGAGGAGCTGCGCAAGGCCTTTGCGTTGAGCCAGGGCCGCAGCAGCGCCGACCTGGCCCAGGCCGCGGCGCAGCTGGATGTCATCTCCAGTGACGCGCAGGCCGCCGAGCCGCTCAAGCCGCTGGCCGCGCTGCTTTCCGCTCGCCTCGCCGAGCAGCGCCGCCTGCAGGACAACGTCGACAAGCTGACCCAGCAGCTGCGAGACAGCCAGCGCCGCAACGAGCAGCTCAACGAGAAGCTTGAAGCCCTCAAGGCCATCGAGCAGACGCTGCCCGCCAAGCGCTGAGGAGACCGCATGACCACGCAAGCCACCATCCTCCTCGTCGACGACGACGCCGACCTGCTGCGCCTGATGACGATGCGCCTCACCGCCGCCGGCCACGCCGTGCAGGCCGTGGCCAGCGCCGAGGCTGCGCTCGCGCACCTTGCCGTGCGCCTTCCGTCTCTCGTCATCACCGACGTGCGCCTGCCCGGGCTGGACGGCCTCGCGCTGTTCGACGAGGTGCGCAGCCGCCACCCGTCGCTGCCCGTCATCCTGCTCACCGCCCACGGCAGCATCCCGGACGCCGTCGAAGCGACGACCCGCGGCGCGCATGCCTACCTGACCAAGCCCTTCGACGGCAAGGAGCTGCTGGCCAAGATCGCCCAGGCGCTGCGCGTGAATGCGCCCGGCCCGGCACCGGCATCGGGCGGCGACGGCAGCTGGCGCCGCGAGATCATCAGCCGCAGCCCGCGCATGGCCGAGGTGCTGGCCGAGGCGCGGCTGGTGGCCGCCACCGATGCCAGCGTGCTGATCTGCGGCGACAGTGGCACCGGCAAGGAGCTGCTGGCCCGTGCGCTGCACAACGCCAGCCCGCGTGCGGCCAAACCCTTCATCGCGGTGAACTGCGGCGCCATCCCCGAGGCGCTGCTGGAGTCCGAACTCTTCGGCCATGTGAAGGGCGCCTTCACCGGCGCGCAGGGTCATCGTCAGGGCCTGATCCCGGCGGCGCATGGTGGCACGGTCTTCCTTGACGAGATCGGCGACATGCCGCTGGCCCTGCAGGTCAAGCTGCTGCGCGTCTTGCAGGAGCGCGTGGTGCGGCCGGTGGGCAGCAACGAGGCGGTGGCGGTGGACGTGCGCGTGTTGTCCGCCACCCACCGCGACCTCGACCGGGCCATGGCCGAGGGCCAGTTCCGCCCCGACCTCTACTACCGGCTCAATGTCGTCAAGCTCACGTTGCCACCGTTGGCCGAGCGCCGGGAGGACATCGCGCTGCTGGCTCAGCACTTTTTGCAAACGCTGGCCGAGCGGCACCGCAAGCCGGTCAAGGGCTTTGCGCCCGATGCGCTGGAGGCGCTGGTCACGGCGCCGTGGCCCGGCAATGCGCGCCAGCTCTACAACGTCGTCGAGCAGGTCTGCGTGCTGGCCACCGCGCCGCTGGTGCCGCTGGCCCAGGTGCAGCGCGCGCTGCAGATGCCGTCGGCCGACGTGCTGAACTACCAGCATGCCAAGCAGCGCTTCGAGCGCGACTACCTGAACCAGTTGCTCAAGCTCACTTCGGGCCACGTTGCCGAGGCCGCACGGCTGGCCGACCGCAACCGCACGGAGTTCTACCGCCTGATGCAGAAGCACGGCCTGGACCCGCAGCTCTTCCGCACCGACGCCGACCCCCTAGCTGCCGCGTCGGCTTTTGGCGACAGCAAGTTGTCAGGCGAATCAAGCACTTAGGGCGGTCCTGCGGGGACCCGTCGCCGCACGGCGACAAGAACCTGGCCCGGGATGGCCGTGGGCAGCACCTCGGGAGGCGGATCTGAAGCTAAGTCATTGAAATTCTTAGGAAATCCTGAGCTGGCACACCCCTTGCGCTAAGCCTGTTCGTGGTGCCATCCGGCATCGCTTTTTGATTCAAGCAATCCTCAGGAGATCTGCATGCAAGCATCCAACCTCGTCCGTCTGCTGTCCGCCGCCCTGATGGCCTCCGCCGCCACCGCTTCCTTCGCTGCCGACCCCGCTCCCGCCCCGGCCCCGGCCGAGCCGGTCGTCGCGCAGGCGCAGACCGGGGATGCCGCCGTCACGACCCAGGCCGCTGCGGCTCTGCAGCAGGACAAGGATCTGCAGGCCCTGCCGCTGACCGTCAGCAGCACCACCGCCGGCGTCGTCGTGGTCAAGGGTTCTGCCCCCAGCGCCGAACTGGCCCAGAAGGCCATCAAGGTCGTCCAGGCCGTGCCCGGCGTGAAGGAAGTGCGTAACGAGATCAAGGTCGGCTAAGGCGACGCCGAATAAGTCCCCGCGATGCAGCGCGCCCTGGTTTGGGATGGGCTGCAAGGCGCAAACCGCAGCCATAGCTCGGCTATGGCGAGGCTGAGGCCGGACACAAGCGGCGCGCCGCTTGTGCCTGCCGAAGGGCCAAGCCTCTGGCTTGGCGCGGCCTGCAAGGCTTGCAACGCAGCAGGCCGCCCAAAGCAGGGATGCGCTGCGCGCGAGGGGCTTGTTCAGCGTTGCCCAAGCCCCGCCACCTTCGATCTCAGGCCCCGCGCGCCCACGCGGGGCCTTTTTGCGTCTGGCTCAGCAGCGGCTGTTGTTCACCAGCGCCTGCAGCCCAGGCTGGTTGAGGATGCGCAACTGCCGCTGCTTCACCTCCATCAGCCCCTCGTCCTGAAACTTGGAGAAGGCGCGGCTGACGGTTTCCAGCTTCAGCCCGAGATAGCTGCCGATCTCCTCGCGCGTCATGCGCAGCACCAGGCTGGACGGCGAGAAGCCGCGTGCCTGCAGTCGTTGCGTCAGGTTCAGCAAGAAGGCGGCGAGCCGTTCCTCGGCGCGCATATTGCCGAGCAGCAGCATCACGCCGTGGTCGCGCACGATCTCGCGGCTCATGATCTTGTGGAAGGAGTGCTGCAGCGCGGTGAACTCGCGCGACAACTCTTCGAGCTGGTCGTAGGGAATGACGCAGACCGACGAGTCCTCCAGCGCCACCGCGTCGCAGTGGTGGTGGTCGCTGCTGATGCCGTCCAGGCCGAGCAGCTCGCCGGCCATCTGGAAGCCCGTGACCTGGTCGCGGCCGTCCTCGCTGCCGACGCAGGTCTTGAAGAAGCCGGTGCGCACCGCGTACAGCGCTGTGAAGCGCTCGCCGTTGCGGAACAGATGCTCGCCACGCGGCACCGTGCGGCGCTTGTCGACCAGCCCCTCCAGCTGATCCAGCTCCTTGGCATTCATGCCCACCGGCAGGCACAGCTCGCGCAGATTGCAGCTGGCGCAGGCGACCTTCAGCGGCTCGATGGCGGGCGCGGCGGCCATGTCGGAGTTGGTCGGCATGGTCATCGCGCGAGGCAGGGGAGTCAGCATGGGTTGGATTCTTTGCCAGAAGACCCGCGCGGCCCTTGACCTGGATCAAAGCCCGCCCGTGCCTGTCTCGGCACAGTGACGGCATGGCTGCTGTAACCGACCGCTCCCTCGACGCCGACCTTCTTGAAGCGAACATGCGCCGCCACGACGTGGCTGGGCCGCGCTACACGTCCTACCCGACGGCGGACCGCTTCGTCGAGGCCCACCAGGGCGCCCAGCACCTGCAGGCGCTGCGCCAGCGCGGCACGGCCCAGCCGCTGTCGGTCTATGTGCACATCCCGTTCTGCGAGCAGCTCTGCTACTACTGCGCCTGCAACAAGATCATCACCAAGCACCACGAGCGCGCCGCGCCCTATCTGGACGCGTTGGCCGTGGAGATGGAGCTTGTCGCCGAGGCCTTGGGTGGCCCGGCGCCGGTGTCGCAGCTGCACCTGGGCGGCGGCTCGCCGACCTTCCTGTCCGACACCGAGCTGACCTCGCTGATGGACCTGCTGCGCCGCCGCTTCAAGCTGCTGCCGGGTGCCGAGCTGTCCATCGAGGTGGACCCGCGCACGGTCGACCAGCAACGCCTGGCTCATCTGCGCCAGCTCGGCTTCAACCGCCTGTCCTTCGGTGTGCAGGATTTCGACGCCGCCGTGCAGAAGGCCGTGCACCGCGTGCAGCCCTTCGAGCAGGTCGCCCAGCTGATGAGCCAGGCCCGCGAGCTGGGCTTTGCGTCCACCAACGTCGACCTCATCTACGGCCTGCCGCTGCAGACGCCGGCCAGCTTTGCCCGCACCATCGAACAGGTCGCCCAGCTGCGCCCCGACCGCATCGCGATGTATGCCTACGCCCACCTGCCGCAGCGCTTCAAGCCGCAGCGCCGCATCGTCGCCGAGCTGTTGCCCCCGGCCGGTGACAAGCTGGCCATGCTGTCCGGTGCCATCAGCGCGCTGCTGGGCGAGGGCTATGCCTACATCGGCATGGACCACTTCGCGCTGCCGGACGACCCGCTGGCCATCGCCAAGCGGCAGGGCCTGCTGCACCGCGGCTTCCAGGGCTATTCGACGCAGCCGGACTGCGACCTCGTCGGCCTGGGCGTGTCGGCCATCAGCCGCGTGGGTGCTACCTACGCGCAGAACGCCAAGACGCTGGAGGAATACGAGGACGCGTTGCACCAGCGCCAGCTGCCCGTGCAGCGCGGCCTGGCGCTGACGCGCGACGACCTGCTGCGCCGCGCCGTCATCATGGCGCTGATGTGCCAGGGGCGCGTGGAGTTCGAGCCCATCGCGGCGTCCTACCTCGTCGACGTACCGGCTTACTTCGCGCCCGAGCTGGCGCGGCTGTCGCAGCTGGCAGGGCAGGGCCTCGTCGTGCTGGAGCCCGGTGCCATCCAGGTCACGCCGCTGGGCTGGTATTTCGTGCGTGCCGTGGCGATGGTGTTCGATCGCTACCTGCAGGCCGACGCGTGCCGGGAACGCTTCTCCAGGATCATCTGATGGCGCTGGATGCCGCGCTCGTCGCGTCGGCCACGCTGATGGGTCTGGCCGGCATGCCGCACTGCGCGGCCATGTGCAGCGCGCCCTGCGCGCTGGCCGGCGGCAAGCGGCCTGCAAAGCTGCTGGCCGGGCGGCTGCTGGGCTACGCGGCCGGCGGCGCGGTGGCGGCAGCTTCGGCCGAAGCGATCTCGCGGGCAGCCCAGAGCGTCACGCTGCTGCAGCCCGCCTGGGCGCTGCTGCAGGCGGCGCTGCTGCTGTTCGGCCTGACGCTGCTTGCGCGTGGCCGGGCGCCGGCGTGGCTGGGCGCCATTCGCTGGCGCCCGCAGCCGCGCCATGCCTTTGCCACCGGCATGGCGTGGGTGGCCATGCCCTGCGGGCTGCTGCATGCGGCGCTGTTGCTGGCCGGGTTGTCGGGTTCGCCCACCAGCGGTGCGGCAGCGATGGCCGGCTTTGCGCTGGCGAGCACGCCGGGCCTCGTCATCGTGCCCTTGTGGCGGGCCAGACTGCTCAAGCACGGTGCGGGCGGTGACGTGCTGGCGTTGCGACTGGCTGGTTTCGCACTGGCCCTGGGCGCGGGCTGGGGACTGGCGCACGGCGTGTGGCAGAGGCTGCTGCTGGTGTGCTGAGGCGGCCATAAACTCGCCGGGTTTCGTCTTTGCTCGCTTCTTTGCGAAAGCCCACGCCCATGTCCCAACACATCACGGTGCCTGAAGGCGGCCAGAAGATCACGGCCAATGCCGACTTCTCGCTGAACGTGCCCAACAACCCGATCATTCCCTTCATCGAAGGCGACGGCGTCGGACTGGACGTCACGCCCGTCATGCTGAAGGTGGTCGACGCGGCCGTCGCCAAGGCTTACGGCGGCGCCCGGCAGATCCACTGGATGGAGGTCTACGCCGGCGAGAAGAGCACGCGCCTCTACGGCCCCGATGTGTGGCTGCCCGCCGAGACGGTGCAGTCCGTGAAGGACCACCTCGTCTCCATCAAGGGCCCGCTGACCACGCCCGTCGGCGGCGGCATTCGTTCGCTGAACGTGACGCTGCGCCAGGAACTGGACCTCTACGTCTGCCTGCGCCCGGTGCGCTATTTCAACGGCGTGCCCAGCCCCGTGAAGGAGCCGCACAAGGTCGACATGGTCATCTTCCGCGAGAACTCGGAGGACATCTACGCTGGCATCGAATACGAAGCGGGCAGCGACAAGGCGCAGAAGCTGATCGCCTTCCTGCGCGATGAACTGGGCGCCAACAAGATCCGCTTCCCGGAGACCTCGGGCCTGGGCATCAAGCCCGTCAGCCGCGAAGGCACCGAGCGGCTGGTGCGCAAGGCCATCCAGTACGCCATCGACCACAACAAGCCCAGCGTGACCATCGTCCACAAGGGCAACATCATGAAGTTCACGGAAGGCGCCTTCCGTGACTGGGCCTATGCGCTGGCGCAGAAGGAATTCGGCGCCGAGCCCATCGACGGCGGCCCGTGGTGCCGGCTGACGAACCCCCATACGGGCAAGTTCATCACCATCAAGGACGTCATCGCCGACGCCTTCCTGCAGCAGATCATCCTGCGCCCGGCCGAGTACAGCGTCATCGCCACGCTGAACCTGAACGGCGACTACGTCTCCGACGCGCTGGCCGCGCAGGTCGGCGGCATCGGCATCGCCCCGGGGGCCAACATGAGCGACTCCGTCGCCATGTTCGAAGCCACCCACGGCACCGCGCCCAAGTACGCCGGCAAGGACTACGTGAACCCGGGCTCCTCGATCCTCTCCGCCGAGATGATGCTGCGCCACATGGGCTGGAAGGAAGCCGCCGACCTCATCATCAGCGCGATGGAAAAGTCAGTGCTGAGCAAGAAGGTCACGTATGACTTCGCGCGGCTGATGGATGGGGCGACGCAGGTGTCGTGTTCCGGGTTTGGGCAGGTGATGATCGACCAGATGGAATGACGGCTGCGGGCTCTTATGCTGCGCGGCAGCACCTGAGGAGCTCGCATGGATCTCGACAACCAAGGCCTTGCCACCCGCCGCGCCGTGCTGGGCGACGCCTATGTCGACGCGGCGCTGGACAAGGTCACGCCGTTCACCGAACCGCTGCAGGAACTGGTCACCCGCCATGCCTGGGGCAACACCTGGCAGCGGCCGGGCTTGGACCTGCGCACGCGCAGCATCGTCACGGTGTCCATGCTGGTGGCGCTGGGCCGCATGCAGGAGTTGAAGACCCATGTGCGCGGCGCGCTGAACAACGGTGTGACGGTGGCAGAGCTGCAGGAGATCTTCCTGCACGCCAGCGTCTACTGCGGATTCCCGGCGGCGGTGGATGCGTTTCGCGCTGCCGCAGAGGTGGTTGACGCCGCACCATGAAAAACGCCGCTGGCAGGCGACTGCGCAGCGGCGTCATCACAGGGGCCGGAGCCCCATCGTGACGTGACGATCAGCTGGCCAGCGACTCCAGCGCCGCATTGAACGTCGCGCTCGGGCGCATCACCACATCCAGCTTGGCCACGTCCGGCAGGAAGTAGCCGCCGATGTCCGCCGGCTTGCCCTGGACTTCCTTGAGCTCGGCCGCGATCTTGGCTTCGTTGGCGGTCAGCGTGTCGGCCAGCGGCTTGAAGCGTGCGGCCAGCTCGGCGTCCTCGGTCTGCTCGGCCAGCGCCTGCGCCCAGAACAGCGTCAGGTAGAAGTGGCTTCCGCGGTTGTCGATCTCGCCCGTCTTGGCGCTGGGGCCCTTGCCCTTGTCCAGCAGCTCGCCGGTGGCCGTGTCCAGCGCCTTGGCCAGCACCTTGGCCTTGGCGTTGCCGGTCTTGATGCCCACGTCCTCCAGGCTCACTGCCAGGGCCAGGAACTCGCCCAGCGAATCCCAGCGCAGGTGGTTTTCTTCCACCAGCTGCTGCACGTGCTTCGGTGCCGACCCGCCGGCGCCCGTCTCGTACATGCCGCCACCGGCCATCAGCGGCACGATGGACAGCATCTTGGCCGAGGTGCCCAGCTCCATGATGGGGAAGAGGTCGGTCAGGTAGTCGCGCAGGATGTTGCCGGTGGCGCTGATGGTGTCTTCGCCGCGGATCACGCGCTCCAGCGTGTAACGCATCGCACGCACCTGGCTCATGATCTGGATGTCCAGGCCGTCGGTGTTGTGCTCATGCAGGTACATCTTGACCTTGGTGATGAGCTGCGCCTCATGAGGGCGGTAGGCGTCCAGCCAGAACACCACCGGCATGCCTGAGTTGCGGGCGCGCGTGACGGCCAGCTTGACCCAGTCGCGGATGGCGGCGTCCTTGCACTGGCACATGCGCCAGATGTCGCCCTGCTCGACGTTCTGGCTCATCAGCACCTCGCCGGTGGCGAGGTCGGTGATGTTGGCCACGCCGTCTTCCGGGATCTCGAAGGTCTTGTCGTGCGAGCCGTATTCCTCGGCCTGCTGGGCCATCAGGCCGACGTTGGGCACGGTGCCCATCGTGCGCGGGTCGAAGGCGCCGTGCCATTTGCAGAAGTTGATGATCTCCTGGTAGATGCGGGCGAAGGTCGACTCGGGCATCACGGCCTTCACGTCCTTGAGGCGGCCGTCGGCACCGTACATCTTGCCGCCGCTGCGGATCATGGCCGGCATGGAGGCGTCGACGATGATGTCGTTGGGCGAATGGAAGTTGGTGATGCCCTTGGCCGAGTCCACCATCGCCAGCTCGGGGCGGTGCTCGTGGCAGGCGTGGAGGTCGCGCTTGATCTCTTCCTGCTTGCTGGCCGGCAGGCTGGCGATCTTGGTGTACAGGTCAACCATGCCGTTGTTGACGTTGACACCCAGCTCCTCGAACAGCTTGGCGTGCTTCTCGAACGCCTCGCGGTAGAAGATGCGCACGCAGTGGCCGAAGACGATGGGGTGGGACACCTTCATCATGGTGGCCTTGACGTGCAGCGAGAACATCACGCCGGTCTTGCGCGCGTCCTCGATCTCCTTTTCGTAGAAGGCTAGCAGCGCCTTCTTGCTCATGAACATGGAGTCGACCACCTCGCGGTCCAGCAGCGAGACCTTGGCCTTCAGCACGATGGCCTTGCCGCTCTTGGTGATGAGCTCCATCTTCACGTCGCGCGGGCGGTCCATCGTCATGGACTTCTCACCGTGATAGAAGTCGCCGTCATGCATGTGCGAGACGTGCGAGCGCGAGGCCTGGCTCCACTCGTCCATGCGGTGCGGGTTCTTGCGGGCGTATTCCTTGACGGCCTTGGGCGCGCGGCGGTCGGAGTTGCCTTCGCGCAGCACCGGGTTCACGGCCGAACCGATGCACTTGTTGTAGCGGGCGCGGATGTCCTTCTGCTCGTCCGTCTCGGGCTTCTCGGGATAGTCCGGGATGTTGTAGCCCTTCTCCTGCAGCTCCTTGATCGCGGCCTTGAGCTGCGACACCGAGGCGCTGATGTTGGGCAGCTTGATGATGTTGGCCTGCGGCTTGAGCGTCAGCTTGCCCAGGGCGGCCAGGTTGTCGGGTGCGCGCTGCTCTTCGGTCAGCAGTTCGGGGAACTGGGCCAGCACACGGGCGGCCACCGAGATGTCGCTGGAGACGACGTCGATGCCCGCCGACGCCGCGAAGCGCTTGACGACCGGCAGCAGCGAGGCCGTGGCCAGGCGGGGCGCCTCATCGGTCAGGGTGTAAACGATCTGGGTCTTTTCGGCGGTCATGAAGCTGGTCCGGTAGGTGAGGAATCCGTGCGGCGCTGGAGCGCGGGGCGGCGGCGCGCGAGCCTGTAACTTTAGCAAGCCGAGTCGGGTTGCCGCCGTCCGGGCCTTCGCCGCGCTGCTGGCCGGCCCGTGCTCGCTACGATGTCTCGCCATGCTGCACCGCATCGACGAAGAGATCACCTTCCGCAAGCTCGAGATCCTGCTGGCCTTCATGGAGAGCGGCAATCTCGCGCGGCCTGCTGTCGCTGCTGGCCGCCTGCCGCAGCCATTCGGCGGAGCGGCAGGCGAAGGCCCGGCGGTGACGGCGGGGATCACCCTCACCCTCGCGGCCAGCACGCATTCGGGTGCTCGGGCATGCGAGCCACTCTGCAACACACAGGCCCAGCACATGCCCGTTTGGGACGGCAAGCCATGACCCCGATTCAGCAATGGCAAGCAACCCGCAGCCTGCGCCTGCTGCTGCAGACGCTGCGCGACTTGATGGTCTCGATGGGGCCGCTGCTGCTGCTCGGCGGCGGCCTGCTGGTAGCGGCCTACTGGTGGCTGGATCCGCAGCCGCCGCGCCAGGTGAGGCTGGCCACCGGCCCGGCGGGAAGCGCCTACGCCAGCTTCGGCGAGGGCTATGCGAAGGCGTTGGCACGCGAGCACATCCAGGTGGCGCTGATTGCCAGCGAAGGCGCGCAGGACGATCTGGCCCATCTGCGCGCGGGCACAGCCGACGTGGGCTTCGTGCGCGGTGGCATGGCCGATCCCGTGGCTGATACCGAGGCTGGCATCGTCTCGCTGGGCAGTCTGTTCTACGAGCCGATCTGGATCTTCTACCGCCGCGATCTCGCCATCGTGCGCCGCCAGCCCGGCGGCGGACTTCAGCGCCTGGACCAGCTTCGTGGCCTGCGCGTCAATGTGGATCAGGACGGCAGCGGTGTACCGCAGATCGTCGAGAAGCTGCTGGCGCTGAACCAGCTGAAGCCGACCGATCTGCGGCTGTCCAATCTGGCGCCCGACGCCGCAGGTGAGGCACTGCGCCAGGGCCGGCTGGACGCTGCTGTGCTGATCTCGGCACCGCAGGCCGGCCTGATCCGCGCGCTGCTGCGCGACCCGGCCGTCGCGCTGATGGCCTTTGAGCAGAATGAGGCCTATTCGCGCCTCCTGCCCTTCCTGTCCACCGTGAGCCTGCCGCGCGGCGTGGTGGACCTGGCGGCCGATCTGCCGCCGCAGGACGTGCCGCTGCTCGCCACCACCACCGCATTGCTGGCGCGCGAGCGGACGCACCCTGCGCTGCGCCAGCTGTTCGCGCAGGCGGCCCTGGGCCAGCACAGCGAGGCCGGCTGGTTCAATGGCGCCCGCGACTTCCCCAACACCCGCACCAGCGAGCTGCCGGTCAGCGCCGAGGGCGACCGTGCGATCAACGGCACGCCGCCGGCCTGGGCGCGCTTCCTGCCCTTCTGGGCCGGCAACCTGCTGGAACGCATGTGGCTGGTGATCGGCGGCCTGCTGGTGCTGATGTTGCCGCTGTCACGCGTGGTGCCGCCGCTCTACACCTTCCGCGTGCGCTCGCGCGTGTTCCGCTGGTATGCGCGGCTGCGCGAGGTGGAAGCAAAGCTTGAAACCGGCGCTGGCGAGCGCGTCGCCTTGCTCGACGAGCTGGACGAGCTGGACCGCGTCACACACCGCATCGCGGTGCCGCTGTCCTATGCCGAAGAGCTTTACGCACTGCGCAACAACATCCATGCGGTGCGCAAGCGCCTGCTGGCGCAGCGGTCGCGGCCAACGGACGGACAGACCGACTAGGGCCGACCTCCGGTGCGCGTCGGAGTCATTCGACAGGGAAACGTGTCTGCTGCAGTCGGTTTCGACGGGCGGGCGCAGCCACCGAATTCCCACGGAGAGGGTTTACACACGACCGCTGCGGCCAGCGCAAAGGTCGCCAGGCGAGGTGATGGATCGCCCGAGGGGGCCTCGCACACGCCGGCATTGGCTGCGGCGGCAACGACGTTCGCTCAAGCCCTCGCGGCGGCCGCGCTTCGCCCGCGATGTGGCGCGAGCGCCATCCGGCGATTCCTGTCCGCTCAGTCGATGAGTTCGAGGGGCCGGAGGGCGTGCTGCGCTGGGTGGCGCAGCAGTCGGAGTCGCTTTTTGCCTGTCAGGACGTCAGAGGCTGCTGCTGCTGCTGTTCAGCGGCGAGCGCCGCAGCTTCCATCGGCGTGATGTTCTGCGCCAGTTGGCCCTTAGGGCCCTGCACCAGCTCGAACTGGACCTGACTGCCCTGCTTCAGCGTCCGGAAACCTTCCATCTGGATCGCCGAAAAATGGGCGAAGACATCATCGCCGCCGGCTTCGGGCTCGATGAATCCGAAGCCCTTGGCGTCGTTGAACCACTTGACTTTGCCCAGTGCCGTCATGTTGTCTCCATATTTTTAGCACCTCCCTGAAGAGGCGGACGAGATTCTGGTGACGCAAACAAAGGCGTCAATTCGGGACCTTACCGGCCGGGTTGACCCTTGGATATTGAGCAGGTTCGCGCTTGCAATTTCGCGCTGCGTCGCCAAGTGCCCGCAGTCGGCGAGGGAAACACCCCGTCGATAGAATCCCGACATGCCTGTGCTCCCCGTTTTTTCTCCGCTAAACCAGTCGACTCCGCCTCCGCCCGTGCCTCCTCTGAAGCCGGGCAAGGACGAAGGCGACGGGGCGGTCGTCGTTGAGCGCCAGACGCAGAAAACCGAGCCGCCGCGGCTCTACCAGGTGCTGCTGCTGAACGACGATTTCACGCCAATGGAGTTTGTTGTCATGGTTCTGCAGGAATTTTTCCGGCATGACCTCGATACGGCGACGCAGATCATGCTCAAAATCCACCACGAGGGTCGCGGGGTCTGCGGTGTCTTCACCAAGGACGTCGCCGCAACCAAGGTGGAGTTGGTACTGGCCGCCTCCCGGCGTGCCGGCCATCCCCTGCAGTGCATTATGGAGGCCGCATGATTGCGCAAGAGCTTGAAGTCAGTTTGCACATGGCGTTCGTCGAGGCACGCCAGCAGCGGCACGAATTCATCACCGTCGAGCACTTGCTGCTCGCGCTGCTGGACAACCCCAGTGCCGCCGAGGTGCTGCGCGCCTGCGCAGCCAATCTCGATGACCTGCGCAAGAGCCTGACGCAGTTCATCAAGGAAAACACGCCGATGGTGGGCGGCAGCGATGAGGTGGACACCCAGCCCACGCTCGGCTTCCAGCGCGTCATCCAGCGGGCCATCATGCATGTGCAGAGCACCGGCAGTGGCAAGAAGGAAGTGACCGGCGCCAACGTCCTTGTCGCCATCTTCGGCGAGAAGGACTCGCACGCCGTCTACTACCTGCACCAGCAGGGCGTCACGCGCCTGGACGTCGTCAACTTCATCGCCCACGGCATCAAGAAGACCGACCCGGAGCCGCCCAAGGCGCCCGAAGGCCAGCCCCAGGGCCAGGAAGGTGAACGCGAGGAAGGCGAGGGTGCCAGCGCCAAGGCGTCGCCGCTGGAGCAGTTCACGCAGAACCTGAACCAGCTCGCGAAGGACGGCAAGATCGACCCGCTGATCGGCCGCGAGGCCGAGGTCGAGCGCGTGGTGCAGATCCTCTGCCGCCGGCGCAAGAACAACCCGTTGCTGGTCGGCGAGGCCGGTGTTGGCAAGACGGCGATCGCCGAGGGCCTGGCCTGGAGGATCACCGAAGGCGAAGTCCCTGAGGTCCTCGCCGACTCCGTCGTCTATTCGCTGGACATGGGCGCGCTGCTGGCGGGCACCAAGTACCGTGGCGACTTTGAGCAGCGCCTGAAGGCCGTGCTGAAGTCGCTGAAGGACCAGCCCAACGCCGTGCTCTTCATCGACGAGATCCACACGCTGATCGGCGCCGGTGCGGCCTCGGGCGGCACGCTGGACGCAAGCAACCTGTTGAAGCCGGCGCTGTCGAGCGGCCAGATGAAGTGCATCGGTGCGACCACCTTCACCGAGTACCGCGGCATCTTCGAGAAGGACGCGGCGTTGTCGCGGCGCTTCCAGAAGATCGACGTGCCCGAGCCCTCGGTCGAGCAGACCATCGAGATCCTGAAGGGGCTGAAGAGCCGCTTCGAGGAGCACCACTCGGTCAAGTACGCGCTGGGCGCCCTCCAGGCGGCGGCGGAGCTGTCGGCCAAGTACATCAATGACCGCCATCTGCCCGACAAGGCCATCGACGTCATCGACGAGGCCGGTGCCGCCCAGCGCATCCTGCCCAAGAGCAAGCAGAAGAAAACCATCACGCGCGTCGAGGTGGAAGACATCGTTGCCAAGATTGCGCGCATCCCGCCCGCATCGGTCAACAGCGACGACCGCAGCAAGCTCAAGACGCTCGACCGCGACCTGAAGAGCGTCGTGTTTGGCCAGGATCCGGCCGTCGATGCGCTGGCCGCTGCCATCAAGATGGCGCGCTCCGGCCTGGGCCGCCCCGAGAAGCCGGTGGGCTCCTTCCTGTTCAGCGGCCCGACGGGCGTCGGCAAGACGGAAGTGGCCAAGCAGCTCGCCTACATCCTGGGCATCGAGCTGATCCGCTTCGACATGTCGGAGTACATGGAGCGCCACGCCGTGAGCCGCCTGATCGGTGCGCCTCCGGGCTACGTCGGCTTTGACCAGGGCGGCCTGCTGACCGAAGCCGTCACGAAGAAGCCGCACGCGGTGCTGCTGCTGGACGAGATCGAGAAGGCCCACCCGGACGTCTTCAACGTGCTGCTGCAGGTCATGGACCACGGCACGCTGACTGACAACAACGGGCGCAAGGCCGACTTCCGCAACGTCATCATCGTCATGACGACGAATGCGGGCGCGGAGGCGCTGAACAAGGCCACCATCGGCTTCACCAGCTCGCGCCAGCAGGGCGATGAGATGGCCGACATCAAGCGGCTGTTCACGCCCGAGTTCCGCAACCGGCTGGACGCCATCGTGTCCTTCCGTGCGCTGGACGAGGAGATCATCCTGCGCGTGGTGGACAAGTTCCTGCTGCAACTCGAAAGCCAGCTGCAGGAGAAGAAGGTCGAGGTCAGCTTCTCGGACGCGCTGCGCAAGCAGCTCGCCAAGAAGGGCTTCGACCCCCTGATGGGCGCGCGGCCGATGCAGCGCCTCATCCAGGACACGATCCGCCGTGCGCTGGCCGACGAACTGCTGTTCGGCAAGCTGGTCGATGGCGGCCGTCTCAGCGTGGATGTCGACGACAAGGGCGAGACGGTGCTGGACATCCAGCCCACACCGCCCAAGCCGGCCAAGGACAACAAGCCCAAGGCCGAGCCAGCCACGACCGCCTGAGCCTTGCCGCTCTGAGCAGAAAGGGACGCCTCGGCGTCCCTTTCTTTGTTCAGGCTGCCGGGTCCTGCCTGAAGAAGCCGGCCAGCAGCTCGTACATCGCCGGCTCCTCGGCGCGCATCGCGGCCGGGGCGACGAAGAAGGCCTCGACGGCCACCGCGAAGAACTCCTCGACGGCCTCGCCGCCATAGGGGTCGATCAGCGTTTCCTCGCCGGCGTCGATGCGATTGCAGAAGCTCTCCCACTCGGCGTCGATGACGGTGATCCAGCGCTCGCGCTCGTCGGCGTCCAGCGGCGGCACGCCATCGGCCAGGCCGTCGCGCATGTCGATGACGTGGGCGAACTCATGGATGACCACATTGAAGACCGCGTCTGCGCCGAACTCCGCTGGGTCGTCGCTCACGGCAACGGCGTTCCAGGCCAGCATCAGCGGGCCGCCTTCCATCGCCTCGCCGGCCAGTTCCTCGTCGTACTCGTGGACGATGCCGTCTTCGTCTTCGAAGCGCCGCTGCGCGACGACCTCGCCCGCGTGCATGACGATGCCGACAAAGCCGTCGTACCAGCTCAGGCCAAGATGCAGTACCGGCAGACAGGCCTGTGCCGCTACGGCGACGGCGACCTCGTCGGTCACCTCGAAGCCATCGACGCCGTGGAACTCCTTGGTCGCCAGGAAGAGGCTGGACAGACGGCGCAGCTCGGCGAGGTCGTCATCGCTGCGCTGGGCCAGGAAGGGGTAGCGCATCAACGTGAGTTGCCACAGCGCGTCGGGAATGGCGTGGCGCTCGACGGCGCGCTGTTCGCGCCAGCTGCGCAAGGCTTTCAGGATCACAGCGGGAGGCGCTGCAGGCCGGCGGCGGAGAGGCGGATTACGTCACCGCGCGATGGCGTGGCGTCGAGGTCCCAGTCGGACAGCACGACGCGCTGGAGACCATCGCCCAGCTCATGCTCCGCGGGGCGGTGGGTGTGGCCGTGGATCATCGTTCTGGCGCCGGCTTGGGCTAACAGCGCGCGGCAGGCGCCGTCGTCGAGGTCGGTCGACATCAGCTGCGCCGCCTGCGATTTGCGGCTCTGCGCGCGGGCCTGGCGGCCAAAGGCCTGGCGGTCTGCTAGCGGTTTGCACAGGAATTCGGCCTGCCATGCGGCGGATCGGCTGGTCGCGCGCCAGGCCTGATAGGCCGCATCGTCCAGGCATTGCGCATCGCCATGTGCCAGCAGCCAGCGCCGGCCGAAGGCATCCAGCACGGTGGGGTCGGGCAGGGCGGTCATGCCAGCATCCGCCAGCAATTCCGCACCCACGAGGAAGTCGCGGTTGCCAGGCATGAAGAAGAGGTCCAGGCGCTGCGACGCGTTGCGCAGCAGGCGCGCGACGCCGGCCTCGAAGGGCTCATGACGCGCGTCGTCGCCGACCCAGACCTCGAAGATGTCACCAAGCAGCAGCACCGCTTGCGCGGGCGTCTCGACGAGATGCTGCTCAAGCCGGGCGAGCGTGCCCGGCGTGTCCGGCCCGAGGTGCAGGTCGGACAGCAGGTCGACCTGCTGCCACTGCGCCGGGGCCGTCAGCGTGTGGATCAAACCTCGACGGCTTTTTCGATGATGACGTCTTCGACCGGCACATCGCCGTGGCCGCCGCGCGTGGCGGTCTTGACCTTCTCGATCTTGTCGACGACGTCCTGGCCTTCGATGACCTTGCCGAAGACGGCATAGCCCCAGCCCGACGGGCTCTCGGACTTGAAGTCCAGGAAGCCGTTGTTGGTCGTGTTGATGAAGAACTGCGCCGTGGCCGAGTGCGGTGCGTTGGTGCGCGCCATGGCCAGCGTGTAGTGGGCGTTCTTCAGGCCGTTGTTGGCCTCGTTCTGGATCTGCGCGTCGGTGGGCTTTTGCTTCATGCCCGCTTCAAAGCCGCCGCCCTGGACCATGAAGCCCTTGATGACGCGGTGGAAGACCGTGCCGTCGTAGTGGCCCTTGCGGACGTAGCTGAGGAAGTTGGCCACGGACAGCGGCGCCTTCTCGGCGTCCAGCTCGATGAGGATGTCGCCGTGGTTGGTGGTGAGTTTGACTTGGCTCATTTTTTTGCAGGCTCGATGACGGCCTTGGTGATGAAGATGGGCTTGATGGGCAGGTTCTCGTGAACGCCCACCGCTTTGGTCTCGGCGGCGCGGATCTTGTCCACGACCTCCATGCCTTCGACGACCTGGCCGAAGACGGCATAACCGGTGCCGTTGCGGCCGACGCTGGCGTCGAGGCTGAAGGCGTTGTCGACGACGTTGATGAAGAACTGCGACGTTGCCGAATTCGGGTCGTTCGTGCGCGCCATCGCGACGCTGCCGCGCAAGTTGGACAGGCCGTTGCCCGACTCCAGCGGGATGGGCTGCTTGACCGGGCGCTGGTTCAGCTTCGCGTCATAGCCACCGGTCTGGATCATGAAGCTGGGGATGACGCGGTGGAATATGACGCCGTTGTAGTGGCCTGCCTTCACGTATTGCAGGAAATTGGCCACCGACTTGGGCGCCTTCTCGGCGTTCAGCTCGATGCGGATGTCGCCTTCGGTGGTCTGCAGCTTGACGGTCTGTGCAGAGGCACCGGTTGCGGCCAGCAGTGCGGCGAGTAGCAGGGCAGTCTTCATCATGGGCTTCAGCGTGTTGTCTTGTTGAGGGTGCCGGTCAGCGCCAGCGTGCGGCTGATCTTGCTGGACAGCAGCTCGCTGGGTGCGAGAGAAAGCTTCTGCGCCCGCTGGTAGGCGCGCAGCGCCAGGCGCATCAGCACATCGCCCAGATTCTCCTGCGCCTGGGCATGCTCGGGTTGCAGGCGCAGGGCCTGTTCCAGCGCGGCCTGGGCTTCGTCCAGCTCGCCGGCGGCGGCGTGCAGCACGGCGAGGTTGTTGTAGGGGTCGGCCAGGTCCGGGAAGTCCTGCGTCAGGCGCGTGAAGATGCCCTTGGCCTTGGCGTTCTCACCCAGTTCCATGCGCATGACGCCCAGCGCAAAGCGCAATTGCAGATCCTCGGGCGTGCGGGCGAGGGCTTGCTCGACCTGTGCGACCGCCTGCGTCTTCTGGCCGGCCAGCCACAGGCGCTGGGCGTCGGTCAGGTCGTCGGCACGGGCGGGTTTGATGGCCAATGCAGCGAGCAACGCGAGGGTGGTGAGGGGCAGGCGCATGAGGGTTGTAGCGGGGGGCGGCGTCAGGGTCGGCCGGTATACTGAAATCATTCTATGAGCCCCGCCTGGCCGGCCCCTGCGCGGGGCTACTTATTGGTGCAGGCGCCTGCCCCCAGTTTCCGTTTCACATGTCTCTGCGCGTCCACAGCTCCCTCAGTCGCACCCTCGAAGACTTCAAGCCGCTCGTGGCGGGCCAGGTGCGCATGTACGTGTGCGGCATCACCGTCTACGACCTGTGCCACATGGGGCACTTGCGCATGAACATGGCGTTCGACGTCATCTATCGCTGGCTGCGTGCCATTGGTTACGACGTTACCTATGTGCGCAACATCACCGACATCGACGACAAGATCATCAGGCGTGCGGTGGAGCGCGGCATCACCATCCGCCAGCTCACCGAAGAGATGACGGCCGCGATGCACGAGGACTTCGCTGCTGTCGGTCTGCTGCGCCCGGACCACGAACCGCGCGCGACCGATTACGTGCCGCAGATGCTGTCGCTCATCGAGCGCCTGGAAGAGCGCGGTCTGGCCTATCGGGCCGAAGGCGGCGACGTGAACTACGCGGTGCGCAAGTTCGACGGCTACGGCAAGCTCAGCGGCAAAAGTGTGGACGACCTGCGCGCCGGCGAGCGCGTGGCCGTGGACGACGGCAAGCTGGACCCGCTGGACTTCGTGCTCTGGAAGGCCGCCAAGGCCGAGGAGCCGGCCGACGCCAAGTGGGCCGCGCCCTTCGGCGAGGGCCGCCCGGGCTGGCACATCGAGTGCTCGGCCATGAGCTGCGCGCTGCTCGGCGAAAGCTTCGACATCCACGGCGGCGGCTCCGATCTGCAGTTCCCGCACCATGAGAACGAGATCGCGCAGAGCGAGGGCGCTGGTTATAGCTTCGCGCGCTACTGGCTGCACAACGGCTTCCTGAACGTCGATGGCGAGAAGATGTCCAAGAGCCTGGGCAACTTCTTCACCATCCGCGACGTGCTGCAGAAGTTCGACGGCGAGACGCTGCGCTTCTTCATGCTGCGCACGCATTACCGCCGGCCCTTCAACTTCAGCGACACGCATCTGGAAGACGCCCGTGCGGCCCTGACCAGGCTCTACACCGCGTTGGACGCCGTGCCGCCCGCTGACGTCGCCATCGACTGGAGCGAGCCGATCGCCGCCGCTTTCAAGACGGCGATGGACGAGGATTTCGGCACGCCCGGCGCCTTGGCCGTGCTGTTCGACCTCGTCAACGAAGTCAATCGCGACCGCTCGCCGCAAAAGGCCGGCCTGCTCAAGGCGCTGGCCGGCGTGCTGGGCGTGCTGCAGCAGGAACCGCGCGCTTATCTGCAGGGTGGCTCGGGTGGCGACGAGGCGGCCTGGATCGTCGAGCGCATCGCCGCTCGCGCCGCAGCCAAGGCGGCGCGCGACTTTGCTGGCGCCGACGCCATCCGCGCCGAACTCACGGCGAAGGGGATCATGCTGAAGGACGGCGCAGACGGCACGACCTGGGTCAAGAGCTGATGGCGCCCGAAGTGATCCCGTCCTATTGGGACGAGGCCTGCAGGCACCTGGCCAAGCGTGACCGGGTCATGAAGAAGCTCATCCCGCAGTTTGGCGAGGCCAGGCTGCAAGGCCACGGTGACGCTTTTTCGACGCTGGCCCGCTCCATCATCGGCCAACAGATCTCGATCAAGGCGGCGCAGTCGGTCTGGAACCGTTGGCTTGCCCTGATGCCCAAGCTCCAGCCGGCGGCGGTGCTGGCGCTGGATGTGGAATCGCAGCGCGCGGCCGGCCTGTCGGCCCGCAAGGTCGACTACCTGCGCGACCTGGCCGAGCACTTCAATGCCGGCAGCGTGCACGTGCGCCAGTGGGCGCAGATGGACGACGAGGCAATCATCGAAGAGCTGGTCGCCATCCGCGGCATTGGCCGCTGGACGGCCGAGATGTTCCTGATCTTTCACCTGATGCGCCCCAACGTCATGCCGCTGGACGACGTCGGCCTGTTGAAGGGCATCGGCCTCAACTACTTTTCCGGCGAGCCCGTCTCCCGCGCCGAAGCGCGCGAGGTCGGCGACGCCTGGGCACCCTACCGCTCGGTGGCGGTTTGGTACATTTGGCGCAGCCTGGATCCCCTACCGGTGGACACCTGATGAGCAAAAAACATTTCCTTGAATTCGAGCAGCCGATCGCGGAACTCGAGACGAAGATCGAAGAGCTGCGTTACGTGCAAAGCGAGTCGGCCGTCGACATCTCGGAAGAGATCGACCGCCTCTCCAAGAAGAGCCAGCAGCTCACGAAAGAGGTCTACGCGAGCGTGGCCCCGTGGCAGGTCTATCAGATCGCCCGCCACCCGCAGCGGCCGCAGACGCTGGACTACTGTGCGGACGTCTTCACCGAGTTCCAGGAACTGCACGGTGACCGGCACTTCGCAGACGACGCAGCCATCGTCGGCGGCATCGCGCGTTTCAACGGCCAGGCCTGCATGGTCATCGGCCATCAGCGCGGCAGCGACGCCAAGGAGCGCACGCTGCGCAACTTCGGCATGCCGCGCCCCGAGGGTTATCGCAAGGCGCTGCGCCTGCTGAAGCTGGCCGAGAAGTTCGGCCTGCCGGTCTTCACCTTCATCGACACCATGGGCGCCTATCCCGGCATCGGCGCCGAGGAGCGCAGCCAGAGCGAGGCCATCGGCCGCAACATCTTCGAGATGGCGCAGTTGGAAGTGCCCATCATCGCCACCGTCATCGGCGAGGGCGGCTCGGGCGGCGCGCTGGCCATCGGCGTGGCCGACCAGGTGCTGATGCTGCAGTTTTCGGCCTATTCCGTCATCTCGCCCGAGGGCTGCGCCTCCATCCTGTGGAAGAGCAGCGAGCGCGCCTCCGAGGCGGCCGATGCGCTGGGTATCACGGCCCATCGCCTGAAGGCCATGGGTCTCATCGACAAGATCGTCAGTGAGCCCGTCGGCGGCGCTCACCGCGACGCAAAGCAGATGGCGTCCAACCTGAAGCGCGCGCTCTCCGACGCGCTGCGCCAGGTCAGCGACCTCAAGACCCGCGAGTTGGTCGACCGCCGCTACGAGCGCATCCAGGCCTATGGCCGTTTCAGCGACACCAAGGCTCGCTGAATCTGACGTTGTCGCGGTCGCCTTCAGCGGCGGCCTCGACTCCACTGCGCTGCTGCACGTTGCTACCCGGTCGGGTGCGCACGTGGTTGCCCTCCATGTCCACCATGGCCTGCAGCCGCAGGCCGATGCATGGGCGGCGCATTGCGAGGGTGTTGCGCGCGAGTTCGGCGCCGGCTTCACCTGCACGCGCCTGAGCGGCGCGCCTGGTCGTGGCGACAGCATCGAGGCCTGGGCCCGCGAAGGTCGGCATCGGGCGCTGCACGACATGGCCGTTGCGGCGGGCGCCGACCTGCTGCTGCTGGCCCACCATCGCCGCGACCAGGCCGAGACCTTTCTGCTGCAGGCGATGCGAGGCGCCGGCACGGCTGGGCTTGCCGGCATGCCGCAGGCGCAATGGCGCGACGGTATCTGCTGGGCTCGGCCCTGGCTGGAGCAACCGCGCGAGCTGATCCAGGCCTATGCCGAGCAGCATGGCCTGCGCTGGATCGAAGACCCGAGCAACGGCGACACGCGCTTTGCCCGCAACCGGCTGCGGCAGACGGTGTGGCCGGCCTTCCCGAATGCCGAGGCGGGTCTCGCGCGGGCCGCGCGCTGGGCTCAGCAGGCCGAGGCACTGGCTGCCGAGGTCGCTGCGGACGATCTGGCCAGGCTGGGGACGCCTGATCGCCTCGACCTTGGCGGCTTGGCCGCGCTGTCGCACGCCCGCGCCAGCAATGCGCTGCGGGCCTGGCTGGCGCCGCACACCGCCGCGCCGGCCAGCCTCGTCGAGCGCCTGCTGACCGAATGGCGGCCCGGTGCAACGCTGTCGTGGCCTGCGCTGGGCGGGGTGCTGCATGCCTATCGCGATGGGCTGTATTGGGCGCGCGAGGCGGTCGAGCCGCCGCTGCCGTCCACTGTTGACCTGAGCCGCCCCGGCCTGCATTCGCAGCCCGGCTGGCAGGGCGGCTGGCTCGTCGAGCCAACTTCACCGGGTATTGCACCCGCGCGTCTGACTGCGTTGCTTCAGCGTGGCCGCGCCGGCGCCGAGCAGTTCCAGCGTGCACCGGCCTCCCTGCCGCGCAGCCTCAAGAAGGCCTGCCAGGAAGCGGGCCTGCCGTTCTGGCGACGGAGCGGGCCGCTGCTTTTGGACGCAGAAGGCTGCCTCATCGCGGTTGCCGGACTCGGCATGGACGCCCGTGCCTTCGCCGATCAAGATGAGCCGCAGCTGGCTTTAAGCTGGCTGGACGACTCCGCCTTGCCTCAGCGCGAAGGCCCGGCCGACACAGCCGCATAAAATCGGGGGTTTGCGAGCGTGCCGTCCCGGCCGCTCACCTTAAGCCTTCGCTCAAACACATGGCTCTGATCGTCCACAAGTACGGCGGCACCTCAATGGGGTCCACCGAGCGCATCCGCAACGTCGCCAAGCGCGTCGCCAAATGGGCGCGCGCCGGCCACCAGATGGTGGTCGTGCCCTCGGCGATGAGCGGTGAGACCAACCGCCTGCTCGGCCTGGCCAAGGAACTGTCGCCCGGCAAGCACACGCAGGCCCTGGCGCGCGAGCTGGACGCGATTGCCGCCACCGGCGAGCAGGTCTCGGTCGGTCTGCTGGCCATCGCACTGCAGGCCGAGGGGCTGGAAGCGGTCAGCTACGCCGGCTGGCAGGTGGCCGTGGCGACCGACTCTTCCTTCACCAAAGCGCGCATCGAGAGCATCGACGACAAGCGCGTGCGCGCCGATCTGGCTGCGGGCAAGGTCGTCGTCATCACGGGCTTCCAGGGCATCGACCCGGAAGGCCATGTCACGACGTTGGGCCGCGGCGGCTCCGACACCTCGGCCGTGGCCATTGCCGCGGCGATGAAGGCGGCGGAATGCCTGATCTACACCGACGTGGACGGCGTCTACACGACCGACCCGCGGGTGGTGCCCGACGCGCGTCGCCTGAGCACCATCACCTTCGAGGAAATGCTGGAGATGGCCTCGCTGGGCTCCAAGATCCTGCAGATCCGCTCGGTGGAGTTTGCCGGCAAGTACCGCGTGCCGCTGCGCGTGCTGTCCAGCTTCACGCCGTGGGACATCGACATCAATGAAGAGGCCGCCTCCGGCACGCTGATCACTTTCGAAGAGGACGAAAACATGGAACAAGCCGTCGTTTCGGGCATTGCCTTCAACCGTGACGAGGCCAAGGTGACGCTGCTCGGCGTGCCCGACAAGCCCGGCATCGCCTTCCAGATCCTGGGTCCCGTGGCCGAGGCCAACATCGACATCGACGTCATCATCCAGAACGTCTCCCACGACGGCAAGACCGACTTCTCCTTCACCGTGCATCGCAACGACTACGCGCGCACGATGGAACTGCTGCAGAACACGGTCGGCCCGGCCACCAACGCCAGCAAGGTCATGGGCGACCCCAAGATCTGCAAGGTTTCCATCGTCGGCATCGGCATGCGCTCGCATGTCGGCGTCGCAGCCAAGATGTTCCGCGCGCTGAGCGAGGAGGGCATCAACATCCAGATGATCTCCACGAGCGAAATCAAGACCAGCGTCGTCATTGACGAGAAGTACATGGAGTTGGCCGTGCGCGCGCTGCACAAGGCCTTCGACCTGGACCAGGACGCTGCGACAGCCTGATTTCCGGAAAGGCACGCGCCTCCTGGTATAGAATTCGTGGCTGTGCTGGAGACGTGACCGAGTGGCCGAAGGTGCTCCCCTGCTAAGGGAGTATTTGCGCTAAAACGCGAATCGAGGGTTCGAATCCCTCCGTCTCCTCCAAGGATCTACCCCAAGTGATTGACTCACTTGGGGTTTTTTCTTTTCTGGCCCTCCGTTTCTATTTCGCCCACTGTCTCAACCCCAAAAGAGAACGTCACGTTCGATTGCGTTCAAGTGTGAGACTGCCTTCGCAATCGCCGCTCCCGCTGGGCGGTTCGGCGGATGTGAGGGGGCGAGCAGGACCTCGAACAAGAACACGCCGCCCTCCATGTGACGTCGACGGCAGCATCCGCCCGGTCGCGCTCGATCCGGCGCAGGTCGGCAAGCGTCAGGCGTAGCGGGTCGCCCGGCCTTCGCGCACAAAGGCCCAGAGCTGCACCCCCAGGCTCTGCGCCGTCGAAATCGCCAGGCTGCTGGGTGCCGACATGCAGGCCAGCAGACCCGCGCCGGCCATGGCCGTCTTGTGCACCAGCTCGAAGCTCGCGCGGCTGGACATCAGCACGAAGCCGTCGCAAACGTCCGCATCCTGGCGGGCGAGGGCGCCGGTCAGCTTGTCCAGCGCGTTATGCCGGCCGATGTCTTCACGCGCCAGCAGCAGCTCGCCGCTGGTTGAGCACCAGGCCGCGCCGTGCAGGCCGCCGCAGCGTGCGTTCAATGGCTGGGCGGCAGGCAGGGCGGCCAGCGCGCGGTCCAGCGCACCCGACTCGAGCTTTGGCGCCGTGACGATGCCGGGCCGCCGGCTGACCAGCTCGGCCAGGCTCTCGACGCCGCACAGGCCGCAACCCGTGCGCCCGGCCAGCGTGCGGCGGCGGGCTTTCAGTCGCTGCTCGCAGGCGGCCGTCACGGTCAGCGCCAGCTCCAAGCCGTCCGCCTGCGGGGTGGCCTCGACGTCCAGCAATTCCTGCCGCGCGGTGAACCAGCCCTCGCTCAGGCCGAAGCCGAGCGCGAAGTCGGCCAGATCGGCCGGCGTTGCCAGCATGACGGCCTGCGAGATGCCATTGACGGTCAGCGCCACAGGCACTTCGACGGCGACCTCTTCGTCTGCGCTGGCGCCGTGCGGACGCAGGCTGATCAGGGGCTGCATGGAACCGTCCTTCAAGGCGGCAGCAGGGCCGTGTGGCTGGGCGCCGCCATCCCGATGTGGGCCCACAGCTCTTCCGGCGGCAGCAGCGTCAGCATGCGGTGGCTGGAGCCCTCGGCGCCACGCACCAGCCGCGCCCGCGTGCCGGGGCTGGGCAGGGCTTGCGCCGCCGGAATGGTGAACACCGGACCCAGCTCGTCCACGCGCACGGCCAGGCCCTGGCCGCGCTCGTTGCGGCAGATGATGACCGGGCCGTCTGGCGTGTCCGCGGCGCGGCCGTAGAGGGCCAGGTTCAGGTCCAGCACCGGCAGCATGCGGCCCTCGTGCTGCAGCATGCCGACGACGGCTCGCGGTGCGTTGGGAATGGCCGTCAGGCGCGGCTGTTCGACGGCCTCGACGAGGTGGCCCGCAGGCAGGCCCAGCCACTGGCCGGCCACGCTGAAGGCGGCAATGTCCAGGCTCTCTGCGGCGGCCTGGGCGGGCGGTGGCGCAAAGCCTGTCTCGCTGGCGGCGGCCTGCGCCGGCATGCGCGGGCCCAGTGGCAGCAGCAGCACGGCGGCCACGTCCTCGGGCGACGCGGCCTGGCCCTGGCGGTACTCGCGGTAGCCCTGGGACATGGCGAGGCCGGCGGCGTAGACCATGCCGTCGATCTCCAGCTCCGTGCGCAGCGTGCTGCCAGCGGCCAGGCCGGCCAGCATGGCGGCCGGCACCGGCGCCGTCGTGCCCGCAGGCCAGCGCACGTCGGAGCTGGCCACCACGCGGCCGTCGCGGGCGACGAACAGGCCCGCAGCTTGGCTGCCAGCCGTGTCGGGCAAGGCGTCTGCGAGCATGGCGGCGAACTGCGGCGCGCCGTCGAAGACGATGGCGATGCCGCCGACGACCTGGCCTTCGTGCTGAAGCGAGGTTGCGTAGACATAGGTGGGTTGCGCCGTCTCGTACAGCGCGCTGGCTTCGTGCCGCGACACGACAAAGCGCTCGGTGTCACGCAGCGACAGCGCGGCACTCACCCAGCCGGCCTCCAGCCGCTGCCCGACATGGCCTGTCTGGCCCGGGTCCGACACCGCGACGACGCGGCCCTGGGGGTCGAAGACCAACAGCAGCGAGTAGACGGTGTAGAGCCCGTTGATGTGCTGCAGCACCTGCTGGGCCTCGGCTGCGGCGGCCTGTGCCTGCGCTGTTCCCTGGGCGGCCAGCGCACGCTGCAGGCGCACGTCCAGCGCCCACCAGCGACAGTCGTTGGCTCGCTCGTAGAGGTTGCGGTCCATGATGTCGATGGCCAGCCGGGCCTGGAAGAGCGCGCCGTCGAAGACGGCTTCCAGCGCGTGGCTCTGCAGCTGGTCGATGGCCTGTTCGAACACCTGGCGCAGCTGGCCGCCAGTGCGCTGCACCTCGTTGAGCAGCGTCGTCGCGAAGCCCGCGCCGGCCAGGTCGCCGTTGGCCTGCGCATGGCTGCGCAGCTTGCCGTTCCACAGCGTGCGCGACAGGTTGCGCTGGATGCGCCGGGCCTCCAGCGGGATGCCCTGCAGCTCTGCGTCGAAGAGCTGGCGGGTGTCCAGCGTGGCGCCCAGGCGGCGCAGCTCGTCCCCGGCGCCGTGGTCCTCGCCGGCCTCGAAGGCCCATTCCAGCGGCGTCAGCACGCAGGCCTGCCAGCCCGGCGGGCCCATGTATCCCTCGTAGCCGCTGGCGCCGGCGCTGGCGCAGAGGTAGTCGCGGCCGGCGAAGACGAGGCGCTCGCCCTTCTGCTGCAGTCGTGCGCCGGGCGGGACCTGCCAGGCGTCGGAGCTCTGCAGCACGCGCTGATCGGCGTCCAGCAGGCAGATGACCGAGCGCTCATCGGCGCCGGAAAGCAGCTGGCGGAACACGGCCGCCATCTCGTCCTCCAGCCGGAAGGACAGGCACAGCAGGCCGATCACTTCGTTCGACCCGCCGGGCGTACGCAGCGCGCGGGCGTAGATCAGGCCGGGGCGGCCGCCCAGCAGCGCGGTGGCGCCGTGGCGCTCGAAGTAGGGCGCACCGCAGGCCAGCGCCTCGGCGACCCAGGGTTCGTGGCAGGCGGCCTGCGAGCCGCTCCCGTCGCGCCGCGCCAGCACCTCGCCGCGCGGCGACAGCAGGATGACGTCGTCGTACACCGAGTACTTGGCGGTGTAGGCCGCAAAGCGGGCCTGCAGCGCAGCGCGACTGGCGGCGTGATTGGGGTGTTGGTCATCCAGCGCGGCATGAGCGCACAGCGGCCCGTCCACGGCGAGGAAGCCGACATCGGCTGTGCGCTCGAACAGGTTGCGCACGAGGATGTCGATGGCGACGCGGGCTTTGCCGTCCATGCGCTGCAGCGCGTGGCTGCGCAGGCGCCGGGCCAGGCTGTCCAGCAGCGTGGCGGTGAGATTCTGGAAGGCGGTGCGGGTGTGGGCGATGTCGGTGGCCGTGCCGCTCATCTGGCCGAGCAGGGCCAGGCTGTCCCACACGCCCTGCAGGCGCAGCAGCGCCTCGCGGTGCTCGTCCACGAGGGCCATGCGCCGCAGATAGGGCAACACCTCGGGGCTGAAGGGAAGGCCCTTGTGCCAGACCTTGTTCATTGCAGGCGGTTCCTTCGCATGGGGTTGAGGTGGGTCGGCGGCAGCATGCAACAGAGCCGCCCGCTGACCGGCGGCATGACGACAGCGTGCGCGGAAGTCGTCACACAAATGCGCCGCGCGAGTCGCTCATTCTGGTGCGCGATGATCGTCGTCCTTTTCGTCTGACGCCATCACCCGCCGTGTATCTGCCCAAGCACTTCGCCTCGTCCGACCTGGCCCATGCGCAGCACCTCATCGCCGAGCATCCATTGGCGCTGCTGATCGGGCCTGACGCCACCGGCGACAGTTTCGGCAGCCACCTGCCGCTGGTCGCGGTGCCCGGCGGTGACGGCCTCGTGCTGGAAGGCCACATGGCGCGCGCCAACCCCCACTGGGCCTGGCTGTCGCAGCAGCAGCGCCTGCTGGCCGTCTTCAGCGGCCCGAGCGCCTACGTGAGCCCCAGCCACTACGACAGCCTGCAGAACGTGCCGACCTGGAACTACGCGGCCCTGCATGCTTACGGTGAGATCGAGCTGATTGACGGCGCCGCCGACAAGGACGCGCTGCTCAAGCGCCTCATTGGTCGCTTCGAGCCCGAGTACGCCGAGCAGTGGCGTGGCCTGAAGGAGGACTATCAGCACAAGCTGCTCGGCGCCATCGTCGGCTTTCGCATTCGCGTGACGCGCTGGGAACTCAAGCTCAAGCTGAGCCAGAACCGCGCGGCCGTGGAGCGCGAGCGCATCCGAGCGGCGCTGGCAGCGTCAGAGCGAGCCGAGGACCGCGCCACGGCTGAGTGGATGGCACGGCTGGCGCCCTGAAAGCCCCCCCGCGAGCCGAGGCGGCGCCCCCTGAGCCGTCGGCGGCCACCTGGGGATATTCACTACTGGTACGCGCGGTTTCATTGAGAGGGCAGCGCTACCCTCCCGCTCCCATCGTCACGACGAAACCCTGCATGAACCCGACCTCCCGCTTGCCCGCCACCTTCAAACGCGCCACGGCTGTGGCTGCCGCGCTGGCATTGGCCGGCGGCAGCACGCTGCTGACGACGCTGCCGGCACAGGCCGAGACGCCTTCAGCGCCCAAGGCCGTGGCCACCACCGCAACGGCCATGAAGGGCCCCTTGTGGGGCCATGAACTGGCGCAGCGCGCACCCGACCCGGCCGTGCGCTTTGGCCGCTTGCCCAACGGCCTGCGTTACGCCATCCAGCACAACGAAACGCCGAAGGACGGCGTGGCGCTGCGCATGCGCATCGGCGCTGGCTCGCTGCAGGAACGCGACGACGAGCAGGGGCTGGCGCACTTCCTCGAGCACATGGTCTTCCGCGGCAGTGCCAACGTGAAGGACGGTGAGGTGGTGCGCATGCTGGAGCGCCAGGGCCTGGCCTTCGGCCCGGACACCAATGCATTCACGGCCGCCGACCAGACCCTCTACCACTTCAACTTTCCCAAGGCCGATGCGGCCGCGCTGGACACGGGGCTGATGCTGTTCCGCGAGATCGGCGACCGCCTCAAGCTCGATGCGCAGCTCGTCGAGCAGGAGAAGGGCGTGATCCTGTCGGAGGAGCGCGTGCGCGATGTGCCCGGCATGCGCGCCTATGTCGCGCAGCAGCAGCTGGCTATGGCCGGCACACGCGCCGCGGAGCGGCTGCCCATCGGCAATGTGAAGGGCATCCAGACCGCCAGCGCCGAGAAGCTGCGCCGCTACTACACAGCCAACTATCGGCCGGACAACGCGACCATCATCGTCGTCGGCAATGTCGATGTGGACGCGGTGGAGCGCCAGATCCGCGAACGCTTCGCCGACTGGAAAAGCGCTGGCCAGCCCGACGCGCCGGACCTGCGCGCGCCCAAGCCAACGATGCTCGCCGCCGAGTTCGTGGCCGATGGCGTGCCGGACATGCTGTCGCTGACCTGGCTGCTGCCGCCCGACAACCGCCCGGGCACGCTGGCCGCCTCGCGTGAGCAGCTTGTGCAGCAGCTCGGCGTGGCCGTGCTCAACATTCGTCTGGCCGACCGCGGCCTGCAGCCGGGCAGCCCGTTCATCAATGCGCAGGGCGGGTTACAGCCGACGGTCTACAAGGTGACGGGCCAGGCCAAGCTGGACGTGCTGGCCCCGCCCGAGCGCTGGCCTGCGGCCCTGGACGCGGTGACGGAGGTGCTGCGCCAGTTGCTGGCCGAGGGCGCCACGCCGGCCGACCTGCAGCGCCTGCTGCCGCTGATGCGCAACCACTTCCAGGCTCTCGCCGCGCAGGCCGCGACGCGGCAGCACGCGGCGATCGCCGACGCGATCCTGAACTCGGTCAATGGCGACACGCTGCATGTCAGCCCGGCGCAGATGCTCGCCGAGGCGGAGCCGATCTTTGCTGCCGTGACGCCCGACGAGCTGACGGCCGCGCTGCGCCGCAGCTACGCCGGCCAGCCGCTGCTGTTCCGCAGCGCCAAGGCCGGCCCGGTCGGCGCGCCGGCGCTGGAGCAGCAGCTGGCGCAGTCCCTGTCGCGCCCGCTGGTGGCCCAGGCCGCGGCCACCGTGACCGAATGGCCGTACACCGACTTCGGCGCGGCCAGTGCCATCGTCAGCAAGACGGCGGACGCGGAGCTGGGCACAACGACCGTGGCCTTCGCCAACGGCACGCGGCTGATGGTCAAGCCCACCGCGCAGGAGAAGGACAAGGCCACCGTCCATGTGCGCCTCGGCCAGGGTCGCAGCGGCATGGCGCCGCAGCAGCTGCACGCCGCGTGGGCAATGGAGATCATGCCCTTGGGCGGCACGGGCAAGCGCTCGCTGGCCGAGCTGATGCAGTGGCGCCAGGCCAGCGGCAAGCAGCTGGACGCGACGCTGGTCGTCGACACCTGGAACTTCGTGCTGCAGGGCCAGACGCGCCCGGCCGACCTGACGGCCCAACTGCAGGTGCTGGCCGCCTATGCGCGCGACCCGGGCTTCCGCCCCGAGATGGCGGAGAAGCTGGCCGGCCTGGCCCCCATGTTGGCCAACCAGTTCGAAACACTGCCCGGGCTGGTCTACCAGCGCGAAATGATGCGCGTGATGACGCGTGGCGACGCGCGCCTGGGCAGCGTGCCGAGCGTGGCCGACATCACCGCCACCAAGGCTGAAGACATCCCGGCCGCGCTGCGCGCGCCACTGGCCGGACCGGCGGATGTGGTCATCGTCGGTGACGTGGGCGTGGATGCGGCCATCGCCGCCGTACAGGCCACCTTTGGCGCGGGTGCCGAGCGACCGCGCACGGTGCGCGCGGCGCTGAAGGCCACGCCGCCGGCCGAGGGCAGCGCGCCGCATGTGGCCTACCACCGCGGTCGAGCTGACCAGGCTGTGCTCGGCTGGCAGTGGTCCCTGCCCGACTACTGGGCCGACCCCGCGCTTTCCTACACCGGCAATGTGGCCGCAGCTGTGTTCCAGGCGCGGCTGATGGAGACCGTGCGCGCCAAGCTGGGCATCGCCTATTCACCCCATGTGAACGGCGGCGGTTCGGTGGACGTGCCCGGCCAGGGCGCCTTCACGGCGCAGATCGAAACGCCGCCGGAGAAGTTCGACGCCTTCCGCGATGTGCTGCGCTCGCAGTTGCGCGAACTGGCGGACAAACCCGTCAGCGCCGACGAACTGCAGCGCGCCCGCCAGCCGCTGGTGGAGCGCAGCATCCAGGCGCGGCAGAACAACGGCCACTGGGTCTACTGGCTGCCGCGCGTGCTGGCCGAGCCGCGCACCAAGGCCGCCTTGCTTGGCGAGACGGCCGGCCTTCAGGCCGTGACTGTGGAGCAGGTGCAGGCCTTCTTCCGCGACCGCATCGGTGAGCGCAAGCCTATCGAGGTGGTAGCACGGGCGGCGGAGACCCCGGCCGCCAAGTAGGGGTCAGGTCTCGACGGATTCGCCCAGCGCGCGCCTCAACGCCATCGCGGCGTGCGGTGCGCGCTCCTTGGCGCCGCTGATGAAGTAGACGAAGACGTCGCGCGGCGCCGCGGTTTCAGCGGGCGCCGGGTCGATGCGCGGCAGCCCGTCGGGCTCGCCGCCTGCGGCCCAGGCCTGCGCAGCGGCAGCCAGTGGCGGGAAGACTTCGGGCTTGCAGCCCAGCGGCTCGTCCGAATGCGTGCGCATGATGCGCGTGTAGACGAAGTCGCCCGTGGGCTCGGCGATGGCCGGGTAGTCGTCGGATTCGGTGAACACCGTTGCGGCCTTGTACTTGCGGGCCAGCGCCAGGTACTCGGGCGACTGGAAGCTGTCGTGCCGCACATCCAGCGCGTGGCGCAGCTTGAGTCCGTCCACTTGGTCGGGTAGCAGCTCCAGGAAGGCGGTCAGGTCGGCCGCATCGAACTTGTGCGTCGGCGCCAGCTGCCAGACGATGGGGCCGAGCTTGTCGCCCAGCTCGGCGATGCCGCTGTCGACGAAGCGCTTGATGGAGTCGGCACCATCGGCCAGCACGCGCCGCTGTGTCGCATAGCGAATGGCCTTCAGCGAGAACATGAACCCGTCGGGCACTGTCTCGCGCCACTTGGCGAAGGTGGCCGGCTTCTGCGCGCCGTAATAGGTGCTGTTGATCTCGATGGCCGTCAGGCGCTGGCTGGCGTACTCCAGCTCACGCGCCTGCGGCCAGCCCTTGGGATAGAAGTTGTCGCGCCACGGTTCGAAGTTCCAGCCACCGATGCCGACCCTGATCTTTCCTGCGCTCACGCTGACTCCTGGGAGATGCCGAAGGAGGCCGCAGCCTATCGGCCCATGCCAAGGCAGCGCAAGTGGTCTTACATGCCCGCGTAGTTCGGCCCGCCGCCGCCTTCGGGCGTGACCCAGACGATGTTCTGGGTAGGGTCCTTGATGTCGCAGGTCTTGCAGTGCACGCAGTTCTGCGCGTTGATCTGCAGGCGCTGGTTGCCGCCCTCGCCGGGCACGAATTCGTAGACGCCCGCAGGGCAGTAGCGGCTCTCGGGGCCGGCGTACTTCGCGAGGTTGACCTGCACCGGCACCGCGTCGCTCTTCAGCGTCAGGTGGGCGGGCTGGTTCTCCTCGTGGTTGGTGTTGGAGATGAACACCGAAGAGAGCTTGTCGAAGGTCAGCTTGCCGTCGGGCTTGGGGTAGCTGATCGGCGAAAACTCCGCAGCAGGCCGCAGCGTCTCGTGGTCGCCCTTGTGGTTGTGCAGCGTCCACGGCGGGCTGGCGACACCCAGCTTGGGCAGCAGCCACTGCTCGATGCCGGTCATCAGCTGACCGGTCGTCTTGCCCTTCTTGAACCACAGCTTGAAGTTGCGCGTCTGCTGCAACTCCTCGTTCAGCCAGCTCTTGTCGAAGGCCTCGGGGTAGGCCGTCAGCTCGTCCTGCGCGCGGCCGGCTTCCAGCGCGGGCGCCAGGGCCTCGGCGGCCAGCATGCCGCTCTTGATGGCCGCGTGGCTGCCCTTGATGCGCGCGGCGTTCATGTAGCCGGCGTCGCAGCCCACCAGGCAGCCGCCCGGGAACACGGTCTTGGGCAGGGCCTGGGGCGAGCCGTTGTTGATGGCGCGGGCGCCGTAGCCAATGCGCTTGCCGCCCTCGATGTGGGCGCGGATGGCGGGGTGGGTTTTCCAGCGCTGCATCTCCTCGAAGGGGCTGAGGTAGGGGTTGTCATAGTCCAGGCCGATGACGAAGCCGAGCGTGACCTTGTTGCCTTCCAGGTGGTACAGGAAGCCGCCGCCGAAGGTGTCGCCCTGCATCGGCCAGCCGGCCGTGTGCACCACCTTGCCGGGCTGGGCCTTGTCCGCCGGGATCTCCCACAGCTCCTTGATGCCGATGGCATAGGTCTGCGTGTCCTTGCCCTCGGTCAGCTTGTACTTGGCCAGCAGTTGCTTGCCGAGATGGCCGCGCGCGCCTTCGGCGAACACCGTGTATTTGCCCAGCAGCTCCATGCCGATCTGGAAGTGGTCGGTGGGCTCGCCGTCCTTGCCCAGGCCCAGGTTGCCGGTGGCCACGCCGCGCACGCGGCCCTGCTCGTCGTAGAGCACTTCGGCAGCGGCAAAACCCGGGAAGATCTCGATGCCCAGGTTCTCGGCCTGCTGCGCCAGCCACTTGACGACGTCGGACAGGCTGATGACATAGCAGCCGTCGTTGTGAAAGTTGCGCGGCACCAGCCAGTCGGGTGTGCGCTGGCTGCCGGTCTCGCTGAGGAACAGCACGTCGTCGCCGGCCACGGCCTGGTTCAGCGGCGCGCCGAGTTCCTTCCAGTTGGGGAACAGCTCGGCCATGGCGCGCGGGTCCATGACCGCACCCGACAGGATGTGGGCGCCGGGCTCGGAGCCTTTCTCGAGCACGACGATGTTGGCGTCGGGCTTGATCTGCTTGAGCCGGATGGCCGTGGCCAGGCCGGCGGGGCCGCCGCCGACGACGACCACGTCGTACTCCATGGACTCGCGGGGGCCGAACTGGGCGAGGATTTCTTCGGATGTCATGCCGGGTCTTTCGTCAGCTTTGAATTGCGCGAGATTCTAGAGAGGCTGGATCGCAAATAGAACGGTCGTGCTTTTTTAGGGCCAGGGGCCTAGACCGGTAGGATCGCTGCAACCCATTCGGAAGGCAGTCTCATGAGTTACTCCATCAACCTTGAAGGCCGCGTGGCCCTCGTCACCGGCGCGTCCAGCGGTCTGGGCGCGCAGTTCGCCAGGACGCTGTCGCAGGCGGGTGCCTGCGTCGTGCTGGCGGGCCGGCGCATCGAACGACTGAAGGACCTGCGCGCCGAACTCGAGGGCAACGGCGGTGACGCCCATGTCGTGCATCTGGACGTGACCGACGTGGCCAGCATCAAGTCGGCGGTGGCCCATGCCGAGACGGAGGTGGGCACGCTGGACATCCTCATCAACAACTCGGGCGTCGGCACCACGCAGCGGCTGACGGACGTCAGCGAGAACGACTACGACAAGGTGATGGACACCAACACGCGCGGCGCCTTCTTCGTCGCGCAGGAGGTGGGCAAGCGCATGCTGGCCCGTGCGAGCGGCGCCGCGCCGGGCACCTTCATCGGCGGGCGCATCGTCAACATCGCCTCCATGGCCGGCTTGCGCGTGCTGAGCCAGATCGGCGTCTACGCGATGAGCAAGGCCGCCGTCATCCACATGACGCGGTCGATGGCGCTCGAATGGGGCAAATACGGCATCAACGTCAACGCCATCTGCCCGGGCTACATCGACACCGAGATCAACCACCACCACTGGGGCACCGAGCAGGGCAAGAAGCTCATCGACCTGCTGCCGCGCAAACGCGTTGGCCAGCCCAAGGATCTGGACACGGCGCTGCTGATGCTGTGCGCCAACGAGAGCCATTTCATCAATGGCGCAGTGATTCAAGCCGACGACGGCTTCGGAGTTTGATGTTGAAGCGTGACCTGACCCCGCTGGAGGCCCGTGTCCTCGCCGTCCTCGTCGAGAAGGAAAGCACCGTGCCGGACAGCTACCCGCTGTCGGCCAACGCGCTGACCTCGGGCTGCAACCAGAAGACCGCGCGTGACCCGGTCATGGACGTCAGCGAGGCCGAGGTGCTGGCGACGGTGGAGGAACTGAAGGCGCTGCACCTGGTCAACACCGTGAGCGGCAGCCGCGTGGTGCGCTACCAGCACAACTTCGCACGCGGCATCGGCGTGCCCGGCGCGGCCATGGCGCTGCTGACGCAGCTGATGCTGCGCGGCCCGCAGACGGCGGCTGAACTGCGCCAGAACACCGAGCGGCTGCACCGTTTTGCCGATGTGTCTTCGGTGGAAGGCTTCCTGGAGGAACTGGCCGAGCGCGAGCAGCCGTTCGCCGTCAAGCTGCCGAGGGCGCCGGGTGCGCGCGAGGCGCGGTGGGCGCATTTGCTGTGCGGGCCGGTGGCGTCGGTCGAGCATGCGGTTGCCTCTGCGCTGCCGCGAGATGAGGAAGTGGCGTTGCTGCGCGCCGAAGTGGCGTCGCTGCGCGGCCTCGTCAACCGCATCGCCGCTGAGCTCGGTATCAACCCATGAGGTACGCCGTCCCGGCGGAAAAGCGGCTCACCTACGAGTGCCGCATCCCCATGCGATGGGGCGACATGGATGCGATGGGGCATGTCAACAACACCATCTACTTCCGCTACCTGGAAATCGCGCGCGTCGACTGGCTCACGTCCATTGGCGCACCGCCCAATCCGGGCGGGCAGGGACCGGTCATCGTCAACGCCTTCTGCAACTTCTATCGGCAGCTGAAGGCGCCGGGCGAGGTGCTGGCCAAGCACTACGTCAGCGACCCCGGCCGCACCAGCTTCGAGACCTGGATCACGCTGGAGCGGGCCGACGAGCCCGGCGTCGTCTACGCCGAGGGGGGTGCTACGACGCTGTGGTTCGACGCCCAGACCGACAAGGCGATGGCCTTGCCGGAGTGGGTGAGGGCGGTGCTTACTTGAACGTGTACTTGGCGCTGACGTAGCCGTAGCGGCCGCGCGGGTCGGTGTAGCTGGGGTCGTAGCCGGACAGGAAGAACCAGGCCTGCTGCGAGAACGGCGGGGACTTGTCGAAGAGGTTCTGCACACCGGCGCGCAAGGTGAGCGATTTGGTGGCTTCCCAGCCGGCCGACAGGTTCCACAGCGAATAGGCCCCCACCTTGCGGTCAGGCTTGCCGATGATGTGCTGGTCGTCGTAGCCCTGCAGATAGCTGTTGGACAGCGTCAGCGAGAAGGGGCCGGTTTCGTAGTCGACGCTCACCGTGTGACGCCAGCGTTGCACGACACCCTCGTTGATGAAGACGTTGAGGTTGCTGACGTAGGGGTCGCCGTCGCCGGTCTGCTGCTCGGACTTCAGGGTCAGCGTGCCGTTCAGGCGCAGGCCGAACTGCCCGATGCCGGTCTTGAGGTTGCTCAGCGAGACGCCGAAGTCCAGGCCGGAGATGCGCTGCTTGCCGCGGTTCTCCTTGATGAGGTCGATGAACTCGATGTCGTTGTCTTCATCACGGTGCACGAAGCCGCCGTACTTGGCGAGGTTGCCCAGGATGACGTCCACGCCCAGGGTGCTGATCAGATTGGTCTTCTCGATGTTCCAGTAGTCGACATTGAGGCTGACGCCGCGCCGCGGCTCGAAGACAACGCCCGCCGAGAACTGGCGCGACTTTTCGGGCTTGAGCTTGGCGTTGCTGTAGTTCATCGTCGTCCAGAGGTCGGAACAGTCGGTGGGCGTGTTTTCCGGGTCTGCGGCCAGGCAGACCGGGTCGACCAGCGTGGCCGACGAGCCTTCGGTGACGGGGCGATACAGGTCGGACATGCTGGGCGCGCGGAAGCCCTTGCCGACCGAGGCGCGCAGCAGCAGCTCGGGGCTGGGCACATACCTCAGGCCGAGCTTCGGGCTGGCCGCGCCGCCGCTGACCTGGTAGTGCTCGTAGCGGACCGCCGCCTGCAATTCCAGCTGCTTGGTGATGGGCGCGCTGATCTCGGCGAAGCCGGCGCTGATCTTGCGCGACCTGCCGAAGTCCGAGTCCGGTCCTTGCGTGGTCTCGCCGAGGATGAGGTCCTGCTTCAGCGCGTCGGACTGGTGATAGTTCTGCTTTTCGCGGCGCAGCTCGCCACCAAACGCCAGGGCCAGGTCGCCGCCGGCAAGTTGCGCAATGGCCTTGGAGGCCTTGAAGTCCAGGCTGTCCATCGTGCCGGTAGCCCGGCGCACTTCGCCGCGGATCTGGGCCTTCTCGTACAACGCCAGGCCAGCGGCGCTCGAGGGGCCGAAAGCGTTGAGCGTGCCGGCGGCAAAGCCGTCCATGACCATCTGTTCGTTCAGGTAGCCCTGATAGTCGCGGTCGGAGATCTTGCTGGTGCTGTGGTTCAGCGCCCATTCATAGTCCCAGCCGCCCACGAGGCCGTTGGTGCCGAGCACGACTCGATTGGCGGAAGCCACCAGCTCGCTGGTGCGCAGGCCGGCCTCGGCCAGGCGCGTGCGGACGACGATGATGCGACGCTCGTCATCGGCGTCGAACGCTGCCAGGCCGGTGTTCTTCAGTGCCGGCACCAGCGACACGTCCATCTCGGCATCGACGCGGTTCGGCGTGCCCGTGTAGAAGGTGCGCGCGCGCGCCAATGACGCCTCGGCGAAGAACTGGTGACCACCGCCCAGGTTGAACACGCCGCGGGTGAAGAGGCTGCTCTTCTTGGACTTGGGATACAGCTCGATGTCGCGCATGTAGTCGAAGGTGCAGCCGTCCACGCCGCCGATGCCGTCGGGGAGGTAGAGGTTGGCTGGTGGGTTGCAGCCCGTGGCCGCCGCCGGGTTGATCGTGTACTCGCTGATGACATCCTTGCCGTTGGCCTTGAAGCCTTCGTCGATCAACAGATCACGTTGCTCCGAGCCGGGCAGGTTTTCGTCCAACTTGATGTTGCCGGGGAAGCTTGCGCTGGACAGCAGGTCCGGCAGCCGCCCCGGGATGTCCAGTTCCTTGATGAACTTGCGCCGCGAGGCGTTCAGGCTGCTGGTCTTCTGCACGTCCAGCACGGCCATGACGTTGAAGCCGTCGCGGCCGTAGTCGCCGAAGCCGCCGGCGACTGTTGCCGAGCGCTTGTTGGCGCCGCCCTCGTGGGTGTTGCCGGCCAGCGCACTGATGTCCACGCCGCTGAAGTCCTTGCGCGTGATGAAGTTGATGACGCCGCCGATGGCGTCCGAGCCGTACAGCGAAGAGGCACCATCCAGCAGGATCTCGACGCGCTGGATGGCGGCCGCCGGAATGCTGTTCAGGTCGACGCCGGCCGCGTCGCCGGGCGAGGCGAAGTTGGCCATGCGCCGGCCGTTCAGCAGCACCAGGGTGGACGACACGCCCAGCCCGCGCAGGTTGGCTGCGTTGAAGCCCATCTGGTCGCGAAAGCCGCCGTAGGCCACGCTGCCGCCGTCGGTCAGGTTGTTGGCGCCGGCGCTCAGGCGGGCGATCAGTTCTGCCGCTGTCGTGACACCGGCCTTGTCGATGTCGGCCCGCGTGATGACCTGCACCGGCAACGCCGTCTCGCCCTCGATGCGCTTGATGGCCGTGCCGGTGACCTCGACGCGCTCCAGCGTGGACTGGGCATTGGCGGCACAACACAGCGCGAGCAGCGCAGTGGCCAGGGCCAGGCGGGAGTGATGGGACGGGCAGGGGCTTTTCATCGGTGGACTCCGCTAGGCTTGGTGGTTTGGGGCGAGTCTAGGGACCGGGGCGCCGGATGCTGGTCTCCAGGGGTGAGATTCGTCTCTTGCACGCCACGCCGTTATCGTTCGGATTAGGGGCAAGCCGTCATGGGGCCTCTGTCATCATCAGGCGATGGAAGCGGAAGGACGTTGGGCATGAGGGCATGGGCAAGGATGTGGGCCGGGTGGGCTGCGGTGGCAATCACGATGGCTGTGCAGGCGGCACCACCGACGCCGGCACCTGCGGCAAGTTCGGCCCCGGCCTTCCGGCTGTTCCGACCGTCCACGCCGGCTTCGGGGCCGCGTGCGTCGGCGCCCAAGACCGCGCCGGCAGCGGCCCCCGCGCCAGCGCAAGCGCCGCTGGTCATCCCGGTCGTGGAGGCCGAGCCCGCCATTCGCGGCTACGCCGTGCCCATCGGCGGCGCGCTGAAGGCCGACAACGAGGAAGTCTGGCAGCGCATCGTGCAGTTGGCGGGCGGCAAGGGCTCACGCTTCGTCGTGTTCGGCACGGCCAGTGAAGATCCCGAAGCCAGCGCCAAGCAGGTGGTGGACCTGCTGCAGCGCCGCGGTGCCGTGGCCGAGGCCTTGCCGGTGGCGCCCAAGTTCCTGTGGGTGGACCTGAGCAAGGTCGTGCGCGACCCGGCCCTCATCGCCAAGGTCAAGGCGGCCAAGGGCATCTTCTTCACCGGTGGCACACAGGAGCGCATCGTCGACGTGCTGCAGCCGGGCGGCCAGAGCACGCCCATGCTGGAAGCCATCTGGGACGTCTATCGCAAGGGCGGCGTCGTGGCCGGTACCTCAGCCGGCGCGGCCATCATGAGCACCATCATGTTCCGTGACGCGCCCAGCGTCATCAACATCCTCAAGGGCCGCTTCGCCGACGGCAAGCAGGTCGACCGCGGTCTGGGCTTCGTCGGCCCGCATCTGTTCGTCGACCAGCATTTCCTCAAGCGTGGCCGCTTCGGCCGCATGATCCCGCTGATGATGGCCAAGGGCTACAAGATCGGGCTTGGCGTGGACGAGAACACGGCGGCCATCATCCGCGGCGACGAGATCGAGGTCATCGGCGACCGCGGCGCGCTTGTCGTCGACCTGACCGAGGCCAACAGCGACGCCACGCTGGGCGCCTTCAACGTGCAGGGCGCCCGCCTTTCTTACCTTGAGCATGGCGACCGCTATCACATGCGCGCCCGCTCGACGACGCCGTCTGCGCCCAAACTGCGCGGCGAGACGCACGACCCCGAGTCGCCCAACTTCAAGCCCTATTACACCGACGACGTCTTCCACCTCGACATGCTGGGCGACTCGACCATCTCCGGCGCGATGAGCCGCCTCATCGACAGCGTGCGCAGGGAGGTCAAGGGCCTGGCCTTCGACGTGCTGCCGCGCACCAACGACCCGCTGGCCGAGCTGGGCTTCCTGTTCCGCCTCTACAAGGGCTCGGATTCGCTCGGCTGGAGCACCGAGGAGTTCGGTGGCGAGCAGTTCACCGTGACCAATCTCTACCTCGACATCACTCCCGTGCGGCTGCCCATGCCGCTGTACGGCGGCTGGAACGGCGCACCGCGGCCCGCTGCCGGGCCGGCCGTGCCGGCGCCGCCTGCATCGGCGCCCTCCGGCCAGTAGGGCCGGCATCGTTCGGTCACAAGCGTTGCTTTCTGCGGGCATGCCCCGTTGCCGAAGCCGGCGCGGGGCTGCGATCATTTCAGGCTCGTGAACACAGCCCGTCCGGCGTTCGTCGCCCAGGGCCCGCGCCCATCTTGCAGACCTCTCCCCAAGCCGGCACCGTCGTCGTTATCGGCGGTGCGCTGAAAGCCGACAGCGATGCCAATGCTGTCTGGCAGCGCATCGTCGACGAGGCCGGCGGCAGCGGCGCGCGCATTGCGGTCTTTCCCACGGCTGCCTACGAGCCCGAGCGCGTCGCGGCGCAGATCGTCGCGGCGCTGACCCGTTGCGGCGGCGTCGCCGAGGTCATTCCCGTTGCGCCTCATCTGGACGGCGTCGACCTTCAGGCGCGGCTGCACGACCCGGCGCTGATTGCGCGTGTGGCCGCCAGCCGGGCGGTGTTCTTCTCGGGCGGTGCCCAGGAATACATCGTCGACACGCTGCTGCCCGACGGCCGGCCCACGGCCATGCTGGACGCCATTCGCGCCGTCTTCGCGGCCGGCGGCGTCATCGCCGGCACCAGTGCGGGCGCGGCTGCCATGAGCCGGGTGATGTTCCGCGATGCCATGGACAACATCGCCGTGCTGAAAGGCCTGTGGCGCGCCGGCCTGGAGTACGACCGCGGCCTGGGCTTCCTGCGCGACGGCCTGCTCATCGACCAGCATTTCCTCAAGCGGGGCCGCATCGGCCGCATGCTGCCGGCGCTACAGGCCCTGGGTTGCCGGCAGGGCCTGGGCGTCGACGAGAACGCGGCCGTCGTCATCAAGGGCGGCAAGCTGGAGGTCGTTGGCGGCAGCGGCGCCATGCTCGTCGACCTGGCCGAGGCCACGCACGACGCAGCGCTGCCCGCCTTCAACCTGCGCGGTGCGCGGCTGTCCTACCTCGATTCGGGCGACCGCCACGACCTGGACAGCGGCGTGACGACACCGGCGCCCCGCAAGCTGCAGGGCTCGCGCGTCGAACCGACCGCGCCCGGCTTGGTTCCGGCCGACGCCCCGAGTCGGTACTTCATCGACATCCTCAGCGAGGGCTGCATCCTCGCCGCGCTGACACAGTTGCTCGACGGCCCCGAGCCCGAGGTGTTCGGCCTGGCCTACCGGGGCAATCCGTCACCCCAGGACGAGCTACCCGACGTCGGCTTCGAGTTCCGCCTGCACCGGGGCCCAAGCCTCGTCGCCTGGCGCGACCCGACGCCCGGCAGCGATGGCTGCACCCTGGTCGGCGCCCGGCTCGACGTCACCCCCGTGCGCGTCGCCATCCCGCTGTACACACCGATGGTGCGCGAGCCTCAGCGCGTGGTCGAATCAACGCAATCTCACAAGGAGTCAGGCCATGGCCACGGTCAGCGGTGAATTCAGCGTCAGCATGGCGGGCCAGGATGCCCAGGCCGAGAGCCCGGCCATCGGTCGCATGCTGCTCGACAAGCACTACCAGGGCGCTTTGCAGGCGCGAGGCGCCGGGCAGATGCTGGCCACGCACGGCGGCGTCGCCGGCTCGGCGGCCTATGTGGCACTGGAGACGGTGACCGGCTCGCTGCAGGGCCGCGCGGGCAGCTTCGCTCTCGTGCACCGCGGGCTCATGGAGCGCGGCCGACCGTCGCTGGACATTGCCGTCGTGCCGGACTCCGGTACCGGCGAGTTGGTGGGGCTCGAGGGCCGCATGGGCATTCGCATCCAGGGCCACCAGCACTTCTACGATTTCGAGTTCTCCCTGCCCACAAAGGCCTCACCATGAAGAAGATTGCCATTGCGCTTGCTGCCACGCTGCTGGCTGCCGCTGCCCACGCCACCGACGTCGGCGTGTCCGTGCAGATAGGCCAGCCCGGCTTCTACGGCCGCATCGACATCGGCAACACCGCGCCGCCGCCCGTCGTGCTGCGCGAGCCGGTGTGGGTGCAGCGCCGGCCGGTCCATGTCGAGCCTGTCTACATGCGAATCCCGCCCGGTCACCAGAAGAACTGGGCCAAGCACTGCGCGCGCTACAACGCCTGCGGCACGCCGGTCTACTTCGTCCGCGAGGACTGGTACGAGGAGCGCTACAGCCGCCGTGACGATGAAGGCCGCGACCACGGCAAGGACCACGGCAAGGGGCATGGCAAGGACAAACACAAGGGCAAGGACAAGGGCAAAGGCCACGACTGATCGCTGGGCCGGCAGGTCGCGACACAATCCGCGGCCATGGCTGACCTTGCTTCCCTCGACACCCGACCCGAAGGCTTCCAGCGCGTTGCCGCTGCGCTGGCCGCACAGGGTCACCCTCACGCGCCGCTCTGGCTGGACGTGGCGGCCCGTACCGCCCAGGAGGCGGCCGATGCGCTTGGCGTGACGCTGGGCCAGATCGCCAAGTCGGTGGTCTTCCGCGTCAAGGCCGACGGCGCTCAAGATGGGGCCGTCCTCGTCATCACCTCCGGCGACCGGCGCGTCGACGAGGCCAAGCTCAAGCCGCTCACCGGCGCCCTGGGCCGTGCCGACGCCGACTTCGTCAAGGCGCGCACGGGCTTCTCCATCGGCGGCGTGTCGCCGGCCGGCTTCGCTCCCGTCGATGGCTTCGCGGCGCCCCGGCTCTTCATCGACCGCGAGCTGTTCCGCTTCGATGTCATCTGGGCTGCAGCCGGTCACCCGAACGGCGTGTTCAAGCTGACCCCGGGCGAGCTGGAAAAGCTGACCGGCGCGCCCGTCATCGACGTCGTGCAGACATGAAACCGGCGGTTGCCTCGCCCTGTGTCGACGTCTGCGAGATGGACGCGGCCAGCGGCTGGTGCAGGGGCTGCGCGCGCAGCATCGATGAGATCGCGGGCTGGGGAGGCGCACCCGAGGGCCGGCAGCGCCAGATCCTGGATCAACTGCCCGAGCGCCGCATTGAGTTGCAGCGCCGCAGCCTCTGGCTGGGCCCCGAATTGGACGCACAAGCCTGAACCATGAAGCAGCTCACCTTCTACTTCGATCCCATCTCACCGTACGCCGCCCTCGGCTTCGAGGCGCTGCCCGAGGCGCTGGCGGGGTACAGCGTCGAGGTGGTCTACAAGCCCATCCTGTTTGCGGCCCTGCTGCAGGCCCTGGGGCAGAAGGGACCGGCGGAGATCGAGGCCAAGCGGCGCTGGACCTTCCGCCAGGTGGCCTGGCTGGCGCACGCGCAAGGTGTCGTGTTGGACCCACCGGCCCAGCATCCCTTCAACCCGCTGCCGCTGCTGCGTCTGGCCTGGGCCTGTGCGGCGCCGGAGGGCCAGCCAGGCGACACGCCGGGGCGCTGGGTCGTCGAGCAGATCTTCCATCACGTCTGGCGCGGCGCCGGTGCCGATGCCAACGACCCGGCTCGCCTTGCCGTAATGGCCGAGCGCCTCTCGCCCGCGCAGCTGCCGTCCGGCGACGCGGTCAAGCAGCGCCTGCGCAGCGAGACTGAAGCGGCGCTGGCCCTGGGGGTCTTCGGTGTGCCTACCGTCGAGTTCGAGGGGCGCCTGTTCTGGGGTCAGGATGCGCTGCCCATGCTGCGGGCGGCGCTGGCCGGCGACCCCTGGTTTCGCAGCGGCGCGTGGGAAGCGGCGGCCCAATCGCGCCCTGGCATTGCTCGCCGGCATTGATACCGACAGTCTCGGGACTTACCCGAGAATGAACTCTATTCCCGCATTGAGAAACGCGAACCCAGGGTTCCTGCGGGTTTTGTCAGCCTCGATTCAGACTCGCGTCAGAACACGGTCAGAGGGACTGTGAATAGTCGCGCCAAGGGAAGCCTGTGGGGCGGCCCGACAACTGACGGAGACTTATCAATGGCAACTGCGACTTCAACGGCCGCCACGCCGATGACCAAAGAGGAGAAGAAGGTCATCTTCGCCTCCTCGCTGGGCACGGTGTTCGAGTGGTACGACTTCTACCTCTACGGCTCGCTCGCGGCCATCATCGCGAAGCAGTTCTTTGCAGGCCTTGAGCCTGGCGCCGCGTTCATCGCGTCGCTGATGGCCTTCGCCGCCGGCTTCATCGTGCGCCCCTTCGGCGCGCTGGTGTTCGGTCGCCTCGGCGACATGATCGGCCGCAAGTACACCTTCCTGGTCACCATCCTGATCATGGGCCTGTCGACGTTCATCGTCGGCGTGCTGCCCACCTACGCGACCATCGGCGCTGCCGCTCCGGTCATCCTGATCATCCTGCGCCTGCTGCAAGGCCTGGCACTCGGCGGTGAGTACGGTGGCGCTGCCACCTACGTGGCCGAGCACGCACCGCACGGCAAGCGCGGCGCCTACACGTCGTGGATCCAGACCACCGCGACGCTGGGCCTGTTCCTGTCGCTGATGGTCATTCTCGGCACCCGCACGGCGCTGGGCGAGAAGGACTTCGGCGATTGGGGCTGGCGTATTCCGTTCATCGTCTCCATCCTGCTGCTGGGCATCTCGGTGTGGATTCGTTTGAGCATGAACGAGTCGCCCGCCTTCCAGAAGATGAAGGCCGAGGGCAAGACCTCCAAGGCGCCGCTGTCCGAATCCTTCGGTGAGTGGAAGAACCTGAAGATCGTGCTGCTGGCCCTCTTCGGCCTCGTCGCCGGCCAGGGCGTGGTCTGGTACACGGGCCAGTTCTACGCGCTGTTCTTCCTGACGTCGGTGCTCAAGGTGGAAGCCGCCAGCGCCAACATCTGGATCGCGATCTCGCTGATCCTGGGCACGCCTTTCTTCGTCATCTTCGGCACGCTGTCGGACAAGATCGGCCGCAAGCCCATCATCATGGCCGGCCTGCTGCTCGCCGCTGTCACCTACTTCCCGCTGTTCAAGGCGCTCACCGCCGCGGCCAACCCGGACCTCGCCAAGGCCCAGGAGACCCAGAAGGTCACGCTGACCACGAACATGGCCAGCTGCTCATTCCAGGGCAGCCCGCTGGCACGTGAAGTCGACTTCACGAGCGCCTGCGACATCGCCAAGCGTGCCCTGGCCCAGTCGTCGGCCAGCTCCGAGACCATCGAAGCCGCGGCCGGTGCGCCGACCGTGGTCAAGGTGGGCGAGAAGGAAATCGCCGTCCCGACCGCCAGCAAGCTGACCGAGCACAAGTTCGATGAAGCGAGTGCCAAGGCCATCGCCGCCTTCAAGAAGGATCTGGGCGAAGCGATGAAGGCTGCCGGCTATCCGGCGAAGGCTGACATGGCCAAGGCCAACGTGCCCCTGGTCATCGGCATCCTGTTCATCCTGGTGCTGTACGTGACCATGGTCTATGGCCCGATTGCGGCCATGCTGGTGGAGATGTTCCCGACCCGCATCCGCTACACCTCGATGAGCCTGCCGTATCACATCGGCAACGGCTGGTTCGGCGGCATGCTGCCTTCCATCACCTTCGCGATGGTGGCGCAGAACGGCAACATCTATCACGGCCTGTGGTACCCCATCGTCATCGCCGTCATGACCTTCGTCATCGGCGTGCTCTTCGTCCGCGAGACGAAGGACGTGGACATCTACGCGAAAGACTGAACCGGGACCGAGGGCGAGCCCAGCGGCTTGCCCGACACCTGACTAACGAAAGGCCGGCACATGCCGGCCTTTCTCTTTTGAGGCGCCGTGCCTGTCGCGCAAGGCGCGCCCGGAACCTGCCTTCAGTTGAGCGTCAGGCTGGCTGCGCAGAATCCGCGTCTTTCAACGTTGGAGACTCAAGCATGTGGAAGATCGTCGTGGGCTTTGTCCTGTTCGCCGCGCTGGCGCTGTTCATCCTGACCAAGAGCGGCGGCAACATCGACCTGGGTGGCGAGAACCACAACATCGCCGGTGCCCATGAGCCTGCCGCCTCGTCCGCGGCTTCGGCGGCCGTCACTGCTGCGGTCGATGCCGCGTCCATGCCGGCTTCCGCTGCGTCTCAATGAACCGCTGATTCCTCGCTGCCGGCGCGCTGAGGCGCGCTGAGCGGCAGGCGCATCAGCATCTGCGTGCCCTGGCCGGGCGTGGACTTCACCTCGATCTGGCCGCCCAGCACATTCGTCACGATGCTGTGCACGATATGCATGCCCAGGCCCGAGCCGCCGGTGCCGAGCTTGGTCGTGAAGAAGGGGTCGAAGATGCGCCGCCGCACCGACTCGTCCATGCCGCGGCCGTCGTCGCTGACGCTCAGGGTGGCTTCGGACTCGTTCAGCGGCGCGCAGTGCACCGTCACGCGGCCTTGCTCGATGCCATCGAAGCCGTGCAGCAGCGCGTTCATCAGCAGGTTGGTCAGCACCTGGCCCAGGGCGCCGGGGTAGCTGTTCATCATCAGGCCGTGGCAGAGGTCGGTCGTGATGACGAAGCGCGTTTTCTTGAAGCTGGGTTCCACCATGACCAGCACGTCCTCCACGACCTTGCCCAGGTCGAAGTCGCGCCGCATGTCGTTGGTCTGGTCCACGGCCACCTGCTTGAAGTCGCGCACCAGGTCTGCGGCCTTTTGCACATTGCGCTGCAGGATGTCCTGGCCGCGCCGCGTGTCGCGCGCCAGTTCCTCCAGCGTGCTGCGGCGCATCTGCACGTTGCCGGCCAACATGGACTCCAGCTGCTTGTAGCGATCGTCCAGCGCCGACACGACGGTCAGTGCATTGCCCAGCGGCGTGTTCAGCTCGTGCGCCACGCCCGCCACCAGGCGACCCAGCGAGGCGAGCTTCTCCGACTCGACCAGTTCGCGCTGCGCCGTCTGCAGTGTCTCCAGCGCATCGGACAACTCCGCATTGCTGGCCGTCAGCTCGGCCGTGCGCTGGGTGACGGTCTCTTCAAGGTTGAGGTTGTGCTGGCGCAGCGCCTCGAAGGCCGACAGCAGGGCCTGGCGCATGCGGTCCATGGCCCCGCCCACGCGTGCGATCTCGTCCGCGCCGCTGACTCGCAGCGGCTGCTCCAGCCGCCCGGCCGCCAGCGCCTCGGCCGCGCTGGTCAGCTCGGTCATGGGCCGCAGCACATAGCGCTGCAGCACCCACAGCATCAGTACCAGGGACAGCGTCAGCGTAAGGCCGCTGCGCCAGACGGTGCGCCAGCCCTCGGCCCGCTTGGCCTGCAGCAGCGGCGCGGCCGTCATGGTGATGGTCAGCCGGGCGATCTCGCGGCCATCGCGCTGGATGGCGCGGGTCTGGCTCAGCGTCAGCGAGGGGTCGTCGGCCTCCTGACGGCGCTCGAAGGACAGGAAAGGTGCCGACGATGCCGGCTCGACCACCTTGACGGCCACGAAGCGCGGGTCGTCCACCTGCGCCTTGACCATCGGTTCGGCGAGGTCGGGCGAGACCTGCCAGACCGGCTCGGCCAGCGACAGCGACATGACCTCGCTGGTGCGCAGGAGGTCACGCTTCAAGTCCTCCATGGCCGTCTCGCGGGCGGCCTGCACGTCGTAGAGCAGCACGGCGGTCGTGGGCAGCAACAGGCCCAGCAGCAGGGCCAGAACGACGGCAAAGGTCAGCGAGTTGCGCTGCCAACCGAACAGGTGCGGCGTTGGCGGGGGCAAGGGCATGGGCGTTGTGCGGAGCGGTCCTGCATGGAGGGTCCGCGCAGTTGGGCACGGCAGGCCGCCGGAGTGTAGGCCTGCGAAATCCGGCCGAAATGCGCACGCCGCACGCCAAAGGCTCGGGTTTTTCCTGGGGGAATGAGGCTGCTGCTGCTGGGGGGGCTGGCCCCACAATCCGCCGCCAGCGCGCCGTAGCGGCGCAGCCATGGAGAACAAAAGTGAAGCGTTGGGTTGGCTTGGCGGTGGGGCTTGCAGCCTGCATCGGGATGAGTGGCGCTTCGGCGCAGGGCGCGTTGCGCATCGGCATGGTGGCGGGGTTCTCCGGTCCGGTTGCCGGCGTCGTGCAGGAGAGCGCCGATGGCGCTCGCCTCTACTTCGATTCGGTCAATGCCCAGGGCGGCATCAAGGGCCAGAACATCGAACTCGTCACCATGGACGACAAGTACGACCCGGCCACGGCGGTCGCCCAGGCCAAGTCGCTGGCCAGCCAGGGCGTGCTGGCGCTGATGCTCAGCCGCGGCACCGGCCCCACCGAGGCCCTGCTGCCGGTGCTCAAGGAGAGCAAGCTGGCCCTCATCGCGCCGGCGACCGGCGCCATCAGCCTGCACGAGCCGGTGCAGCCCTATGTCTTCCACCTTCGCGCCAGCTACCAGAAGGAAGCCGAGCGCGCGGTCAAGCATCTGGCCGGCATCGGCGTCAAGCGCATCACCATCGTGCAGGTCAACGACCCGTTCGGCAACGACGCCGGCAAGGGCGCCATCAAGGGTCTGGACGACCTCAAGCTGCGCGCCATGTCCAACCTGCGCTTCGACCGCAACAAACCCGACCTCGCGCCGACCATGCAGGCCATCGCCAGGGCCGGCATCGAGGCTGTTGTGCTGATCGGCCCGTCCTATGCCGTCGTCGAGGGTGTGCAGGCGCTGCGCGCGGCCGGCTCGACGGCCCATGTCGCGACGCTGTCCAACAATGCCTCGACCGACTTCGTGAAGGCGCTGGGCGAGCATGGCCGCGGCGTCGTCGTGACCCAGCTCTTTCCCTACGAGCGCTCCACCGCCAACCTGATGGTGCGCGAGGCCCTGAGCCTGGCCAAGGCCTCCGGCCGCAACGAGCTGACGCCGGCTCACATCGAAGGCTTTGCCGCTGCCAAGCTGGTGGTCGAGACGCTCCGGCGCGCGGGCAAGGACACCAACCGCGATGGCTTCCTCAAGGCGCTTGACGGCGCCCGCATCGACCTCGGCGGTCTGCAGGTGCACTACACCGAGAAGGAGCACAGCGGCCTGGAGTACACCGACGTGTCCATCGTCTCGGAAGACGGCAAGTTCAAGCGCTGATGGCCGCCCCCTTCGATGGGGCTGAGCCCGGACACCAACAGTCCTGAGGACTGTTGGTGCCTGGCGAAGGCCAAGGCCTCTGGCCTTGGCAACTGCCAGCGGCCCGGCAAAGCCGGTTCCGCGGCAGTCGCGCGATGATGGGACATGCTGCGCACGCCGCAGTCAAGTCGAGGAGTCGTCATGGATCTGGGATTGAACGGCCGCTGGGCGCTGGTCTGCGCGGCGAGCAAGGGGCTTGGCCGCGGCTGCGCCGAGGCGCTGGTGGGCGAGGGCGTCAACGTCGTCATCACGGCGCGAGGCGAGGCGGACCTGCTCTCCACGGCCGAGGCCCTGCGGGCGCTGAACCCGGCCGTCGAGGTACGCACCGTCGCCGGCGACATCGCCACGACCGAGGGCCGTGCAGCCGCACTCGCGGCCTGCCCGCAGGTCGACATCCTCATCAACAATGCCGGCGGCCCGCCGCCCGGGGACTTCCGCGACTGGGGCCGCGAGCAGTGGCTGGCGGCGCTGGAAGCCAACATGCTGACGCCCATCGACCTCATCAAGGCCACGGTCGATGCGATGGCGGCACGCGGGTTCGGCCGCATCGTCAACATCACCTCCGGCGCCGTGAAGGCGCCCATCGACACGCTGGGCCTGTCCAACGGTGCGCGTTCGGGGCTGACGGGTTTCGTCGCCGGCGTGGCTCGCCAGCCGCGTCTGGCCGGCGCCAACGTGACTATCAACAACCTGCTGCCCGGCGCCTTCGACACCGAGCGCTTGAAGAAGACGCTGGCAGCCGGCGCGGCCAAGGCGGGTGCGAGCGTCGACGACGTTGCCGCCAAGCGCCGTGCGGCCATCCCCGCCCAGCGCTTCGGCACGGCAGCCGAGTTCGGCGCCATTTGCGCGATGCTTTGCAGCGTCCACGCGGGCTACCTGACGGGGCAGAACATCCTGCTGGACGGCGGCAGTTATCCGGGGACGTTCTGACGACTTTGCGGGACAGACCGCCGCGCCGCAGGCGCAAGCTCTGTCCCCAACTGATCGAGAAGTATTCATGACCTGGCTGAAGCGCATCCTGATCGGCCTGCTGCTGCTCGTCGGCCTGCTGGCCCTGTGCCTCTGGCTGACCCTGCGCGCCAGCCTCGCCCAGCTTGACGGCGACCGCACCGTGCCGGCCTTCAGCGCACCGGCCGAAGCGCAGCGTGATGCGCGCGGCTACGCCACCCTCACGGCCGAGAACCGGCTGGACGTGGCGCGCGCACTCGGCTTCGTGCATGCGCAGGAGCGCTTCTTCCAGATGGACCTGATGCGGCGCAACGCGGCCGGCGAGCTGTCTGCCCTGGTGGGGGCCAAGGCCTTGCCGTTGGACAAGGCGCGCCGCGTGCACCGTTTCCGCCACCGAGCCGAACGCGGCATCGCGGCGCTGCCGGCCGGGGAACGCGCATTGCTGGACGCCTATGTGAGCGGTGTCAACGCCGGCCTGGACGCCCTTGGCGGCCGCCCACCCGAGTACCTGCTGCTGCGCCAGCAACCCAGGCCCTGGCTGGCCGCCGACACGGTGCTGGTTGCCTACGGCATGTACCTCGACCTGCAGAGCGCCCAGGGTCGCGATGACGTTGCCATGGGCCTGCTGCATGACGCCGTGTCCGCCGACTGGTACGCCTTCCTGACCCAGCACAGCGCCGACTGGCAGGCCGCCATGGACGACAGCCGCGTGGCCGCCGTGCCGCTGCCCGCCGGCCCGCTGCCCGAGGCGCTGCGCACGGCGAAGACGGCCTGCCGCGATTGCCGACTGCAGGACTCGCGCGATCTTGGCAGCAACAACTTCGCCGTCGCCGCCGCCCATGGCGCCGACGGGCGGGCCATCGTTGCGAACGACATGCACCTGGGCCTGCGCTCGCCCGGCACCTGGTTCAAGGCGCGCATGAAGTGGAAGGACGCGGCCGGCGCCCACGACATCGCCGGCGCCACGCTGCCCGGCACGCCCCTGCTCATCGTCGGCAGCAACGGCCGGGTGGCCTGGGGCTTCACGAACACGACCTCGGACTGGGCCGATGTCGTCACGTTGAAGCTCAACGCTGCCGGCACGCACTACCTCGCTGGCGGCGTGGAGAAGCCACTGAAGCGGAGCATCGAGCGCATCGAGATCAGCGGCGAGGCGGCCGTGGACCATGAGGTGCTGGAGAGCGAATGGGGCCCGGTGACGGCACTGCCAGCGCCCAAGGGCGAGGCCTACGCGCTGCGCTGGGTCGCGCATGACGTGGAGGCCATGAACCTGCGCCTCATGCAGATGGAGACGGCGGCCAATGCCGACGAGGCGCTGCGCATCGCCGCGGGCACCGGCGTGCCGCACCAGAACCTGCTCGTGGCCGACGCTAACGGCCGCATCGGCTGGACCGTCATCGGCGCCGTGCCCAGGCGCATCGGTACCGACGACATCGATCGCCCGCAGGACTGGAGCGACGGCCGCCCCCGCTGGCAGGGCTATCTGGCAGCGGCCGAGCAGCCCAGGCTCGTCGACCCGGCCGACGGGCGGCTCTGGACGGCCAACTCGCGCATGATCGGCGGCGAATCGATGAAGATCGTCGGCAACGGTGGCTGGGATCTGGGCGCTCGTGGCCAGCAGATCCGCGACGGCCTGCGCGCGCAGGACACCTTCGACGAGGCCGGCCTGCACGCCATCCAGCTCGACCACCGCGCGCTCTTCCTGCAGCGCTGGCGCCAGCTGCTGCTGGACAAGGTGCTGACGCCCGAATTCGTCGCTGCCAACGGCCTGGCTGACTACCGCGCCGAGGTCGACAGAAGTGCCGACGCTGCGCGGCCCGATGCGGTGGGCTACCTGCTCGTGCGCACCTTCCGCGAGCGGGCGCTGATGCACATCTTCGCGCCGCTGGCCGGGCTGATGGAGGCCCGGGGCATGAAGCTGCGTGACCTCAAGCTGGTGCCCGAGACACCCGGCTGGGCCCTCATCCAGGCCGCGCGGCCCGACACCCTGCCCGGCGCCTTCAAGAGTTGGCCGGAGCTGCTGCAGCGCGCCGTGCTGGACAGCCGCAGGGAACTGCTCGCCCAGCACGGCAGCCTCGCCGCCGCCACCTGGGGCGCCGACAACGGCACACTCGTGCGCCACCCGCTCAGCCCCGCCGTGCCGGCCCTGGCGCGCTGGCTGGACCAGGCCTCTCAGGGCATGGCAGGCGACGCGCACATGCCGCGCGTGCACAACCATGGCCATGGGCAGAGCGAGCGCATGGTGGTCTCGCCTGGCCATGAGGAGAAGGGCCTGCTCGTCATCCCGGGTGGCCAGAGTGGCCACCCCATGTCACCCTTCTACCGTGCCGACCACGCCACCTGGCTGGCCGGCGAGGCGCTGCCCTTCCTGCCCGGTGAGCCGGCGCATCGCCTGGTGCTGCGCCCCTGATCCAGGCGACACGGCCCCTTTGGGCTGAGGATGATCGCGGCCGCGCCCCCTGGGCACAATCACCGGTTCTCAAAGTGACCAAGAGGAGCGACATGAACAAGACCACCCTGTATGCCCTGATGCTGGCAGGCCTTTCGACGGCTGCGCAGGCACAAGAAGCTGGTTCCAGCGTCGAGAAGTGCTCGAAGAAGCTGGGCGTCATCGCCCTGGCCGAACCGCAGCACGGCTGGAACCACATCTCCCAGTACGGCCTGGGTTCGCCCTCGGCGCTGCTGCGCATGATGATCCAGCAGTCCGGCTGCTTCGACGTCGTCGAGCGCGGCCAAGCGATGCAGAACCTGCAGCAGGAGCGCTCGCTCGCCGCCGCCGGTGAAATGCGCCAGGAGTCCAACGTCGGCAAGGGCCAGATGCAGGCGGCCGATTTCGTCATGACGCCCAATGTTCAGATCGGCGCCAACACCAGTGGCGGCCTCGGCGGCTTCCTGGGCGGCAAGCTGGGCATCATCGGCGCCATTGCCGGCGGCCTGAAGTTCAAGGACGCCTCCACCAGTCTGCTGATTGCCGACGTGCGCTCCAGCATCCAGGTCGCCGCGGCCGAGGGCAAGGCCAGCAAGACCGACTTCTCCATCGGCGGCTGGGGCTTCGGCGGCGGCGGCATCGCTGGCGCGGGCGGCTACACCAGCACGGCGGAAGGCAAGCTCATCGCGGCCAGCTTCCTCGACAACTACAACAAGATCGTGCTGACCATCCGCGACCAGGCCAGCCTCGTGCGCGGCGGCAGCGCCGCCGGCGATGCCAACGCGGCCGCCTCCACGCAGGCCGGTGCCCCGATCAATGCCGGCCAGATGCTGGCGCCCAAGATCTCCAATGTGAAGGCCTACGCCACGCCGTCGCGCGACGGCAAGGTTGTGGCGACGCTGAACCGCAGCGACGAGCTGGTCGCCACCGGCGAGGTCAAGGACGGCTTCGTCAAGGTCGATTCGGCCAACTTCTCCGGCTGGGTGCAGCGCTCGCTGGTCACGCCGCTGGGGAACTGATGAAAGTTGCGTTGGTCACGGGCGCGGGTTCCGGAATCGGCCGCGCTGTGGCCCGTGCCCTGGCCGCCGAGGGCTGGACGCTCGCGCTGCTCGGCCGCCGCGAGGCGGCCTTGCGCGAGACCCTGCTGGATATTGAAACTGACGCGCTGGTGCTGCCGACCGACGTCACCGACGAGGTGCAGGTCGACGCCGCCTTCGCCACGCTGCGCGACCGCTTCGGCCGCCTTGACCTGCTCTTCAACAACGCCGGCATGGGCGCGCCGGCGGTGCCCATCGACGAGCTGACCGTGGCGCAGTGGCGCGCGGTCGTCGACACCAACCTGACCGGCAGCTTCCTGTGCGCCCGCGCCGCCTTCGCGCTGATGAAGGCGCAGAGCCCGCGCGGCGGCCGCATCATCAACAACGGCTCCATCTCGGCCTACGCGCCGCGGCCCAACACGGCACCGTACACGAGCACCAAGCACGCCATCAGCGGCCTCACCAAGTCGCTCAGCCTGGACGGCCGCGCCTTCGACATTGCGGCTGGCCAGATCGACATCGGCAACGCCGCCACCGAGATGACCGAGAAGATGCTGCGCGGCGTGCCGCAGGCCAATGGCCAGATCGCCGTGGAGCCGCGCATGGACGTGCAGGACGTCGCCCGCGCCGTCGTCTACATGGCCAGCCTGCCGCTGTCGGCCAATGTGCAGTCGATCACCGTGATGGCCACGCAGATGCCTTTCGTCGGGCGCGGTTGAGCGGGTTCAGAATTCAGGCCATGCGCCTGATTCGTTCCCTCATCCGCCTTCTGCTGCTCGTCGTCGGCGCCGTCATCGGCCTCGGCCTCTTCCTGTTCGCCGTCGTGGTCTTCGTGGTGTTTCTTCTGGTCAGCCTGCTGACCGGCCGCAAGCCCAATGTGCGGTTCCGCATGAACCAGAACCCCTGGGCGCCGCGGCGGCCGCAGGCGCCGGCGGCGGCCGATGTCGTCGACATCGAGGCCCGCGAGGTCAAGGACCCGGTGCCTTTGCCCTTGCAGCCGCCCCAGCGCTGACCGGCGGCGCTGTCAGATCGACCGTCCCGTACCAGGCCCTGGCCGAGGCGCGGATGTTGTCGCTGTCGGTCATGACGGCCATGGACATCAGCGGCCCCGGCTCCTCGCCGAAGGCCAGGCGGAAGTCGGCGGCCAGATCGCGCCGGTGGTCGCGCCAGCGGCGCAGTTCAGCCGGGCCGGAGTCGACGACGATCTTGCGGATGCGGTCGCTGCGCGCGTTGACGACGACGGTGCCTATGGGCAGCTTGCTGTCCCACACGTACATCAGCGTCGCGTAGGGCGGCAACTCGCCCGTCAGGGCCTGCACGAGGTCGAACTTCATGCGCGTGCGCAGTGGCAGCCGCTCGTTGTCGCCGCCAAAGCCGAAGATGACGCGTGCCACGGCGTCCTCGCGGTCGATGTCGGCGACGCTGGCGTTGGGCATCAGGCCCTGCACCCACCAGGAAAAGCTGACTTCGCCGACTTTCGCCAGCGACGGCTGCAGGCGCTTGCGCCAGATGCTGGCCGAGCGGTCGGAAGCGGCCTCCAGCGCCGGCCGGCCGTCTTTCTCGGTCCAGCTGTAGCGGGTCGCAGTCTTGCCGGGCAAGTGCAGCGGCTGCCAACCTTCAGCGGTGGGCGGCGTTGCGATGGGGGCAGAGGCGCAGCCTGCCAGCAGGGCGGCTGCGCAAAGCATCAGCAGAGAGGTCTTCACCAGGTCTTGCGTTGGAGTTCTTCGAGGATCTCGCCATATATGCGGTATCTGCCGGCGCTGATCAAGCCCGCGTCGACCGCTTTGCGCACGCCGCAGTCGGGTTCGTGAATATGTGAACAGTTGGCGAAGCGGCAATTGGCGTGCTCGCGCAGGTCGGGCATCCAGCGCCACAGCTCGGCGGCGTTGATCTGGCGCAGGCCGAACTCCTGGAAGCCGGGCGAATCGATGAGCGCCGTCGTGCGCGTCTCGTCGGTCCAGTACCACTGCGTCGTCGTCGTCGTGTGGCGGCCCGAGTTGAGCGCCTGCGAGATCTCGCCGATCTGGGCCTTCGCGTCTTTCACGAGCAGGTTGATCAGCGTGCTCTTGCCCGTGCCGCTGGGGCCGAGCACGAAGGTGCGCTGATCCTTCAGCCACGGGTCCAGCGTGGCGCGCGAACCCTCGGGGTCGGCCTTGAGCGCGACCTCGAACATCTTCAGGCCCATCGCGTGATAAGGCGCCAGCCGTTCGCGGGCGGAATCGGTGCCAGGCAGATCCGTCTTGTTCAGCGCGATGGCCATGCGGATGCCGGCCGACTCTGCGGCGATCAGCGAGCGCGTCAGCTGCGATTCGCTGAACACCGGCTCGACGGCGACGAGCACGAGGAGCTGATCCAGATTGGCCGCGAAGCTCTTGGTCTTCCACTCGTCCTGGCGGAACAGCAGGTTGCGCCGCGGCTCGACGGCCTCGATGACGCCTTCGTCACCGGAATCGGCAAAGCGCACCTGGTCGCCCACGACCGCGTCACTCTTCTTGCCGCGTGGGTGGCAGACGAAGCGCTTGCCTTCCGAGTCCTCGACGATGTAGTGGCGGCCATGGCCGCGCACCACCAAGCCCAGGTCGAGACCCTGGAACTTGCTCATGTACCGGTCGCTTCGGGCAGTGCGCTCACTTGTGCCGCGCAGATCGCGTCGTTCAATGTCAGCCCGCCACGCGAATGCGTCGTCCAGCTGACGGTGCAGGCGTCATAGCTGACGAGCATCTCGGGGTGATGGTCCTGCGCATGCGCGATCTCGGCGACGGCGTCGACGAAGGCCATCACCTGGTAGAAGTTGGCGAAGCCGAAGCGCCGGCCGATCAGCTTGGCCTCGGGGTCGGGCAGCCAGCCGGGCAGGGCGGCCAGCACGCGGTTGCGTGTGTCGGCGTCCAGCAGCGCGGCCTTCGGATCACATTGGGCAAGCAGCAAGTCGGTCATGAGGCGAGGGCTGCAAGACGTTCGGCAGCAGGTGGGTGTGAGTAGTAGAAGCGGGCGTAAACCGGGTCCGGCGTCAACGTGCCGGCGTTGTCTTCGTGCAGTTTGAGCAGCGCGGATGACAGGTCCGCAGCGCTGGCCTGCGCGCGGGCATAGGCGTCGGCCTGGAACTCGTCCCGACGCGAGAAGTGGCTGGCCAGCGGCGTGACGAAAAAGCCGAACACCGGGCCGGCGAGCATGAACAGCAGCAGCGCCAGCGCGTCATTCGGCGCGCTCAAGTTGGGCTGCACGCCCAGGCCCAGGTAGAAGGCCGGCTGTTGCGCCAACCAGCCCAGCAAGGCAAAGCCGGCCAGGCTCATCGCAAAGGCCAGCATGATGCGTTTGGTGATGTGCTTGTGCTTGAAGTGGCCCAGCTCGTGGGCCAGCACGGCCTCCACCTCGCCGCCGTTGAGCTTGGCCAACAGCGTGTCGAAGAAGACGACGCGCTTGGCCGGGCCGAAGCCGCTGAAGTAGGCATTGCCGTGCGCCGAGCGCTTGCTGCCGTCCATGACGAACAGGCCCTTGGCCGCGAAGCCGCAGCGGGCCATCAGGCGCTCCACGCGCTCTTTCAGCGCCACGTCGGCCAGCGGCTCGAACTTGTTGAACAGCGGCGCGATGACGGTCGGGTAGAGCACCATGACGAGCAACTGGAAGCCCATCCACACGGCCCAGGCCCACAGCCACCAGCGCGGGCCGGCGGCGCCCATCAGCCACAGGATCAAAGCCAGGATGGGCAGGCCCAGCAGCACGCCCACGGCCAGGCCCTTGAGCATGTCGGCCACGTACAGCCCCAGCGTCATGCGGTTGAAGCCGAAGGCCTGCTCGATGCGGAAGGTGGAGTACAGCTCCCACGGCAGGTCCAGCAGTGAGCCGATCAGCGCGAAGGCGGCGACCAGGCCGAGCTGGTAGCCCATGGTCTGCCAGCCCTCGGGCAGAGATTGGCTGGCTTGCAGCACCCAGCCATTCAGCACGTTCAGGCCGCCCAGCAGCGTCCAGCTCAGCAGCACGGCGGCATTGAAGGCCAGGGCGAGCAGGCCGAAGCGGGAGCGGGCGATGGTGTAGTCGGCCGCCTTCTGGTGGGCCGCCAGCGTCACGCTGCCGGCAAACGCCGCCGGCACGTGGTCGCGATGGGCGGCCACATGGCGGATCTGGCGCGAGGACAGCCAGAACTTGACAAGCAGGGAAGCGGCGAGTGCGACTGCGAACGCGAGAGACAACAGCGTGGGAGACATAGCTTGCGAGTTTAGGCTGCGAGAATTCCGCCTCACTCAGAGTGAGCCCACCATGTCCGACACCCTTGCCCTCAGCGAAAACAACCTGATCTGGATCGACCTCGAGATGACGGGGCTCTATCCCGACACCGACCGCATCATCGAGATCGCCGTCGTCGTCACCGATGCCAACCTCGAGCAACGCGTCCAGGGCCCCGTCTTCGCCGTGCACCAGAGCGACGAGACACTGGACGCGATGGACGCCTGGAACAAGGGCACGCACGGCCGCAGCGGCCTCATCGACCGCGTCAAGGCGTCCACCGTCTCCGAGGCCGATGCCGCCACGCAGACCATCGCCTTCCTGAAGCAATACGTGCCCAAGGGCAAGAGCCCCATGTGCGGCAACAGCATCTGCCAGGACCGCCGCTTCCTCGCCAACTACATGCCGGAGCTGGAGAGCTTCTTCCACTACCGCAACCTCGACGTGTCGACGCTGAAGGAACTGGCCAAGCGCTGGAAGCCATCGGCGCTGGAGGGCTTCAAGAAGGCCCAGGCGCACACGGCCCTGGCCGACATCCAGGAGTCCATCGAAGAGCTGGTGCACTACCGCACCCATTTCCTGAACCTGGCCTGACGAGGCCCGCGCGCGTTTGCTGCACGCCGCCTTCGACTTCCCCCGCCACCCGCTGGCCCGCGAGGACGGTGAACGGTTGCGCGGTTGCTGGACGGCCCCGCCGTCGAACTGGTTGCGGGCGACGCGGCTGGAGGACGTCCGGGCCGTCATCGCCGAGGCCGAAGCCGCCGCGCGAGCCGGCGCCTGGGTTCTGGGCGGCCTGCGCTACGAGGCTGCGGCGGTGTTCGACAAGGTGCTTGCAACCCATGCCGCCGCCGCGCCCCTGGCTGAATTCGCCGTCTACGACACGGCGCCGGAGCCTTGGGACGAGGTGCGGGCCGCGCACACCGGCCTTCTCGGCTGGCTTGATGTCGAACCGGACGCGACCGCCGCCATCGAACGCATCCGCGACTACATCCGGGCCGGCGACTGCTACCAGGTCAACCTGACGACGCGGCTGCGGGCGGCGGGCTGTGCGCTGGACCCGGAGCAGCTCTTCCTCGCGCTGCATGCCAGCCAGCCCGGCGGCTTCAGCCTGTTCCTGCGCGATGCAGGCGCAGCAAGCGTCTCGCCCGAGCTTTTCTTCGACTGGCGCCCCGTGCCTGGCGCCAAGGCGAGCTGGCTGCTGGCCGCGCAGCCGATGAAGGGCACTGCGCCGAGAGGCCGCGACCGTGTCGACGACGAGGCCGCCCAGCAGCACCTGCGCACCAGCGAGAAGGAGCGGGCCGAAAACCTGATGATCGTGGACCTGTTGCGCAACGACCTCAGCCGCGTCGCGCAACTGGGCACGGTGCGCGTGCCACGGCTGTTCGAGCTGCATGCGCTGCCCACCGTCTGGCAAATGACCTCCACCGTGACTGCCGTCAGCCGCGCCGGCCTCACGTTGCCAGACGCCTTCGCGGCGCTCTTCCCCTGCGGCTCGGTGACCGGTGCGCCCAAGGTCCGGGCGATGCAGGTCATCCGCGAGCTTGAAGCCCGCCCGCGAGGCTGGTACTGCGGCGCGCTGGGGCTGATCCAGCCGGGTGGCGTCGCGACCTTCAATGTGCCCATACGCACCGTCGAGTTCGGCGATGGCCAGCTCACCTGCGGCATCGGCAGCGCCATCACGCTGGACAGCGAGCCGGCCGCCGAGATCGCCGAGTGGCGGGCCAAATCGCGCTTCCTCGCCCGCGCCGAGGCTCCCGCCGAAGCGCTGGAGACGCTGCGGCTGGAAAGTGGCGTGGCGCTGCGCGGTGATGCCCACCTCGCGCGCATGCAGCGCACGGCACGCCACTTCGGCCTGCGTTTTTCGCTGGCCGAAGCGCGCGCCTATCTGAAAGCGATCGCTGAAACACGCGCCGAGGGCAACTGGCGCTTGCGCTTGACCTGCGACGCCGCGGGCAACCTCGCCCACACGCTCGCCGCATTCACGCCCACCGACGAGCCGGTGAAGCTGGCGCTGGCCGACGGCCCCATACCGACGCTCGGCCCCCGCGCCGAGTTTCTCGCGCACAAGACGACGCGCCGCGAGCTGTATGCCTTCGCCAAGCCGGCCGAGGCCTTCGACGTGATCCTGTGGAACGAAGCCGGCGAGCTGACCGAGTGCAGCTTCGGCAACCTCGCCCTGCAGCTCGAGGGCCAATGGCTGACACCGCCGCTGGCCGCCGGCCTGCTGCCTGGCGTGATGCGTGCCGAGCTGCTGGCGCAAGGGCGTATCAGGGAGGGGCTGCTGACCCGCGAAGACCTGTCCTGCGCGTCAGGACTGGCATTTTTCAACAGCCTGCGCGGCTGGCTCACTGCGGCACTTATCCAAAGTGCTTGAGTAAAAACCCTGAGCTGTGCTACAGTCGCGGCTTCGCCTGGAGGCCAACTCCAGGTGTTCCACGTCTCCTCTGACCTCGTTCGATCAGCGCATCAAGCCGGCATCGAACTCCGAACACGGATCGGTCGGCGGCGATGAAGCCGTCGCTTTGACTGACTGTTCCCCCGCGCCGCACCCGGGTTGCTGTAACAAGCCCGAGCCGCACGACGCGAGCTGATCTATCTCCCAGCGACTTGATGATGATTCCGAAGGGCACCTACTGCCCCTCGGCGCTGCGCTTTTGTTTGCGCGGCGTGAATGACCACGAAAGAACGAGATGAGTTTCGATACCCTGGGCCTGAACGAAGTTGTGCTGAAGGCCGTGAAAGATTCCGGCTACGAGAACGCCACCGACGTGCAGACGCTCGCCATCCCCGCTGCCATCGCCAACAAGGACCTGATGGTCTCGGCGCGCACCGGTTCGGGCAAGACCGCTGCCTTCATCCTGCCGGCGCTGGAAAAGATCCTGGCCGCACGTGCCGACGACAGCAAGAAGCGCGAAAAGGGCAAGATCTACGGCCCCAAGATCCTGGTGCTGGCCCCCACCCGTGAGCTGGCCATGCAGGTCGCCAAGGCCGCGCAAACCTACGGCCGCTTCATTCCGGGCCTGAAGGTCGCGACTGTGCTGGGCGGCATGCCCTACCCGCTGCAGATCCGCCAGCTGATGGGCCCGCTGGACATCCTGATCGCCACCCCCGGCCGCCTGATCGACCACATCAATTCCGGCAAGTGCGTGCTCGGCAATGTCGAGATGCTCGTGCTGGACGAAGCCGACCGCATGCTGGACATGGGCTTCATCGACGACATCACGATGATCGCCGGCAACACCCCGGCCGAGCGCCAGACGGTGATGTTCAGCGCCACGTTCGCGGGACACGTCGGCCGCCTGGCGCAGAACCTGCTAAAGGACCCGCAGCGCATCGAGGTGGCCAACCACACCGACACGCACGAGAACATCGAGCAGCGCCTGCACTGGGCCGACAACCCCCATCACAAGGACCAGTTGCTCGAATCCATCCTGGCGCTGCCGGAGATGGAGCAGGCCGTCGTTTTCACCAGCACCCAGCGTGACGCCGACTGGCTGGCCGAGCGCCTGGCCGAGATCGGCCACTCGGTCGCCCCGCTGCACGGTGCCATGCCCCAAGGCAAGCGCAACCGCGTGCTGCAGGCCCTGCGCAGCAAGCAGGTGCGCGTGCTGGTGGCGACCGACGTTGCAGCCCGCGGCATCGACGTGCCGACCATCAGCCACGTCATCAACTACGGCCTGCCGATGAAGGCCGAGGACTATGTCCACCGCATCGGCCGCACCGGCCGTGCCGGCCGCCAGGGCCTGGCGATCACGCTGGGCCTGCGTGACGACGTGTCCATGATCCGTCGCATCCAGCAGTTCACGACGCAGACCATCCCCGTGCAGCAGATCGCCGGCCTGGAACCCAAGACGCAAGAGCCGCGCATTTTCCCGCCGCGTCCGGCTGGCTCCTTCGACGACCGCGGCCCGCGTGGCCACTTCGGTGGCGGCGGTGGCCGTCCTGGCTTTGGCAACAAGCCTTTCCGTCGTGAAGATGGCCCGCGTGGCAACTTCAACGCGGGTGGCGGCCGGCCGTCGTTCGGTGGCGAGCCGCGTCGTGAAGGCTTTGCTCCGCGTGACGACCGTGGCTTCCAGCCGCAGGGCGACAACCGTGGCTTTGCACCCCGTGCCGAGCAAGGCTTCCAGCCGCGTGACGAGCGCAGCTTTGCGCCGCGTCAGGACGACCGTGGCTTCCAGCCCCGTGACGACCGTGGTTTCGCGCCGCGTGGTGACCGTCCCTTCACGCCCGGTGGCAAGCCCTCGTTCGGTGGCCCGAAGCCTGGCTTCGGCGGCCCGCGCAAGGGCGGCTTCGGTCGCTGAGCGACTGAGCAAATGAAGAAGCGGGCCTCGGCCCGCTTTTTTTATTTCAGGAAGGGTGTCAGCCAGCGCATCTGCGGCTTGTCTTTGCCGTCCGCACCCGGCTCCAGCGACAGGAAGTAGTCGCCCCAGGTCGGGCCGCCGGCCCACCACAGCCAGCCGGCCCAGACGTCGGCGTTGGCTGCCAAGTGCTTGAGCGCGCCGTTCACGGCCTGCTCGCAGACGGCATTGGCGCCGCCGCCGAGTTCGCCCAGGATGGCGCGCTTCTTGTTCGCCTTGAGCCAGGCGGTGAAGCGCTGCAGCCGCTCGACGCCGATCTGGGGGCTGACGCACTCGACGCTGGTACCTGAGCCGTCCTTGTCGAAGTACTGGTGGACCTCGTACATCATGTGGTCCAGCGGATCGCGGACTTTGCCCATGACGTCGGCATTGGGCGTGCCGTACCACTTGCTCTCGAACCAGCTCCAGGCGCCGGTGTAGCCGTTGCCGGGCAGCGTGATGAGGTTCTTTGCGCCGGTGGCGCGGATGGCGTCGACGGCGGCTTGCGCGGCGTCCGCCCATGTCTCGGTAGGCATGTTGCGCGGCTCGTTGACGAGGCCGAACTGCACCTTGGGATTGGCCTTGAACTGCAGGGCCAGCCGGCGCCAGAAATCGGCGAAGGCGGCGATGGGCACCTCAGGCTTGCCGACATGCACCTCCTTGTAGGCGGCGTAGTTGTGCGGATCCAGCAGCACGTACAGGCCGCGAGCGGTCGTGCCGTCGACGAACTCGCGCAGGCGGGCCAGCTCGGTCGCGTCGAGCTCGCCATTCAGCGTGGGCTGGAGGCGCTCCCAGCGGAAGGCGATGCGCATGACATTCATGCCCTTGGCCTGGTAGTAGGCCGTGCTGGCCACCGTCGGGTAGACGTATTCCTTGCCGTAGACGCCGGGGAAGGGCAGCTTCTCGCCCCACTCGGCGCTCGACAGGCTGATGCCGCGCCATTCCAGGGGTGCGGCAGCGGCCGCGGCCGAGACGGCGAGCAAAGCAGAGCACAGCAGATTTTTCATGCGGCCTCCTTGGCCGGTGGTTGGACACCGAGGGCGGCCAGCACGTCCTGGCACGCACCCATGGTGTGGTAATCGGTCTTGCCGGCGGGGCTCTTCTCATCGGTGACCTTGGCGTTGTCGGGCGCCAGGATGCGGTACCAGGCGCCATGCTCGTGGTCGACGAAGTGCTGCCAGGCGTAGGCCCAGATCCGGTCGTACCAAGTCCAGCAGGACTCATCGCCAGAGCGCACGGCCAGCCAGGCGGCGGCGGCCAGGCTTTCGGCCTGGACCCAGAAATACTTGTCTCCATCACACACCTCGCCACCGGGCGCAAAGCCGTAGACGAGACCGCCGTGGGTCTCGTCCCAGCCATGCTTCATCGCGGTGTCAAAGAAGTGGCGCGCGGTCGGGTAGAGCCAGGCCGGTGCGGCGTCACCGAGCCGGCGCTCCAGCATCAACAGCAGCTTGGCCCACTCGGTGAGGTGGCCGGTCTGGAAACCCCAGGGCCGGAAGATGTTGGTGTTGTCGTCGCGGTTGTAGTCCCAGTCGGGCGTCCAGTCGGCCTTGTAGTGCTCCCAGACCAGGCCGCCTGCGAGGGCCGCCTGGCGTTGCGCGATGGAAGTGGCCAGCGTCAACGCGCGATCGAGGTAGCGGGCCTCGCCCGTGGCGGCATGGGCGGCCAGCATGGCTTCGCAGGCGTGCATATTGGCGTTCTGGCCGCGATAGGTGCCTGTTTGCCAGTCGGGCGTTGACTCGTCGGCGTAGAGGCCGTGAGACGCTTCCCAGAAGCGCTGCTCCATCAGTTCGAAGGTGGCGGCGATGCCTTCGCGAGCGCCCGGCACGCCGGCTTCTGCGGCATGCGAGTTGGCCAGCAGCACGAAGGCCAGGCCGTAGCAGTGGTTGGTGCCATCGGTGACGGTGGCGCGGCCGTCCTGCCAGTCCAGCACCCAGGCGTAGCCGCCTTGCGGTTGCTGGTGGGCCTGGTTCACGAAGGCCAGCGCATGCGACACGTCGTCGACCGTCCCGCCGAACCAGCGCCAGGCCAGCGCGTGGTTGAAGACGAAGCGCGTGCTGCTCACCAGGTGGCGGGTGCGGCGGTCGTAGATGGTGCCGTCGTCCTTGAAGAACTGGAAGCAGCCGCCGGTGGCGTCCTTCACGCGCGGCGCGTAGAAGGCCAGCGTGTGGCGCATATGGGCCCACAGCGCCTCGGGCTTGCGCAGGTCGGGGATGTTCATTTGAGCACCTCTGTTTTCAGGAAGCGGGTCAGCTCGTCGGCCATCTGGGCGTGCACGTCGATGCGCGGATGGGCGTACGCAAACGCCTGAAAGGTGTGGGTCCAGACCTTGGCGTCGCCCTCGGCGCGCAGCGTAGCGACGGCCTGGTTCAGCGCGCGGGGGATGGCGGGCTGCTCCTTCCACGCGGTCATGCCGCCGGCAAGCAGCACGAGCGTCGCCTGCGGGTAGCGAGCGCGCAGCTCGCGCACGAAGGCCAGGTAGCGGGCACCGAAATCAGCCGCGATGGGCTGGCCTTTCGACGCCGGGAAGCCGTGGTCGTTCTGGCCCAGGTTGAGCAGCACGACATCGGGCGCGCGTGGGTCGGGTGGCGCGACCGCAGCGTCCAGGCGCGGGGCATAGCGGTTCCAGATCTGCGGCATCAGCAGCTGATCCCAGGTGGCCGTGATGCCGATGCCGCTGACGGAGATGCCAACGTAATCCGCACCCAGCCTGGCGGCCGTGACGGCGCCATAGGCACGCGTGCCGTCATGGGGGTAGAGATCGTCGTACTGGTCGTCGCCGACGTCGCCGTTGCAGGCGCCGGCGGTGATGGAGTCGCCGTAGAACTCCAGCTTCAGGGGGCGGGCTGGCGGCGGGTCGAGCAGCTTGCCGCCTTCGGCCAGGCGCATGCCGTGGAAGGAAGCTTCGGCCATGGAGGCCTCGGTGCGCTTGATCAGACGCAACGTGTGTTCACCGTCGGCCAGCGGCTCGCGCAAGCGCCACGCCGTCCAGCCCTGTCCAGGTACGGCCAGCGGGTGCACCTTTCCGTCGATCTCGACCGTGAAGTGGCTGGTGCCCCAGTGCGTGGATGAGAACTCCAGGCTCAGCTCGCGGCCGGTGAAGCGGGCGCGCAGCTCGCTGCCGCTCCAGGCCAGCAGCCTGGACGTGGGCAGTGGCCCGGGGCCGATGCGGCCGACCCAGCGCAGTTGGGGATCGTTGGCCGGGATCAGGCCGGCGCGGTTGGTGGGCGCCTCGCGCACGAAGTCGCTGCTGCGCAGCGCGGGCGGCAGGATGCCGGCGGACATCAGGGCCAGGAAGCTCGCCGGGCGGCCGCTGCCGGCCCATTCGTCGCGCTTCACGCGCACCGTCAGCAGGTGCGCAGTGGGTTCCAGGGTGCGGCCGACCACGGTGTAGTGCCAGCCGAGATAGCCCTTGCGCTCGGGCACATGGCCTTGCAGCGTCACCCAGGGGCCTTCGTCGACGCGGGCTTCGAGGTTGCGGTAGTGCTCGCTCTCGGCATGGAAGACGGCAACCTCGCTGCCGTAGACGAGGAAGCGGGCCTCGGCGTCGTCAGCCTTGGCCGCCCAGCCGGGCTGCTGGCCGGTCCACTCGGGGTGCACCTCGCCGCCGCGCTCGAAGCCGTCCACCTGGTAAGGCTTGAGCGTGTCGCCCATCAGCAGCCGCGTGAACTCGTGGGCACGGCCGAACAGCGGCTCGGGCAGGGGGCTGGCTGCGGCGGCGGTGCGCTGGGTGCGCAGCGTCTCGGCCAGCGCCTGCGCAATGCGCTGGTGGCCGGTGGCGTTGGGATGCACGGGTTCGTCATAGAGCGCGGCCCAGCGGTCCTGGCCGGCATCGACGCGAGCCTGCATCCAGCGGCCGAAGTCCAGCGCCACGAGGCCGTAGTGGGCCGCCAGCTTCAACTGGATGTCCACCGCGTCGCGCGCCTGGTTGCCTTGCTGCGTCAAGCCCAGCACGACGACGGCGGGCGGCTTCTTCGCACTGAGCAGGCGGCGCAGGATGGCTTCAAAACTGCTGCCGCGCACGGCGGGGTCCAGCCATTGGTCGTTGACGCCAAATTCGACGATGACGAGGTCGGGTGCGGCGTCCAGCACCTGGCTTTGCAGTCGCTGCACGCCGGCTGCCGAGTCCGTGCCACTGACACCGGCGTTGACCAGCTTGACCTTGGGGCCCAGCGATCTGGCCAGCAGCGCGGCCCACCCCTTCTCGCGCGGTGGCTGAGCGGCATAGCCGGTCGTGATGGAGCCACCGAGGGTCGCAAGGGTGATGGGCTCGCCGGCGTCCAGCCTTTGCATGACCGCTTGCAGCCGCGCATTGGCGTGGCCCAGCGCCGGCAGCATCAATGACAAAGACAACGCAAATCCTTTCAACCAGTTCATATCAACCTTTGGTGGTGCCCGCTTGCCGCCCCCCGGGAGACGGGCGAGACAGGCCGCAACGGCGGGCTGCAGGCGGCGGCTTGTCGTCGGCCACCGTTCAATTGACCAGGCACGCGGCTTCGGCCGGCGGCGCTGCGGTAGGGAACCGGCGCGCCTGGGCGCCCGGACGAGCGCAACTCTCATGGCAGGCGCAAAACCGTGGCCGTGTCGGTCACGTTGTCTCGTTGCTGTTTACTAAACGACGGCGATTATGGGCGCAAGTTTGCAGCCCGCGTGGGCTGTGTCATCAGGAAAACATCGGGACTATCCCCGAGTGCGGTCTCAAATATAGAGAAACAGAATGCGCAACAAAACAATGTTTAGCTTTGCCATCCGAGCGAAGCAGGAGACGGCCGCAACCACCCTGGAGCGGCACATGGGCTGACCACCTTGACCGGCCAGCCGGGTCTCCTGCCGCGGGCCGGCTGCGTGACTTGACGACTGACACGACGTGAAATCTCAACGACTGATTGACCTGCATGAAGGCTGGGCCGTGGCCGAGGTGCCCATGGGTACCGATGGCCTGGACGCTGCCGCATTGACAGCGTTGCCAGCCGATGTCTGGCTGCCCGCCGCCGTGCCCGGCACGGCGCATGGCGCGCTGCTCGCGGCCGGGCGCATTCCCGACCCCTTCTACGGCCGCAATGAGCTGGATGTGCGCTGGGTGGCCGAGCGCCGCTGGGCGTGGCGGCTGGCTTTCGAGGTGGGTGAGCTGGCCGAGCGCGAGGAACTGGTCTTCGAGGGCCTGGACACCTATTGCACCGTCTTCCTCAACGGCGAGCGCCTGCTGCAGTCCGACAACATGTTCGTGCCGCAGCGAGTGGACGTGCGCTCGCGCCTGAGGCCCGGCGGCAATGAGCTGCTGATGGTTTTCGAGCCGGCGCTGGCCGAGGCCCGCAAGGTGGAGGCCGTGCAAGGCAAGCGCGCGCTGTGGAACGGCGACAGCGCCCGGCTGCATGCCCGCAAGGCGCAGTACCACTTCGGCTGGGACTGGGGTCCTGAGCTGGTCACCTGCGGCCCGTGGCGGCCGGTGCGTCGGGACAGCGGCTCGGCGCGCATCGCCGACCTGCACTGCCGCAGCGAGGTTGATGCCGTGCGCCGCACCGCGACGCTGCAGGTTGCGGCGCAGCTGCGAGGCGCCGGCACGCGCTGCAGCTTTGAATTGCTGGATCCGCAGGGCCGCAGTGTGGCCTCGCGCGCGGTGCCGGCGGCCAAGGCGGTGGGCGCGACGCTGTCGGTCACCGACGCTCAGCTCTGGTGGCCGCTCGGTCTGGGCGCCCAGCCCCTCTACACGCTGGTCGCCCAGCTTCAGGACGACCACGGCCAGGTGCTCGCCGAGGACAGCCGGCGCATCGGTCTGCGCCATCTGCGTCTGGTGCAGGCGCCCGTCGACGGCGAGGCCGGACTCAGCTTTCACTTCGAGGTCAATGGACACGACCTGTTTGCCGGCGGCGCCAACTGGATTCCCGACGACAACCTGCTGGAGCGCATCACGCCGGCGCGCTACCGCGAGCGCGTGGCCCAGGCCGCGGCGGCCAATATGAACATGCTGCGCGTCTGGGGCGGCGGCATCTATGAGCACGAGGCCTTCTACGAGGCCTGTGATGAGTTCGGCATCCTGGTCTGGCAGGACTTCCTCTTCGCCTGCGGCATCTACCCGGCCAACGCCGAGTTTCAGGCCAGCGTGCGCGCCGAGGCCGAGGCCGCGGTCAAGCGGCTGCGCCATCACGCCTGCATGGCCCTGTGGTGCGGCAACAACGAGGACTACATGATTGCCGAGTCCCAGGGCCTGGCCGGCCCCGGCATCCCGGCGGAGCGCTTCGAGGCGCGGGTCATCTACGAGCAGTTGCTGCCCGAGGTCTGCGCCGCGCTGGACCCGGACCGCGCCTACTGGCCCGGCAGCCCCTTCACGCCAGGCGCCGATGTGAAGTCATCTGACATGACGGTGGGCGACCGCCACAGCTGGGAGGTCTGGCACCAGCAGATGCTGCCCTACCAGAACTATGGCGAGGTCCAGGCCCGCTTCGTCAGCGAGTTCGGCATGCAGTCCAACCCGTCGCTGGCGTTGTTCGAGTCGGTGCTGCCCGAGGCCGAGCGCTTCCCCGAAAGCCGCACGGTGCAGTGGCACAACAAGGCCGGCTCGGCGAGCGGGCCGGACGGGCACCGCCGCCTGGCGGTCTATCTGGCCGACAACCTGCGCGTCGGCCCGACGCTGGCCGACCACGTCTACGCCACGCAGTTCGTGCAGGCCGAGGCCATGCGCGTGGCCTACCAGGACTTCCGCCGCCGCTGGCAGCGGCCGGGTGCGCGTGCCGTCAGCGGCGCGCTGGTCTGGCAGCTCAATGACTGCTGGCCGGTCACGAGTTGGGCGCTGATCGACTCCTCCGGCACCGTCAAGCCGGCCTGGCACGCGGTGCGCCGTGCCCTGGCGCCACTGGCCGTCGCGGTGCGGCTGGAGGCCGGCCAGGTGCGTTTCGCCGTCATGAACGGCAGCCTGGAAGGCCGGGCGCTGGCGCTGCAATTGCGCGTTTTCGCCATGGACGGCCGCGAACTGGCCAGCGCCCGGGTTGCCCAGGATGTGCCGGCCGTCGCCTGCATTGAGACCATGCAAGCGCTGCCGAGCTTTGCCGAGCCGGTCGTTGCGGAGCTGTGCGCGCTGGACGCCGATGGCCTCGAACTGGCCCGCGACTGCGCCTGGACCGAGCCCTTCAAGTTCTACAGCCTGGCCGGCGCCCGCATCAACATCACCACGGACGGCCAGGCCCTGCTGTTGAGCAGTGACAGGCCGGTGAAGGGGTTGTGGCTCGCCGGCAACGGCTTGGCGCTCGCCGACAACTTCATCGACCTCGTTCCCGGCTCGCCGCGCCGAATTAACTCAGAGATAGCGCTACCAACATCGATTTATACCGCTTCGGTCGATCATGCGAGACACCAGATCGCATTGTTTGATAGGGGAGGCGCAACGCAGGTGGAATGAGTGAATCCCCTGTCCCTGATTGTCCCGATGCCGTTGGGCAGGACTGTTGTTAACGTTACCAAATCGCTGCGGTTGTTCCAGCAACTGCGGCACTGGCCCTTCGGGGCCGAATGTTTCCCACCAAAGAGGAGCAAACGAGGATGAGACATTTCAAGCATTCAACGCTGTCGCTAGCGGCAGCTCAGGCCCTGATGGTCCTGGCCATGCCAGCGATGGCACAGCAGGCGCCCGCTGCGGCGGCCTCTGCCCCGGGCAAAGCCCAGCAGCTTGAGACGGTGATCGTCTCGGGCCAGCGCGCTGCGCTGCAATCGGCGCAGAAGCTCAAGCAGGACTCCGACGAGATCGTCGACTCCATCGTTGCGGACGACATCGGCAAACTGCCCGACCGTTCCGTCAGCGAGGTGCTGCAGCGCATCGTCGGCGTGACGATGGATCGCGTCATGGCGCGTGGCGACCCGGCTCGCTTCTCCGTCGAGGGTTCGGGCGTGCTGATCCGAGGGCTGACCTATGTGTCGTCCCAGTTGAACAGTCGTGAGAGCTTTTCCGCGAACGGCGGCCGTGGTCTGAGTTTCGAGGACGTGCCGCCCGAGCTGATGGCTGGCGTTGACGTCTACAAGAACCCGTCCGCCGAACAGATCGAGGGCGCCATCGGCGGCCTCGTGAACCTGCGCACGGCTCTGCCGTTCGACTACAACGGCTTCAAGGCGGGCCTGGGTGTGTCGGTCACGAGGAACGTGCTGCGCGACGACCAGAAGCCGACCGTCTCGGGCCTGTTGTCCAACACCTGGAACACCGACATCGGCAAGGTCGGCCTGCTGATCCACGTGGCCAACTCCAAGAGCTCGACCCGCACCGACGGCATGTCCGCGGACCCGTACTTCCGGGAAGTCGTTCGCGTGAACAAGCCGAGCGATACCAACAACGCGTACTACCAACCTACCGCTGAAAACCATTGGTTCCCCAAGGCGCTCGGTTATCAGACGCTGGCTTTTGACCGCACGCGCAAAGGCACCTACGTGGCGGCGCAGTGGAAGAAGGACACGCTGCAGGCGGCACTGACGCATTTCCGTTCCAAGTACGACTTCTACTGGGATGAAAGCTCCATCGCCAGCCAGGCGGATCCGTATTCGTCGACCGTGTCGGATGCGACGTGGGGCAGCAACGGCGCGCTGCTGAAAGGCACCCTCCGCGATCCCTCGAAGGGCGGCATTCCGTTCAATGCGAACACGCGCTTTTCCACGAGCGCTTCGGACACGAAGGAAACGACCTTCAATCTGGTTTGGACGCCGGCGTCCAATTGGCGGATTGCCAACGACTTCCAGTTCATCGAGTCCAAAACCGGCACGTTCGATTCGACCGTGGCGACCGCCATCAACATGCCCAAGGAAACCTTGGACTTGACCGGCGACCTTCCGCGCCTGGTATTGGATGCGTCGGACCGGGCTTACCTGGCCGACCCGTCCAAGTACTACTGGGGCTTCACCATGGAGCGGCTGTCGCAGAGCAAAGCGACGCAGAAGGCATGGAAGGGTGACATCCGGTACAACTTTGACCACCCCGTGCTCCAGGACCTGCGCGTCGGCCTGCGTATCACCGACCGCGACGTGAGCAATCAGTCGCCCCGCTGGTACAACTGGCAGGCCGTGACGCAAACTTGGCAGTCTGCCGAGTTCGACCAGGGCGCCATTGGCCAGAATTGGGACTGGCACCCGATCAAGAGCCTGGCCTACCTGTCTCGCTTCGGCGGTGAAACGCAGGTCAAGCCGTTCAACAACTTCATGAACGGCAAGAACCAGGTGGCAGCACTGGTGTTGCCCAAGATGTCCGTGGCGGCGAACTACCCGCAGTCGTACCAGACGCTGCACAGCTACTACACCACGCTGTGCGAGGAGTACAAGGCCGAGAAGATCGCAAAGGGCGGCACTCCCGGCAACAGTTGTGCCCCTGCGTTCACCCCGGTCGCTCCCGGTACGGTCTCGTCGCGCGACAACGAGCAGCACGAAGTCACCAAGGCTGCGTATGCCCAGCTGCGTTTCGGATTCGACGAATGGAACTTGCCAATCGACGGCAACGTCGGTCTTCGTATCGTCAACACCAAGTACAACTCGACGGGCTACCAGGCACTGACCTATGACGATACCGATGCCGTGACCGGCACGTTGACCGGCGGTCCGATTCCCGTGTTCACCAACTACCGCCGGGCAATCGAGGGTAATAACAGCTACACCGACGTTCTGCCCAGCCTGAATCTGCGTTGGAAGTTCAACGACAAGATGCAGCTGCGGTTCGCGTACGCGAAGGCGGTCTCACGTCCCGACCTGAGCGCTTTGCAGCCCAACGTGATCCTGGATGCCGGCAGTGCCACCATCCGTACGACGGTGAACACGACGGTGACGCCGGAGGTGCGCGAAAACGTTGTGACCGATCTCCGCAACCGCGGCCAGGCCTTGGGTAACCCGCAGTTGAAACCGGTCAAGTCCGATCAGTTCGACTTGTCGGCCGAGTGGTACATCGACAAGGCGAGCTCGGTCACGATGGCGGTGTTCAACAAGCGCCTGTCGAACGTGATCGTCAATCAGGTGGGCATCCTGACGGAGGCTGACAACACCGGCAAGCCGTATGAGTTCGCCTACTCGACGCAAGTGAACGGTGCGAAGGGTTGGGCGCGCGGCGTGGAACTGGCAGTGCAGCACTACTTCAACGGGCTGCCGGGTCTGCTTGCCGGCCTCGGCGTGCAAGCCAACGTGACCTATGTGGACAGCAAGCAGAAGCGCGACAACGCGGTCAGTGGCAACCTTTGGTGCAGCAGCGCCGCTGACGGCCGGAATCTGAACCTGTTCGTCAACGGTTGCGACACCAACGCCCAGTCCTACGGTGACCACCCGCTGCCCAACCTGTCGCGCAAGGCCGCCAACCTGGCGATCCTGTACGACCACGGCCCGTTCTCGGCGCGCATTGCTTATGCCTGGCGCGGCAAGTTCCACAACGGCGTGGCCTTCCCGGACAACACCGGCCCGAACCAGACCAACGGCCTGGATGACAACCCGCAGAGCCCGCAGAGGGGACGCAACAACATGCCGCTGGGCCTGCCGATCTGGACGGATGACTTCGGCCAGCTCGACCTCGGCGTGCAGTACAGGTTCAACAACAACCTGACGTTCGCGTTCGAAGGCCAGAACCTGACGGACGCGGTCTACAAGCAGATGATGCAGCAGCACATCGGCTTCACGGGCCGGAGCTGGTTCGTTTCGGGCCCGCGCTACACGGTGTCGGCACGTCTGAACTTCTGAACGAAGCCGGGTTTGTCCCGGTTCCACACAGGCCTGGCGCTGCGGCGCCGGGCCTTTTTTTTGGGTTACTGTCTCATTGACAACGAGAGGGCGTCGGATGGAGAAACAACGCATGCCTGACGGCGGACCGGTGCGCCGCATCGTCATCGTCGGTGGCGGCACCGCAGGCTGGATGACCGCTGCGCCGCTGAGCCAGCTGCTGTGCGGCGGGGACCACGCCGCAAGTTGCGAGATCGTGCTCGTCGAATCCCCCGAGATCGGCACCGTCGGCGTCGGCGAGGCCACGCTGCCCACCATCCGCTACTACAACAACTCGCTCAAGCTCGACAACGCGGAGTTCATGCGCAAGACGCAGGCGAGCTTCAAGCTCGGCATCGAGTTCAAGGACTGGGGCCACCTCGGCAACCGCTTCTTCCACGGCTTCGGCGAGTTCGGGCCGGCCATCCTGAATCGCTCCTCCGTGTCCCACTGGCTGCGTGTGCATGGCCAGGCTGGCGGGATGGGCTACGAAGACCTGTCCACCGCCACCGTGATGGCGATGCGCAACCGGTTCGTGCAGCCTGACGGTGACGTGGCGTCGGCCGCCAACGCCTACTCCTTCGCCTTTCATTTCGACGCCGGCCTGTACGCCAATTTCCTGCGCGAGTACTCGATGGCGCGCGGCGTCAAGCGCGAGGAGGGCACCATCGTCGACGTGTCGCTGCGGCCCGGCGACGGCTTCGTCACCGCCGTAACGCTGGCGGACGGCCGGCGCATCGAGGGCGACCTCTTCATCGACTGCTCGGGTTTCCGCGCCCTGCTGATCGAAGGCGTGTGCAAGGCCGGCTACGACGACTGGACCCACTGGCTGCCCTGCGACAGCGCCCAGGCCGTGCCCTGCGCGCGTGTCGAGCCGCTGACGCCCTACACCACGTCCACGGCCCGCAGCGCCGGCTGGCAGTGGCGCATCCCGCTACAGCACCGCACCGGCAATGGCCATGTCTATTGCAGCGGCTACATGAGCGACGAAGCCGCCGGCCAGGTGCTGATGCAGAACCTGGACGGCGCAGCGCAAGGCGACCCGCGCCAGCTGCGCTTCAAGACCGGCATGCGCAAGAAGGCCTGGGACAGGAACGTCGTCGCCATCGGTCTGTCGTCGGGCTTCCTGGAGCCGCTGGAGTCCACCAGCATTCAGCTCATCATGGACGGCGTCGGCCGCCTCATCGAGCTCTTCCCCGACCGCCGCTGCGACCGCCACCTCGCCGACGAATACAACCGCCGCATGACGCGGCAATACGAGTCCATCCGCGACTTCATCGTGCTGCACTACAAGCTGACGAAGCGCGACGACAGTGAGTTCTGGCGCCACTGCGCGGCCATGCCCATCCCCGACACCCTGCACCACCAGATCGAGCTCTTCCGCCGCAGCGGCCGCGTCGCCATCCTGGACCAGGACAGCTTTGCCGAGCCCTCCTGGGTCTCGCTTTTCCTGGGCCTGGGCGTCTGGCCCGAGCGCGACGATCCGCTGCTGAAGCAAGTGGACGAGCAGGCTTTGCGCGCGCACTTCCAGCGCCTGCGCACCGCCATCGCGAAGACCGTGGACGACATGCCCGACCACGGCGCCTTCATCGAAAGACACGTCCGCGCCGCACCCATGGAGATGGCCAAGCCATGAACGACACGCCCATTCGCCGCATCGTCATCGTCGGTGGCGGGTCCGCCGGCTGGATGACCGCCGCGCCGCTGAGCCAGATGTTCGGCACGCAGCCGGGCGGGCCGGCCAACCCGGTCGGCTGCGAGATCGTGCTGATCGAGTCGCCGGACATCGGCACCGTCGGCGTCGGCGAGGCCACGCTGCCCAGCATCCGCTACTACAACGACGCACTGGAGCTGGACAACGCCGAGTTCATGCGCAAGACCCAGGCGAGCTTCAAGCTGGGCATCGAGTTCAAGGACTGGGGCCACGTCGGCAACCGCTTCTTCCACGGCTTCGGCGGCTTCGGGCCGCCCGTCGTCAACCGCTCGTCGGTGGCGCACTGGATGCGGTTGAATCGCCAGGGCGGCATGCCCAGCTACGAGGAATGGTCCACCGCCACCGTGATGGCCCGCAGCAACCGCTTCGTGCCGCCCGAGGGCGGTCCGCCGTCGGCAGCCAACTCCTATTCCTACGCCTTCCACTTCGACGCCGGCCTGTACGCCAACTTCCTGCGCGACTACGCGATCGCGCGCGGCGTCAAGCGCGAGGAGGGCACCATCGTCGACGTGTCGCTGCGGCCCGGCGACGGCTTCGTCACGGCGGTGACGCTGGCCGACGGCCGGCGCATCGAGGGCGACCTGTTCATCGACTGCTCGGGCTTTCGCGCCCTGCTGATCGAAGGCGTGATGAAGGCCGGCTATGACGACTGGACCCACTGGCTGCCCTGCGACAGCGCCCAGGCCGTGCCCTGCGACAAGGTCCTGCCGTTGACGCCCTACACCACGTCCACGGCACGCAGTGCCGGCTGGCAGTGGCGCATTCCGCTGCAGCACCGCACGGGCAATGGCCATGTCTACTGCAGCGCCTACACCAGTGACGAGCAGGCCGGCCAGGTACTGATGCAGAGCCTGGACGGCGCACCGCAAGGCGAGCCGCGCCAGTTGCGCTTCAAGACCGGCATGCGCAAGCGCATCTGGGAGAAGAACGTGGTGTCCATCGGCCTGTCGTCCGGCTTCCTGGAGCCGCTGGAGTCGACCAGCCTGTCGCTCGTCATTCACGGGGTCAGCGCGTTGGTGGAACTCTTCCCCGACAAGCACTGCGAGTCCCATCTGGTGGACGAATACAACCGCCGGATGACGCGGCAGTACGAGTCCATCCGCGACTTCATCATCCTGCACTACAAGCAGACGGCGCGCGACGACAGCGAGTTCTGGCGCTACTGCGCGGGCATGTCCATCCCGGACACGCTGGCGCATCAGATGGACAACTTCCGCCGCAACGGCCGCGTCGTCATCCTGGACCGCGACAGCTTCGGCGAAGACTCCTGGTACTCGCTCTATCTTGGCTTGGGCATGACGCCGGAGGGCCTGGACCCGCTGCTGGCGCAGGTGGACGAGCAGCCGCTGCGCGAGCATTTCCAGCGCCTGCGCGCCGCCATCTCGAAGACGGTGGACGGCATGCCCGACCATGCGACTTATCTGAATCGCCTGGTCGGCAGTCGCACCTGAAACTTGCGGGCCGAGCGCCTAGCCGCTCCCAGGCCGGCCCGCCCTTGGCGGATGTGCTTGCCGGTCAATCCGGCAAGCATCGCCGGCCCCTCGGGGGACCGGCCAAGGTCCACCTTGGACGAGGGGCTCAGCGGGTAGCGCGTTCCTTCAGGAAGTCCGCATAGGCCAGCGCGCTGCGCTTGAGCGTGCGCTTTTGCGTCTCGAAGTCCACATGCACGAGGCCGAAACGGCGCTCGTAGCCGAAGGCCCATTCGAAGTTGTCCATCAGCGACCAGACGAAATAGCCGCGCATGTCCACGCCGTTGGCCATGGCACGCGAGCAGGCCGCGAAATGGCTTTTCAGATAGGCCTGGCGCTGCAGGTCGTTCACCTCACCGCCTTCGACCGTGTCGTGGCTCGACATGCCGTTCTCGGTGATGTAGAGCGGCGGCAGGTTGGGGTAGTCGCGCTTGAAGGCTTCGAGCAGGTCCTGCAGGCCCTGAGGGTAGACCTCCCAGTCCATCGTCGTGCGCTCCACCTCGGGGTGGCGCACCCAGTCGATGGTGTCCGGGCCCTTGGAGGCCAGCACGGCGCGGCTGTAGTAGTTGATGCCGAGGTAGTCGATCGGGCGCTTGATGATGTCCATGTCGCCGTCCAGCACCAGCGGCTCGCAGCCCTTCCACAGGCGCCACAGGTCCGCCGGGTACTCGCCCTTGAGCAGCGGGTCCAGCACCCAGCGGTTCTGGTAGGTCTCGAAGAGTGACGCGGCGTCGCGGTCCTCGGCGGTGTCCTTGTCGGCATAGCCCGGCGCGCAGTTGACGACGATGCCGTGCAGGGCCTGCGGGGCGTTGGCGCGCAGGATCGGCAGGGCCAGGCCATGGCCCAGCAGCAGGTGGTGCATGGCCTGGGCGGCCCAGCGGTTGTTCTTGAGGCCAGGCGCGTGATGGCCGTCGCCATAGCCGAGGTAGGCGGAACACCAGGGCTCGTTGTGCGTCGTCCAGGCGGCCACATTGCCATGGCCCGCCAGTTCGCGACTCATCAGGTCGGCGTACTCGGCAAAGCGGTAGGCCGTCTCGCGGTTCAGCCAGCCCCCCTTGTCTTCCAGGTGCTGGGGCAGGTCCCAGTGGTAGAGGGTGACGAAGGCCTTGATGCCGCGCTGGCCCAGGCCGTCGAGCAGGCGCTTGTAGAAATCAATACCCTTGGCGTTAGGCTTGCCGGCTTCGTTCATCACGCGCGGCCAGGCGATGGAGAAGCGGTAGGCGTCGACCCCCAGGCGGGCCAGGATGTCCAGGTCTTCGTCCAGGCGGTTGTAGTGGTCGCAGGCCACGTCGCCGTTCTCGCCGCGCAGCACCTTGCCGGGCGTGGCGCAGAAGCGGTCCCAGATGGATTCGAGCCTGCCGTCCGTGTGGGCCGCGCCTTCGATCTGGTAGGACGAGGTGCCGGCGCCGAAGATGAAGTCGGGGCGGCGCATCAGAGAGTCCGCCGGCGGGGCGATGAGGTCGGCGAACGAGGCGAGGGCGGGCTGGGTCAGGTCCATGTCGTGCAAGGCTGGGTCAGGAAGAGGACGGCAGCGCCTGCAGGGCGTCGTGCCACGGGGTCAGGGCTTGCGAGTGGGCCGGCAGTGGCCCGCGAAAGCCGCAGATGAAGGCCGCGTAGCGGTTGGCCAGGGCCAGCGTTGTGGGCAGGTCGCGTTCGAGCGCCAGGCCGGCCAGCAGCAGGGCGGTAAAGGCGTCGCCCGCGCCGACCGTGTCGACGACATTCGGCTGCGGCTCGCCCGGGCCTTGCGCCAGCAGTGCGCCTCCGCGTGCGTAGAAGCGCCAGCCGTCGGCGCCGCAGGTCAGCACGATGCGCTGCAGCGCGAAGCGGTCCATCAGCGAGGCCACTTGGGTCGCTTCAGCGCCAGGCGCGCCAAACCAGTGGGCCAGTCGAGTCAGCTCCTCGTCGTTGACCTTGACCCAGTCGGCCAGCATCAGCGACTCGGCGGCGAACTGGGCGTTGTCGGTGCCAGGGCGCAGGTTCAGGTCCAGGAAGCGCAGGCCGGTGCAGGACTTGGCCAGGGCGCGGACGGTGGCGCGCGATGTCGGGTGGCGCTGGGCCAGGCTGCCGAAGTAGAGGATGGCGGCTTGCGCGCCAGCCAGCGCGGCGCGCGCAGACTCAAGGTCGAGGTGATCCCAGGCGGCGTCGGCATGGATCTCGAAGCTGTGGCCGCCACCCGCGCGCTCGTGCACGCTGACACGGCCGGTCGCGCGCGCCGGGTCGCGCTGCACGCCGGCGTCGCCCAGCCCATAGCGGCCGGCGCTCTGCAGCACGAGTCGGCCGTTGTCGTCATCAGCGCCGATGCGGCTGATGAACAGGGCAGAGGCGCCCAGCTTGGCGAGCGAGCGCGCCACGTTGAAGGGCGCGCCGCCGGCCACGGGGCCGTCATGGAATTCGTCCACCAGGGCTTCGCCCAGGACGGCAATGGAGCAGGGAGGCATCGGCAGCGGGAAGGGAAAGAAATATTCTAGGCAACAATAATTGTTTAGTGAACAATCGGCAACGCGGGCGATCCCGCATCACCCACCCAAACCCGGTGGGTGGCCGGTGAAACGGGCGTTGCGGGGCGTCGCCCGGGCGGCAATGCCACAATCGCGGCGCTTTTCGAGGCACTAAACAACAGCGGAGTTCGCGGCATGGCCGACAAACGGGGGGTGACGATTCGGGAATTGGCCCAGGCGGCGGGGGTGTCCATCGGCACCGTGTCGCGCGCGCTGAAGGGCCAGCCGGGTCTGTCGGAGCAGACGCGCACGCAGGTGCTCGAAGTGGCTCAGCAACTGGGCTACGACGTCGGCAAGCTGCGCACCGGCAAGCCCCGCCGCATGCTGTTCATCTACAGCCGCCACCTCGGTTCGCTGGCCATCAACCCCTTTTATTCCTATGTGCTGCACGGCGCCGAGACGGCTTGCCGCGAGGCCGGCGTGCCGCTGAGCATCATGTCGGTCGTGGCGGGCGACGACATCGCCGGCCAGGTGCGCCGCCACGAGGCCGACGCGCTGCTGGGTGCCGGCTACTTCGACCCCGAGGCCATGGAGGCCGTGCGCCGCTGCGAACTGCCGCTGGTGCTCGTCGACCACTTCTATCCTGGTGTGCGCTGCATCAACGACGACAACCAGCTGGGCGCCTGGCTGGCCACGCGCCATCTGCTGGACGAAGGCTCCCAGCGCGTCGCCGCCATCTTCGGCCCGCCCACGCACTACTCGGTGTCCCTGCGTGCCAAGGGCTTCCGCCGTGCGCTCTACGAGGCCGGCCGGCTCTACGACCCGGATTACGAAGTCACCCTCGATCCGGTGATGGACTACCGTGAGTCCGGGCGTGACGCGATGCGCCGCCTGCTCGCACTGCCCCAGCCGCCCGACGCCGTGTTCGCTTACAACGACTCGACGGCCATGTACGCCATCGAGCTGTGCCAGGAGCGCGGCCTGCGCGTGCCGGAGGACGTGCGATTCATCGGCTATGACGACATCGAGGCGGCGGCGCATTGCAAGCCGCCGCTGTCGACCGTGAAGATGGACAAGGAAGCGCTGGGCACCATGGCGGCCCGGGCCCTGATCGAGGGCGACGTGGAGCCCAGCGAGGCGTCGCTGCCGGTGGAACTGGTGGTGCGCGAAAGTTCGCGCGTTGCCGTGTCCGCGGCCGTTGCGGCAGCGCCCGCGCGCAAGGCCAAACGCCAGCCGGCCGTCGCTGAGCAGCGCTGAGATCGGCGGTTGCCGTTCAGCCCTAGGTCTTACCCGCTTTTCATTGGTCCAGCTGTCGAACGAAAATATCTCTGTTTACTAAAACGTGCCGCTCAGCGGCCGAGGAGACAGAGAACGTGATTGCCGACAGTGATGGGGGCGCCGTGCCCCTGACGCAGCGCCCGAGCGCGCCCGCAGCCTCCAGCACCAAGACGTCGGACTCCGACCGCGTGCCGACGTCGCAAAAGGTCGGCTTCGGCCTCGGCTCCTTCCACGACATGTGGGGCCACTGGCTCTACCAGTCCCTGGTCTTCCACGTCTTCAACATCGGCCTGGGCGTGGCGCCGCAGCTGATCTCGATGGCCATGGGCATCAAGATCTTTGCGGACGCGGTGTCCGACGCGATGTTCGGCTGGATTTCCGACAACACCCGCAGCCGCTGGGGGCGCCGGCGCCCCTTCATCCTCGTTGGCGGCATTCTGACGGGCATCGGCCTGCCGCTGCTGTTCGCCGTCGGGCGGGGCTGGAGCGATACCGAATACTTCATCTTCCTGCTCGTCTCGACCTGCCTGTACGCGCCGGTCATGAGCTGCTTCGCGATGCCCTGGAACAGCCTGGGCGCCGAGCTGACGCCGGGCTACCACGAGCGCACGCGCGTGATGTCCATCAAGAACGCGATCCAGAAGATCCCTGAGCTGGGCATGTTCGTCGCCGCGCAGTTCACGACGCTGTACTTCTTCCACGACGCCAGCGGCAAGCCCGACATCCTGCTGGGTGCCCAGGTCTACACCGCCATCCTCGGGGGCATCCTGGTGGTGCTGGCCATCGTCATCTTCTCGCTGACGCGCGAGCGCTATTACGAGAGCTTCGTCGCCCAGAGCCGCCAGCGTGTGCCGTTCAAGGACACGCTGTACCGCACGCTGAAGAACAAGCCCTTCCGGCTGATGCTGGGCACCATGCTGACCTACAACATGGCCACGGCCATGGTCGGCCTCCTGGGCTATTACGCGACCGTCTACTACGTCTGCGGCGGCAACGTCGTGGAAGCCACGAAGTGGAACTCGCTGATGGGCGTGGCCGGCCTCGTCAGCGGCCTCGTCGGCATCGCCTTCGCGGGCTGGGTGGCCAAGCGTTGGGGCAAGCGCAATGCACTGATGACCGTGCTGTGGCTGGGCATCGTCGCCTTCATCGGCGACTGGTTCTTCTACAACCCCAGCCTGCCCTGGCTGCAACTGTTCGCCAGCGGCGGCGTGGCCTTCATCGGCGCTGGCTTCTGGACGATCTACGGCTCGGCCATGGCCGACGTCATCGACCACGACGAACTCTCCAGCGGCCAGCGCCGCGAGGGCTCGTTCGCGGCCTGCGGCTCGTGGATCAGCAAGGTCGGCCTGGCGCTGGGCAACAGCGCCTCGGGCTGGGTACTGGCCTTCACGGGCTTCAACGCCAAGCTGCCCGTTCAGGGCGAAGAGGCCATCTTCCTGATCCGTGTCTGCCTGTCCGGCATCCCCATCGTCGGCCTGCTGATCGCGCTGGTCGTCGTGTCGCGCTACTTCCTGACCGAGCAGCGCATGCACGAGATCCGCACCGAGCTCGAGGCCCGCCGCGGCACCGTCTGAGCTTTTCCTCTCCAACCCCCCAACGGAGTTCCTCATGACCTCAACCTGGCTGCGCCGCGTGCTGTTGGCCGTGTCGGCCTGCCTCGCGTCGGCTGGCGCGCTGGCCGCCCCGCATGAAACCCTCAAGCTCGACGCTCCCAAGCCCAACCTGGCGCCCACGCCGCCGATGGGCTGGAATTCGTGGAACAAGTTCAAGTGCGACGTCAGCGAAAAGCTGATCCGCGAGCAAGCCGATGCGATGGTCGCCTCCGGCATGAAGGCCGCCGGCTACACCTACATCGTCATCGACGACTGCTGGCAGAAGAGCCGCGATGCCGACGGCAATATCCAGGCCGACCCGGAGCGTTTCCCGTCGGGCATCAAGGCGCTGGCCGACTATGTGCACAGCAAGGGCCTGAAGTTCGGCCTCTACTCCGACGCCGGCGCGCTGACCTGCGGCGGCCGCCCGGGCAGCGCCGGCCACGAGTTCCAGGACGCCCGCCAGTACGCCAAGTGGGGCGTGGACTGGTTGAAGTACGACTGGTGCTACACCGGCCCGCGCAATGCCGAGGCCGCTTACACCATCATGGCCAAGGCCCTGCGCGAATCGGGCCGCGACATCGTGCTGTCCATCTGCGAATGGGGCACCGCCCAGCCCGGCCGCTGGGGTCCTGCGGTCGGCCACCTGTGGCGCACCACCGGCGACATTTGGGACGCCTGGAAAGGCAAGAAGGAGTGGTCGCACGGCCTGCTCGACATCATCGACATGAATGCCGACCTGTGGAGCGAATCCGCCCCCAACGGCTGGAACGACCCCGACATGCTGGAGGTCGGCAACGGCGGCATGACGACGACGGAGTACGAGAGCCACTTCTCCATCTGGGCCATGCTCGCCGCGCCGCTGATCGCCGGCAACGACATGAGCAAGATGAACGCCGACACCAAGCGCATCCTGACCAACGCCGAGATCATCAAGGTTGACCAGGACCCGCTCGGCCGCCAGGGCCGCCGCATCTGGCGCCAGGGCGATCTGGAGATCTGGGTGCGCACGCTGGCGGGCGGTGACCGCGCCGCCGTGCTGTTCAACCGCAGCGAGAAACCGGCCGAGATGACCGTGGCCTGGGAGCAGCTCGACCTGCCAGCCAAGCTCAAGGCCAATGTGCATGACCTGTGGTCGGGCAAGAAGACCCAGGGCGTCGCCGGCCGCCACGGCGGCACGGTGGCGCCGCATGGCGTGCTGATGTTCCGTGTGTCGCCTGTCATCCAATGACGTGGCTTCCGCTGAGATCGAAGTGTTCCGGGCCGAGCGCCGGGCCGCTCCCAAGCCGGCCCGCGATGGCGATGTGCACTCGGCTCAATGCCGAGCGCATCGCCGTCCCCTTGGGGGACCGACCAGGCGCGCCCGCGTTCAGCGGCGCGGGACTGGACGAGGGGCTGGTCAGTAGCCAGCCGTGAAGCGCGCGCGGCGGTGCTGCGGCGCTTCCAGCTCGTTGACGATGGCCACGGCCAGGTCGGCCACGCTGAGGTGGCTTTCGCCCTTGGCGTCGAACACCGGCTCTTCTCCGCCGAGGCGGAACTGACCCGTGCGTGCGCCAGGCGCCAGGTGCATGGCGGGCGACACGAAGGTCCAGTCCAGCTCGCTCTTGTCGGCGCGCAGGCGGGTCAGCACCTCGCGGGCGGCCAGCGCGCCTTGCTTCCATTCGGCCGGGAAGGCAGGCGAATCGACGAGCTGCTGGCCCGACGCGATGAACAAGCTGCCCGCGCCGCCGACGACGATGAGGCGGACGCCGGCCTGGCGGGCGGCATCGGCAATGGCATCGCTGCCGCGCAGGAAGTCGTCGTGCAGGTTCGGGTTGGCCCAGCCGGCGTTGAAGGCGCTGACGATGGCGTCCACGCCGGTCAGTTCGGCCGCGAGCTTGTCGTTGGCGAGCACGTCGACCGAGCGCACGTCCAGCCCCGGGCGAGCCGGCAGCTTGGCGGCGTCGCGCTGCAGCGCGCGCACCTGGTGGCCCCGGTCCAGCAGTTCTTCCAGCAAAGCGCTGCCGACAAAGCCGGTGGCGCCGATCAGAGCGATGTTCATGAGTTTTCCAAGCCAAGGGTTTGCGATGGACTGATTGTTTCGGCTTCACAATCCGCCGATAAGCCGGCCCCGATCGCCAGCACTGTTTAGAAAATCTTCATGCTCGATCAGCTCAAACGCATGGCCGTGCTCGCCTCCGTGGTGCGCCACGGCAGTTTTGCCGCCGCCGCGCGGCAATTGCGCACCAGCACCTCGGCCGTCAGCCAGCAGGTGAGGGCGCTGGAGAAGGACATGGGCGTCACGCTGCTGCACCGTTCCACGCGCAAGCTCAGTCTCACGCCGGCCGGCGAGCGCTTCCACGTGGGTTGCGCGGCGATGGTGGTGGCCGCCGAACAGGCCCAGGCCCAGCTTCAGCAACTGCGCGACGCGCCCGAGGGCGAACTGCGCATCGCGATGACGGTCGGCTTCGGCCGCATCATTGGCCCCGCGCTGGCGCCGCTGCTCGCCATGCACCCGGCGCTGCAGCTGCACCTGCAGGTCGAGGACGGCCTCACCGACCTTGTCGCCCACCGCATCGACCTCGCCATCCGCTTCGGTCGCCTGCCCGACAGCCAGTGGGTGGCGCAACGCATCGGCACCGTGCACACCAGCCTCTATGCCGCGCCCAGCTACCTTGCCCAGCGCGGCGTGCCGGCCACGCCCGAGGCGTTGCAGGCGGCCGACTGGCTGATGCTGCAGAGCGGCACCGACCACGCCCGCCGCCTGCCCGGCAGCGAGCTCAGCGTGCAGCCGCGCTACACCAGCAACAACCAGCTGACGCTGCAGCAGCTCTGCGAGGCGGGTCTCGGCATCGCTGTGCTGGGCAACGAAGACGTGGCCGAAGCCGTGGCCGCCGGCCGGCTGCTGCGGCTGGACGCGGCGCTCGCGCTGCCCGAGCTGCCCGTGTGGGCGATGACGCCGCAACGCGATGCGCAGCCGGCCAAGGTGCGCCATGCCATTGCGGCGCTGAAGTCGCATTTGGCGGAGGCGGCGCCATGAAGGGCGTGCTGACGCAATGGGACGACGCCAAGGGCTACGGCTTCATCACGCCCGACGGTGGCGGCGCCAAGGTCTTTGTCCACGTCAAGGCGTTTGGGTTGAGGCCGCACCGCCCCTTCGTCGGCGAGCGCCTGAGCTACCGGGAAGGCCATGATGCCCAAGGCAAGCGCCGCGCCGTCGACGTGCAGAGCCTGGAACCGCGCGCCGCACCGCCAGCGCCAGCGCCGCGCGACAGTGGCCGTGTGCTGCTGCTGATCCCCGCCTTTGCCGGCTTCGTGCTCACCTGCCACCTGATGTGGGGCATGCCGCACTGGTTCTGGGGCGCCTACTCCGCCATGAGCATGGCGACCTTCATCGTCTATTGGCTGGACAAGCGCGCCGCCACGCGCGGCGAGTGGCGCGTGGCCGAGGGCACGCTGCATGCGCTGTCCCTGGCCTGCGGCTGGCCGGGTGCGTTGCTGGCCCAGCAGGTGCTGCGGCACAAGAGCGCCAAGGCCTCTTTCCGGCGCCTCTACTGGTTGACGGTCATCGCCAACATCGCCGCCTTCGTCGCCGTCTTCACGCCTTTGCTGAGAAACCTCAAAAGCTGAACTCGCCCAGGCCCGCGATGCTCAGTCTGCCGTGGGCTTCGTGCGCAGCGTGCAGCCCGCCCCAGGCACCCGTCGTCACGACGGTGCCGGCCTGCAGCGCGCGGCCATGGCATGTGACGTGCTTCAGCCACGCGGGCAGCACGCCGGCGGGGTCGGCCAGCGAATGCCCGCCCGTACGGACGATGTCCGGCTGGCCCGGCAGCGCGAGGCGCCATTCGAGCTGAGCCCAGTCGAGCGGCTTGAACGGCTGCCAGTCGCCCAGCAGCAGGCCGGCGTTGCTCTGGAAATCGGCCATGCGCAGCAGGGCCGGCGCGTCCATGCCCTCGGCCCAGCGCGAGGCGACCAGTTCGACCGCGATGCACATGGCCTCGGGCGAACCATCCGCGCCGACGCGCAGCGCGACCTCGGCTTCCACGCCCAGCAGCGCCGTGCCGGCCACCGGGTTCACCGGCGAATGGCTGAACGGCCCTTGAGCGCTGGCGCCGCCGGACTTCCAGCGGTCCAGCGGCCAGCCCAGGGCGGCGGCCACGCCGTCCTGCACGGCATAGGCGTCGGCCTCGTCGCGCACGGCGCCGGCCCAGTCGGCGGCGGGCAGTCGGCTGCCGTTGCGGTGGCAGGCGGCGAGGGCTTGGATCAGGGCTTCGGTCATGAGTGTGAGTGGGTGGTCAGGCAGGCGGACCTTAAGATGAAAACTGCGTCGGGCTCTGGGGCCCGCGAGCAACGACAACATGTCGCGCATCGATAGTCGCGAACTCATTTTCCGGGAACAGCATGGCACTGAAGTTGGGCTTGGTGGGCATAGGCAAGATCGCCCGCGATCAACACATTCCGGCGCTCGCCGCCGACCCGCGCTTCGAGCTGATGGCCACGGCCAGCCGCAACGCCAGCGTGGACGGCGTGGCCAGCTTCACCAGCGTCGAAGCCATGCTGGCCCAGGTGCAGGAGCTGGACGCCATCTCCATCTGCACGCCGCCCAACGCGCACTTCGACGCGGCGCTGGCCGCGCTGCGCGCCGGCAAGCACGTCATGCTGGAAAAGCCGCCCGCCGCGACGACGCGGCAGATCGACTTGCTGCGCGCCGAGGCGGCGCGGCATGGCCGCACGCTGTTCCAGACCTGGCACTCGCGCTTCGCCGCAGGCGTGGACGCTGCGCGTGACTGGCTGCGCGGCCGCACCCTCACCGGCGGCACCATCACCTGGAAGGAAGACGTGCACCACTGGCACCCCGGCCAGCAGTGGATCTTCGACGCGGGCGGCCTGGGCGTGTTCGACCCTGGCATCAATGCCTTGTCGGTGCTGACCGAGGTGCTGTCCGAGGAGGCCTTCGTGCACAAGGCCGTGCTCGAGTTCCCGGCCAACCAGCAGGCACCCATCGCGGCCCACCTGGACCTGCGCACCGAGGCTGGCGTCACGGTGAACGCGGAGTTCGACTTCCGCCAGAAGGGCGAGCAGACCTGGGACATCGAGCTGGTCACGACGACCGGCCGCCTGCGCTTGTCCCATGGTGGCGGCGCGCTCCAGATCGACGGCCGGCCGGTGGCAGGCGACGAAGCGCTGGCGGGCGAATACCCCCGGCTGTACGCGCGCTTCGCCGAACTGTGCGCGGCGGGCCAGTCGGAGGTCGACTGGCGGCCGTTCCAGCTGGTGGCCGATGCCTTCCTGATCGGCGAGCGGCGGACGGTGGCGGCGCATCAGGTCTGAGTCAGGGCCCCAGGGGCTCCGATCTGGTTCATCGACAGCCGAATGCCGCAGCCCAGCCCCGCGGAGATGGCATTCACGGCCTCTTGCAGCCGTGGAACGAGCATGGCGAGGCCATCGCCCTGCAACCGGCCGGGCGGCACATGCAGTGCCAGGCCGGCAATGGCTTCGTCGTGCTGGTTGAAGACGGGCATGGCGATGCTGCACAGGTGCGGCAGTCGCTGCAGGCTGTAGCCGCGTTCGCGCAGCGCCTCCAGCTCGACATCCGGGCCGGGCGTGCCGTCCCAGGCCAGCACGGCCAGGCCGAGGGCGCTCTGGCGTAGGGGCGCGCGATGCCCGACCGGCATCGACAGGCCCAGCGCGCCCCGGGACTCGGCGCGGTGCAGGTGCACGATGTCAGCGCCGTCGCGCATGCCGAGCTGCACCAGCTCGCCCGTGGTCTCGGCCAACGCGCGCATCGCGGGCCGGGCAACGGTGAGCAGGTCAGGGCTGCGCAGCGCCCGCGTGCCGAGTTCGAAGACGCGTGTCGTCAGCGTCCACGCGTCGTCGTCCGCGTGCAGGTAGCCCAGGCTGGCGGCCGTGCGCAGCACGCGCTCGGCCACGCGGGGTGTCAGCTCGGCCTGCGCGGCCAGCTGCCAGGTGGGTGCGCCACTGCGCTCGGCCACGGCGTTGAGCAGTGCGAAGACCTGGTGCGCAGCGGCGACGGTGGTCTTGTCGGCCCCGCCGCTCCAGCGCGGCCCCGGTGCCGGCAGCTCGCGGTCAACGCGCCAGCCAGCCACCGTCGACCGCCAGCGTGTGGCCGTGCACGTAGTCGGATGCGCGCGAGGCCAGGAAAACAATGGCGCCGGCCAGGTCGGCCGGCGCGCCCCAGCGGGCGGCCGGGATGCGCGCCAGGATGGCATCGTTGCGATCTGCGTCGGCGCGCAGCTCGGCCGTGTTTTGGGTGCTCATATAGCCCGGCGCGATGGCGTTGACGTTGATGCCCAGCGGTGCCCACTCGTTGGCCAGCGCGCGCGTGAGGCCCAGCACGCCGCTCTTGCTGGCCGTGTACGACGGCACGCGGATACCGCCCTGGAAGGACAGCATCGAGGCCACGTTGACGATCTTGCCGCCGTCGCCCTGGGCCACGAAGCGCCGCGCCGCCACCTGCGAGAGCTTGAAGACGGCGCCGAGGTTGACCGCCATCACGTCGTCCCAGTCGCTTTCGCTGAAGTCGATGGCGGCCTGGCGGCGGATGATGCCGGCGTTGTTGACGAGGATGTCGATGCGGCCGTTCAGGCCGGCGGCCTCGTCGATCAAGCCTTGAGCATCACGAAGTTCGCTCAGGTCGGCGCGCAGGTCGAGGTAGCGCCGGCCGAGCGCCGCCACCTCGTCGCCCAGGCCCGCAGAGTCGGAGCGGTTGATGCCGACGATGTCCGCACCGCCCTGGGCCAGGCCCAGGGCCATCGCGCGGCCCAGGCCGGTGTTGCAGCCGGTGACCACGGCCGTACGGCCGCAAAGGCTGAAGAGGTCAAAGACGCCGGCGCTCATGGTCAGAACTTCACGTCCAGTCGCAGGGCCTTGTAGCTGAAGGCGTCGCGGGCCGGCGTCCATGTCGTGTGCGCATAGGAGGAGCCGCTGTTGACGGGGTTCACGCGCCAGGTGCCCAGGCCGGGGTAGCCGGTGTTGGCGTAGTGGCGGTCGAACAGGTTGTTGACGTAGAAGCCCAGCTGGTACTTGCCGCCCTTGTCCTTGAAGCCGAAGCCCACGTTGACGATGGTGAAGGCGGGCGACGCCAGCGTCGGGTCCTGGTTGATGTTGGTCAGCACCTCGGTGCGGCGGCGCAGGTTGCCGCTGAAGAACAGGTTGAAGGGCCCGTCGGGCAGCACGAAGTCGTAGCGGCCGGACACGCCCAGCTTCAGCTTCGGCGCATTGGGCATGACGCCGCCCGTCACGTCCTGGGTGTTCTGGCCGCCGTAGGCCGGGTTGGCGCGGACGCACTCCAGGTTGAAGCCGCCGTTGGGCGAGCCCGCCACGTTGTAGCAGGGCGCGTTGGGCCAGTCGGACACGGTGGCCTTGGTGTAGGCGATGTCGGCGTTGACGATGAAGTTGGGCGTGACGAGGGCCGCCATGTCCAGCTCCACGCCGCGCGTCTGCACGCCGCCGATGCTGCTCAGCCGCGTCACGTAGGTCGACGTGCCGGGCAGGTAGCCGCCGCTGTTCTGCTGGTAGTCCTTGAACTTGGTGTTGAAGACGGCGAGGTTGACCGTCAGGCGGTTGCCGAAGAAGTTGCCCTTGGCGCCCAGCTCCCAGTGGCGGGCCGATTCGGACGCCACGGGCTGCTGTGCGGCGGTCGCGGCGGTGAGGCCGCTGGTGATGTCGTAGGCCTTGCCCTTGTAGCCGGTGGAGGCCATCACATAGCCCATCAGGCCGGGCGTGAACTGCTTTTGCAGGCTGAGCTTGCCGGTCGTCGAGTCTTCCTTGTTGTCGCGGCTGGTGTAGGTGGCCGTGGGCGTGAAGACGGACGGCGGCGGGTTGCCCAGCGTCAGCGAGTAGCCAGAGACCTGGCGGTTATGGCGCAGGCCGGCCACCACCGTATAACTGGGCATGAATTCCCAGGTCGCCTGGCCGAAGATGGCGGTGTTGCGGTTGGAGGTGTCGCCGAAGTAGGCGATGGGCGTGGACAGCGCGATGCCGTCGAAGCCGCGCACGAAGGTGCGGTCGATGGCGTTGCTGGCCCACCAGAGGCCGGCCACGTAGCGGAAGTTGCCTTCGTCGGCCGACGTGAGGCGCAGCTCCTGCGTCTTGGAGTCGATCAAATAGGTGCCGTATTGCACATAGCCCGAGTCGCGGCCCGTGGTGGGCTTGCCGGCGGTGATGGGGTAGGACAGCAGCGTGGGGACGTCGGTGAAATCCTGGTCGCGATAGTCGTTGGCGGTGTAGCGCTGGGCGGACGTGATGGAGGTCAGCGTCATGCCGTTGGGCATGACCCAGTTGATGCGCAGAGCGGCGCCCTTGATCTCGGACTCGATGCCGGTCGGCGAGTCCATGCGGATGTCGCGGTTGTAGGGGCCGGGCTTGATGCCGGCCAGCAGCGTGGTGGCCGGCAGCGCTGCGACGCCGTTCTGGTAGCCGGCCAGCTGGTTGTTGGTGCCGAAGCTGGTCAGCGCATAGGTGCAGCAGTCGTTGCGGGTCTTGTTGTAGGTGGGCGTGAACTCGACGTCGATGTCCTCCGTCGGGTGCCAGGCCAGCTTCATCATCAGGCTGCGGTCTCGGCTCCCGTTGACCTTCTTGCCGGTGCTGAGGTTGTTCAGGTTGCCGTCGAACTCGCTGGCAGCGGCGGCGATGCGCAGGCCGAGCTTCGGCGCGATCTCGCCGCCCACCGAGAAGCGCAGCCGCTGCTCGCCGTCGTCGGTGATCAAGGCGCTTGCATCGCCGCGAATGGCGCTGCCGATGGGCTTGGTGGTGATGAGCATGGCGCCGGCGATGGCGCTCTTGCCGAACAGCGTGCTCTGCGGGCCCTTCAGCACCTCGACGCGCTGCACGTCGGCCAGGTCCTTGAAGGCCATGAACTGCGCGCCCATGGGGACGTCGTCGATGATGACCGACACGTCGGACTCGACACCGATGCCGATGGACGAAGTGCCGATGCCGCGCATGTTCAGGCCGTTGTTGGCCGGCGTGGAGCCGTAGGTGACGCTCAGTGCCGGCGTCAGCTCGATGACGTCTTCCAGCGAGCGCACGTTGCTGCGCTCCAGCCGCTCGGCGGTGAATACCGAGATGGCCAGCGGCACGTTCTCCAGCTTCTCCACGCGCTTGTTGGCCGTGACCTCGACGCGTTCGAGCTGGGTCTTGTTCTCGGCCTTGGCGGCCTCCTGCGCCTGCGTGGCCGGTGCCATCAGCGCGAGCAGTGCGGCGGCGACGGGGGTCAGGGGGCTGGCGTTGATCCTGTGCATGTTTTTGTCTCCGTTTTATTGATTGATTGGCGTGGGTGGTCTACCGGTAGCTCAGCGTCCACCGGAGGGAAAGCGGGGCTGCCATCAGGGTGGCCGTGCCCGAGAAATGAAGATGGGTTCGCGACGGGCCGCTGGTCAGTGCGCGCAGCGCGTCGGCGGCGGGCTCCTTGACGTCCAGGCGCTGCAAACCCTCGGCCTCGAAGCGCGCGACGCCGCCGGCGTCGAAGTCGACGGCCGAGCCAGTGGCGCGAGCGCCCGACGAGAAGCAGGCGAACTCCAGGCTCAGCGACGCGACCTGCACGGCCGCTGTCGGCGTGAGCACGTCGCTGCGGCTCATGCGGCCGGGGCCGAAGCGGTACTCGGTGACCAGCGTCACGCGCGTGTCCAGCCGGGGCTGCTTGGCGCCGACGAGGTTGAGGCCGGGCTGGCGATAGCTGACGACCTGTTCGTCGCCGTCCTGCCAGGTGCGCAGGTCCTGGATGAAGGACGTCGGCAGCAGCACGCTGCCATCGGCCAGCACGAGCTTGAACAAGAGCTGCGGGTGGGCCGCGCCGCTCTCGGCCCGGCCTTCGATGAGGCGCGGCGAGAAGGGGATGGGGTAGTAGGGCGCGTTGTCGTGCTGGCCCGCGCCGCCGTTGATGAGCGGCAGCGTGAAGACCCGGCCGCGGTCGCGCCGCACGGCGAGCGCGCGGTCGTAGCTGCCGCGGGCGAACCAGTTCAGCGTGAAGCCCGGCTGCGTGCGCGCCAGCCAGTCGCCCAGGTCCGGTGGCGGCGGCGTGTCGGCCAGGCCGGCTTGGGTCAGCAGCTCGGCTGTAGAGATCAGCTGGTGAATGATGGAAAAGTTTTCACCCAGCATGCGGTGCGGGCCGCGATAGCCGTCGGTGCTGCGGCCGCCCTTCCAGAGATTGACCGAGTGCAGCACCGGGTCGAACCAGAAGTCCACGTACTTGGCCGCGGCGCGCACGCAGTGGGCGTAGGCGTAGCGCCGTTCCTCGTCGCCCAGCACGCCCAGGCAGGCGGCGGTGGCCAGGATCTCGACGATGGCCGTGTCGCCATAGGGCCCGATGCTGCGGCCGAAGCCGAAGCCGTCGCCCGCCGTGTTGGCGCATTGCAGCGCCAGCCGGGCGGACAGCGCGAGCAACTCCTTCAGGCGCGGCGTGACGGGCAGCTCGGTCTCGATGAAACGCTCGCAGAACTCGGCCGCGAGCAGGATGCTGTAGCGGTCGAAGCGGCCCTCGCCCTCGGTCTCGTCGGAGAAGCCGAACTCGCCCGAGTAGCGCTCGTAGTGGTCCAGCGTCCTGGCCAGCAGCGCCTCGCTGGCGCTGGCGTCTTCCCAGCCCAGCAGCATGCGCAGCCGCGCGATGCCGAAGGCGACGCCGTAGTAGTTGGTCGGCAGGGCCTTGAGGCGCAGCGTCTTCTCGTCGACGAAGACGCGCCAGTCCAGCCGCTCACGCAGCCGTGCCAGGCTGGCGGCATCGACGGCTTCACTCAGCAGCCCGGCCTTGCGCAGCCGGTTCAACGCCATCACGGCGTAGTAGATGCCCCAGCTCTCGATGGGCATGTGGCTGATGAGGGCCATCAGGCGCCGGCTGCCGGCCAGATAGCCCGCAAAGGCCGCGTCGTCGCGCGGCGTCAGCGTCAGCAGGTGGGCCAGCGCAATGGCCACCTTGCCGGGCAGGAACACATCGCCCTGGCCGAACACCGGCGCGCCGTTGAAGCGCGTGTCCAGGCCATCGGCGTCGAGCAGCTTGAAGTAGTGGGCCAGTTGCGGCAGCAACTGCTCGCGCACCAGCGCGTTCAACGGCATCGCCTTGAGCGGCGGTTCGTAGCGATCAGCTTGCATCGTGGCTCCGGTCGCTGTGGCCTTGATAGAGAATCCGCGCCAATCCAGCGCTGCCCACAAGCCCATCGTGTCCTCCAGCAAATCCCCAGCCACCCTGCGCGATGTCGCCGAGCTGGCCGGGGTGTCGACGGCAGCGGTCTCCAAGTACGTCAATGGCAAGCAGCGCTTCACGGCGGCCGTCGAGACCCGCATCGCGGCGGCCATCGAGCAGGTGGGCTACCGCTCCAACCTGGCGGCACGCAGCATGGTCACGGGCCGCTCGGGCGCCATCGCGGCGCTGGTCTACGGCGTGGAGAACCCCTACACCGCGGCCGTCATCAAGGGCGCGAGCCGTGCAGCGACGGCGCTGGGCTATGACCTGCTGTTCGTCGACCTGCTGCAGAGCGAGTCGCCCGAGCGAGAGCTGGCCCGCGTGACCGGCATGCAGGTGGACGGCATCGTGCTGGCTGCGGCGTTGCCGGTCGCCGCGCGCAAGCTGCTGGCCAGCTACGGCCGGCCGTTTGTCGACCTGGGCCGCGCAAGCGAGCCTGCCGAGGCGCCGAGCGGCGACGAGCAGGCCGCTGCCATGCTGGGCCGCTATCTGCTGAGCCTGGGCCACCGCGAGATCGCCTACATCGCCTGCGACGCGCAACCCGGCAATGCCGAGCGGCTGCTGGGCATGAGGCGTTCGCTGCAGGCTGCGGGCATCGAACTGGCCGTACATCAGGTGCTGAGCCCGACGGCCGAGGACGGCGCGCGGCTGGCGTCCAGCCTGCTGCTGGGCCAGAAGCGCCCGCAGGCCATCGCGACCTGCAACGACCTCATCGCCATGGGCCTGATCTCCGAGGCCCGGCACCTGGGCCTGACGGTGCCTCAGGACGTGTCGGTCGCCGGCATCGAGAACATGCCCTTCGGCCGCTTCCTGAGCCCGCCGCTCACCAGCGTCGAGCTGCATGCCGACCTGCTCGGCGAGTGGGCGATGCGCCATCTCGTGGCCACCATCGACGGCGAGGAAACGCCCGCCAGGGCGCACGACCTGACACCGCGACTCGTCGTGCGGGGCTCGACCAAAGCCGCCGCCTGATTTGAATCGAGCGGTCATGCTGCGCGCCTGCAGGTGGATTCGCGCACGACCAGGCGCGGCGCCAGGACTTCGTCGAACGGGTGCTCCAGCTCGTCGTTGATGAGCTGCAGCAGTCGCTGCATGGCTACCTCGCCCATCTGCTCGCTGTTCATCGCCACCGACGTCAGCGAGGGGCTGGTGTAGCGGCCGTAGGCGATGTCGTCGAAGCTGGCGATGGACACGTCGCGCGGGATGTCGACACCCAGCGCGCGCGCCTCGGTCATCAGGCCGAGTGCAATCAGGTCGTTGTAGGTGACGATGGCGTCCGGCCGCTCGCCGCCCAGCAGCAGGCGGGAGGCCGCGGCCTCGCCGGCCTCGGGGGAAGGCGCGTCCACATCCAGCATCTCCAGCGTGCGGCCGGCCTCGGCCAGCGCGTCGCTCAGCCCGCGGATGCGCTCGGCGTTCCAGCGCGAGGACGGGAAGCCCACGTAGGCCACGCGGCGGTGCTGCAGCGTCATCAGGTGGCGGCCGATCATCAGCCCGGCCAGGTAGCCGTCGGCACCCACGCTGTGCACGCCCGGGTGCCCGTAGCGGCCGAAGAAGACGACCGGCTTGCCCAGCGCGTTCAGCCACTCGATGGATTCATCGGCCAGCCGCGAGCTGACGACCAGGCCGTCGACGCGCCTTGAGAGCGCCTCCACCAGGTGGCGCTCGGGCGCCTTGCTCTCGGCGGTGTCGACGAAGGCCATGCTGTAGTCGTTGGCCTGGGCCACGCGGCTGGCGCCCTTGACGATGCCCGTGAAGTGCGGGTTGCCGAGGTCCAGCACCACCAGGCCGACCGCGCCACTGCGGCCCGTCGCGATGGAGCGCGCCATGTGGTTGGTGCGGTAGCCGAGGGTGTCGATGGCGGCCTGGATGCTGGCCTCCACGGCCGGCGAAAAGCGCTGGCCGCCACTGCAGAACTTGGAGACGGTGGCGACGGAGACGCCTGCGGCGGCAGCCACGTCGCGGAGGGTGGGGAGTCGTTGTTTGATCATTTTGGTGAAGCGTTTAACTGGATGATAGTGATGCGCTTTGAAAAAGGAAGTCCATTCCTCGCCTTTGTTGCCAGGGTTTTCGCTAGACGCTTGGTTGTTTACAGGGTCGATGGCTGAGGCAACAATGATCGGATGGTTAACCGCTTCACCTTGATTGCGTTGTCATTGGCGCTGCTGCCTGCAGTGGCGCAGTCCGCCGCGCCCGACGAGCCCTTGCGTGTGTGGACGCGTTCGTCCAAGGACGGCCGCAAGACCTACGACGCCATCGCCGCCGCCTTCACGAAGAAGACCGGCATCCGCGTCGAGTTCTTCAATGCGCTGAACGATTTCGAGCAGCGCCTGGCACGCGCCGCCGTGGGTGGCCGCATGCCCGATGTCATCGTCAACGAGCTGGGCACGGCGGGGCAGCTCGTCAACATGGGCGTAGCCGCCGAGATCGACCGCCGCCGCATCGCCGGTGCCGACGACCTGCTGGACAGCGCCTGGCGCGCCGCCACGCTGCCCGACGGCAAGATCTACGGCGTGCCGATTTCGGTGCAGACGCATGTGCTCTTCATCCGCCGTGACTGGCGCGAGAAGCTGGGCCTGCCCGTGCCGCGCACCTGGGAAGAACTGGCCCAGTTGTCGCTCGCCTTCACCGAGCGCGACCCCGATGGCAACGGCCGCCGCGACACCTATGGCCTGGCCTTCCCGGGCGGCACGGCGCGTGGCTATGCGGCCTGGTACCTGAGTTCCTTCCTGTTCCAGGCCGGCGGCGAGTTCCTGCGCCCCGGCGCGGGCGGCAAGCTGCGCGGCGCGCTGGAAGAGCCCGCTGCCGTGGCGACGCTGGGCCTGTTCCGCCGCCTCGTCTGCGAGGACCGCAGCGTGCAGCCCAATGCCATCAACGCGACGACGCAGGACACCAACAAGGTCTTCAGCTCGGGCCAGGCGGGGCTCTATCTGTCGGGCCCGTATCACATCGCGCTGTTCGACAAGGAGCCGGGCAGGGACCGATACGAGGTCGTGCCCGTGCCCGCCGGGCCGACGGGTCAGCGCGCCAGCGTGGCTGCCGGCGAGCTGGCCTTCATCGCCAGCAACACCCGCCAGCCCGAGCGCGCCAGGCAGTTCATCGAGTTCCTGATCTCGCCCGAAGGCCAGACGCTGGGCACGCAGCCGCCCAGCGGTGGCCTGCCCGTGGTGCGCCTGCCCGTCAACCGCAAGGTGGATGCCGCCCAGGCCCATGGCGACGCACGCTGGGCCATGGTCGCGCAGGAGTACCAGCAGCACGGCCACCCGCTGCCGCAGGTGCGCAACTGGTCACGGCTGCAGCAGCTGGCGGCCGATGGCTTCAACGCCACGCTGGCCCATTGCAGCAAGGACATCCCCGGTGATCTGCGCGCGTTGAACGCCCGCGTCAATGCCGAGCTCGCCCGCCAGGAGGCGCAATGACGCCGCGGCGCAATTGGTCTCGCCTGACGCCCTGGCTCTTCCTCGCACCGGCGCTGCTGGTCTTCACCTGGTTCAAGTTCATCCCCATGGCCAAGGGTCTGGTGATGAGTTTCCACAAGGTCGGCTTCGGTGGCTCGGACACGTTCGTCGGCTGGCATAACTTCGAGCGCGCGCTGACCGATGCGGCGCTGCGCGACGCCGCCGGCCGCACGCTGCTCTATGTGTTCGTCACCGTGTTGCTGTCGGCCTCCATCGCGCTGCTGCTGGCCCAGGCGTTGCAGGGCACGGCGCGGCACATGCGCTTCATACGCACGGCGATGTTCCTGCCCGCGGTGACCAGCGCTGCCGTGGCGGCCGAGGTCTGGCGCATCCTCTACGCGCCCACGCCGGACGGCGTCATCAATGCGATGCTGGGGCTGTTCGGCATAGCCCCGCAGGGCTTCTGGGCCGACCCGTCGCAGGCGCTGGCGGCGCTGATAGGCATGCATGTCTGGAAGCACGTGCCCTATGACACCGTCATCTTCGTCGCCGGCCTGGCCGGCATCAACAGTGAGCTCTACGACGCGGCGGCGGTCGACGGCGCCAACGCCTGGCAGCGCTTCACGGCGGTGACGCTGCCCGGCCTGGCGCCGGCCATCACCGTCATCTGCACGCTGGGCTTCATCCGCGGCTTTCGCGTCTTCACCGAGGTCTACGCGACCACCGGCGGCGGCCCGGCCGGCAGCACCGAGGTCGTCATGACGCAGATTTACAAGCAGGGTTTCCAGGAGCTGGACTACGGCTTCGCCGCCGCCGCGTCGACGCTGCTCTTCCTCTTCACTGCGGCCCTCACCGCCGTCTACCTCGCCTGGCGCCGCCGCCGATGAAACATCCCCTGCTGTCCCTCGCAGCGCGCGTGCTGCTCTACGGCCTGGTGCTGGTCGTCTTCGCCGGGCCGTTCTGGGCCTTTCTGATGACGGCCTTCTCCGGCGTCACCATCGCGCCGGGCCGGCTGCTGTGGTGGCCCGAACAACCCACGCTGGAGAACTTCCGCTATGCCTGGGTCGAGGCCAAGGTCTGGCGCTACCTGCTGAACTCCCTCGTCGTCGTGCTGTTCGGCACCGTGCTGCAGCTGTCGGTCAGCGCTTTCGCGGCCTATGCGCTGGCGCGCAAGCGCTTCCGTGGCCTGGCGGCGGTCAGCTTCCTGATCCTGTCGACCATGATGCTGCCCGACGAGGTCATCGCCATCCCGCTGTTCATCGTGCTCGGCAAGCTGCCACTCATCGGCGCCAGCCTGCACGACACCCACCTCGGCATGATCCTGCCGGTGGTCGGCTGGGGCTTCTCCATCTTCATGCTGAGCGAGTTCATGCGTGCCATTCCGGCTGACCTGGAGGAAGCGGCGCGTGTCGACGGCGCCAGCGACTGGCAGATCTTCTGGCACGTCATCCTGCCGTTGTGCAAGCCGGCGCTTGGCAGCGCTGCGGTGTTCGGCTTCATCATGATCTGGGACCAGTACCTGCTGCCCCTGCTCGTCACCAACGACGAAGCCCTCTACACGCTGCCCGTCGCGCTTGCCACCGTGCGCGCCGACGAGACGATGAAGCCCGCCGTCTTCATCGCCATCAGCGTCATCGCCATGCTGCCCAGCATCCTCGTCTACCTGGGCCTGCAGAAATCGTTCAACCGCGGCCTGCTGGCCGGTGCCGTGAAAGGCTGAGTTACATGGCTGCCATTGAATTGAAGGGCGTCGGCAAACGCTTCGCCCAGACCGACGTCATCCGGGACGTGTCCCTGTCCATCGCCGACGGCGAGTTCTGCGTGCTCGTCGGCCCCAGTGGCTCGGGCAAGTCCACGCTGCTGCGCATGATCGCGGGGCTGGAAGAGGTGACCAGCGGCCAACTGCACATCGGCGGCCGCGACGTGACGCACGAGCCACCCAAGGCGCGCGACATCGCCATGGTCTTCCAGAGTTATGCGCTGTATCCGCAGATGACGGTGCGCGAGAACATGGGCTTCGGGTTGAAGCTGATGAAGCGGCCGGCGGCCGAGATCCGCCGCCGTGTCGACGAGGTCGCGCGCATGCTGAGCCTGGAGCCGCTGATGGAGCGCAGGCCCGCTGCGCTGTCGGGCGGCCAGCGCCAGCGCGTGGCCATGGGCCGGGCCATGGTGCGTGAGCCGGCTGCCTTCCTGTTCGACGAGCCTCTGTCCAACCTCGATGCCGCGCTGCGCAGCGCCGTGCGCCAGGAGATCCGCGCGCTGCATGCGCGGCTGCGCACCACGTCGGTCTACGTCACCCACGACCAGGTCGAGGCCATGACCATGGGCGACACCATCGTCGTGCTGCGCGACGGTCGCGTTGAGCAGGCCGGCAGCCCGGCCGAGCTGTACGACCGGCCGGCCAACCGCTTCGTGGCCGGCTTCATCGGTTCGCCGGCGATGAACTTCTGCGCGCTGCCGACGGGGCTGGCGCCGTCGCTCGATGCGACGCGCCTGCAGCTCGGCGTTCGCCCCGAGCACCTGCAGCTCGGCCGTGCGCCGGATGCAGCCGCCGTTTTCGACTGCACCGTGGCGTCCATCGAGTTCATGGGTGCGCAGTCGCAGCTCAACCTGCAGAGCGTGACGGGGCCTATCGTCATCAACGTCGCCGACCGGCCGGCGCTGCGCACCGGCGACCACGTCAGCGTGTCCGCCATGCGCGACCGACTGCATTTCTTCGACACGCAGAGCGGCCTGCGCCAGGAGGCCGCATGAAGCGCCGCACTCTGTTGCTCGGGCTGCTCGCCAGCCAGGCGCGCGCCGCGCCCGGCCAGGCCCCGCTGTTGACGCTGGACCTCGCCGCGCTTGACGAAACGCGCCGCCGCCTCGCCGCCGGCGACCCGCGGCTCGCGTCCGCCCACGCCGCCTTGCTCGCCCGCGCGGCCAAGGCGCTGAAGGCGCCGCTGCGCAGCGTCGTCGACAAGACCATGACGCCGCCTTCGGGCTCGCGCAACGACTACATGAGCATGGGCCCCTACTGGTGGCCCAACCCGGCCACGCCCAACGGCCTGCCTTATGTGCGCCGCGACGGCCAGCGCAACCCCGAGGTGGCCGGCGACGCGCTGGACGCCGACCGCATGCAGGCCTTCGGCCGCGACGTGCTGGACCTGACGCTGGCCCACCATTTCGGCGCGCCGGACAGCCACGCCGAGAAGGCCGTGGCCGCGCTGAAGCACTGGTTCCTCGCACCGGCCACGCGCATGCGGCCGCACCTTCGCTTTGCGCAGGGCATTCCCGGCATCGTCGACGGGCGGGCCGAAGGCCTCATCGACACGCGCAACCTGTGGATGCTCGTCGACGCCGCGCTACTGCTGCACGCACGCGGCGCGCTGGCCGATGCGGACATGACCGCGCTGCGCCAGTGGTTCACCGAGTTCACGCAATGGATGCAGACCAGCCCCATTGCCATCGAGGAAGACGCGGCCAAGAACAACCATGGCATGTTCTTCGACTCGCAGCTGGTGAACTACCTGCTCTTCGTCGGCGATACCGAACGCGCTCGCGCCCGGCTGGCCACGGTGGTGGCGCGGCGCCTCGCGCCCCAGATCGATGCCGACGGCCGCATGCCGCACGAGCTGGGCCGCACGCGCCCCTTCCACTACACGGCCTTCAACCTGGAGGCGGCCACGCGCCTCGCGCAGTACGGCCGTGCGCAAGGCACCGACCTCTGGCGCGACCGGCACCTGCTGCAGTCCATCGCCTTCATCCAAAAGGCGGCGCTGGCTCCCGACGCCTGGACCTACGCCACGCCCACCGAGCCCCGGCCCGAGATCGAGAAACTGCTGCCCGTGCTGACGATGGCGCGCTGGAGGACGAAGGCCGAACAGCCGTTGCTGAAACCGCTGTCGGAGGCAAAGCCGGCAGAGCTGGACTGGCTGCTCTGGCCGGAGGTCAGCCGAACCTGAAGCTCGACGCCGTCACGCCGCCCATGAACTCAGTCTCGTGATAGTTGCAGCTTGCGGTGTCGCCCTCGGCCGCCCCGGCGGCCACCATCAGCGGCAGCAGGTGCTCCTCGCGCGGGTGGGCGATGCGGGCGGCGGGGGCCAGCGCCCAGGCTTGCAGGCGGTCATCGCGGCCTGCAGGCGAGGGCAGGGCGGATTGCAGCCAACCGTCGAACGCCGCTGACGGCTCCCGCCCTGACAGGCCGTAGAGCCGCAGGTTGTGAAAGCTGAAGCCGCTGCCGAGGATGAGCACGCCTTCATCGCGCAGCGGCGCCAGTGCCCGTCCCAGCGCCAGGTGATCCGCCGGGTCCAGGCCGCGCTTGAGCGACAACTGCACCACCGGCACGTCCGCGTCGGGATACATGGGCACCAGCGTGCAGAAGGCGCCGTGGTCGTAACCGCGTTTGGCATCCCGCGCGGCGGGCAGCCCTGCGGCCTCGATCAGCGCGACGACGCGCTCGGACAGCACCGGGTCGCCCGGCGCCGGGTAGGTCACCTCGTAGGTGTGCGCCGGGAAGCCGCCGTAGTCATAGAGCATGCCGGGCGCGGCCGAGGTCATGACCGTGAAGGCGGTCTCCTCCCAGTGCGCTGAGATCATCAGGATGGCCTTGGGTTTCTCCACCAGCGTGGCCGGCAGCGCCTGCAAAGACGCCTCAAGTTGGGCATGCGCACGGCGGTAGTCGCCGTCCATGAACGGCCAGGGGCCGCCGCCGTGGGAGAGGAAGAAGGTGGGCTGTTTCATGGCTTCAGCTTAGGCAGCCAGCGGCGCGGCAGGGTTCAAGCCACGTGGCGGCAGCGCTCAAAGCCACTGAACGGCGCCTCGGCCCGCGCTCAGGGCTTCAACGCCTTCTGCAGCTCGCGCCGGTAGTCGAGGATCTGTCGCGCCTTGACGGACTCGCTGACGGACTTGTCGTCGCGCAGCGCGCTGCAGTAGGCCGAGAACATCATCTGCTCCAGGTAGAGCTTGTCCGCGTTCGGCAGCTTGACGAGCAGGTCCTGGGTGACGTTCTTGACCTTGGCCTCCAGTTCGGCGCCCCGCACCGGGCCGATGCGGCCGACCTCCGTGCGCACGACGGTGTCCCAGTCGCGCTGCTGCTGCTTGGGCGGGTCGGGGCAGTCCATCGCCTGGACGGCCGGGGCGCCCAGTGCCAGCAGCCAGCAGAGCGCGTGCAGCGCGAGCTGGCGTTTCGGGGCGTCGCGGTGTTGCCGGTGGAGGGGTTGAGGGTTCATGGTCGATCTCCCGTTTTGAGGGCCGCAAGCATGCGGGCTTTGAGATTGCCTTGCAGGGCCTGGGCGTGAGCCTGGGCGTCGAGGCCGTCCTCGTCAAGCGCTTCCAGCCGCGCGCCGCGTTCCCGCAGCCACCGCGCGGCCTGCGCCTGTTCGGAGATGACGGCCACCATCAGCGGCGTGCGGCCGCGCAGCGAGCGCGCATTCAGATCCGCGCCCGCCCGGGCCAGCACCTCCATCGTCTCCAGCCCACCGTCGGCCGCCGCGTCCATCAGCGGCGTGCCGCCTCGTCCGTCGCGCGGGTCAACCTCGGCACCGGCCGCGAGCAGCATCCGCACCAGCCCGGGCGATGAAGCGCCAGCCTGCGCCGCCAGCCCCAGCGCCGTTTGGCCTTCGGTGTCGCGGTCGCTCGCCTGGGCCCCGGCCTTCAGCAAGGCTTCGATGAGCTCCGGGACCGGCCGCTTCAGCGCGATCAGCAAAGGCGTGCGCCCGGCGTTGCTGCGCGAACGCGGGTCGGCCCCGGCGTCGAGGAGCGTACGCAGCAACTCGGGCGATGGCGGGTCGTTTTGCAGCAGCGCGACGCCCAGCGCCGCAAAGCCGCCCTCCATGTAGCCGCTGCAACTGCAACGGCGGTTGGGGTCGGCGCCGGCCTCAAGCGCAAAGCGCGCCAGCTCGTGGCGTTGATTCGCCAGAGCCTGCAGCAGCAGTGTCCAGCCGTCGTCGTCGGCGGTGTCGATCGGCACGCCGAGCTCGACGAGGCGCCGTGCCGCAGCGACCTTGTCGGGCTCCTTGTCCAGCCAGATGGCGGTTTCCAGCAGTGCCCGCCCGCCGATGCGTTTCAGGTCTGCGCCCTGGGCGAGCAGCAGGTCCAGCGTGCGCGGGCGGCCGATGCCTGCGGCCATGATGAACGCACCATCCAGCGCCTCGCGCGCGGGCCGCGTGGCCAGCATCAGGCGCAGCGCATCATCCTGCCCGCCGCCAGCCGTCCAGCTCAGCGGCGAGAACTGGCGCCCCGAGCGGCTGGGAATAGGCTGATCGGCCTTCGCACCGGCTTTCAGCAGGGCGCGAACCATGGGCAGGTCACCGTGCGAACCGGCGTAGGCCAGCGCCGGAACGCCGTCGGTGTCGACCGCGTTCACGTCGATGCCCGCGGCGATGAAGAGGTCCACCACCTTGGCGTTTCTGTTGTTGGCGGCAGCGACGAAAGCCGCAGGGGTGTAGGGCAGCGGCAGCCGGGCCAGCTCGGCGCGCGCGGCGTCGCGCCGGTCGACTGTTGCCGGCGCCGGCTGGCGCGCCGTGGCCAGCGCGGCGCGCAGCTCGCGCGCATAGGCCTTCACGCGGCTCTCGCGCTCGGTATCGCTGAGGGCGGCGTCGCCGCGCACGGCGGAGCAGTAGCTGGCAAACATCATCTGTTCGAGGTAGACGCGGTCCGCCTGGGGAAGGCGGCCGAGCAGGTCACTGCTGAGCTGGCGGGTCCGGGTCGTCAACTCGGTGCCCTGGGCGCCACCCAGGCCACGCACGCCGACGCGGACCTCGACCTCCGCGTCGCGCGACACCTGTTGCGGCATGGCCGGGCAGTCCAGGGCCGCCGCCGCAGGGCTGAGCAGGCAGCTCAGCACCGTCACGCCCAGGCCCAGCCAAAGCCGTGCCGCGCTACCGTTGCGGCGGGGCGTGGCTGGATGGGGGTTGGAGCTGGGCATGGGCGGGGAGGGTGCGCGCGCAGGGTAGCCGCAGCGCCGTCTGCGGCAAACCCCAAAGGATGGAAAGCAGGCTGGCCGGAGCCGCCAGCCGCCTGAACAGATAATCCGCGCCCCATGTCCCAACCCATGCCGCTGCCCACTTCCCTGCCCGAGAGCGACGACGCCCTGCGCGTGGAGGACTACTTCCGCGACGGCACGGCGCCGGCAGAGGCGCTGCTGTGGTGGCAGCTGGAGCGCCAGGACGCCATGCAGGCCGCGTTGCGGGCGCTGTTCCAGGGCTCGGCGGCGCTGACACGGCTGCGGCTGTGGGTGTTCTTCGAGCTGATGGCGCTGCGCGAGTCGCGCCTCACGCGGGAAGCGCTGAATCAGGCCTTCCATGTGCTGCGCGATGAAGCGCTGGACGGCGTGCTCAAGCGCTTCCGCGAGGCCGAGCTGCTCGCGTGGGACGCGACCGCGCAGACCTATGCCGTCACGCCGCTGGCCCAACAGGTCGTGGGCCTGCTGCAACCCCTGACGCAGGAGCAGGCGCCCGACGGCGACCTGGCCTCGCTGCTGGCCGGCGTGGCCGGTGCCCACCAGTTGGGCACCTTGCAGCCGGCGCAGCTTCAGCATTTGCTGGCCCAGCTGTCGCGGCTTTATGACGAGTTCGCCGACGCCATCGCCAGCGGCAGCGAGTTCGCGCTGCGCCGCGCGCGCACCCGTTTCGAGAAGGCGCTGACGCTGGTGGACCGGGCCGGCGAGGCGCTGGGCGCCATCATTGCGCAGGCCGAAGCGGCCGGCGACGCCCGGCTGGAGCGCCTGGCCCGCGAGCTGGGCCTGGCGCAGGCGCGGCTGCTGGCGATGGCCAGCCAGTTCAACCGTGCGCTTCAGCAGGCCGACCGCCAGCGCGTGACGCTGGGCTCCACCGGCATCACGACGACCGACGTGCGCCGCTGGCTGCAAAGCCAGGGCGACCTGGCCGCGCTCATCAAGGGCGCCTGGGAGCGGCCGGTGCACCCGGTGCTGGTGGCGCAGCGCGATCTCGTCGACACGGCCGAGGCCGAGTTCGAGCGCGACCGACCCAAGCCGGCCGAGATCGCTGCATTGCCGCAAGGCCAGGCCGCGCCGACCGGCGAGCTGGCCGTCATGCAGCTGCCGCCCGACATGGACCAGATGCAGGCGCTGCTGACCGCCTGGGCCGGCGAGCCGGCTGAGCGCGACCTGGCGCCCGCCATCCTCGGCGACAGCTACGCCCGCGCCGCCTACCGTGCGCAGCTGCTGCCGCTGCTGGGCGACGCGCAGGCGCGTCACCTGAAGGGCGCCACCGGCGACATGGCCCGCCAGCCGTGGTCGGTGCGCTGGTCCGCCGAGCAAGGCCCCGTGGACGATGAGTTCGTCAAATGGATGAGCCGCGGCGTGTTGACTCCTGAATCTTCTTCCCAATGAGCCCACTCGACGACGCCCAGCAACTCGCCGCGCAACTGCTGGCCCGCCGCTGGCTGCCGCGCAGCCACCCCCTCGTGAAGCGCGCGCTGATCGATACCGAGCTGTGGAATCAGCTCGGCGCCCGGCTGGCCGGCGTGGGCCTGCAGCTGGTGGACAACGTGCATGCCGACCACATCGCGGTGGCGCTGCTGCGCCCGGCCGAAAGCGCGGTGTTCGGCGAGACGGGCCTGGCCGCCAACAACAACCTCGACCTGCCGCGCGATGGTGTCGCCTTGCTGGTGGTGCTGTGGTCGCTCATCGTCTTGCCCAAGCGCCAGCGCCAGGTGGCCCGCAGCGATGCCATCCACGCCGGCCAGGGCGAGTTCTTCGCCACCGACAAGCCCATGCCGCAGGCCGCCAGCGTCGCGCCGCTGATCAGCTACCGCAGCCTGCTGGCCGATTTCGGCGACCAGCTCGGCAAGAAGCTGCGGCTGGACACCAACCTGAAGCTGCTGGAGCGCCACGGCTTCGTCACGCGCCGTGGCGAGGACATTGCCGAGGGGCCGCTGCTCGACCTGCTGATCGACTACGACCTGCTGGCGCCGCGCATCCTCGACGGCGCTTTGGGCGACGTGCTGGCCCGCGCCGGCCACCCGGTGTCGCGCCCTGAAGAAGTAGAACAACAACATATCGACGACTGATGTTCCACCTGCAATCGCTCGAACTGCTGCACTGGGACTACTGCCAGCGCGTCACGCTGCCGCTGGACGGCGCCATCATCACCATCGCCGGCCCCAACGGCTCGGGCAAGACCACGCTGCTGGACGCGATGCGCACACTGCTCGGCCTGGAGTGCTCGGGCGGCCGCACGTACAAGACCTACGCCCGCCATGCCAACGCCGAGACGGCCTGGCTGCGCGCGCTGGTGGACAACCGCCCGCGTTCGCGTCAGAACAGCAGCCGGCCGTTCGCCTCGTCGCTGCTGTATGCCGACCAGGTGACGCTGGCTTGCCGCATCGAGCGCCATGGCGGCGACTGGGTGCGCCGCTACACCATCCTGGACGGCGCACACGAGATCGAGCAGCTCGCCGAGAAGGGCGACCGCGACTGGCTGGGCATCGAGGCATGGAAGAAGCGGCTGGAAGCCGCCGGCCTCACGCGCGCCATCGGCCGCGTCTTGGCGCTGGAACAGGGCCAGACCGACCGGCTCTGCGAGCTGAGCGCCAAGGAGTTGCTGCGCCTCGTCTTCGAGGTATTCGGCGACCAGGAGGTGTTGGACCGCTACGAGCAGGCGCGCAGCCACCAGCAGCACCTGGGCAAGGAAGTGGAGCAGGCCGGTGCCGAGCTGGCGCACACGCAGGCGCAGCTCAGCGACCTGGCCAACCGCGTCAACAGTCATCGCCAGTACCAGCTGAAGGTGCAGGAGCGCGAGCGCCTGGCGACCGAGGTGCTGCCCGTGCTGCGCTGGAGCGAGGCGCGCGAGCGCATCACCCGCGACGCGCGCGAGCTGCACCGCCAGCGCCTGTTCGCCTCGGGCGACGTGAAGGCGCTGAGTGAGAAGCGGGCGGCCTTGCACAGCCTGTTCACGGCGCAGGAAGCGGCCAAGGAGCGATTGAAGGCGCTGGACGGCGAACGCCGAGAGGCCCGCGCGGCATTCGACGCGGCGCGTGAAGCCGAGCGGCCCGCCGAGGCGCTGGTCAAGCGCGAGGACGAGCTGAAGGCGCTGGCCGACGTGGAGGCCGACGCCGCCGCGCTGACCGCACGCATGCAGGAGCTGGCTTCTGAGCGCGAGCGCCTGCGCGCCGACTACACCCGCGCCAGCGACAAGGCGTCGCGCGCTCAAACCCAGCTCGGCGAGCTGAGTGGCAAGCGCCTGCCGCCGCCGCCGCCCGAGGTCGCGCCGATGAAGCGCGCGCTCGACGATGCCGGCATCGCCCACCACCTCGTCGCCGACAGCGTCGAGATCGCCGACGAGACCTGGCGCGCCGCCGCCGAGGGCCTGCTGCGCCCGTCGCGCTGGGTCGTCGTGTTGAAGCATCGCAGCGACGAGGGCCGCGCCTTCGACATCGCCGCCAAGCAGCGCTATCGCCACTACGTCGTCGCCGACACGCAGGCCGCAGGCCAGGCGCCGGCCGGCTCGCTGCTGGCCGCGCTGAACGTGAGCGCGCCGCTGCCGACCTGGCTGGTGCGCCAGCTGGGCGGCATCCGCTGCGTCACGTCGACGGAAGAGGGCGCCAAGGCCGGCGGCGAATGGATCACCACCGACGCCTACTACCGCGACGGCCGCGGCGGCCGCAGCGTCTTCGTCGAGCCGCGTGACCATCAGTTCGGCGCGTCTGCCGTGGACTCACGCCGTGCTGCGCTGGAGGCCGAGCTGTCGCGCTGGGACGGCGAGCTGAGCCGCATCGCCAAGGCGCAGGCCGAGGTCGAGCGCCAATTCAAGGACGTGCAGCGCGCGGCCGTGGGCCACAAGGCGGCGCTGGAGCTGTCAGAGCGCTCGGACGAATTCGCCGAAGCCCGCGCGCGCCTGCCGGTGCTGCGCCAGGCGCGCGCCGAGGCGTCCACGCGCATGAGCACGCTGGACAGCGAGCACGACCGCGTGCTGCGCGACTCCACGCGTAGCGAGCAGGCCTATGAAGGCGCGCAGATCGCGCTGAAGGATGGCGAGGGTTCGGCCGCCGGTCGCCTGCGCGAACACGAGGCCAGGCGCGACGCGCTGCGCAAGGCGTCGCAGGAGTCGCGCAAGCAGAAAACCCAATTCCCCAAGTCCTGGGTCACGCCCATCGCGCTGGCCGCTCTGCGTGATGAATTCGAGAACGCCCGCCAGGCCGAGATCCGCGCCCATCACGTCGACCAGGAGCTGCAGGGCGGCCACTGGGAGGTGGACGCCAGCGTCGTTGACCGCCACGCCCGCATGGCCGCCCAGGTGCATGAGCAGGACACCCAGCTGAGCGACCGCCGTGCGAGCAACGAGTTGGCACGCATTGCCGCCTTCAATGCCCGCGAGCGTTACATCGACGTGATGCGCGCCACCGTTCGCCGCTACAAGAAGAACGTCGCTGAGCTGGGCGAACTGGCCGGCGTGACCGCCGAGGCCGTGCTGCCGCACCTGGACAACGACGACACCGTGCTCGCGCAGGCCGGCTTGCAGGTCAAGTTCAACTTCGACGGCAAGGGCGAGGTGGGCCTGAACGACGGCGAGGCCTCGGGCGGCCAGCAAGTCTTGAAGAGCCTGATCCTGCTGGTTGGACTGATGAAGGACGACGAGACGCCCGGCGGCTTCGTCTTCATCGACGAGCCCTTCGCCCATTTGGACGTGCGCAACATCCAGCTCGTCGGTCACTTCCTGCGCAGCACCCGCGCGCAGTACCTGCTGACGACGCCGATCACGCACAACGTGGAGGTCTTCGAGCCCAGCGAGATCACGCTGGTGACCAGCAAGAAGCCGCGTGGCGAACGCTGGGCACCGCCCATTGCCGTGCTGGCACGCCGGCCCGAAACCTCGGTCTATGACTGACTGGGACTACCCGTCGCCATTCACGCTGGCGCTGTGGCCGGCGGCTGCGGACATCGACGGGCTGGGCCACACCAATAACGCCGTCTATGTGCAGTGGTGCGAACAGGCCGGCTGGGCGCACTCCGAGGCGCTGGGCTTGTCACTCGACGACTACCGCCGCCTGGACCGCGCAATGGCCATTCGCGAGGGGCATTACGAGTACCTGCTGCCCTCCTTCGAAGGCGAGGCGCTGGTGCTGGGCACCTGGCTGACGGGCAGTGACGGCAAGCTGACGATGGAACGGCGCTTTCAGCTGAAGCGCGCCAGCGACGGCGTCACGCTCGTGCGTGGGCGCTGGGCGTTGGTCTGCATCGAGATCAGCAGCGGCAAGCCGCGCCGCATGCCGGCGGAGTTCCTGCAGGTCTACGACGCGGCCGTCGTGAAGCCCGCCGCCTGAGCCTCAATCGCCCAGCCCCGACCGGCTGAACCAGTCCTCCAGGAACTCGACGCACACGCGCACCTTGGCCGACGCCGACAGCCGCGACGGGCACACGGCCCACACGTCGGCCGGCTGGTGGTGGCCGGGTAGCACCTGCACGAGCCGCCCGGCGGCGATGTCCTCGCGCACGTCCCAGGTCGAGCGCAGGATGACGCCGTGGCCGTCCAGCGCCCACTGCCGCACCACGCCGCCCTGGTTGGCCGACAGCGGCCCCGACACGCGCACTGACGCCGCGCCGTCGGGCCCGACCAGCTCCCAGCGGGCGAAGTCCTGGTCACGCTCGCGGATGGGAATGCAGCGATGCATGCGCAGTTCGTCCAGCGTGCCCGGCGCGCCGTGGCGCGCCAGGTAGTCCGGCGACGCGCACAGCACACGGCGGTTGCTCGCCACGCGCCGCGCCGTGACGTGGCTTTCGTGCACATGGCCAACGCGAATGTCGAGCAGGAAGCCTTCGTCCACCAGGTCCACCGGCCGGTCCAGCAGCTCCAGCTGGATCTCCAGCTGCGGATGCTGCGCAGCCAGCGCAGACAGCGCCGGCGCCAGGTGCCGGCCCCCGAAGCCCGTGCTGCTGCACAGGCGCAGCTGGCCGGCTGGCGCGGCGCGCTCCTGAGAGATGGCCTCGCCCATCAGATCCACGTCCTCCACGATGCGGCGCGCCCACTGCAGCACCAGCTCGCCCTGCGCCGTCAGCGTCACGCTGCGCGTGGTGCGGTGGAACAGGCGCACCTGCAAGGCAGCCTCCAGCAGGGCGATTCGCTTGCTGATCAATGCCTTGGACACGCCCAGCGTGCGCGCCGCCATCGCGAAGCTGCCATGCCGCGCCACGCCGCACAGCAGGCGCAGGTCTTCCAGTTGGGGCGCCGTTGGCGTGTTCACACTTCGTAGTCGCGGAGTCAATGAATCGGGTGATTGTCTTGGCTATCGTTGTCGATAAGCTCACGTCACACCACACACCCGGAGCAGACAGATGACACACCGCATTGCCGTGATTGCCGGCGACGGCATCGGCCAGGAGGTCATGCCCGAAGGCCTGCGCGTGCTGGAAGCGGCCTCGCGCCGCTTCGGGCTGGGCCTGCAGTTCACGCACTTCGACTGGGCCCACTGCGACTACTACCTGCAGCACGGCAAGATGATGCCGGACGACTGGTTCGAGCAGCTGCGCAGCTTCGACGCCATCTACTTCGGCGCCGTGGGCTGGCCCGACAAGGTGCCCGACCACATCTCGCTGTGGGGCTCGCTGCTCAAGTTCCGCCGCCAGTTCGACCAGTACGCCAACGTGCGCCCCGTGCGGCTGATGCCCGGCGTGCCCTGCCCGCTGGCCGGCAAGAAGCTCGGCGACATCGACTTCATGGTCATCCGCGAGAACACCGAGGGCGAGTACTCGTCGGTCGGCGGTCGGATGTTCGAGGGCACCGACCGCGAGACGGTGCTGCAGGAATCTGTCTTCACTCGCCACGGCACGGACCGTATCCTCAAGTACGCGTTCGACCTGGCCCAGTCTCGCCCCAAGAAGCACCTGACCTCGGCCACCAAGTCCAACGGCATCGCCATCAGCATGCCGTACTGGGACGAGCGCGTGGAAGCGATGGCGCCCGACTACCCGGACGTTCGCTGGGACAAGTACCACATCGACATCCTGACCGCGCGCTTTGTGCTCAGCCCGGAGCGCTTCGACGTGGTGGTCGCGTCCAACCTGTTCGGCGACATCCTGTCCGACCTGGGGCCCGCCTGCACCGGCACCATCGGCATCGCGCCGTCGGCCAACCTCAACCCGGACCGCACCTACCCGTCGCTGTTCGAGCCCGTGCACGGCTCGGCGCCGGACATCGCCGGCCAGGGCATCGCCAACCCCGTCGCGATGATCTGGTCGGGCGCGATGATGCTGGAGTTCCTGGGGCAGGGCGCTGCCAACTTCGAGGCGGCTCACGCGGCCATCATGAGCGCCATCGAGGCCGTGCTGCGGGACGGCCCGCGCACGCCCGACATGGGCGGCGATGCGCGCACCGACGTGGTGGGCGCTGCGGTGGCGAGCGGCCTCGCGGGCTGATCTCTTGCGGTTGATGTATATACGTTTCGTATACGAACCGTATATGATGGCGACATGGGAATCGTCAAAATCTCCGATCCGATGCATGAGAGCCTGCGCGTTGCGAGCCAGGCCTTGTCGCGCTCCATCAACGCCCAGGCCGAGCACTGGATGCGCATTGGCATGCTGGCCGAACTGCATCCGCAGCTGAGCCACAGCGAGATCTGCCAACTGCTGATCCGCGCCGAGCAGGAGGGCGGGCTGGACCTGGCCCGCCTGGCCGGCTGGGCTCAAGCTCCGAAAGCCAAGCGCAACGTCAAGGAAGGGCGGGCATGAAGAGCCTCAAGCTGCGCACACCTGCCGAGGTGGCCAAGGCCCGCGAGGCCGGGCACCTCATCGCCGAGGTGCTGGCCATGCTCAAGCCCCACGTCGTGCCCGGCGTGACGACCGAGCAGCTGGACGACATCTGCCGCGAGTACATCGTGGGCACGCTGAAGTGCATCCCGTCCAACGTCGGCTATCACGGCTACCCGAAGACGGCTTGCATCTCGCCCAACCACGTCGTCTGCCATGGCATCCCGAGCAAGGACAAGACGCTGAAGAAGGGCGACATCGTCAACGTGGACGTGACGCTGACCAAGGACGGCTGGTTCGGTGACAGCAGCCGCATGTTCATCGTCGGCGAAGCCAACGTGCTGGCGCGCCGGCTCGTCAACACGACCTATGAGGCCTTGCGCGCCGGCATCCGCCAGGTGCGCCCGGGTGCGACGTTAGGCGACGTGGGCCATGCCATCCAGAAGGTCGCGCATGCGGCCGGCTTCAGTGTCGTGCGCGAGTACGGCGGCCACGGCATCGGCGACGTCTATCACGACGAGCCGCACGTCAACCACTTCGGCCGGCCAGGCGAAGGCCTGAAGCTGCAGGAGGGCATGATCTTCACGATCGAGCCCATGATCAACGCGGGCGGCGCCGCCATCCGCGAGCTGAACGACGGCTGGACGGTGGTGACGCGCGACAAGTCGCTGTCGGCGCAGTGGGAGCACATGGTGACCGTGACGGCCGACGGCTTCGAGATCCTGACGCCGTGGCCGGATGGGCTGGGCGACTATCCGGCGATTGATTAGGGCTTCCACAGCTGCCACCACTTCCCGGGTTCTGAGATCTCTGCGGAAGCTGACTCATTTGCAAGGGACGGCTCGGTGACGATGCCATCTCCGCCGATTGAGTAGTCACAGCAGTCGGTTCGTCTCAAGCGGGCGAGGATTTTTGGGTCTTGCCCTCCGTACCGGAGCGCATCAACGCAACACACCTCAAGCGCGCGACAGGCCTGCTCGATCTCCTCTTCCGTTTCCGGCTGACTGACGAAGTAGGTGTCGAAGCCTGTCTCAGTCAGTGGCGCGAGCAGCGTGGGGGCTTCGTTTTCGGGCACGCCACATGAAAGGCATTGCCCGCACCAAGTGCCATCGGAGGTGGCGTCGCCCAAGGTGTAGAAAGCCCCGGGAGCATTCTTCGGAAAACGGCTTCTGTGCTGAAAGTAGTCCTTGGTCATGGCTGGTCCAGTTGTCTCGTGCAAAGCTTTTCGCGCGCCGCCGCCTGCGGGACTTCTCGCCGCAATTCCCGCGCCGCCTCCACCATCCTCGCCAGCGCCGCCTCCGTCTCCGCCCACCCCCGCGTCTTCAGCCCGCAGTCGGGGTTGACCCAGAGCAGGTCGGCCGGGATGACCTCGGCGGCCTTGCGCAGCAGACGCAGCATCTCGGCCGCATCAGGCACGCGCGGCGAGTGGATGTCGTAGACGCCGGGGCCGATCTCGTTGGGGTACTTGAACTGCCCGAAGCCGCGCAGCAACTCCATGTCGGAGCGACTGGTCTCGATGGTGATGACGTCGGCGTCCATCGCGGCGATCTCGGGCAGGATGTCGTTGAACTCGGCGTAGCACATGTGGGTGTGGATCTGCGTGTCGTCGCTCATCGGGCTGGCGGCCACGCGAAAGGCGCGGGTGGCCCAGGTGAGGTAGGCGCTCCAGGCGTCGCGCCGCAAGGGCAGGCCTTCGCGGATGGCGGGCTCGTCGATCTGGATGATGGCGATGCCGGCGGCTTCCAGGTCGGCCACTTCGTCGCGGATGGCCAGCGCGATCTGCAAGGCCGTGGTGGCGCGCGGCTGGTCGTCGCGCACGAAGGACCATTGCAGGATGGTGATGGGGCCGGTCAGCATGCCCTTCATGGGCTTGGCCGTCATGCTCTGCGCGAAGACGGTCCAGTCCACCGTCATAGGCTTCGAGCGCGACACGTCGCCGAACAGCACCGGTGGTTTCACGCAGCGCGAGCCGTAGCTCTGCACCCAGCCGTTGGCGGTGAAGGCGAAGCCGGCGAGCTGCTCGCCGAAGTACTCGACCATGTCGTTGCGCTCGGCCTCGCCGTGCACCAGCACGTCCAGGCCTAACGTCTCCTGCCTGCTGACCGCGAGCTCGACCTCGCGCTGCATGGCTTCTCGGTAGGCAGCATCGGACAGGGCGCCGCGCTTGAACGCGGCGCGGGCGGCGCGGATCTCCGCCGTCTGCGGGAAGGAGCCGATGGTCGTCGTCGGGAAGGCCGGCAGGCGCAGGCGCGCACGTTGCGCGGCCTGGCGGGTCGGGAAGGGCGAGCGGCGCTGGTCGACATCGGCCGGCAGCGCCTTGAGTCGGGCCGCGACGGTGCCGTTGCGCACACGCGGGCTGACGGCGCGCGCCGCGCGGGCGACGCGGGACTCGGCCAGCTCGCGGGCCACGCTGGCGTCGTCGCCCCAGAGTGCGCGCTTGAGCACGCGCAGCTCGTCCAGCTTTTCGACGGCGCCGGCGAGCCAGCCTTGCAGCTCGGTGTCCAGCGCGGCGTCGTGGCGCAAGCTGAAGGGCACGTGCAGCAGAGAGCAGGACGGCGCCACCCACAACCGGCCGCCGCGCAGTTCGCGGGCTTGGTTCAGTTGCGACAGCGCCTGGTCCAGGTCGCTGCGCCAGATGTTGCGGCCGTCGACGATGCCGACCGACAACTCGCGGTCCAGCGGCAGGCGCAAGGCGACGGGCAGCAGGTCCTGGGGCGCGCGCACGGCGTCGATGTGCAGGCCGGCCACGGGCAGCTCGCAGGCCAGGGCCAGGTTGTCGCCCAGCGGCGAGAAGTAGGTGGCCAGCAGCAGCGGCTGGCCCACAACGCCCAGGCGCGCATAGGCCAGGCGCAGCGCGTCCTGCCAGGCCGGGCTGAGGTCCAGGCCGAGGATGGGTTCGTCCAGCTGTACCCAGGTCACGCCGCGTGCGGCCAGCCGCGTCAGCAGCTGTTCATAGGCGGGCAGCAGGCGCTTGAGCAGCACCAGTCGGTCGAAGCCCTCCTGCTTGCTCTTGCCCAGGTAGAGCAAGCTCACCGGCCCGAGCAGCGCAACCTTGGGGCTGGCGGGCAGGGCGATGGCTTCGTCCACCTCGGCGAGCAGGCGCTCGGCGTTCAGACTGAACTGCGTCTCGCTGTCGAACTCGGGCACGAGGTAGTGGTAGTTGGTGTCGAACCACTTGGTCATCTCCAGCGCCGGCACGCCGTCGACGTGGGTGCCGCCGCAGCCGCAGGCCTCGCGGTGTGCGTGGGTCGTCGTGATGCCGCGCGCCATCGCGAAGTAGCGCTGTAGCGGCGTCTCCTCGCCGGTGAAGCCGAATCGCGCCGGCTCGCAGCCGAACAGCTGGATCAGGTGGGCAACATGGTCGTAGAGAGCGAAGTCGCCGACGGTGACATGGTCCAGTCCGGCTTCCTGCTGCAGCCGCCAGTGGCGGGCGCGCAGCGCCGCAGCCTGGGCTTCCAGCCCGGCGGCGGGCAGCTCACCGCGCCAGTGGCGCTCCAGCGCGGTTTTCAGTTCGCGGTGCTCGCCCATGCGCGGAAAGCCCAAGATATGAGTTTTGATCATGACGTTTCGAAAGAAGATGAAATTCGTTCGTGATGATCGGTACTCGGCCACAATGAATCAAACGAAACGTTTTCGTGTTGATCACAAACCTGACTCATGCAAACTCCGCTTGAACTGCGCCACCTGCGCACGCTGAACGCGCTGCGCGAAGCTGGCAACCTGTCCCGGGCGGCCCAGTTGCTGAACCTCACCCAGTCGGCCCTGTCCCACCAGTTGAAGGCCCTGGAGGAGCACTACGGCGCCGAGCTGTTCGCACGCAAGAGCAACCCGCTGGTGTTCGGCGCGGTCGGCCAGCGGTTGCTGAAGCTGGCGGACTCCGTGCTGCACCAGGTCGACGAAGCCGACCGCGACGTGCGCCGGCTGGTGGACGGCTCGGCCGGCCAGCTGCGCATCGCCGTGGAGTGCCACACCTGCTTCGACTGGCTGATGCCGGCGATGGACGCCTTCCGTGGCCGCTGGCCCGAGGTGGAGCTGGACATCGTCTCCGGCTTCCAGGCCGACCCCGTGGGCCTGCTGCACCAGGACCGCGCCGAGCTGGCCATCGTGTCGGATGTGGATGCCGACGAGACCGGCGTCGTCGTGCATCCGCTGTTCAGCTTCGAAATCATCGCGCTGCTTCCAAAGGGCCATGCCTTGCTCGCCCGGCCCTGGCTGGAGGCTGCTGACTTCGCCGGCCACACCCTGATCACCTACCCGGTGCCCGACGAGATGCTGGACCTCGTGCGCCGCGTGCTGCAGCCCGCCGGCGTCACGCCGCCGCGCCGCACCAGCGAGCTGACGGTGGCCATGCTGCAGCTCGTGGCGAGCGGTCGGGGCATTGCGGCGCTGCCCTTGTGGGCGGTGGAGGGCTATCTGGCGCGCGGCTATGTGGCGCGCCAGCGCATCGGCGAACAAGGGCTGACGGGGCGGCTCTACGCCGTCAGCACGCCCGGGCTGGCCGCCAAACCCTTTCTGGCCGACTTTGTGCGCCTGATGCGCGAGACCTCGCTGCTCAACCTCGCGGCGGTCAGCCTGCTTTAGTTGCGCGCGTGGGTCACCCGGTAGCCGGCCACGCCGGGCAGCTCATGCAGCCGGCCGGTGAAGCGGCACAGCGTCTGGCCCTTGAAGTTCTGCTTGGCCGTGCAGACGAAGCGCCATTCCTCGTGGTCGCCCTGCTTCTCGATGCTCAGCGAGCCGGGCGCGAAGCGGTAGCCCAGGCCGTCGGCGAAGTCGGCCAGTTCGGCCTGCGTGAAGCGCCGGCCCGGTTCGCCGCGCAACATCACGCCGATGGCGGGGTGGGAGGGCAGGCGGCTCTCCAGCCTGGCGCCCCACATCATCAGCGTGGCGCACAGCAGCGTCAGCGCGATGGCCGCGAAGTAGAAGCCCATGCCCAGCACGATGCCGATGGCCGACGCGGCCCACATCGAGGCTGCGGTCGTCAGCCCCGAGATGTTCATGCCCTCGCGCATGATGACGCCGGCGCACAGGAAGCCGATGCCCGTCACCACGCCCTGGATGACCCGGGTCGGGTCGGTGAATTGCGGCAGCGAGCCGCCCGCCAGGTGGCCGCCGAACCATTGCTCGGGGTAGCCGACGAGGATGGTCACTGCGCAGGACGCCATGCAGACCAGGGCGTAGGTGCGCATGCCCGCCGCGCGGCCGTGGTAGGCCCGCTCATAGCCCAGCAGCAGGCCCAGCACCATGGCGCCGAGCAGATGCATCAGCATCAGCACGTTGGCGGCCCATTGGCCACCGGTCCAGTAGCGCAGCAGTTGGTCGGGTTCGAGCATGGACGTTGGCGTGACGGGCGAAGATGCCCCGCGGCCACGCTAACCCAGTCTGGTGCGCCTCGCCAGACGGGCGGACGCGGAGTGTCTAGGCCAGCGCCGTCATGCGCTCGACCAGCACGCAGCGCACCCATTTGCGCGCGGTGATCTGCGCCGTCTGCGTACGCAGGAACTCCTCGGCCTGCGAGTTGGGCGACTCGAACTCGAAGCCGCAGAGCTGCACGATGCGGCTCAGCGGCCGGCTCCAGACGCGGCGCACCGAGGCGCTGAAGAGGGGCACGCCCTCGTCCTCGCCCAGCAGCAGGCGCAATTCGTAGTGCTGGGCGTCCAGCGCGGGGTCGGCCGAGGTGAGGACCTGCAGACCCTCTTCGCTGAGGTTGACGACGACGCCACCACGCGCCTGTGCCAGGCTTTCGGGTTTGATGACCCAGACCGGCAACTGCTCGTGCTCGTCGGGTACGAGGAAGAACTCGACGCGGGGGGAACGGCGTTGGTCAATCGACATGGTGTGAGGCGCTCGAAAGTTGACGGGTCGGATCACAGCATCGGCGAATGACAGCCGCTTGTCAGCGGTACCGTCATCGCCTGATTTGGCTTCGGGTGAAGCCTTAGACCCGTTATACCGCGAGCAGGTCGACTTCGAACAGCAGCGTCGCGTTCGGCGGGATCACGCCACCCGCGCCGTGCGCGCCGTAGCCCAGATCCGGCGGCAGCACCAGCATGCGCGTGCCGCCCACCTTCATGCCTTGCACGCCTTCGTCCCAGCCCTGGATGACCTCGCCGCCGCCCAGTCGGAACTTGAAAGGCTGGCCGCGGTCCTTGCTGGAGTCGAACTTCTTGCCGCGCAGGCCGTCCTTGTAGAGCCAGCCCGTGTAGTGCACCGACACGCGCTGGCCCTTGGTGGCCTCGGCGCCGTCGCCGACGACGCGGTCTTCATATTGCAGGCCGCTGGAGGCCGTGTGCAGGTTGAGCTCGACGGCCTCGGGGCCGCCGGCCACGCCGAGCAATTCCACCTCGAAGCACAGCGTCGTGTTCGGCGGGATGACGCCGCCAGCGCCGCGTGCGCCATAGCCCAGGTCTGCCGGGATGATGAGCGTGCGCTTGCCGCCGATCTTCATGCCCTGCACGCCCTCGTCCCAGCCCTTGATGACCATGCCGGCGCCCAGCTCGAACTCGAAGGGGTCGCTGCGGTCCAGGCTGGAATCGAACTTGGTCGTCTTGGCGCCGTCGACCCAGAGCCAGCCGGTGTAGTGCACGGTGACGTCCTGGCCGGCCAGCGCCTGCTTGCCGGCGCCTTCGACGGTGTCTTCGAATTGAAGGCCGGTAGGCGTGGTGTTCATGGGGGAATCCTTGGGCTGTTGGAGAAAGGCGGGATTGTCGCCGGGCAGGCTATGACCTGCGACCCATACCGGATCGCCCGGCATTGCATTGGTAACCCATGGTGTTCGCGGCTGGCTGCGATCAGGTCAATCGGAAATCGCCGCGCCGACGGACCGCCACCATTCGATGGCTTGCACCAGCAGGTCCCCGAGTGGCTGCAACCCTGTTTCGACGTGAAGGCCCAGTCGCATGCAGGCCTCGCGCAACCGTGCCACGGGCTCGGCAAGATCAACCGCCGCCGCCCCGTTCTGCTTGGACAGCTTGTGCCCATCCGCCGCCAGCACCAGGGGCGTGTGCAGATAGCGCGGCGTGGCGAAGCCGAGCGCCCGCTGCAGCGCGATCTGGCGGGGCGTGTTGTCGGCGAGGTCTTCACCGCGCACGACGTCGGTGATGCCTTGTTCTGCGTCGTCGACAACGACGGCGAGCTGATAGGCCCAGAGGCCGTCGGCGCGCTTCAGCACGAAGTCGCCGACTTCCGTTTCCAGGTCCTGCGACTGCGCGCCACGGCGGCGGTCATGCCAGTCGATGGACCCCTCGACGCGAAAGCGCCAGGCCCGTACCGGGCGGCCGTTCGTGCCGTTTCGGCAAGTGCCGGGGTAGACCAGTTCGCCATGCTTGGGCTTCGGACCCGCCGCCGCTGCAATCTCCGCGCGGGTGCAGGCGCAGCCGTAGGCGTGGCCGGAGGCGATCAGGCGGTCCAGCGCGGCCTGGTAGAGGTCGCCGCGGCAGGACTGCCAGACGGGCGGCTCATCCGGCACAAGGCCCATCGCCGCGAGCTGGCCGAGGATGACTTCGTCCATGCCCGGTGGGCAACGTGGGCGGTCGACATCCTCGATGCGCACCAGCCACTGGCCGCCATGCGCTCTCGCGTCCAGCCAGCTGGCCAGCGCAGCGACCAGCGAGCCGGCGTGCAGCGGGCCGGTGGGCGAGGGTGCGAACCTTCCCCGGTAGGCCATCAGAGCAGAAGACCTTCGTGCTGTTCCAGCAGCGCCTTGCGTGTGGTCTCGCTGCGCAGCCTGTCCAGCCACCACGCCAGCGCCTTGCCGGGTGCCTGGCCCGTTTCCCGCCAGGCGTAGTGCATCAGGCCCGTGCGCCGGCCTTCGTAGGTCGCCTTGCGCACGAGGCGGCCGGCGTCGATGTGGCGGCGCACCATCGGCGCCGGCAGCGAGCCGCAGCCCAGGCCGCGCAGCAGCGCCTCGAGCTTGGTGGCAAGCGACGGCACGGTCAGCACGTCCTGCCCGGGCAGCACGCCCACGGTGATGGGCGCCAGCAGCCGGGCGCTGTCGGCGACGGCAATGATGCGGTGCTCGGCAATCTGGCCGGCCGTCAGCGGCTCGGGCAGGTTCGCCAGCGGATGGTGGGGCGCGACGCAGAAGGCGAACTCCAGCTCGCCGCTGGGTTCGCAGTGGATGTTCGCGCTTTGCAGCTGCGCCGGCACGCCGATGGCCAGGTCGGCCTGGCCGTGCAGCAGCGCCTCCCAGGTGCCGGCCAGCACCTCCACGCGCAGCTTGAGCCGCGTCGGCGGCGGGCCGCCGCCATCGATCTTTTCGGCGTAGAAGGTCTCGGTCAGGTCGAACAGGGCGCGGCGGGCGATGGCGTCATCGACGGCGATGGTGAGCTCGCTCTCCCAGCCGGTGGCGATGCGGCGCACGCGGTTGGCCACGGCATCTAGCTCCTGCAGCAGGCGCCGGCCTTCCACCAGCAGCTCCTGGCCGGCGGCGGTGAGCACGGCCTGGCGCGAGCTGCGGTCGAAGAGCAGCACGTCGAGCGCGTCTTCCAGCTGGCGCACAGAGTAGGTCAGCGCCGACGGCACCCGGCCCATCTCGCGGGCCGCAGCCGCAAAGCTGCCGGTGCGGGCGATGGTGTCCATCATGGACAGGGCTTCGGGGGTCAGCGCGCGGCGCTTTTCTTGAGCTGTGGACATGGGTTCAGTCTATTTGAATGATGTCGCCAAGCCCCGTTGTCGATGAGCGGGCGGTCGGCTCCTACATTGACTCCATCGCAAGCAAACCAAGGAGCCCAGCATGACCACCCAACTCATCAAGTCCAGTGACCGCGGCTACGCCGACCACGGCTGGCTGAAGTCCTTCCACAGCTTCTCGTTCGCCGACTACTACGACCCGGCACGCATGGGCTTCGGTGCCCTGCGCGTCATCAACGAGGACAAGGTCGCCGCAGGCAAGGGCTTCGGCACGCACGGCCACCGCGACATGGAAATCATCAGCTATGTGCTCTCTGGCGAGCTGGCGCACAAGGACAGCATGGGCAACGGCGAGGCCGGTGGTGCCAATGCAGGCGTCATCCGCCCCGGCGACGTGCAGCGCATGAGTGCCGGCACCGGCGTGATGCACAGCGAGTTCAACCATGCCCAGGAGACGACCCACTTCCTTCAGATCTGGATCCAGCCCGACCAGCGCGGCATTGCGCCCAGCTACGAGCAGAAGCACTTCGACGCCGATTCCAAGCGCGGCAAGCTGCGCTTGGTGGCGGCCAACGACGGGGCTGATGGTTCGGTGACCATCCATGCCGATGCGCGGCTCTACGCCGGCCTGTTCGACGGCGCTGAGGCTGCCGAGCTGGACCTCGCGCCGGGCCGCATTGCCTACATTCACGTCGTGCGCGGCGCGCTTACCGCAAACGGGCAAGACCTGACCGCGGGTGATGCCTTGCAAGTTCGCGAAACATCGCGCCTCGCCTTGACGGCGGGTCGCGAAGCCGAGGTCCTGGTTTTCGACCTGGCGGCCTGAATCTCTCCAACCCACAGCAGAGGAACAACCCATGAGCAAGATCGTCGTTCTCTACCACTCCGGCTACGGCCACACCAAGAAGATCGCTGAGGCCGTGGCCGGCGCGGCCGGCGCGGATCTGATCGCCATCGACGCCGAGGGCAACATCACCGAGGCCGACTGGGCCACGCTGGCCGCGGCCGACGGCGTCATCTTCGGCACGCCGACCTATATGGGCGGCCCGAGCTGGCAGTTCAAGAAGGTGGCCGACGCCAGCAGCAAGCCGTGGTACGCCCAGGTCTGGAAGGACAAGATCGCTGCCGGCTTCACCAACTCGGCCACGCTGAACGGCGACAAGGGCAGCACCATCCAGTACCTGCATGCGCTCAGCCAGCAACACAGCATGATCTGGGTCGGCATGGGCCTGAAGGCGCCGAACCACAAGGCCGCCACGCGCGACGACATCAACAACCTCGGCGGCTACGCAGGCCTGATCACCCAGACGCCCAGCGATGCGTCGGCGGAAGAAATGGTGCCGGGCGACATCGCCTCGGCGAAGCACTTCGGCGAGCGCGTGAAGGCGGTCGTCGAGCGCTGGGCGCGTTAAAGCAGCCCCACGTCACGCGCGCTGGCTCCCGGGAAGACCGAGGTCAGCTGCGCGTCGTTCAGGCCGTACATGCGCTTGAACAGGCCACCCAGCAGCGCGCGGTATTCGTTCAGTACGGGGTAGTCGCGGTTCTGGAACAGCGTGGCGGCCTTGACCTCCACCTGTTCGCCAGCGATACGCCCACCCTTCACGCCGCCGCCCAGCACCCAGTAGGCGCTGCCGTGGCCGTGGTCGGTGCCACGGTTGCCGTTCTCGCGGAAGGTGCGGCCGAATTCGCTGACCACGACGACGACGGTGTTGCTCCACTGCGGCCCCATCTCGTCGGCGAACAGCGCCAGGCCCCGGCCCAGCTCGCCCAGCTTGGTGGCGAGCTGGCCCGTCGCGCCGCCTTCGCCGACATGCGTGTCCCAGCCGCCCACGTCGATGAATCCAAGCGTGACGCGCTCGCGCATCAGCCGGGCAATGCGCCGCGCTTCGAGTGCAAAGCCCTTGGCGGCAATGGCACCCCGGCTGGCGGCTTCCATCTCGCCGGCCATCTCGCGTGACACCTCCTCGCGCACCTCGAAGCCGCCGGTCACCGTGCTGGCCAGGCGCGTGTTGGCATACATGCCGGCAATCACCTGCGCCTGCGCCGCGTTGATGGCCGGCTTGCCCAGGTCGCGCAGTGCCTGGTTGGCCACGGGCAGGTCGCCGCGCAGGATCAGCGGCACCTGGTCGGTGAAGGCCATGGCTTCGAGCCTTGAGCCGGCGCCGAGAACGCTGGCCAGCCGGTTCATGAAGCCGCTGCGGAAGTCGCGTGAGCCTTCGTCGGCCTGGCCCAGCTCGATGTGGTCCTGCGTCTCGAAGTGGCTGCGCGACGCATCGTTGCTGCCGGCGAACGGCACGAAGGCCGCCTGGCCCTTGAGCCACAACGGGTGGATGCTGTCGGCCACGGCCGGCGCCAGGCCCCAGCTGGCGTCCAGCGGCAGGGCGTCCTTCCTGGCGATGGCGATGTTGGGCCGGGCCTCGTAATAGAAGCTCGACGACGTCGGCACCAGCAGGTTCGCCGCGTCGTAGGCGCCGCGCAGGAAGACGACGAGCAGGCGCGGTGAGTCTGGCGCGGCGGCCCAGAGCTGGGTGGGCATTGCGGCGGCCCCCAGGCCGAGTTGCAGCAATAGACGTCGGTCCATGGGGCTTACCTGTGCATGAAGTCGGGAGAGGCCAGCAGGTAGGTGTTCCATTCCTGTGGCGACGTGGCGGTGTTGAGGGCCTGTTGCGTGGCAGCAGCCAGGCGTGGCGCGATGCCGTCGTAGTACAACGGGTGCGCGATCTGCGGGAAGGCCGGCCGGTCCTTGGCCTCGCCCTCGACCTTGAAGAGGCCGGCGCTGCCGCTGCCGATGGCACGGGCGATCTCGAAGCGCGTCGTCATCTGCCCCGGCCCCGCCCAGGCGTTCTCGTCGAGCGGGTAGCCGTCGGGCGTCTGGCGGTTGTAGGGCGCCTGGCCTAGGCGGTAGAGCCAGCCGATCATGGGCCCGGTGTTCAGCACCACCTTGTCGGCATAGGCCAGACGCACGGCGGAGACGACGTAGTGCGTCGGGTCCTTGAACTTGCGGGCGAGGGACGCCTCGAATTCGGGCGAGCCGATCATGGCGCGCAGCACCTCGGCGATGCGGCCGTCGCTCTGCTGCCAGCGCTCGGCCATGCGCTCCACCAGCGCCGGCGGCGGCTCGTCGGCGACGAAATACTGGGCCAGCTTGCGCGACACGAAGCGCGCCGTGCTCGGGTGTTTCGCCAGCAGGTCCAGCACCTGGTTCAGCTCGGCCTCGCCCTGGCCCTTGATGGTGATGCCCAGCAGTTGCTTGTCGCCGAAGTCGTGCCGCGCGGGGTTGAACTCCATCAGGCCGTCGCGGCGGTATTGGGCTTCCTGGGCGGGCTTGAGCTTGGGTTTGTTGTCGGTCAGGTTCACGCCCAGGCCGGTCAGCACGCGGGCCAGCTCCTGCACATCGCGCTGAGAGTAGCCGCCGCCCACGCCCATCGTGTGCAGCTCCAGCAGCTCACGGGCGTAGTTCTCGTTGATGCGGTTGGCGGCGTTCTGCTCGTTGTCCAGGTAGCGCAGCATGGCCGGGTGGTGGGCCGTGTAGCCGAGCAAATCGCGGAAGGTGCCGAGCGAGCGTTCGCGCAGCCCCTGCTCGTAGTCGCCCACCATGACGCGCAGATTGCTCTTGTACTGGTGGACGTTGAAGTGGTTGAACCAGAACCACGTCATCTGCTCCTGCACCTGGCGCGGCGAGTAGAGGGCGTGCAGCAGCTGGCGGGCGGAGGCCTCGCGGGCCAGCTTGGTCAGCGCCTGCTGGTAGTTCTTCTGCGCTTCTGCCTTGGCGGTGTCGTCGGTCAGCGCATCGGCCGCCTTGCGCTGGGCCTCCATGCGCTGCACCAGCGGCAGCAGCGGCTGCTGGATGGCCAGTGCCTGGATCTGGGCCTGGGCGGCGTCGGGCAGCGGGGCAGGTGGGTGGGGCTGGAGCTGGGCATCCAGCCAGGCGGCGCGGCCTTGTTTGCGGACGGCGGCGAGGTCCGCGCTGTTGGCGCCCCAAGTGAGACGGTCCAGCCAGAGCGTGTCTTGGGCTGGACCGTGTGCGGTGGTGGCTGGCGGCGGCGCGGTGGCACAGCCGAGCAGGCTGACGAAGCTGAACAGGAGGGCGGTGCTGAGCGCGAGGTTTCTCATGGCGGGCGCCATGATGAGGCCGGCCGAGGCGCACTGTCGAGGCGAGCAACAAGACTTCACATCTCGTCGCGGCCGTAGTGCATCCCGGGCCGAGCGCAGGGCCGCCCCAAGCCGGCCCGCGATGGCGATGTGCGTGCGGCTCAATGCCGCACGCATCGCTGCCCGCTCGGGGGGCGGACCAGAGCGCCCGCGTTCAGCGGGGCAGGCTGGGCCGGGGGCTCACTTCAGATAAATTTGGTCGAACACGCCGCCATCGTCGAAGTGCGCCTTCTGCGCCTGGCGCCAGGTGCCGAAGTACTCGCTCAGCGTGAACAGCTTGACCGGCTGGAACTGCTTGGCGTACTTGGCTGCGACCTTGGCGTCGCTCGGTCGGTAGTAGTTCTGCGCTGCGATCTCCTGGCCTTCAGGGCTGTAGAGATAGTTCAGATAGGCCTCGGCCTGCTTGCGCGTGCCGCGCTTGTCGACGACCTTGTCGACGACGGCCACGGGCGGTTCGGCCAGGATGGACACGCTGGGCGTGACGATCTCGAACTTGTCCGGACCGAGTTCCTTGACCGCCAGGAAGGCTTCGTTCTCCCAGGCGATCAGCACATCACCGATGCCGCGTTCGACGAAGGTCGTCGTCGAGCCACGGGCGCCCGAGTCCAGCACCTTGGTGTTGGCGTAGATGCGCTTGACGAAGTCCTGCGCAGAAGCCGGCGTGCCGCCGTTCTTCAGCGCATAGCCCCAGGCGGCCAGGTAGTTCCAGCGCGCACCGCCGCTGGTCTTGGGGTTGGGCGTGATGACCTCGACGCCGCTGCGGGCCAGGTCAGGCCAGTTGCTGATCTTCTTCGGGTTGCCCTTGCGCACCAGGAAGACGATGGTCGACGTGTAGGGGCTGGCGTTGTTCGGCAGCTTCTTCTGCCAGTCCAGCGGCAGCAGCTTGTGGTCGGCCACCGCGTCGATGTCATAGGCGAGGGCCAGCGTGATGACGTCGGCTTCCAGGCCGTCGATGACCGAGCGGGCCTGTTTGCCCGAGCCGCCGTGCGAGGCCTTGATGCTGACGGTCTCGCCCGTCTTGGACTTCCATTGCGCCGCGAAGGCCTTGTTGAAGTCCTGGTAGAGCTCGCGCGTCGGGTCGTAGGAGACGTTGAGCAGCGTGGTCTGTGCGAGCGCGCCGGTGGCGGCGATGGCAAGGGAGAGGGCGGTGAGGAGGCGGCGCATGGTTTTGGAGTTAGGGAGGGAGCGGTTCACTCTAGGGATGAGGAATGGGCTGGGCAAAGAAGTTGTTGGCGCAAGCTCATGCGGCTTTCGACCACGCGAGCACGGGCTCGCGGCTGTCGGCCGGCACGGGGGCCGGCTCGTGGCGAGCGGCGTCCACCACTTCGCGCTTGAGCGGAGAGGCGAAGGTCTGGATGAACTCGTAGACGTAGTCGCGCAGGTAGGCGCTGCGGCGCACGGCCAGGCGGGTCATGTTGTCTTCGAACAGGTGGCGGGCGTCGATCTCGCGAAGGTGGCGGTCGCGCTCCTCGTCGAAGGCGATGGCCGCGACGATGCCCACGCCCAGGCCCAGCTCCACATAGGTCTTGATGACGTCCGCGTCCATGGCGCTGAGCACGATGTGCGGCGTGAGCTGAGCCGCGGCGAAGGCCTCGTCGATGTGCGAGCGGCCGGTGTAGCCCTGCTCATAGGTGACGATGGGGAACTGCGCCAGCCGGGCCAGCGTCAGCGGGCCGTCCAGCAGCGGGTGGTCGGGCGGCACGACGACCGAGTGCGTCCAGCGGTAGCACGGCAGGGCGACCAGCTCGGGGTATTGCGCCAGCGCTTCGGTCGCGATGCCGACGTCGGCCTCACCGTCCAGCAGCAAGCGTGCGATCTGTTGCGGCGAGCCCTGCTGCAGATGCAGGCTCACATCCGGGTGATGAGCGCGGAAGTCGCGCACGGCCGGCGGCAACGCGTAGCGCGCCTGGCTGTGCGTGGCGGCAATGCGCAGGCGGCCGCTGCCCGCCTGCGCGAAATCATCAGCGGCGCGCTTGAGGTTCTCCGCTTCCTGCAGCAAGCGTTCGATGACGGGCAGCACCTGCTCGCCCGGCTCTGTCAGGCCGGTCAGGCGCTTGCCGACGCGCACGAAGAGCTCGATGCCGAGCTCATCTTCCAGCTCACGGATCTGGCGGCTGACACCGGGCTGCGAGGTATGCAGAGCCTGAGCGACCTCGGTCAGGTTGAAGCCGCGGCGCTGGGCCTCACGGACGGAACGGAGTTGCTGGAAGTTCATGCGGCGCGATTCTGCGAACCGCCGTCACTTCTGTCGTCGAACCATTCGCCATATCGTTATGCGCTTCGTGGTGGTGCCGGGCGGTTTTGGCGCGTCTACAGTTGGCCATCCCCCAAAGGAGCACTGCATGCATAAGCAAACCATCCCCGCCCAGGCCTGGGCCTTGTTCGACCGCTATGTGCACGGCGACCTGAGCCGGCGCGGCTTTCTGGATCAGGCGGCCGTCTTTGCCGGCGGCCCTGCGGGGGCCGCCGCGCTGCTCACGGCGCTGAGCCCGAACTTCGCTTCCGCCCAGCAGGTCAAGCCTGATGACGCACGCTTGGCCACCCGCCGCCACGCCTTCCCCTCACCGGACGGCAACGGCCAGGTCCAGGGCTACATGGTCAAGCCGTTCAGTGCCACCGGCAAGCTGCCGGCCGTGTTGGTCATCCACGAGAACCGCGGACTGAACCCGCACATCGAGGACATCGCCAGGCGCGTGGCCTTGGCCGGCTACGTGGCCTTCGCACCCGACGCGCTGGCGCCGCTGGGCGGCTATCCAGGCGACGAGGACAAGGCACGCGAACTCTTTGGCAAGCTCGACCCCGCCAAGGCCCGCGCCGACATCGTGGCCGCGGCGCGAGGCTTGCTCACCTTGCCGGACGCCAATGGCAAGGTCGGTGCCGTCGGCTTCTGCTGGGGAGGCTCACTGGCCAACCACGTGGCGACGCAGGTGCCTGAGCTGGCCGTGGCCGTGCCCTTCTACGGCGGCGCACCGGCTGCCGAGGACGTGCCGCGCATCAAGGCGCGCCTGCTCATCCATTACGCGGGCAACGACGAGCGCGTCAACGCCAGCTGGCCGGCGTACGAGGCCGCGCTCAAGGCGGCCGGCGTGCGCCACGAGGCCTTCACCTATGCAGGCGCCCAGCACGGCTTCAACAACGACACGACGCCGCGCTTCGACCCTGCGGCTGCCCATCTGGCGTGGGAGCGCACGCTGGCGGCCTTCAAGGCAACGCTGGCGTAGGCCTCACACAGCAAAGGCCCACTCGCGGAACTCCGCGTGGCGGGGCCTTTGCTCGGCGGCGTGACGCGCCCTTGCGGCCTCCACCCAGCTCTTGGCGACTGGGAAGGGCCCGAAGCCCGCCTCGGCATTGATGTGGCCGACGTTGCCGAGGTTGCTGTAGCTGGCGCCCCACCGGTGGGCCCAGCGGGCGGCGCTGGCGGCGCTCATCCAGGGGTCGTTGCTGCTGGCCATCAGGCGTGAGCGGCGCGGCAGGCGGTGGTGGGGCAGGGCCTCGGCCAGACCGAACTTGTCGGGCTCGGCGGGTGCGACGAAGAGGGCTTCGCGGATGGGCGACGCGGGGTGGTCGTCCAGGTGCTTGGCCAACGCCAGGCAGCCGAAGCTGTGGGCGACGGCCAGCCAATCACCTTCGCCTGCAACTTCGAGCACGCGCTGGATACGCTCGGCCCAGCGCTCCAGCTCGGGCCGACTGGGATCACGCTGCGTGACGCGTCGGGCATCGCGGTACTGGGCCTGCAGCCAGGTCTGCCAGTGCGCCGGGCCGCTGTCGTGCAGGCCGGGGATGATGAGGACGCGGGGCGGGCTGTAGGGCATGGCGGGCTCGTCTTCAGAGGGTCGCGATCGACACCTCGGTGGACTTGATGAGGGCGACGACTTCGCGGCCGACTTCGAGGTTCAGGTCCTTGACCGAGCGCGTCGTGATGACGGAGGTGACGATGTCGCCGTTGCGGGTGAGGACGTCGACTTCGGAGACAACCGGGCCTTCGATGATTTCCTTGATGGTGCCGCGGAACTGGTTGCGGACGTTGATGGCGGTGATGCTCATGGGGACTCCTGGATGGGGAGTCTTGAGTGTGCGCAGGGGTGTCGAGTTAGGGAACGAAGCGTTTTGCAGTTGGGCATGCGGAGGGCGAAGAAGGCGGCCTTCTTGTTTGCCTCTGCGAAGAGAGTGGCTGCTCGCTGCATTGCCGGGAGTCCGTCCCGGCGGCCGGGTAACTTTCTTCTGCGGGGCCAGAAGAAAGTCACCA